>CAZQQI010000006.1:0-93798 GCA_964595465.1 uncultured Planctomycetales bacterium | reverse complement strand
CATAAAAATATTCAGCCGAAGCTTGCGTTATTTCCAACTCATGATTATGATAATATCAGTTTCAGCTAATAATACATATGCCTTTCTAAAAAAGAATTGTACCATGACACCGACACGCCGTAAAACACCATCTGTTCGGATCGGCAATATCACGATCGGCTCAGATCATCCGGTCGCGATCCAATCCATGACCAATACACCGACTGCCGATACTGACGCGACATACGCGCAGATCCGCCAGCTTATCCAGGCGGGAAGCGAACTGGTCCGTATTACCGTGAATGACGATGCGGCGGCACGGTCAGCCGTGGAAATCAAGACCCGTCTGCGGAAAGAGGGCATTGAGACGCCCCTGATCGGCGATTTTCATTACAACGGCCATATTCTTTTGACCAAATATCCGGATCTCGCAGTCTCCTTGGACAAATACCGCATCAACCCTGGAAATGTCGGCCGGGGCGCTCAGCGCGATGAGCGCTTTACAGCAATGATCAAAACCGCTGTCCAGCATGATAAAGCCGTCCGGATCGGTGTCAACAGCGGATCCCTGGATCAAGAATTTCTTGCCGAACTGATGTCGGCCAACGCCGCAGCTTCTGATCCCTTACCGGCAGACGACATCGTCAAAGACGCCATGGTCAAAAGCGCACTCCATAATGCCCGGCATGCTGAAGAATTGGGCCTGTCCAGAGAACACATTGTCCTCAGCGTTAAAATGTCCGGCCTGCAGGAAACCGTTAACGTTTACACTGATCTGGCCGCCCGATCAGATTATGCCCTTCACTTGGGTTTAACCGAAGCCGGCAGCGGGCTGCAGGGCATCATCTCGAGTACCGCCGCGCTAAGCATTCTGCTGGAACAGGGGATAGGGGACACGATCCGGGTCTCACTCACACCGGACGCAGAAACACCGCGCGACCGCGAGGTCGAGATCTGCCGGCATATCCTCCAATCGCTGGGTCTGCGTTCTTTTTTCCCCAAGGTGGTGAGCTGTCCGGGCTGCGGACGGGCCGGCACAGACACCTATCTCAGGATCGCAGCCGATATCAAATCCTATATTCAGAGCCGTCTTCCGGTATGGCAGGAACAGCGCCCCGGAGCCGTTAATATGACCGTCGCGGTCATGGGCTGTGTCGTCAACGGTCCGGGCGAGAGCCGCAGCGCCGACATCGGACTGTCCCTGCCCGGGCAAATGGAAGAACCCGCCGCACCGGTCTATATTCGCGGAAAAAAAACGGCTGTTTTAAAAGGCGAAAAAATAGTTGAAGATTTCCGCGACATCATCGAAGAATTTGTTAAAATGAATTATTAACATCAAAACAGCTGCACACAAAGGGGGAGCGCATGGCCAAGTACGAACCGAAATTTATTCACGACTACGCGGACGGTCTCTACAAAGAGGCGAAATCCGTAGTGACCTGCCATTTTTTTATCGGCATGTTCGCCGGGATGCTGGTCTTTTTAAAGGTCGCTGAAATCGCTGTGGGGGGATTTGACTTTCTCATTGTCGCTATCGGAACTTTTATCGGTGCGGTCATGGGCTACAATTCCGGCCGGGGCCGTTCCTATGAGATGCAGTTAGAAGCCCAGCAGGCCTTATGCCAATTAAACCTGGAACAAAACACCCGCGGCGCGGCCGAATGCTGTTCATCCCTGGAGGAAAAAAGCGAAACAGCTGTTCCTCCGCTCGGCGAAGCATAATCAGTTTTTTTTACGCCATTATGTCAGGCAGAGTTCTTTGCTTTATAAAAAACCAGAATGAACGAAAAGAACAACACAGAAGACCGTCAGCCGATCGACGGGATCATGGAAACCAGCGGACTGCGCAACCATGATCTGGTGGATGCTTCTGCAGAACAGATCACGCATAAAATGGTGGCTAAGGCACGCAAAGGGCGCCGCCTGTCACGCAAGGTCCAGGAAAAAATCTGCCGGGCTTTAAACGCCAGACTCAGTGCAGGGCATACGATCCAGGATCTCTTTACTTATCAAGGGAAATAATGGTAAGCGGTCACAGCAGACTATGCCGGGACTCGATCCGGCGCTGACGGAAACTCACATATTCGCGATACCCCGCTTCTAGTGCCAAAGCCCGGGCCTGATCAAAATCCATTGCGACCTGAGAAGGCTGGTGGGCATCCGAACCGAAGATCAGCGGGACTTTGGCATCAGCATAGTATCTCAGAACATCCAGAGCGGGATACATCTCACCGACCTCTTTGCGCCGCCCCGACGTATTGATCTCAACAGCCACACCAGATTCCTTAAACACCTGAGCTGTCTCCCGCACCTCGTCAGAAAGGTCCCCTGCCGGACGGTGACCGAATTTTTTTACCAGATCAACGTGAGACATAATATCAAAAAGGCCGCTCTGCGCGCTTTTACGCAGCAGGCGGTAATACGCTTTATAGACCTGGCCCACATCCTTATCATTCCACGCCGCGCGTTCATCCGGACAGTCAAAGGCCCATTCGTCAATAAAATGAACCGACCCGTAGACATAATCGTACGGATACCCTTCTAAAAGGCGGCGGGTTTCTTCCTCATACCCGGGGATGTAATCGGCCTCAATACCCAGCTTAATGATCAATTCTCCCTGAAATTCGTGCTGAACCGCCTCGATCATCGTGTGATAACCGGAAAGCTGATCACGGTCCATAGTGATCCCGGGGAGAGGCCCTTTCACAAAAGGGGCATGATCAGAAAACCCGATCTCGGATAACCCGGCAGAGATCGCCTGACGGGCATATTCTTCCGGCTGACCGGAAGCATGTCCGCAAAGAGGCGTGTGCATGTGATAATCTAGTGTCGGGATCATGGGGTTTGTTGGGTTTGTTGGGTTTGTTGGGTTTGTTGGGTTTATTGGGTTTGTTGAGTTTATTGGGTTTGTTGGGTTTATTGAGTTTGTTGAGTTTATTGAGTTAGTGAGTTGATAGGGTTAAGATTGAATTGACAACACAAATAACGCAAGCAACCCAAACAACCCAAACAACCCAATAAACCCTCAACGCAATAAACGCGCAACCTTATAATGTTTCACGTCTTACTCTTTCCGTTTCACGTTTCACGTTTCACTCTTCACGTTTTCTCTTGTGACCTTGTGACCCTGCCATTGTATAACATCTGCCGGTTTTGGCAACCGGTTTTCCGGTTCAGAGGACCCGGTTTATGTTGACAGTGTAAAAACCACTATGCTATATTACAGCATATTTAACAAGAAAATGGAGAATAGAGAATGAAGAATAGAGAATGGAGAATGGAGAATAGAGAATAGAGAATAGAGAATGGAAAATAGATAATCTGCAATAGCGAGTTAAGATTCGAGCTCCACCTTCGCCTATCTTCTAACCGTGACCTGACATTTCCTATTCGCCGTTTTTTATTTGCGATTCACTATTCGCTATTTGCGATTTACCAAAGGACATCAACATGGAAGAATATTACCGCAGCCTGTTGGAATACATCGGAGAAGACCCGGCACGCGAAGGCCTGAAAGACACTCCGCGCCGGGCGGCCGAAGCCTTTGCCTATTTGACCAAGGGCTACAAAGCTGACCTGGATAAGATCGTCAACAAGGCCATTTTCGAAACCAGTAATGATCAAATGGTTATCGTCAAAGACATTGAACTCTATTCACTCTGTGAACATCATCTACTGCCATTTTTCGGCAAATGCCATGTCGGCTACCTTCCTAACGGGAAGGTTCTCGGCCTTTCCAAAGTCGCCCGCATTGTGGACGCCTTCGGGCGGCGTCTCCAGATCCAGGAAAACCTGACCCAGCACGTCGCTGAGGCGGTCATGCAGTACACCGATGCTCTGGGTGTGGGGGTCGTGATCGAAGCACAGCATCTCTGTATGATGATGCGGGGTGTGGAAAAACAAAATTCCGTGATGAAGACTTCCTGTATGCTGGGAGCATTCCGTGAAGACGCCTCGACACGGGCCGAATTCCTAAGCCTGATCAAATAACTATGACTGATCGCGATAAAAAACCTGTCGCCCTGATCACCGGAGCTGCCAAACGTCTGGGACGGGAAATGGCCCTGCACCTCGCGGAAAGGGGATACAGCATTGCCCTGCATTATCATTCCTCATCACAGCAGGCCGCGCGAACAGCCCAACAGATCAAAAAAGGGGGCGGAGACTGTCATCTATTTATGTGCGATCTGGCCCAGGCTGACGATACCCTGAACCTGATCCCCAAAGTGATCCGCCAGTACCGACGCCTGGATCTACTGATCAATAACGCGTCGATCTACCGGCCTTCATCCCTGACCATAGACAGCCTGCCCGAACTGGAACAGAATTTTGCAGTACACCTGCGCGCCCCGTACATACTTTCAGCCGCTTTCAGCGAACAGCAGAAAAAGGGCATCATCATCAACATGCTTGACAGCAATATGGACAAAACCCGGACAGATTACATACCTTACTTATTGTCCAAGAGATCCCTGGCTGAACTGACACGGCTTTGCGCGGCCGCACTGGGCCCGAATTTCCGTGTCAACGGCATTTGTCCGGGAGCGATCCTGCCTCCGCCGGGAAAACGCCGCAGCTATCTTAAAGAAGCAGCTAAAAACACCCCACTTGGCAAACCCGGCCAACCGGCAAATATTATGGCCGCTCTGGATTGTCTGCTGGATAATCCGTTCATTACCGGAGAATGCCTGTTTGTTGACGGCGGTCTGAGCGTATCGGCATAAAATGAAAAAGAAGGGGCGAGACCATATGGCCACGATCCATATCCGCGACCTGAAACTGCGCGCCATCATCGGCGTCAACAACTGGGAACGTAATATCAAACAGGATGTCCTGATCAATATTTCTCTGGATTATAACGCTGACCGCGCCGTTGCCAGCGACCGCCTAGAGGATGCCCTGGATTATAAAAGCTTAAAAAAACGGATCGTAGCTCTGGTCGAAGGGTCGGACTTTCATCTGCTGGAACGCCTGACTGCTGAGATTCTCGATCTGACCATGGCTGACCCGCTGACCAGATCCGCCACTGTCCGCGTCGATAAATGTCACGCTCTCCACTACGCGGATTCAGTGGCTGTAGAACTTTCCCGCACAAAAGAGTGATCCCATGAACACTGTCATCATCGCTGTCGGCTCCAACATTGACCCGGACCGTAATATCCCCCGCGCCAAAGACGCCCTCGAAAAATGCGGTGAGATCATAAAGCAGAGCGCCTGGATCAAAACGCCGCCCATCGGGATCACGGATCAGCCTGACTTTATCAACGGGGCTGTTTTGCTCCTCAGCGCCCTGACCCAGCCGGAGCTGCGCTTTCGTTTGAAAATGATCGAAGACCGCCTGGGGCGGGACCGCTCCCAGCCGAAGTACGGACCGCGCCCCATTGACTTGGATATCGTTGTATGGAATAATGCCGTCATTGACAAAGACGTGTACGAACGCGGATTTTTAAAAACAGCTGTCCGGGAACTCATCCCGGATATTTTACCGGAGTAAGCATACCATGTTTGGATATCTCGTTATATTATTCACCGTTCTGCCGGCAGTCGAGCTGGCCCTGCTGATCCATGTGGGCACCTATATCGGCGCGGCCAACACGATCCTGCTGATCATCGCCACCGGTGTCGCCGGAGCATACCTGGCACGCCTGCAGGGCTTTCTGGTGGTCCAAAGGATCCAATCCTCCCTGAACAAGGGAGCCCTGCCGACCGATGACATGCTCGACGGACTCATGATCTTTGCGGGGGGCATTGTTCTTCTGACCCCGGGATTCATCACGGACGCGCTCGGTTTTTTACTGCTGATCCCGCTGACGCGCTCTCTGATCAAACACTGGGTTCATCACCGCTTGCAGATCCATGTGTCCGGACATAAAACACCCGGCAGTACGGGCCCTTACCAGCGCCGGGACCGACGGCTGGATGCTGAAGACGCAGAATTTTATGACTAACCGCCCGCGCGCCAAAAAACATCTCGGACAGAATTTCCTGACGTCTTCAGCGCTCATCACACGCATGCTTGAGGCCTATGCTCTCGACGAGAATATGACCATACTGGAGATCGGGCCGGGAAGAGGGGCGCTGACAAAACATCTTATCCATTCCGGCGCGCAAGTGATCGCCGTTGAAAAAGACCCGGACTGCGTCGCTGTACTGCAGGATGCGTTTTCTGCGGCCCAAAATCTCACCCTTATCGAACATGATTTTCTATCCCTTGATCTCGACACCCTGCCGGCCCCGGATAAGATCATCGGCAACATCCCGTATAATATTTCTTCACCGATCATCGAAAAACTGATCCGCAGCCGTTCTCTGTGTTCGGAATCATTCCTGACAGTTCAGTATGAATTCGCCCGGCGTCTCATTGCCAAGCCCGGCACGAAAGATTACAGCGCGCTCACCTGTTTTCTGCAGTATCACGCGGATATCGAACTGCTTTTCAAAGTTCCCCGGACCGCGTTCCATCCTCAGCCGCGGGTCAACTCTGCTTTTATTCATATCCGCTTCCGGCCGCCGGCCTTAGCCGCGCATGACGAACGTCTGCTGTTCCGTCTTACCAGAACAGCGTTCCAGCAGCGGCGCAAAAAGATCGCCAACGCTCTGGAACAACTTTTCCCCAAAGAGGAAAGCCATGAATTACTGGAAATGTGCCGACTGCCCGCCGGTCTGCGGCCGGATCAGATCTCTTTAGATGATTACGTGCGGATGACCAACGCCCGCTGTGATCAGATTAAAAATAGATAATAGATAGAGGGAAGGGGGCTTATTCTTCTGACTGAGCTGTTTTATTTTCAGAGGATGCGCCATCCCAACCGGCAAACCAGTGCTGGCGCAAATCCTGCGGCCTGATCTCAAAGGCATGGTTCAGCAGAATTTCCTGCTCCTGCAGACCCGCCCCGGTAAAAGAGACCCCGGCAAACCGCCGGCCTTGGGAAGCAATACGGTTCCAGACCACACGCCCGCCGATCTCCAGTTCGCGTTCTTTACTCAGCAGAATACGCATGCTGATCCGCTGCCCGGGGAGTAAGACCTTATCCGTCTTTAAACAGGCACCGGCACAACTGAGATCAACGGTCTCGGCGGTGGATTCTCTGGGATCTTCTTCGGGACGGAAATAGACCGGGCTGGAAACCTGCCAGCGGGGAAGATAGCGTTTATCCTGAGCAGGATCCTTTGCTCTGGGAGAGAAAAAGGGCGGTGTATCATCAGACTGCCGGCCGTCAGCCATGATCTGCCTCCATGCGTTTTCCTGTTCGTTCATTTTTAATATACCACCGCGCCGGGGACCTGCCAACAAAATTTCTAAAATTCCCATCACCTTGACAAACTGCCGGGAACAGGGCAAAATATGAAAAAGTTTATTGGGTTGAGGGTTATTTGGGTTATTTGGGTTGCTTGCATTATTTGTGTTGTCAATTCAATCTTAACCCAATCAACTCACTAACTCAATCAACCCAACAAACCCAATAAACTCAACAAACCCAACAAACCCAATCAACTCAATAACTCAACCAACTCAATAAACCCAACAAACCCAACAAACCCAATGAACTCAGCAAACCCGACCAGCATGAACCGCCGCATTTATTACCACGATACCGACGCGGGAGGCGTAGTGTATTACGCCAATTATCTCAAGTTCATGGAAGAGGCCCGTTTTGAATTCCTGCACAGCCATGGTTTTCCGGTCGACCGGTCCGGAGATCAAGAAATTCTGTTTCCGGTCGCCCATTGCAGCATCTCCTACCGCCGTCCCGCGCGTTTAGGCGACATGCTCATCTGCACGGCCGGGCTGACCCGTATAACCCGGGCCCGAATGATCTTCCGCCAGGATGTTCGGCTCAAAGACTCGCATGAGCTGCTGGTCGAAGCCGACATCACCCTGGCCTGCGTCAACGCCGACCTTCGTCCGATCGCCATCCCGGCAGATATCCGCGCCCATTTTGCCTAGTTTCGTCTTGTCAGTTTCAGCAATGAATGATATGATATGTCATTCCTTAATCATTAATACTGATAAATTTATACTATGATCAACGATGACACTGTAAAAAAGATCGCCGGACTGGCCAGGATCAATCTGCGGGAAGAGGAAATACAGCCCCTGGCCGGTGACCTGCAGAATATTCTGCAATACATCAATCAGCTTGAAGATCTTGACCTGAAAGACGTTGAGCCGACAAGCCACGCCTTGCCTCTGCACAATGTCTTTCGTGACGACACCGTCCAGCCGTCCCTCTCACAGCAAGAAACGCTGGCTTCGGCCGCGGACCAGGCTAACGGATCATTCAAAGTACCGCGCATTATCGAAAGCTAATCATGTCTTTGTGTGAATCAACAGCCCATCAGCTTCTGAAACTGATCAAAAAAGGGGAGACAACCCCTGACGATCTTTATAAAGAACTCTCAGCCGCGATAAAAAGCCGTGATCCAAAAATCCGCGCCTATGTCCGTCATCAAGAGACCCCCGACACCATAACAAAAGACGCCGCCTGTCCGATTCCGATAACAATTAAAGACAATATCTGTATCAAAGGGCGGGAGACCACCTGTGCGTCAAAGATCCTGCAGGGATTTGTTCCCCCTTATGACGCGACAGTAATTACCCGCCTGCGCGAAGCAGGATGTCCGCTGATCGGTCAGGCCAATATGGACGAATTCGCTTTCGGCTCATCCACCGAAAACTCTTCTTACGGACCGACCCGCAACCCCTGGAACACCGACTGTGTTCCGGGCGGTTCAAGCGGGGGCTCCGCGTCTGCCGTGGCCGCCGGAGAAGCTGTCTGGGCCCTGGGATCAGATACCGGCGGATCGATCCGCCAGCCGGCCGCATTCTGCGGCGTTGTCGGCTTAAAACCGACCTACGGACGGGTCTCACGCTACGGCCTGATCGCCTTTGCTTCCAGCCTGGACCAGATCGGCCCGATCACCAAAGACGTAAGAGATTCCGCTCTGCTGATGAATATCGTCGCGGGATATGACCCCAAAGATTCCACCTCGATCGACCGCCCGGTCCCTGACTATACCGCGGCCCTGGACAAAAACTGCGCCGGGTTAACCATCGGCATTCCGAAAGAATATTTCATCGCAGGCCTGGACCCGGAAGTCAAATCCGCGGTCTCCGACGCTGTCGATATAATCAAACAGCAGGGCGCCAGCATTAAAGAGATCTCTCTGCCGCATACCCAATATGCTGTCAGCGTGTATTACATCATCGCCACGGCAGAGGCCAGCTCAAACCTGGCCCGTTATGACGGCGTTCAGTACGGCCTGCGCGCCTTTCCGGAAAAATCCCGTTCCGACGCCATCACGGACATGTTTGAAGAAACACGCGATCAGGGCTTCGGATCGGAAAGCAAACGGCGTATTATGCTGGGAACCTATGCGCTCTCGTCGGGATATTATGACGCCTACTATCTGCGCGGACTCAAGGTCCGCACGCTGATCAAACAGGATTTCGACCGGGCCTTTGAGGAATGTGACGCGATCATAACCCCGACATCACCGACACCGGCATTCAGGATCGGGGAAAAAAGCACCGACCCGCTGTCTATGTATCTATCAGACATTTACACGATCTCCGCGAACCTCAGCGGGATCCCGGCGATCTCACAGCTCTGCGGATTCACAGAAAGCGGACTGCCGATCGGGCTGCAGATCTTAGCAAAACCTTTTGACGAAGAAACCCTGTTCCGCGTCGCGCACCGTTACGAACAGAACACGGACTGGCACACCCGCCGTCCGCGAATACAGGATCAATGATGGCCGATATTTTACGCGAACATTTTGAAACAGTGATCGGGCTGGAAGTTCACCTCCAGTTCAATACCGCCAGTAAGATCTTCTGCGCCTGTGAAAATACTTTCGGGCGGGAACCCAACACCTGTGTCTGCCCGGTGTGCCTTGGTCTGCCGGGTTCTTTGCCGGTCCTTAACCGCAACGCTCTGCAGTATGCTGTAAAGACCGCTCTGGCTCTGCACTGCGACATCCACCGCTATATCAAATTTGACCGCAAAAATTATTTTTATCCTGACCTGCCGAAAGGATATCAGATCTCTCAATACGATTTTCCCATCGGCCATAATGGTTATGTCTCTGTTGAAAATTCCGATGGGATCAAAGAGATCGGCGTGCACCGCGCTCATCTGGAAGAAGACGCCGGAAAATTGATCCATGATACAGAAACAAACGTCAGCCTGGTCGATTACAACCGGACCGGGACACCGCTCATGGAAATCGTTTCCGAGCCGGATATCCGCTCACCGCAGGAAGCCCATAATTACCTCACAGCGCTCAAACTTATCCTGCAGTATCTCAAGGTCTCGGACTGCGATATGGAAAAAGGCAGCCTGCGCTGTGACGCCAACATTTCCCTGCGCAGAGCCGGCGAAACCCGATTAGGGACCAAGGCTGAGATCAAAAACCTCAACTCATTCCGCGCGGTCAAATCCGCTCTGGAATTTGAAGAACAGAGACAGTTCACGGTTCTGGCCGCCGGCAAAACTGTGATCCAGGAGACACGGCTCTGGGATGAGGCCAAACAGGCGACGTTTAACATGCGGACCAAAGAAGAGGCCCACGACTACCGCTATTTTCCTGAACCGGACCTGGTCCCATTCACCCTGAAGTCAGAAGAGATCGAAAAGATCCGGGGAACATTACCCGAAGCACCGATCATCAAATTTGAACGCTTCAAAAAAGATTACCGTTTATCTGAATATGACGCCGGCGTCCTGATCCAGGATCCGGATTTTGCCGATTTTTTTGAGACCTGCGCGGATCTTTTCAATAACCCAAAAAAGATCTGCAACTGGATGACGGGGCCTCTGCTGAAAGAACTGAATGAACGCAATGCCCGGATCACGGACATTGATCTGGCTCCTCAAGAATTTACCCGCCTGATCGAGCAGGTAGAGAACGGGACCCTTTCCAACCTGGCCGGAAAAGATGTCCTGCCGTTATTGTTCCAAGCTGACGCGTCGGTGGACATTATCATTAAAGAGAAAGGTTTAGCCCAGATCTCCGACAGATCACAGATAGACGAACTCATCGGAGATCTTGTAAAAGAACATGCTCATGTTGTCGAACAGATCCGCGAAGGAAATCACGGCGCGATCGGATTTCTTGTTGGTCAGGCAATGAAAAAAACCCAGGGAAAAGCAAATCCAAAATTAATCAAGGAAGAATTACAAAGGAGGATCCTTGATGCGTAAATTTTTTACTACCATATTTTTATCTCTCTTTGTTTTCAGTACACTTACCGGCGTAGCCGTGTCCCAAATTGATAAGGAAACGATCAAAGATCTTTACGCTCAGGTCGAATTATTCAGCTACGCTCTAACGACGATTCAATCAGAATATGTGGAAGAAAAGTCCCCCCAGGACCTGATCTACGGTTCTCTAAAGGGCATGCTGTCTTCTCTGGACGCCCACAGCCAATTCTTAAGTCCCGAAGAATACGAAGACCTCAAGACCGAAACGCAGGGGGAATTCGGCGGACTTGGAATTGAAATTTCAATCCGGGACGGACTGCTGACCGTGATCACTCCGATCGAAGACACACCGGCCTGGGAAGCCGGTCTGCAGGCGCAGGACCGTATTGTCAAAATAGAAGACGAGATCACCAAGGACATGACGCTGAGTGACGCGGTCAAACTTCTGCGCGGGAAACCGGGCACGGACGTCACCATCACGGTTCTGCGTGAAGAAGATTTTAAGATCATGGATTTCACTATTACCCGGGAAGTGATCAGCATTCAGGATGTTAAAAATACTCAGATCCTGACAGATAAGGTCGGCTATATCCGCCTGACAGAATTCCGGGAACATTCCGCGGAAGAATTCCACAAAGCCTTGGCAAAACTGAAAGAACTGGGAGCGGACAGCATGATCCTGGACCTGCGCAATAATCCGGGCGGTCTGCTGAACGTTGCGATCGACATCACGGAAGAATTCCTGCCTGAAGGCTCACTGATCGTCTCCACCAAGGGACGGCGCGCGTCACAGACAAGCGAGACCTATTCCCGCACGACAGAAAACAAGATCCTGAAATGGCCGGTCGCGATCCTGATCAACGCCGGAAGCGCCTCAGGAAGTGAGATCCTGGCCGGAGCGCTCAAGGATAATAATCGAGGCGTTATCGTCGGGACCAAATCTTTCGGCAAAGGATCGGTTCAGTCTGTGATCCCTCTCCCGGACGGATCAGGTCTCCGGCTAACGACCAGCAAATACTATACACCGTCCGGTGTATCGATCCACAAAACCGGGATCATACCGGACATCGTCGTCAAACCGATCGACCGTGAACTTGAAGAAAAAGATGAGACTGCGCAGAACCTGGAGAATATCTTCCGTCAAGTCGAGTCAGAAGACGAAGATCAGCAAAAAAAAGAAGACATGACGGAAAAAGAACGGGAAGTCCATGACCGTCTGATGTCTGACAATCAGGTTCAGGCCGCGATCAACGTACTCAAAGGAATAAAGGTCTATAAAGCACAAAACGGCGATTCCGCAGAAACCGCAGAAGAGAAAAAAAAGAAAGAAGCCGCGGAGACTGCCGGCTAACCCTGTGGACCGATTTCGCCAAAAAAGGTGTCGGATCTCATAAATTATTCGCCTACAACAGGTTGCATCACCCGAATGGCTCATGAAGATCGGGAGAGACCCGTTCGCTCAAACAGCCTCCCGAACGTTTTTCTCATGGCTCGTTCGGTTCGGAACTCGCTCTGCGCGTCCTTCCCGATCTTTTTTATCGCCATTCGAACGAGGACTGTTTGAATACAAAAGCCACGGATCCGTCGCAGACTACGAAAAAAATTATTTTTAAGCGGACAATTATTTTTTTATGCATATTCTGGGTATCGAAACCTCTTGCGACGAAACCGCCGCCTCCATGGTTCGCGACGGACGGATCATTTTGTCCAATACCGTTGCTTCCAGTCTGAAAGAACATGAGCGTTTCGGCGGGATCATCCCCGAGATCGCATCACGTAAACAGCTGGAGTTCATTCACCCGGTAGTCAAACAGGCCCTGGAAGACGCGGGATGCGCATTAAGTGATATCGACGCCGTATCCGTAACCCAATCTCCGGGCCTGCTGGGATCCTTATTAGTCGGCCGTTCCTACGGCCGATCCCTGGCTTTCGCCCTGGACCGGCCCTGCATCCCGGTCGATCATATCAAAGCGCATCTGTACGCTAACTTCCTGCGGACAGCTGATGACACTTCACCCGTGCCTGAACTTCCGGCCGTCGGGCTGATCGTCTCCGGCGGACACACCTCGTTATACCACGTCACTAATTTTACGGACTTCCGTCTTTTGGGATCCACCCGCGACGACGCTGCCGGGGAATGCTTTGATAAAGTCGCCCGTATTCTGGGGCTGGGATACCCCGGGGGGCCGGCCATCGATCGCCTCGCGAATTCTAATCCTGCTGATCCAGTCAAATTTAATCCCGCCCGGCTGCCGGGCTCGTTTGATTTCAGTTTCAGCGGCACCAAAACAGCGGTACTTTATCATCATCAGAAACACCCGCCTGAAAACGCTCAAGACACCGCCCGCATCGCGCGCGGCTTTCAGGACAGTGTAGTCGGCATCCTGACACAAAAGACCATACAAGCCTGCCGGGAAACCGGTGCTTCGTCACTCATTGTCGGAGGAGGTGTCGCGGCCAATTCCGCACTAAGACGTTCATTAGCAGAGCATACCGCTCAAGCAGGAATCAACCTTCATATTCCTCCGCTGTATTTATGTATGGATAACGCCGCCATGATCGCAGGATACGGCTATCATTTAGAACCGGTAAATATTTCCTAAGGAGACCGCTATGTCTTTTGATATCACCAGCATCATCTATAAACTTCTTCTCAGCATCGCCCTGAGCGGGCTCATCGGGATCGAGCGCGAATACCGCCATAAAGAAGCCGGACTGCGGACCCATATTCTGGTCTGTGTCAGCTCCACTCTCGTTGTGTTGACTTCCTTTTACGTATCTGATATATATAAGTCATCAACTGCTGTCGACCCCAGCCGCCTGCTTCACGGCATCATCACGGGAATCGGATTTTTATGCGCAGGTACGATCATCCGCTCCGGCAATCAGGTCAACGGCCTGACAACCGCAGCGTCTGTCTGGACCGTTGCCTGCATCGGAATGGCCGTCGGAGCCGGACAATATTTTGTATCGGTTATCTTTACGTTCGCGGTCGTCCTGGTTCTTGTCGGTATCCGCTCGATCGAACGAATAATGAATAGAGCCTAAATAGGAGAGCGATATGGCCTTTAAATCACGCAAACCCCGGCCCACAACCGAACAAAGCGAACCGGTCGAAAAGAACATCGAGATCAACGCTCAGATGCAAGGCTCATTGTCCTTCAAAGATCCGGTCAATCTGAAGATCAACGGTAATTTCAACGGCACCCTTGACGTGCGGGGAACTCTGACCATTGGCGATACCGCCTTTGTCGAGGCGCACATCAATGGAGACAATATTGTCCTGGCCGGAAAGGTTCGGGGTGACATTGTCGCCAAAAAGATGCTGGTCCTTATGCCGTCAGCAGTGCTGACCGGAAACATATCAACCCCGCGGCTAAACATTGTTGAAGGCGCCCGCTTCCAGGGACAATGCCAAATGATGGACGACGCCATGAGCGTTGATGAAGTCTCGCAGTATCTGCAGATCGATTCTGCCACCATCGTGGGTCTGGCCGATGACGGCAAGATCCCGGGAAATAAACAGGGCGACAGCTGGACCTTTGATCGCTCCAAAATCGACACCTGGGCATCAACCGGAACAGCATAAAACAGGAGAAACCTATCTGACAATCAGCCAGCTGCCGGATGCTGGCTGCCGGATGCTTTAACAATTATGGCAGACGCACAATACATTTCGGTCCGTGAGGCCGCCAACATCCTTAATGTCACCGAAAAAACGATCATGGACCTGATCGATAAAGGAGACTTGCAGGCCTACAAGATTGCCAATCAGTTCCTGCGCCTGAAAAAGGGTGAGGTCATGAACCTGCAGAAGGGAGGGGATGTTGAAACCGAAACCGTGGAATTCCCCTATACCCCCGCAGAACGGCTGCGTGATTTTCTCTATTATAATGACTTCTACCTGCTGTCGGTCGTCCTGGTCGGGATTCTGCTAGCCCTGATCTTTCAGAGCTGATTCCGGTCGATAAAAATACGAAAGATGGAAAAAAGCCTTGCCATTTGCGGCAATTTATCGTAAGATTCATGTTCTTTAACACAAATTTTTCGTGTCAGCTGATGACATTCATATGGCGGGGTAGCTCAGATGGTTAGAGCACACGGCTCATACCCGTGGCGTCGAGTGTTCGATTCACTCCCCCGCTACCATCTATAAATTCCTATCGCCCTAGTGGTGATAGGAATTTTATATTATATAAAGAGTCACTAAACCATTATCGTTCGGTCATCTACCACAGCAGCCCGCACAGCTGACTACAGCTTTTCAGAAATCATGCCGCCTTCAGACGAAACCCTGCTATATTGACTTTTCAAATAAAGATTGCTAAAGTATTGCACTATGAGTTTTGACTACATTCGACACATCCCGACCACAGAAGAGATCTTCGCCGAGCTCCCGCTGGGACAGGCACTGGCCGAAGTCAAATCCGACCGCGACCGTCAGATCCGCGAGGTCTTTGAGCGAAAAAGCGAAAAATTTCTGCTGATCATCGGTCCGTGCTCGGCTGACAATGAGGACGCGGTCTGTGAATATAGCGAACTGTTGGCCAAAGTCCAGGAGGAAGTCCGGGAACAGCTGATCCTGATCCCCCGGATCTATACCAATAAGCCACGCACGACCGGAGAAGGGTACAAAGGGATGGGCCATCAGCCCAACCCCCAGGAAGATCCGCATATTGTCGACGGGCTCAAAGCGATCCGCCGCATGCATATCCGCGTGATCCGGGAGACAGGTCTGACCGCGGCCGATGAAATGCTCTATCCAGGAAATTATCCTTACCTGGAAGATGTCCTCAGCTATGTGGCCATCGGAGCGCGCTCGGTGGAAAATCAGCACCACCGGCTGACCGTAAGCGGCCTGGACATCCCTTGCGGCATGAAAAATCCGACCAGCGGAGACCTGACCGTCATGCTGAATTCCATCAAGGCCGCCCAGATCCCGCACACCTTCAGCTATAACGGCTGGGAAGTCCGGACTACAGGAAACCCTCTCGCTCACGCGATTCTGCGGGGTGCGGTTAACATCCACGGACAAGCTATTCCCAATTATCATTTTGAAGATATGATCCAGCTGGCCGACATGTACTGCAAAGCCGAGCTGACAAATCCCACAGTCATCGTGGATACCAATCACGCTAATTCAGATAAAAAGTATGACCAGCAACCCCGCATCGCCATGGAGATCATGAATAGCCTGAACATGTCTGCCGACCTGCGCGGCATGGTCAAAGGATTTATGATTGAAAGTTATCTGCAGGAAGGTCGGGCTACCATCGGCCAGCAGCAGTTCGGCCAGTCCATCACCGACCCCTGTCTGGGCTGGGAAGAATCCCGCGGCCTGATCCTCGACATTGCCGATGCCATTGCCGGCTTATAAACTTATGTTCAATTCTCGACTGAAGGTGATCATTCCTGCTTTGATCGGCATGCTGACATTTTTCCCGCTGACCGCGTCAGCACAGGATTTTTTTGCCGATTCTGCCGATAGCAATGCCTTCCAGCGGGTCCGGGTACGGGAGGTCGAAAGCACCAGCAGGATCGAACTTGAAGACAATACCACCGTTCACCTGATCGGACTTAAAGCGCTCGGGGCACCGCGCCGCAAGAAAATTGAGCGGGACCAATTCGGCTTTGTGATCGAAGAAAATGATCCGGTTATCCATCTGGAAGAACGCGCTCTGGAATTTGTCCGTATTCTGCTGGAGGGACGCCTGGTCCGGCTGGAATTTGATCAGCAAAAACATACGGCTGACGGAGATCTTTTGGCATATGTTTATCTTGCTGATAACGACAATCTGGTCAATACCGAGATCCTGCGCAACGGCTACGCGGATCTGAGTCTTCAGCCTCCAAATATCAAATACCGTACAGACCTGCGGGCGGCCTACCGCGAAGCCCGTCAAGAACAACGCGGCCTGCATAATGATTTCTAATACACTTAAAATTATCGGTATTCTGCTGGCGCTGATCGTGATCCTAGTCTTCACGGCGCGCAAAGGCAGACGCTGGTTCGACCGCTTTTAAAACCATGACACTTCAAAAAATATTTCACGAATCCGTTTCCTCACAGCGCCTGCTCAAGGCCGGAGACACCGTTATTGTCGGCGTATCCGGCGGCGCGGATTCTGTCGCCCTGTTAACCCTGATCAATGACCTGAAATATGACCTCGGTCTGCGGATCATCGCTGCGCATGTCAATCACCGCCTGCGAAAAAGCGCGGATAAAGATGAAGATTACGTCAAAGCCCTCTGCTCCCGCTACGGCATCCGCTGCGTGACCCAATCGGTCACCATAAAGAAAGAAGCACAGGTCTCACCGGAGGACGCGGCCCGCCGCAAAAGATTTTCCGCATTAGGTACGATCGCCCGGAGGTATTCAGCGGACGCTCTGGCTCTGGCCCATCACAGGGATGATCTGGCTGAAACCGTATTAATGCGTATCCTTCGCGGAACCGGCCTCAAAGGCCTTGAGGCTATGACCGCAATGCGCGAGATCAACGGGATCCCGCTGATCCGCCCGTTACTGGACGCGGGGAGGGAGGATATCGAAAAATTTCTTAAAAAACGTGATCTCCGCTACCGTACAGATCCCACCAACCGGTCCCGCCGCTTTTTACGCAACCGCATCCGGCACGATCTGATTCCTCTGTTGGAACGCGATTACAAAAAGGGCGTCAAACACAACCTGGCCGCCCTGGCCGACATTGCCGGTAATGACTACGATTATCTTAAACAGCAGGCTGAAAAGATCGTGGCACGCTGGCAGGTGAACCGCTCCGGGATCACGGTTCCTCTCAAAAGTTTCAACCGTCTGCATCCGGCCATGCAGAGGATGGCCCTGTGCCTGGGAATACAGAAAATCCTGCCGTCCTCCAAAGGATACCCGTTATCCCAGATCGATGCTATCCGCAGCGCAGCCATAAATTTGAAACAGCCTTTACACGCTGTTTCCGGAATCAGCCTGTCCCGGTCTAAAGAGACCCTGAGCGTCAGTCCCCGCTCATCCTGACAGATTAGCCCTTGATTCCCATCATACTTAACGTATAATACGTATATTTATACACGAAATAAAGGAGTCTATCGTTATGCTATCTCAATTTAATAATAAACGACCCCGCAAACGGCCTCGCCGTCCTAAAAAGGGACCTCAGGGCCCGGGCATGTTTTTCTGGCTCGTTATCGGCTTTGTTATCCTGCTGATCATGAGTTCACAGCCTATGGATCAGGCCGGCCAGCAGGAAGAGATCAACTACACCAAATTCTACCAGATGATCCAAAACAATCCGGAGACCGGGAAGATCCAGGAATTGACCATGCGCGAAGGCCGGGAGGAGGTCTATGTCGAAGGGACTCTGTCTGATGACAAATCCTTCCGCCTGCAGATCCCCCGACGAGACGAGGAACTAATCACACTGATGCGCACCAATGTAGAGAATTTCTCTGTTAAATCATCCCGAAACTTTTGGGGAGAGCTGCTCATCAATTTAGCCCCTGTTCTGCTGATCATCCTGGCGATCTGGTTTTTATCTCACCGCGGATCTCAGATGGGCAACCGCCTCTGGTCTTTTGGAAAATCCCGTGCGAAACAGGCCGGAAAAGATGATCATGATCAGCGGATCACTTTCGCTGATGTCGCCGGGGTCGATGAAGAAAAAGAAGAGCTGGAAGAAGTGATCGATTTTCTTAAGGAACCCAAGAAATTTCAGCGTCTGGGAGGGAAGATCCCGCGCGGCGTTCTGCTGGTGGGCCCCCCCGGAACCGGGAAGACCCTGCTGGCTAAGGCCGTGGCCGGCGAAGCGCAGGTCCCGTTCTTTTCACTCAGCGGATCAGATTTTGTCGAAATGTTCGTCGGTGTCGGAGCTTCCCGCGTCCGGGACCTTTTCGGACAGGCCCGCAAGGCCTCACAGACATCCGGAAAGGGCGCGATCGTTTTCATTGATGAGATCGACGCTGTCGGCCGCCAGCGGTTTTCCGGGATCGGCGGAGGCAATGATGAACGCGAGCAGACCCTTAACGCCTTACTCGTAGAAATGGACGGCTTTAACCCGCAAAGCGGCGTGATCATTATCGCCGCCACTAACCGTCCGGACACACTGGACCCGGCTCTTCTGCGTCCGGGCCGATTCGACCGTCAGATCATCGTCACCCTGCCGGACATTAAAGGACGCGAACAGATCCTGAAAGTTCATACCCGCAACATCAAGATCGCGAATAATGTCGACCTCAATAAACTGGCGCGGCAGACCGTGTATTTTTCCGGGGCGGATATCGCCAACGCGGCCAATGAAGCGGCCCTATTGGCTGCCCGTCGGGGAAAAGAGGCCGTAGAAATGGACGATATGCTGGCCGCGATTGAACGGGTGACCATGGGCCCGGAAAAGAAAAGCC
Source organism: uncultured Planctomycetales bacterium (assembly GCA_964595465.1). Taxonomy (GTDB): domain Bacteria; phylum Omnitrophota; class Gorgyraeia; order Zapsychrales; family JANLHA01; genus JAKLFA01. The sequence continues at coordinate 74,224 of CAZQQI010000006.1, read as the reverse complement.
GCAAGATCTCTCCTAAAGAAAAACGTCAGACGGCTTATCATGAAGCGGGTCACGCTTTGCTGTCGCTGCTGATCGATGAGGTCGATACCTTCACCAAGGTCTCTATCATCCCGCGCGGTATGGCCGGCGGGTACACCATCACACCTCCGACGGAAGACAAACATTATCTCAACAAGCGCGAACTGATCGGACGCATGACCGTTCTTCTGGGAGGTATGGTGGCCGAGGAGATCTACATGGATGATTCCACGACCGGCGTGTCCAATGACCTGACCCATGTCACCCGCATCGCCCGTTCCATGGTCTGCGAATACGGGATGAGCGATATCGGCAAAATGGCCTTCGGTCAGAATCAGCGGAATATGTTCCTGGGACGCGATCTGATGGACCATCATAAAGATTACAGCGAGGATACGGCTCAAAAGATCGACCACGCGTCACGCGCCCTGGTCAACGAAGCCTATACCCGGGCAAAAGAACTGCTCACAAAGAATCGGGATAAACTCGATGCCATTGCCAACTATCTGATCGACAAAGAGATCATTGATATTGAGGAAGCCCGGCGGCTGCTGAATATGCCCGCGCCTGCTGTGGAGGCTGAAGAAGAGTCCACGGGCCCGGAATTTCGCCCGCCGCCGACGGCCGGGATCACGGAACAGGAGACCGAACCCGATACACCGCCTCCGCCGCCGGAAAAGCCGTAAACATTATGCCTAAACGCCGTTCATATATCCGATTCGCCCGTGACCTGCGTCTGTCATTCCGAGAACGAACCTGGATCATGGGCATAGTCAACATCACGCCGGATTCTTTCAGCGGTGACGGTTTTCTGAAAAACAAAGACGATCACACTCAACGGACCTGCCGTTACGCCCGCCGTCTGATCCGTGAGGGAGCAGACATTCTGGATATCGGGGGAGAATCCACCCGGCCGGGCGCGCCGCGGGTTGCTGCCCGGGAAGAACGCCGCAGGATCATCCCGGTGATCCGCCGGCTGGCTGTCTCAACCGATGTTCCTCTCTCAGTCGACACCAACAAGGCCGGTGTCGCCCGGGCCGCGCTGGATGCCGGCGCGCACATGATCAATAATATCAAGGGCACTCTGCTGAATCCCGCCCTGCTTAAAACAATCGCCCGGTATGATGCCGGAGTCGTCATCATGCACATCGGGGGGGGAACTCCACGGACCATGCAGAAACGTACCGTTTATCAGCATGACATCGTGAACGAAGTCCTGAAAGGTTTGCAGAATTCCATAGAAAAGTGCTTGGAATACGGCATCAAATCCGATAGAATTATAGTTGATCCTGGTATTGGATTCGGTAAATCTTTTAAACATAACTTACGGCTGATCAACACGTTACACAAATTCTCCTCATTGCGTCAGCCGGTTCTGCTCGGAACCTCCCGAAAATCCTTTATCGGCCTGGCCCTGGATCGGGAGGTCTCTAACAGAGAATGGGGAACAGCGGCCACATTGACCGCCGGGATCATGAACGGCTGCCATATCGTGCGCGTGCATAATGTTAAACATCTGGCGGATACCGTCCGCATGACGGACACGATCATCAACGAAAAGAAAACCGCTTCATGCTCGAAAGCCTGATCATCGCCTATAATGTCACCAAACCGATCCTGGAGATCGTTATTCTCTGGATCGCGTTTTACCACATCCTGGTCTTTTTCGCCGGCACCCGCTCTTTCCAGGTCCTGCGGGGCATCACCTACATTGCGGTGATCTTTCTCGTGTCCATGATCCTCAAACTCGAGACGCTGAACTGGATCTTGACCAAACTGTTCGGCTTGTCCATCATCGCCTTTCTGATTATTTTTCAGCAGGAGATCCGGCAGGGACTGGCCCGTCTCGGACGCCAGCATCTCTTTAATATCACTCTGGAAGAAGCCGAACTCACGGCCCTGATCGACGAGATCACCTCGGCGGCATACAAGATGTCCAAAAAACGTATCGGCTGTCTGATCGCGATCGAACGCGAAGCCAAACTGCAGACCTATATTGAAAGCGGCGTTCATATCGATTCCCGGGTATCGGCCGAACTGATCCAAAGCGTGTTCACGCCGCCGTCACCACTGCATGACGGAGGGATGATCATCCGCGGCGACCGCATCATTGCCGCGTCATGTTTGTTCCCTTTATCGGACAACCCGAATTTCAGTAAGATCATCGGGACCCGTCACCGGGCAGCGCTCGGCCTGACCGAACAAACCGACGCCATCGTCATTATGGTCTCTGAAGAGACCGGAGAGATCTCTGTCGCGGAAGAAGGCCGCTTTATCCCGGTCATCAACCGCGAACGCCTGGTCAATATTTTAAAAAATATCGTCATGACCGAAAAACCAACCAAAGCAGCGTAGGAAAATTATGAAGAATTTTTTCACACATAATATCGGACTGAAAATGATCGCACTCGGTCTGGCTGTCATTACCTGGATCTACGCCCACGGAAATTTCTGATCAAAACGAGGTGAATGATGTCCCGGGTCAAACTCGGTGTGAATATCGACCATGTTGCCACTTTACGTCAGGCCAGGGGGGAAGAATATCCTGACCCGGCTGACGCGATAGAGATCTGCGAATCAGCAGGCGCCGACAGCATCGTCTGCCACCTGCGCGAAGACCGCCGGCATATCAATGACCGTGATGTGCTCCGCATCCAGAAACGCGTGACCACACGGCTCAACTTAGAAATGAGCCTGGCCCCGGAAATTGTCAAAATTGCCTGCCGCATCAAACCGGACGAGGCCACCCTGGTTCCTGAACGCAGACAAGAGATCACCACGGAAGGCGGTCTGGATGTTGTTAAATATTTTCAGAAGACCCGCCGGGCCGTGGACGCCCTGAAACAAAAAGGTGTCGAGGTCAGCTTATTCATAGACCCCGCGAAAAAACAGATCCGCACATCGGCAGAGACCGGTGTGACCATGATCGAGCTGCATACCGGTCGTTATGCCTCAGCCCGTACAGCACAGCGGCGGAAACAAGAGCTGAAGAAACTGCGCGAAGCCGCGGCTTACGCCCAGGGGCTTGGTCTCACCGTCAACGCCGGCCACGGATTGACACTTGCTAACACCGCGCCGATCGCCGCTATTCCAAACATGACCGAACTCAACATCGGCCATTCGATCATTGCCGACGCTGTTTTTGTCGGTTTGAAAAAGGCGGTCCGGAACATGCGCAAAGTCATCCGGGAGGCTTGATGATCATTAAAGGGATCGGCACAGATATTATTGAAGTCGACCGGATCCGCAAAGCCATAGAGCGCTGGGATGATTCTTTTCTGCGTAGAATTTTCTGCGACGAAGAGATCGACTACGCCAGCCAACATGACAACCCATACCCGTATTATGCCGCCCGTTTCGCGGCCAAAGAAGCGGTCTACAAAGCCTTTGGGGATCTCCCGTATCTGGACTGGACCGCAATTAAAATCCTCAAAAACCATAACGGAAAACCTGTCTGCCATTACCGGCCCCATAGGTGGGACGGACAAATTTTAATCTCATTATCCCACACCCATACTTATGCCGCTGCCAGCGCCCTTGTCACGGAATAAATCCAGCCTTCACAAAAATCAATGCGGCCATGTCCTGATCATGGCCGGTTCTCCCCGTATGCTGGGGGCATCCGCGTTATGCGGATTGGCCGCCATGCGCAGCGGCGCCGGCCTGACCACGCTTGCGGTCCCAAAAAGTCTGAACACCGCTTTACAAAAAAAGATCTCCCCGGTCCTCATGACCCTCCCGCTGACCGAAACCTCACAAAAGACTTTTTCCAGCCGGGCCTGGCATCAACTTAAAGATCATATCGGAACATATCAGGCCGCAGCGATCGGCCCCGGACTGACCCGAAACGACTCCACGCAAAAATTCATCCATTCGGTCTGTTCACAGGCCGGTATCCCGCTGGTCATAGACGCTGACGGGCTGAACGCCCTGCCCGGACAGCTGGACTTGCTCAACGACGCCCCCGGGCCGCGCATTCTTACCCCGCACGTCGGCGAAATGGCCCGGCTATGCGGAGGAGGGACCGGGATCAAAGAAGAACTGAGCCGCTTAGCCGGCCGGTTAACCCTGGCTAAGGCCCTGGCCCGCGCCCATAACTGCATTATTGTACTGAAAAGCCACCGCACGATCGTTGCCTCGCCGACAGGGAAAACGTTTACCAATAAAACCGGCAACGCTGGAATGGCGACCGCCGGAAGCGGAGATGTCCTGACCGGAATGGTCACGGCATTTCTGGCTCAGGGGCTTAAACCTTTTGAAGCCGCGCGCTGGGCTGTGGAACTCCACGGCCGCGCCGGTGATCAGGCCGCACGGAAACAGGGGAAAACCGGCATGGTGGCGACGGATATTATTAAGGAGATCCCTAATATTATAAAACACTGCCAGGCCACACGGTCACAAGGATCCAAGAAAAAACGGGAAACCGATTGAGGGTTATGAGTTTATAGGGTTGTGGGTTTATTGTGTTTAAAACCCAACAAGCTCAATCAACTCAATCAACTCAATCAACTCAATCAACCCAAATACATCGCTTCACGTATCCCGTTCCCCGTTCAATGCAATAAACCCAACAAACCCAATGAACTCAACAAACCCTACGAACCCAACAAACCCAATGAACCCAGCAAACTCTATATCCCTTCAACCTGATCAGGCCCCCAAACATCTGCTGCTTCACTGCTGCTGTGCGCCCTGTTCCGGCGGGATCATTAAAACCTTGAGCGACGCAGGTATTGAAATAACAGTCCTGTTCTACAATCCCAACATCCATCCTCAGGAAGAATATGAGTTACGGAAAGACCACCTGACCCGCTATTTGAACAGATTGCATATCCATTTTGTGGATTCTGATTATAATTCTGAAGCCTGGTTTAAACAGACAGCCGGACTGGAAAACGAACCCCAGAGAGGCCGGCGCTGCAGGATCTGCTTCGAGCACCGTTTAAACTACTCTGCCGAATATGCCCGGGAACACGGCTTCCCAGTTTTCACCAGTTCATTCGGCATCTCCCGCTGGAAAGATATGGATCAGGTGAACAGCGCAGGGAAAAAGGCTGCAGAACAGCATGGCGTTTACTACTGGGATCATAACTGGCGAAAAAAGGGAGGGAGCCAGCTCATGTCTGAGATAGCCCGCCAGGAAAACTTCTACCGTCAAAAATACTGCGGCTGCCGGTATTCCATGTAGAAACCTTTCCGGCCTTTTATTGCCGCCGCAAATGAAAACAGCTTCTGAAAAAACGCTTCTTAATATGAAAAACTTCCCCAGAGAAAACTTTCTTGCATGCTGGAATTCTTATAGGGTAATGATATACTAATAATAATATTATGAAAGGTACTTCGTGAACTTTATCGACCTGCAGAAACAATACCAGGCCTATAAGCCTGAAATTGATGAAGCCATCCGGAATGTTGTCGAATCAGCCGGCTTTATTATGGGCCCGGCCGTCAAACAGCTGGAACAGGAACTCGCAGCCTATACCACCGCAAAACACGCGCTAACATGTTCGTCAGGGACAGACGCGCTCATTTTAGGCCTGCTGGCCTATGCTATACAGCCAGGGGATGAGATCATCACCAGCCCGTTTTCCTTTATCGCCGCGGCTGAAGCCATTGCCTTCCTCAAGGCCAAACCCGTGTTTGCCGATATCGATCCTCGGACATACAACATTGATCCGGAAAAAATTCCCGCGGCGATCACAGAAAAAACGCGAGGGATTATTGCTGTCGATATCTTCGGCCAATGCGCAGATTATGACGAGCTCAGCAGCATTGCCCGTCAATACGATCTTTTCCTGATCGAAGACGCCGCCCAGTCCTTCGGCGCACTATACAAAGGAAAAAAGGCCTGCTCATTTGGAGATATCAGCTGTACATCTTTTTTCCCGGCGAAACCACTGGGGTGTTTCGGAGACGGAGGGGCGCTCTTTACCAACAATGCCGAACTGGCACAAACGATCAGCTCTCTGCGCGTACACGGAAAAGGGAGCCATAAATACGAACACATTCATATCGGTATCAACGGCCGGCTGGACGCGATCCAGGCCGCGGTTCTTTCGGTCAAGCTGCGGCATTACGACGACGAGATCCAAAAACGCCAAGCCGTGGCTGAAATTTATAATAACGGGCTCGATATCCCGCAGGTCAAGACCCCGGTCGTTGAAGAACATAATTTATCGGTTTATGCCCAATATGTCATCCAGGCGGAACACCGGGATGAACTGGCCTCTTTTTTAAAGAAAAAAGATATTCCGACCGCGATCCATTATCCTATGCCGCTGCACCTGCAGCCGGCATTAAATTCATGCGGATATGCCGCCGGAGATTTTCCTATCGCAAAAGACCTGTGCGAGCGGGTTCTGGCCCTGCCGATGCATGCTTTTCTGGAAAAAGGAGAACAGGAAGCCATTATCACAGCTGTCAAAGAATTTTACGGAACATGAGGGGATACCATGAAACTCATTGTCCAAATTCCGTGCCTGAATGAAGCCGCTAGCCTGCCGAACACACTGGCCGATCTTCCCCGGCAGATCGACGGGGTGGACACGATCGAAATCCTGGTCATCGACGACGGCAGTAGCGACAACACATCTGACGTCGCCCGCCAATGCGGCGTGGATCATATCATCCGGTTAACGAAAAAGAAGGGATTGGCTGTCGTTTTTCAAATCGGTTTAGACGCTGCCCTAAAACGGGGTGCAGATATTATCGTCAACACGGATGCCGATGGCCAGTACAAAGGGTCTGACATTCCCCGCCTGGTTAAGCCGATCTTAGAAGGCACTGCAGACATTGTTATCGGCAACCGGGATATCGAGAACGCGCCCCAGTTTTCCTGGATCAAAAAACGTCTTCAGCGCATCGGCAGCCTGATGGTCCGCACATTGTCCGGTTCCAATATCCCTGACGCAACAACAGGTTTTCGTGCTTACAGCAGGGAGGCCGCTCTAAGAATGAACATTATCTCCACGTATACCTATACCATTGAAAGCATTATCCAGGCCGAACATCATAACCTGGCTATTGAGAACATTACGATCCAAACCAATCCGGTACATCGACCGTCACGCTTATTCAAAAGCATACCGCAATATATCCAGCGGTCGGTCATTACCATGGTCCGCGTTTGGGCCATGTTCAACCCCTTACGGATGTTTTTAAATTTGGGGGTGATTTTACTCTGTATCGGCGGTCTGTTGGTCTGGCGCTTCCTGATCTTTTACTGGGCGGGAGAAGGATCCGGTCATGTCCAATCCCTGATTGTGGCCGCGATCTGCATTTTGGCCGGGATACAGCTTTTGATCAGCGGACTGATCGCCGACCTGATCGCCGGAAATCGGCGACTGATCGAAGACAGTTTATTACGCATTAAAAAGATCGAATCCAAAAATGGCTAACGATATACACAAGGAACCAGCCATAACCATGATCAGCACACTGCCGCCTATAATCGGCCTGAGCCCCTACACCCGGGGATTGGTAACGGCACTGACCCAGCATATCCGTGTTGATTTTCTCGGGTTTAACCGCATCTATCCCGAATGGCTCTACCCGGGAAAAATGCGGGATGATTCCTTGATCCCTCTCGAGGAAAGCCCGTCCTTGCGCATCCGCAATGTCCTCAACTGGTATAATCCGCTGCAATGGATTGTCGAGGCCTTCCGCATCAAGACAGCGATCATCCACGCCCAATGGTGGAGCTATCCGCTGGCACCGGTTTACTGGGTGATCCTCGGGATCAACCGGCTGAGAAAAAAAAGAATTATCCTGACAGTACACAATGTTATCCCACATGAAAAAAGCGGTTTAAAGATCTGGCTGAACCGTTCGGTCTTCTGGCTAGCCAATGAATATATCGTTCACACGGAAAAGAACCGGGATCAGCTGGCCGGACTGGTCAAACCAGGCAAGCCCATTCACGTGATCCCGCACGGAATTATCGAACCGCCCATGCGCGGGATCACCCGGAAAGATGCGCGGCGAGATTTAGAGTTAGACATGAATGATAAAGTTCTATTATGCTTCGGCCATATCCGGGATTACAAGGGGGTGGATGTCGCCATCAAAGCCCTTGCACAGATCCCGGATAAACATGTTAAACTAGTTATTGCGGGAAAATGCTGGGAGGACTGGCAAAAATATCAAACACTGATCGACAACCTGAAGCTGAATGACCGTGTGATGACGCGCTTGGATTTTATCCCGGATGATCAGATCGAGGTCTTTTTCCGGGCCGCGGACATAGCGCTCCTGCCGTATAAATATTTCGATTCCCAGAGTGGGGCCGGGGCCCTGGCGGTCAGCTTTGAAATCCCGCTGATCGTATCGGATGTGGGGGGGTTGAGGGAGTACGCACAAAATGAAAATTATATTATAAAAGCGGATCATGTTTCGTCTCTTGCTCAAAAAATCAAACACTTCCTTTCCTGCCCCCAAAAATATTATTTTAAAAAATCAAAACCATGTCATTATCATTGGTCAATAATAGCAAACCGCTTGATTCACAACACATATGCTTCCCACTCTAATGAAACATTGCCTTAATAAAATCCAAATTTACACCCTTTCTAAACACTATCTGATCCTTTCTGAGCTGGATGCACATTATGAAAAAATAAAAGGGGCCGAATTAGCTAAGGATCAAAAATAGGGTTAAAATAGCTACATGTACAAACGAAAAAGTCGACTCAAGCCCCAAGTTCAAATTAGGTTAATAGAATATTTTGTTGCTGGAACAACAGCTCGTGCCGCAGCAGAGTTGTTGGATATCCAGCCCAATACAGCCATTCGTTTTTTTATGCACCTGCGTCAACTTATTGCTAGCAAATTGCCTAGTTATGATTTGTCCGGAGAAGTTGAAGCAGACGAAAGTTATTTCGGCGGTAAACGCAAAGGTCAACGCGGTCGGGTGCTAAGAGTAAAATCGCTGTTTTTGGCCTCTTGAAGCGACGAGGAAAAGTTTATACAGCGATTGTACCGGATGCGAAAACCGAAACGCTACTGCCAATCATTAAAGATAAAGTTAAGCCGGACAGCATTGTTTATACAGATACTTTTAAGTCATACAATGCGCTTGACGTTACAGACTTTTATCATATGCGAATAAATCATTCAGAAATATTCGCAAGTGAATATAATCATATTAACGGCATTGAGAATTTTTGGAATCAAGCCAAACGACAAATGCGAAAATATAACGGGATTAAGAAAGAGCATTTTTACTGCTTTTTAAAGGAGGCTGAATGGCGCTTCAATGGAGGCAACCATAAAAATCTCCTAACCCAGCTTAAACATTGGTACTTACAACAAAAACACTAGGGCTTAGCTACTTCAGCCCCAAAATCTAAATAATTTTTAATGCTTTTTAAAAATTAATCTATTCCAAACACCTTTTATAACAATGCTAACTAATAATCTTGATGACATAGACATTCAACTGCCAAACGATGCTCGATTGAAAAAAAAAGCAATATCAGGCGGTTATTGGGTTCTGGGTTTAAGGTTCTTTCAACAAGTATTATATCTTATAAGAATCGTCGTCTTAGCCCGCATTCTAACACCTAAAGATTTTGGTTTCTTTAGTATTGCGGCATTGTTCCTTTTAACATTAAAAACATTCTCCGAAACCGGATTTCAGACAGCTATAATTCAAAAAAAATTTTTCAGTCGCCAAGACATCGATAAGTACTTAAATACCTCTTGGACATTCGGGATCATAAGGGCCGGATTAATTTTCGCCTTTATATTTTTCACTGCTAACTTTTGGGCAAAATTCTTTGACATACCCCAAATGGCTTTATTATTCCAAGTTATGGGACTTTCTGTCATATTTTCTTCTTTTACCAACATATCCACCGTACTCTTTCAAAAAGAATTGAATTTTAAAAAATATTTTACTTTGCATTTAGCTTCAAATAGTATAACCCTGCTTACATCGATCCTATTGGCTGTATTGTACAAAAATGTCTGGGCTCTCGTCTGGGGACATCTTGCCGGGATTTTAACACACTGTTTTTTATCATATCAACTCGATCCGTATCGCCCTAAATTTTTTGTTAGCAGAAAAGCCCTCAAAGAGCTTTTTAAATTCGGAAAATGGATATTGGGCTCTCATATTATCGTTTTTCTTATTACCAAAGGCGACGATCTTTTTGTAGGAAAAATAATCGGCGCTACGGCACTGGGACTTTATCAAATGGCATACTTAATCTCTAACCTGCCTGTAACCGAAGTAACGCATATCGTTTCAAAAGTGCTTTTTCCCGTATATTCTCAGGTTCAAAATAACCGACTCCGCTTAAAAAGAATTTATTTGCAAATACATTTAATGATTGCTTTCATCACTTTCCCATTAATATCCATTATTATTATATTTAGCCCCGCCCTCATATACCCTATTTTGGGAGAGCAATGGGTCCCGATCATTCCTGCTATCCAGATCTTAGCGGTGTGGGGCTTAGTTCGATCGATTGGCGCCACAACAGGACCGATATTTTTAGGAATCGGGAGACCCCATATTGCAACAAAGCTGCAGTTCCTTCAATTAATAATGTTAGCACTAACAATTTATCCATTATCAAAAACATACGGCTTTAATGGAACGGCCATGGCAGTTGTCATCTCTTCAATCATCCCTAATATATGGGCGTATATAAAAGTCAGAAATATACTTAACTTCAATTTTAAGGACTTTTTTATCATGTTTTTGCTTCCGCTTATTAATACTTTGGTTATGACCTTAGTAATAATTGTGATAAAATCGGTAATATTTAGCTCATGTGGTTCTAATTTGGCAATGTCTGCCCTGCTGATTGGTATTGCTATTTGCATATACACATTCTGCTCTTTTTACTCGTTTAAATATTATAATTTAGATATTAAGGGGTTGCTGCTTAAGCTCACGGAGATCTGATTACATGATTAATTCTAAAACTTTTTATGAAAATTATTGGTTAAAACGCAATGCTCAACAACGTCTTCACACACGGGAAGGCATGTGGATACCAGAAAGAATTGTTAAAACAATTCATATGATTAAAGAACACATGGGGAAGGACACTGTCCATATCCTTGATTCAGCCTGCGGCGAAGGCACCCTTGGGAAATTATTAAAAGAAAATTATAGCGCTTCAACAGTGCTTACAGGCTGTGACATATCAGAAACCGCCTTGAGCCTAGCCGCTCCTTTCTATGATGAATTGCATCAAATCAATTTAGAGCACGATGATCTCCTTGAAAAAATGAATAATAAGCGATTCGATTTTGCCATTGCTTTAGAGGTGCTTGAACACCTTTTCGAGCCGGAAAAAGCCCTTCACCAACTGAGATCTTTGCTAGAAGATAATGGCATTTTAATTGCCTCTTTCCCTAATATTGCCTGGTACCAAAACCGTCTGGATTTATTACGGGGGGATTTCCCAAAGGATTACCTTATTCACAATGCAGAACATATTCACCATTTTACGCTAAATTCATTTCACGACTTGCTCGAAAATGCCGGATTTGAACTGACCGATGTTCTGCCATGCTATAAATTTCCCCGATGGATACGGCCTAAGCGTCTTTTTTATCCAATCCTAAAACAGTTTCCATCTCTGTTTGGTTACCAGATTGTTACAAAAGCCCGAATAAAGAAAAATTGATTCAAATAGGCACCCATACAAATGAAAATAATTTTTTGCGTATACAAATTTCCGGCGACGACCCAAACCTTTATTCTGAACCAGATCAGAGGGATGATGGCCCGCGGCCATGATATATACATATGTGCTATGCACAAGGGGAAACCTGGTGATAACTTTTCCCATGAGATTAGAAATAAAGTCCGGTATCTTCATTGCCCCAAAAAAATTATGGGCCGCTTGCTCATATTCTTTAAATATTTATGTCAGGCTTTCCCGAAATACGGTTTGCGCATTCTAAAAATATTTTTCTCAGCATTAAAAAAAAGACCGTTAGGCTCATTTATTTATTCTGTCCAACTAGCCGAATACGAAGACGTGGACGCTTTCATCATCCACTTTGGCTACGTTGCCAACAAACTTAAATATTTAAAATTCTTACAGCCATACGCAAACGTTGCGGTTTTTTTTCATGGCATTGACATGTCCGCCTATCTTAAAAAATACGGATCTAACATTTATCATGATATTTTTAATACCGCTGATATCTTATTACCTATTTCTAATCACTGGAAAGAAAAATTAATTCAACTCGGCGCTCCTGAAAAAAAGCTCAATATACTGCACATGGGTATTGATATTAAAAAACATGTCTATCAGGCACGATCTCTAAACATGCAGAATCCTGTCAGGTTCCTCACTATTGGAAGACTGGTCACCAAAAAAGGATATGATGATTCGCTTAAAGCATTATCTTTATTAAAGCAATACTACCGATTTTCCTATACAATTATTGGATCCGGACCAATGGAACCGGTCATAAATCGACTTATTAAAGACTATCAACTGGACCGGCATGTCAATATGCTCGGGTCTATCCCGAATGATCAAATCGGAAAATATTATGACAATACTGATATTTTCATTCTTCCGAGTAAAACAGACCCGCATACCGGGGACAAAGAGGGGATCCCGGTCGTTTTAATGGAATCTATGGCCCGCGGCATCCCGGTCATTTCCTCGAATCATTCCGGCATCCCTGAACTCATCACGGACAACGAAACTGGCTGGCTGGTGCCAGAATCTGATCCGGTTGCATTATACGAAAAGATAAAATATGTTCTATCCAATTGGGAAAACGCGCAAAAATGCGCAAAAGCAGCACGACATTTTATTAAATGCCACTTTAATACAGAAAACCTGAATCATAAGCTTGAATCTGTATTGCAAAATTGAATTTTTAACTTATGTCCATAGACAAAAAAATATTGCCTGAAGTCTCCATAATAATCCCGATTCTCAATTGTGCGGATAAGTTAAGTGCGTACTTTGAAAACGCATTCACACTAAGTGTTTTTCAGCATGACAATACATCCCAGGAAAAAATCGCATGGTGGGTCAACCAGCAGATCAGCAAAACATATAATAACAGGACCGGAATGTTCGATAAAAACACAACTGATCCGGCAACGCTGACAGCAAGAATTTATGAATTGACACGATTACCGCAGAAAATCCTAGCAAACATTCAGATAAACCATCACAATGAATAACCCGTTTATTTCGATTATAATCCCGGTTTATAATGACAGCCAGCGTTTAAAAAAATGCCTCGATGCCCTACATGATCAAACTTATCCCGCTGACCGGTACGAAATCATTGTCGTTGACAATAATTCTACCGAAGATATCAAATCCTTGGTCGAAAGGTATCCTAAGACCATTTACACCTTTGAAAAGGAGAAGAGGTCATACGCGGCGCGCAATAAAGGGCTCTCAATCGCACAAGGCGAAATTATCGCGTTTACCGATTCGGATTGTATCCCTTGCCAAGATTGGCTGCACGAAGGTTCAAAACCTATCATCGAAGGCACCGCTGATCTTGTAGGCGGAAAAATCGCTTTCATCTATAGTGCAGAAAAAAGTTCTGCTGAATTCTATGATTCCATTGTAAATATGCAACACAAAGAAAATATTCATCGACGTAAAATAGGAAAGACAGCGAATCTTTTTGTTAAAAAAAACGTGTTCGATATAATCGGTTTATTCCCAACGTGTTGTTCTGGTGGTGATGTCATATGGACAAAAAGCGCAACACAACAAGGCATTCAAATCTACTACCAGAAAGACGCGACCGTTAAGCATCCCGCAAGAAAATTAATACCTCTTTTGAAAAAATCCTTCCGTGTCGGGAAAGGTCAGCCCTATATCTGGCTGGAGTTAAAAGAACCCAAAAGAAAATTTTTCACACGCACATTGTTGGGATTACTGCCGCCCAGCCCCAGGCACATCAGAAAACTTACTGAGGAACGGGGAACGCCGGACATGTCCAAAAAGCTCTTATCGATATGGGGGGTCGCGTGGTTATGCCGATTTGCTACATTTTCGGGAAGAGTTATAACGATTGTTAAAAACTTATCACAAATCATACGAGCTTGAGATGACTGCAGCAGAATTCATCCTTAATGTTACAAACAAAAACTTGATTTGCAGTTTTCAAGACGGCAAATTTCAAAGCGGTCATAACGGCCCTTATGATGATCCTGAAACACCGGTACGAAATTCAGCTCACTGGCTCATCACCCTGGCGAAATGCTATGAACTTGATGAAAAAGAAATATATTTAGATCATATTCAAAAGCTAGCAGAATATCTTTGTTCTCCCGAAGCCCGGCCTCACGGTTTTTCCTTTTTTCACCGCAAGAAGGGTAAAAAGGATCGCTGCAACGGACTCATCGGACAGGCATGGACCTTCGAAGCTTTAGCTAAAGCCAGTGAAATATTAAATGACCCGAAGTATATTAACCTTGCCCGTGAAGTCTTTTGCCTCCATACGTATGACAAAAACAATACTCTTTGGCACAAGCTGGAAATTGACGGAACGAAACTCGCCTTAGATCCGACGTTTAATCATCAGCTCTGGTTCGCGGCCTGCTCAGCCCTTCTTGACAAACATGATCAGTATGGCATCTACCCCAAAATCCGTCATTTTCTGGATTCCTTATCCCTCAATCTTGACGTCCTCAAGACAGGGCTCATCTATCACCCTCTACCCCTTCACCGTTTAAAAAACATATCACTCAGAAAAAAAATAACACGCTCTTTGAAAAAATGCATAAAACCGCTTTCAGAAGAACTTATTTATAAATCCATCGGATACCACGCGTTCAACATGTACGGATTTGCTTTACTGAAAGGTGTTTTTCCGGATCATAGCTTTTGGCAAAGTCCTGTTTTTCAGGTATGCTATGACTATATGAATTCCCAGCAATATATAGAGCAATTGGTGGATAACCGCTTCGGATATCCTTATAATCCGTGTGGATTTGAAAATGCCTTTACCCTGAGTGTTTTTCAGGACGACAATACATCCCGTGAAAAGATCGCATGGTGGGTCAAACAGCAGATCAACAAAACATATAATAACAAGACCAAAATGTTCGACAAAAACACAGCTGATCCGGCAACATTGACAGCCAGAATTTATGAATTAACACGATTACCGGATGAAGTCCTAACAAACCTTCACATAAACGGCTACAATGAATAACCCCTTTATTTCAGTTATAATTCCCGTCCATAACGACTCGCAGCGTCTTAAGCTGTGTCTGGACGCTTTACAAAATCAGAGCTATCCGCGGCATCTTTACGAAATCATTGTCGTTGATAATAATTCCACTGAAAGTATCAAGAATTTAGTCGAACAACTGCCTAATACTGTCTACGCTTTTGAAGGCAAAAAAGGGTCTTATGCTGCGCGCAATACCGGCATTAAAACCGCACAAGGAGAAATTTTGGCCTTTACAGATTCTGATTGTATTCCGAGTAATAACTGGCTAGAGGAAGGGGTCAAGCCGATTATCGATGGGAAAGCAGATCTAGTCGGTGGAAAAATCAACCTTTTTTTCCGAAATAAAAGATCTCCAGTTGAATTATATGATTTTGTAACCTTTTTAAACACAGAAACCTCAATCAAAAAAGGCGTCTGCCAAACAGCTAATCTGTTTGCTCCAAAAAACATATTTCAAAAAGAAGGGCTTTTCCCATGTGTAGAATCAGGAGGGGACAGACAATGGACAAAAAATATCACATCAAAAAATTATAGGCTTCTGTTTTCCCCTGCAGCAATCGTTAAGCACCCCACAAGAAATTTTAAAGGTTTAATAAAAAAATCATACCGAATCGGAAAGGGAGTCGTTCCATACTATAAGAACACCGAAATATCGAAAAATAAAATTATCTCAAATACACTGAAATCCTTTTTGCCACCAAAACCGAAAACATTAACAACAAGAATCAATAAACGCAGCGTGGCAATAACAAGAAAATTATTTATTCAAATGTGGATCCTTGCTGTCATAAGCACCATAATAAAAAGTTTTGGCATAATAAGCACTCTATTTATAAGAAAATAAAATGAAAATTTTAGGAAAACATACAACTTTAAAACAATTCATCTGCGATGCTTTTGAATATTTACTGACTGATCATCTGTTCCGATTTCTGGGGATTCTAACTTACCCTTTAATAAAATCATCTAAAAAAACAGAATCAAAGAACGAAAGAAATATTCTGATCGTTTGTGATCGATCACTGCAGGCCGAATATCTTGCTGAAACAATTGATCTTATCAAAACAGATGACCGCCTGAAAATCCGCTTATTAGATTTCTTTCGATTTGATAGAAAAAATGGCAAGAATTTTATTTTAAATAAGCTTCCATATAAAAAAATTTCAATTTTAAAAGCCTTTATCTATAAATGGGATCTTATCATTACTTCATCAGGATGGCAGCGACATTTAGTAACTAATGAACGCTGCAAAACTTTATGGATTCGTCACGGCATTGAATCTGGAAAGCGAAATCTCTCACGATTCACTAATAAGGTGTGCAGCAAACGAAAAGACAATGATTGTTTCACCTATAGTAACTATGTTTATCGAAATCTAAGGAGAGGTGCAATGCGCTTTGATTGTATTTTTTCCTCAAGCGATTGGAACAAAACTGCGGCAATCCAAATCGATCCTCAATTTGATGAAGTTATCAAGGTTGTTGGACTCCTGCAAAATGATAAAATGCTTGACAAGTATAATCACCGTTCACGCCTTCGCCATAAAATCGGTTTAACCACTGACAAACCCGCTGTTTTTATACTCAGTACTTGGGGACCCTATTGTCTTTTCAATATGCATGGTGACAAATTCTTAAAAAAAATTAATTCTCTAACATCCGAATATGATTTTATTTTAAACATACACCCTCGCGAGCATCGCCCTCAACCTAAGAATAAACGTGTTTGGGGTAATTATTTGCGTACTCAAAAAAAAGAAGGAATCTTATTCCGGGAACCTGAGGATGATTGGGTCGAGTATATGATTGTTGCTGATATTGTTATTTCCGACTTCACATCATTGTGTTTGAATACCGCACTCCTAAAAAAACCAATTATTTTCGTCCCTTTCCCGGAAAATGTTGTTGTCAAGAACTGCCTTATTACTGAACTAAAAACAATCGCCCCGACTCTCAAACCGGACTTTTCCGATTTGAAGGAGAAACTTGAAGGGTCATTACACAATTATCCACTTGACAAATTAGAAGAATTTTCAAAAAAAGTAAATTCTTGTCCAGGTCAAGCATCAGAATTAATGAAAAAAGAAATCTATAAGCTTTTAGAATTGCCACAACCATAATTATTTATGAATATTCTCATCACTGGATCAACCGGCTTTATAGGGCAGAACCTGGTCAAAAGGCTTCTAAAACTGGGACATCGGTGCCGTTGCTTAGTCAGAGATGCTGATAAAGCAAAAAAAATGTTGGGCCAACAATCCAACTTAGACTTTCATATAGGGGATATCACTTCTCCTGAAACCTTATCAGGCACTACCGACAATATCGATTGCGTATTTCATCTTGCTGCACTCATGGGCCACGATCTTCCATCTGAATCTGCTTTTAAGAAATTCCGCGCCGTTAATGTTGAAGGCACAAAAAATATCTTAAATGAATGTTGTAAAAATCCATCCATTCAAAAAATTATTCACATCAGCAGCACGGCAGCCTATGGCATCCTAAAAGATCATCGCATTAACGAAAACACTGAATGCAATCCATATACACCATATCAACGATCTAAACATGAAAGCGACCACGCGGCGTTATCATATATTGAACAAGGCCTGCCGATAACGATTATTCGCCCATGTATGATATACGGACCAGGATTTAAAGGGGATTTCTTCACCATGACAAAAGTTGCGAAAAAAGGATTCTATCCAAAAATCGGTTTAGGCAAAAATCTTGCGCCTTCTTTATACATTGACGATCTGATCGATGCACTGATCCTTGCCGTTGACCACGCAAAAACAGGGGAGACCTATCTGATCGGACCGACGCGATCATTCAGCCAAAAAGAAATTCTTAATGTGATAAAAAAATTTTTAAACAAAAAAATTTTTTATGTATACTTTCCAGTATTTTTAATAAAATTTTTAGCGTGGCTTCAAGAAAAATTGATGAAATCAATAAATAAAAAACCCGTGGTGACCGCGCGAAATATCTCATCAATAACACACGATAGAATTTTAGATATCAGCAAAGCGAAAAGCGAGTTGAAATATGAACCTCAAATTGATCTAGAAGAAGGACTATCAAAAACACTTCAATGGTATCATAATAAAGGACTCATTTAAAATGCATAAAGAATCAGAAGTTTTTGGCGTTAATTACGAACGATTTTCTTTAGGGAAAAAACTTAAAAATTTTGTTAAAGAATACAATATTAACACTGTATGTGAACTCCCAGCGCACGGAGCAAAAGCAGCGCCATCACTATACTCTTTTGATTTCGCGCATGCCGGGCTCCATGTTACTCTGGTCAATGGCGATCAGCGCTCCGCAAAGTTTTATGAAGCATTAAATATTAGAAAAAATATCCATTTTGTTGATGTCCCTAACATTGATCATACAGAATTCAACGATAACTCTTTTGATTTCGTTTGGAATTTCGCATTCATTCCCACATATCCCGACAAAGAAGCCCTAATAAAAGAAATGATGCGTATTTCAAAGAAATATGTTGCTGTATTTTCTGTTAACAAGCGGAATATCGGCTTTCCATTGCATAAATTTGCACATTGGCGCACAAAAATTCAATGGACCCATGGCGATATAAACTTTAACAGCCCTAAATTTCTTAAAGAATTCATGGCATCTTATGGTTTAAAAAATCTGAAGATCGGCGTTGTTGATTGTCCTGTATGGCCGGATTCAGTAGGGTTTCGTGATATTCGGCTTCATCGCAACCCTGTTAATTTTTCACAATTTGAATGGGAAATTCCGTATATCGACTACGTCAAATCCGGGCGATTTCCGCGATGGTTTCTTTGGGTTTATCTTATTGAAAAACTACCTCTACCATTAATCATTAAATTTTTATACGCACACATTTTTTACATCATTGGAGAAAAAATTTAAATGAGAAAGAAAAACAACATTTTAATCTCCGGAGGATATGGCAACGGCAACGCAGGTGATGAAGCACTAATGATATGTTTATTAAAGCAACTTCGTAAACATTTTCCAAAAGGGGACTTTACGATATTTTCTGATAACCCCCAATTTTCACAACACCATTATCCTGATGAAAAATTTATTTATTCCGGACGCTTTGGTCTTTTGGAACCTAACGAAAAAGGTTTTCGTAAAATCACGTGGATATTTCAAACTATCAAAGCCTTTATCTGTTGTTCAATTTTTATTACAGGAGGGGGGACGATCCTTCAAGACCAAACACATCCTTTTTTTATCCCATTCTGGCTCTTTAAAATTTTATTTGCTCAAATGCTATTCAAAAAAACAGCACTGTATGGAATAGGGGCAGGCCCCATCACAACAAGAAATGGAAAAATTTTAACACGCTTCACTCTAAACCGTATGAATTTCATCGGATTGCGGGGACATTATTCCAAAAAAATACTGCGCGACATCGGCGTTAAAGATCAGCTGTTAAAAGTAACTGCTGACCCTGCCATAACCTTAACGACATCCAAAACAAAAACTCCCTTTAATGGAGACAACCAGCTAGTAGAGCCTTCCCGGTTAAAAGTCGTTTTTACCATCCGGCGGTGGTATGTAAAGCATCTGCAAGATTTAAATTCAAAAACCTGGATTCCTGGTGGAGAAAATAAATACAATACCTTTATTTCTGAATGTGCCAGACTCGTTGATAACATAATTGAAACCCATAATGCCTTTGTTTTTTTCGTGCCGATGTCCTGCAAACCACCAAACGATGATCGGATCTCCGCAGATGATATTATGAAAATCGTAAATAATAAACAAGAATGCTTCCCAGTAAACCAGGAATTTCCACCTCAGGAAATTAAAGGCATCATTAAATGTGCCGATCTTTTAATCGGGATGAGGTTCCACTCCCTGATTTTTTTTGCTGAAACCTTCAAACCGATGATCGGAATAGCATATGGCAAAAAAACATATGATTTTATGAATGAACTGGGCCTGAAAAATTTTATTCTCGACATCGAAAACTTTTCAGCCGCAGCGGCCTATCAGAAAATAACAACAGCCTTGGATTACTTTAAGAATACTTCCGTTCAATCTAACTTAAAAGAAAAAATTTCCAACCAAAAAGCCGCGGCGCGATTGAATGCCTCAACGATTTTTGATCTAACTAGGGATACCTCATGAAGCTCTCTGATTTTATTTTTTATATATTCCCCAAAACCATCAACTATCAGCTGGCCCGTCTGGGACTGTGCAGATCTTCGACCCCGATCACGTTAACCTATTCCGTGACCGCCGCGTGTAATTCGCTTTGCAAGACCTGTCAGATCGGCCGGCATTACCGGGACAATCCGGCATGCCGGGAGAACGATCTCACCCTCGAAGAGATCGAAAAAATCTTCACATCCCTGGGGCATGTCTATTTCTTCAACATCAGCGGCGGGGAACCGTTTTTACGAAAAGATCTCCCTCAGATCATCGAGCTGGCCTGCCGCCACTTAACCCCCAAGATCATCCATACTCCGACCAATGCTCTACTGCCCGAACGGATCGCGGATTATGCGCGTCAGAGCCTGGAGATCATCAAAAAGCACGGTCATGATATCCAATTTTCTATTAAACCGTCTATCGATGCTGTCGGCACCCTGCACGACGAGATCCGCGGTGTTCCGGGAAACTTTGCCAAGCTCGAACAGACCATTAAGCTCCTCAAACAGATTGCCCGGGAATATTCCAATTTCCATCTAGAACTCGGCACCGTGGTTTCTAAATTCAATCTGCATAAACTGGCTGAGATCGAGGATTATGTCCATCAGCAGGGTGTCGAAAGCTACCGCAACGAGATCGCTGAGCAGCGCACGGAATTTCATAATATCGGGCACCTGATCGCGCCGTCCGGGGAAGAATACGAGCGCCTGATAACTCAATTCAAACAGAAAATATTGAAAAACATAAAACATAAAAAAGACCTGGCCAAGACCACCGAGGCCCTGCGGTTAACCTATTATGACCTGGCCGCCAGAATTATAAAAGAAAACCGTCAGGTCATTCCCTGCTATGGCGGCATTTCCAATGTCCACATCAATTATGACGGCGAGGTCTGGCCCTGCTGTGTCCTGGGATATAACAAACCACTGGGCCGGCTTAGAGATACGGATTATGACTTCCAGAAAATCTGGCATTCACAACAGGCGAGGGAGGTACGGCGCTCCATCCGCGCCAAAGAATGCGCCTGCCCGCTGGCCAACCAGGCGTATTCTAATATCCTTTGCCATGCGCCGTCACTCTTTAAAACCCTGAAAAATCTCATCCGACTGAAAAAACGCCGCTAAATTTATGTTCATACTGATAGTCATCATTTTTTCCTTCATGCTCTACGGATTAGGCTCCTTGCCTCTTCAAAAGGGTTCTCTCCTGTACAAGCTCGCCCTGGGCCTGGCAGCCATCCCGATCCTCGGCGTCATCCTGCACGTTCTGCACATCCCCATTGATTGGCGGATCTTCCTGGGAACGGCCCTATTGGGAATCGTTCTGCCGTTGCGCCGCCTGAAAGGGGGGGGAAGGTTCAGTTCACCCGTCGTATTCCGGCCGGACCGCGGCAAATGGCAAACGGTCATCATCCTGGCCTTGATCTTTGCCCTGGCAGCACTAATCTACATCCACGGCGCGTTTCAGTACCCCTGGCTGGAAGATGATGACCCCTGGTCGCATGCGGTCAGCAGTAAATATGTCGCGCTGGAAAAAAATATCAGCCCTCCATCAGGCACATTCCATTACCTGAATCCTTATCCGCCGGGATACGCGATCATCATGGGGCTTCTGCATCAGATCCATCCGTCTCTGCATTGGGTTTTAAAATTCTTTAACGGCCTGATCATCTCGCTGGGATTTCTTTTTTTCTATATCATGGCCCGGGAACTGTCGCGGGACCAGGACAAGGCTCTGCTGTCCACATTCTTTCTCTTACTTGCCCCGTGCTATCTATCGCATTTTATCTGGGCGCATGCTTTAGCAGTCACTTTATTTTTCCCGGCATTTTATTTCCTGATGAAATGTCTGACCGACAAAAAACAAATCGTTCCCGCCGCAATTTGCTGTGCCGCCATTCCTTTGGTCCAGCCGACACAGGCGATCAAATTCGCAATTATGGCCCTTTTAATGCTGGCTGCTTACGCGATCTCCTACAGAGGAAGGGGGGCCTGGAAAAACGTCATAGCCGCCATTTTAGGAGGTATCCTGATCGCCGCTCTCTGGTGGGGATCTGTCGCAATGGACATGCTGGCTGGAAAATCCGAGGTGATTACACGTAAAGACACGGTTTATGCCGCCGCCGCACCAACCGGGACTGTTGCTAAAAATATTTTTGCTGCATCCGGCGGCACCGCCACAGAAGCCTATACTCTGGCCGATTACATCACTTTTCCCAAATACAATTGGATCAATAATCCAAAAGGTCTGGGTTTCTTTTTCAGCTTTCTTGCACTTCTCGGACTGATCTATACCTGCATCCGTATTTTTCGAACCTCTCAACCTCATCAGCGTTATTATTTTTCAACGATCATATTTTGGCTAGTCTTCACATTTCTGGGCATGAACAGCAAGACCTTCAACCTGCCGATCGGCCTGTTCGCCTTCCGGTTCTGGATGCTGTTCGCTATCCCGGCATCATTTCTGGCCGCAGAAGGGATCTTTATCCTGCTGAAAAAACTGCGCCATCCGCTTATTGCTCCGGCCATCACCCTTATGTTTATCCTGATCGTGACGTTTCAATCCGGGAAATACAAATACCAGTTCAACCACTCACAATGGACGTATGGAGTTTACTGGAACTCGGACAGGGAAATGGACGGCTACCTCTGGTTGAGAGAATATCTGCCGGCTAACACCAAAGTCTTTATGTTCACAGATAATCAGCTGGTCATCGGCATGGATATGCGGGCTGACGTCTGGAGCCAAGATTATCGTCTGGCCTTCGCGCATGCCTTCCATGACGATCTTGAACACCTGCATCATAACCTTATTCGCCAGGGATTCTCATACATTCTTGTCACCCGCAGGGATGCTCAGCGCTTTGGTCCTGAGCCGGTGAATGAAAAGCTGGAGAACATGGATCGTCATCCCGGCTTTGAACGGATTTTAAGCAACCGGGAAAGTTTCATTTTCCGGGTCCTGCCGTAAAGATCACGTCTTTCAGAAATAACACATATCATTGGTAAAGCTGACCAGATGGTTGATCATGGCTGTGCGTGACAACGCCAGAACCAGCATGATCAGAAGCACGGATTGAAGGGTGAGACGGAGGGACGGAGGTTCAAATTCCGCGAAGATCTTAAGCGAACGCACAATTATGCTGCTGCTGAAGACAGCCAGAACCGGGATCAGGGCGAGGATATAACGGGATTGATAATTTCCCCATAAAATAAAAAACAGCAATACAATTACCATATAGGTCTTCAATAAACCCGATCCTTTTCCCTTAGGGAACGGGACTATAAGCGCAATAAAACCGAGCAGATACACATAATTAAACTGGATCATGCGCCCGATATAGAATATCCTCGGCGCACCAGAAAAATATCCCTGGGCCCAGGTGACATGAGGCATATTGAAAAAAGCAAAACGTTGCAGACCATAGTCCTTGATCAGGAAAACCCCCAGTGCCAGCAGTACGCCCAGGCGTAATATCCATAAAAAAACGCTTTCGTTGCGACTTTGCCTGTCGGGCCGATATGATGCCGGCTTCTTCCCAAACCTAGTAAAAAAAACGAATAAAAACATTAAAACAGCCATACCAATCAGAATAACGACGATCGGCATTCGGAACCCTCCATGCTGAGCAAAGGGATCCGTAAGAAACCCCCAACCGTAAACGCGGATGTTCCATCCGATCCAGGGGAGCTGCATCAAAACAGGAAGGACGGCAGCGAAAAGAAAACGGCTTTTCCGCAAGACTTCCCGGCGGTACAGCGCAACATACACCAGAACCGCAAACCAGGCCAATAACCCGGGATATTTCACCAGGCCGGCCAGCCCCAAGACCAGGCCGCTGCAGGTAAAATAGCCATCCTTTTTTTTGTGCATCGCCAATAAAAATAAATAAATCCCCAAAACCATAAAAAACCCCAGCATGGTATCCATCCAGATCTTTTGGGAACACATAATGCGCACCGGATCCATGGCTGTGATCAGGGCCGCGAGTAATCCTGTTAACCGTCCGTTTAAAAGTAAACCAATACCGAAGGCCAAAGGGATCATGAGGATTCCTGCTAAAAGACTCGGGAAAATAAAACGCAATGATTCATGCGGGATAAAGTTTAAAGACAACGCCTGCGAATAGGAAAACAGAGGAGGGTGCTTAAAAAGGGGCCGGTAAAAATAAGACGGCAGATCCCTTTCCCGTGTCTTTTCATTAAATAACGCGTAGCCGGTAGCCGAATAATCATACGGATTCTCGATCAGCTGCATACCGATCCAAATATAAACTGCCTCGTCAACGGTCATCTTCACATCACTCATGCGGTCATAGGCCTGATAACTGCGGCAGCCATACCAGCCGCATAAACATAAAAGAATAAAAACAGTAAGCAGGGTGGGAAAGATCTTTTTCACGGACATGTTTTTGTCCCGGCTCAAAATAAAAAAAGGGCGGCAGAGACCATCTCCACCGCCCTTAGTTTAACATGATTACAAGTGCCGCTCAATCGGACCTTCAACCTTTTGAAATTTCGCTTTAAAGGCCTCAGGATTGCGGCCGAATGATAGGCCCAGCCGTTCATGCAGGGCGACAAGCTTAAGATCCACATGGCGCTGTTCGATGGCCTTGGCGGTCTCCATGTAGCGGATCTCATCGCCTTCCACCTTAACGACGGTCACACCGGCGATCCCTTCCAGCAGAAGCTGAATCGCCGCGGCTCCGGCTTCTTTGCCGAAATTCACGTCATAGGCCGAGGCATGTCCGCAGCGCACCAGATGACCCGGGGTCACAGCACGGACTTCCGGCACTTCGTAGATATTCTCCACGAACATCTTTTCTTTTTTCATGAATTCTTTAATGCTGTCATCGGTCTTGAACCGTTTGGTCAACTGCTGACAGACATATTTTCCCGCGCCGGCCAGCTTTTTATGCCCGAACGCGTCCAGCCCCGCGGATTCATCCACGATCTCAGAACCGTCGGCGTTGCGCAGACCTTCAGCCACAATGATCAGATACGTCCCGGCGTTGACATCGGTCATAGTCACCCGGTTGCAGAATGTCTTTTTAACATCCTCATATAAGGCATCAAAATCCACCGGAACCTCCGGGATCAGCACCGCGTCAGCGTCAGCCGCGACACCGCCGCGAAAGGCTGTGTGACCGGCATAGCGGCCGAACACTTCTACAACAATAATACGGTTATGGGTGCGTCCGGTCGTCTTAAGGTCCTCAGCGAACTCAGCGATGCGGCTGATGGTGGAATCCGCCCCGACGGAATAGGTCTGCAGGTCCAGGTCCATGGTCTTGGGAGCGTGCACACAGGGGATGCCGTTCTCATTCAGATCCACAATAACACTGCCGGTATCATCACCGCCGGAGATCACCAGACCCTCAATGCCGAACTTCTTTAATCCTCGTTTGATCCGGTCATATTTCTGCTCGTCCTGGATCTTTTTGATCTTGACCCGGGAATGACCGGCTTCAGAACCCGCGAGATTATTATTGATCTGATCCAGACGGTCCGGAGTTAATTTAACAAGCTCTTCAAACTGCTCGAGGTTATATAATCCCGCGTATCCGTTAGGAATAATATAACATTCCACACCTTTATCATTGGCCATCTGCGCGGCTCCTTTAATGACCGCGTTCAAGCCTCCGCAATCACCGCCGCTGGTAATGATCCCGATCTTTTTCATACTGAAACTCCTTTAAGGTTGATCATGTTGATGATATGAAATTTCTATGGGTTGAAATCTCACCGATTAAACCACAAAATTCCGTTATTGGCAAGGGGGAAATGACTCCTGAAGGGTGAAGGTGAATGGAGAAGGGAAAAGGGGGAAGTTTATTGAGTTTGTTGAGTTTGTTGGGTTTATTGGGTTTGTTGAGTTTGTTGGGTTTATTGAGTTTGTTGGGTTTGTTGAGTTAAATCAGGGAAACGGGATATGTGAAGCGGGAAACGGATGATCGAGTTTGTTAGAAAGGGATTTTACGCATTTCACGTTTCCCTCTTCACTTTTTCCGGATGACCTGGCGACATGAGGCCGGCCAGCTACCCCTGTCCCGCGGAGAGCATCTGGCGGGCATGCTCCAGAGCGACATCACTGGTCTGCTGGCCCTGCATCATATGAGCAAGTTCTTCAATGCGGACATCGCCCTGCAGACATTCCGCCAGGGTCGTGGTCCGCTTGCGGTCAACGGTTTTGGTCACGCGGAAATGGCGGTTACCGAATCCCGCGATCTGGGGAAGATGAGTAATCAGCAGGATCTGCCGGTCTGCTGAAATATCGCGCAGTTTCTGTCCCGTGATCGTTCCCAACCGGCCGCCGATCTGGGCGTCGATCTCATCAAACACCAGCACCGGAATGGGATCGACCCGGGTCAGGGCCTTTTTCAAAGCCAGCATGAGACGGGCCGCTTCACCTGACGAAACAATATCCGCCAATGGTTTGAGTTCTTCTCCGGCATTGGGACTGATAAAAAAACGGACCTGATCCGCCCCTTCGGGTCCGAAATCCTCCGGGGCCACGTCTGCTGAAAAGATCACGTGATCGAAGCCCAGATCCTTTAATTCCCGTTCAATGGTCTTTTTCAGATCGCGGGCTGTTTTCTTCCGGTTTTCACTTAGCCGGACGGCAACGGACTCCATCTCCCCGCGCAGATCCGCCAACTGCCGCTTTAGCTCCGTATCATTATGTTCCAGATCGACTAAGTCCTCATAGCGTTTCTTGGCATCAGCATAAAATCCGCGAGCGTCCGCCAACGCGGGTCCGTATTTACGTTTGATATCTTCATACTGATCGTACAATTCATTCAGCTGAACTGCTTCACCGGGTTCAAAAGCCAGATCAGTCGTATAATCCCGCAGGCGGGAACTGAACTCCTCACATACCTCCTGCATCTGTTCCAGAGACGACGTCATAGAGGACGTCTGTTCATCCAATTGGTTCAGTGTGGAAGCATATCCACAGGCACGGCGCAATTGTTCACTCAGGCCTGCCTGCTCATCTTCACAAATGGCCAGCAGAGCGCCGCCGGATTCAGCTAAACGTTCACTGAAACGCAAACGGTTCATACGCCCCTGCATGTCTTCGTAATCACTATCCTCCAGAGATACTGCTTCAAGTTCATTGAGCTGATGACGGAGCATATCCATTTCACGGTCCCGGGAATGAGCCATTTCAGTCAATTCTTTTTGCCGGGCCAGAAGAGAGGCGTACCTTCGATATAACTCTCTATATTGCTCACGATGGGGACCGAAATCAGTCAGGGCATCCAGAATACCCCGATGAGATTCCTCGCGCAGAAGCTGCTGATGATCATGAGGGCCATGAATATCCACCAGAACAGATCCGATGGCCTTCAGCTGAGTTACCGTCACGGACTGTCCGTTAACCTTGATCCGGCTTCGCCCGTCAGCCGTCGCCTGTCTCTGGATGATCAGCAGGCCATCTTGCGGATCAGTATATTCCTTGAGGACCTCTGTCTGCAGAAGGGAAGGAGGCAATTCAAAGACCAGTTCAACCCGGCAAGGCCGATCGTTCTCACGGATCTGGGCGGTCTTCAGACGTTCCCCCAATGCAAAACGTATTCCGTCAATGATAATGGATTTTCCCGCGCCTGTGGATCCGGTTAACACATTTAAACCACGGTCAAATTCCAGAGAAAGTTTATCGATCAAGCCGAAATTTTCAATAGATAACTGCTGAAGCATGAAATCTCCTTAAATATAGTGATATTTTAGCATGAAAAATAACTTTTTTAAATTTTTTTCCTTTCAGGAACCGCGTTTTCTTGTAAAAGGTATGAAAATAATGGTATACTTTACGACACATTAAGCCTTCAATAGCAGATAATTTAGGATTATTAATATATGCGTTTCCCAATCCGTAGCTTCCTTTTTTCAATAATTTGTTCTCTCGTCATGTCCGCCGCTTCCGCTCACGCGGCCGACCTGCAGCAAATGAAACTGAGCCTGCATTTCACCAATCAGGCTAAATCCCGCCTCCAAAATGAACACTATGTGGAAGCAGCCCATTACTTCACCAAAGCCCTGGATCTGGACAGAAATAATGACGAAGCCCGTCTTTACCTGCGCAGAATTCAAAACGGATATTATTCTCATAGCGGCCATGATCCCCGCAAAGAGCTGGGCAACGAACAGCTCATACGCTCTTATCGTCTCAAGATTGACCACCTTGAGCAAGCCATGCGCGAACGCGCGGACAAGATCACGGCCCTCAAGACGGACCTCGCTCAAAAAGAAAACGACCTGAGCCAACAGGAAACCCGCCTGGCAAAATTAGATACCAGCCTGCATGACCTTCAATCCCGATATGAAGACGCGCGTCAGCACTGGAATAATGAACGGCTGGCCCTGCAGCGTGAGACCCTGATCCTGGAAAAATTCCTGGCCCGCAGTTATGAACAGCAGCAGAATCTGCAGGCAAAAATTGCCTTTGTCTCCCTGCAGAACCATTCGTTAAATCAGAACCTGGCCCTGCTGGAACGCCAATCTCACATCGAAACCACTTTAAGCCGCGCTGTGGCAGACCGATTGGCAGAGATCATCCATCATAAAGACCACCAGATCTCAACACTCAAGACCGACTACGCCCAGGTCGCGCAGGACAGCCGGCAAACCCGCCACGCCCTCAAAGTCAAAAACCATATGATCGCTTCGCTGGATTCCAAAATCAGCGATTTACAAAGCCGTCTATCCACATCGCATAAGACAAACCAAAACCTTGTTTCTAAAAACCAGACTTCTCCGGAAACCCGGAAAATGACCAGCCGCTTATTTCTGGCCAACCAGAAAATAAAAAACACCCAGCACACGATCCGCCGTCAACAGAAAGTGATCCTTAACCTGACAGCAGAACTTTCCCAATTGGAAAAAAGGATAAGAATAGCTAAAACCGACAACCGCGAAAAAGATGCCGCAGATAAACTGGCTCTCAAACGCCTTTCTAAAAGATATAAGGGAACACTTAAACTGATCAAACATCGTGACCGCGAAGTCGCCCGACTCAAAGATCAGCTGGTCGACACCCGGCGCCAGCTGGCCAAACTTGAAACGGAGATGTCCGGAGAAAACGTAGGGACCTATCTGGCTCTCCGTCAAAAGATCCGGGATATTCTTGCCAAGCTGGAAAAAGAAGAGACGGCCGAGTCACTCATATCCGAACAATATATCTTCAACGAAAAAACCTTCTGAATCCGATTTTTTTCCCATCCTCAAAGAGATTAAGACTTTACAGGGAGAAGAATTTTTGATAAACTTATGCCTCTTTGTGAAACAAATTTCTAATATATGGGCTGGCGTAGCTCAGTTGGTAGAGCAACTGACTTGTAATCAGTAGGTCGGGGGTTCGAAGCCTCTCGCCAGCTCCAGATATGAATGTTATTGTAATAGATGTTCTTACAGATTACATACCACCCCGACCACAGGGGGTGAGGGGGAAGCCCCAGTTCTTTTATAACTTTTTTATTTCACGGGCAGGTACTCAAGTGGTCAACGAGGACAGACTGTAAATCTGTTGCGCCAGCGCTTCGGAGGTTCGAATCCTCCCCTGCCCATTTTTTATACATCCCACCAAAATCTTTTCAGGGATATCCTATTCGCGGGAGTAGTTCAGTGGCAGAACACCAGCCTTCCAAGCTGGATACGAGGGTTCGATTCCCTTCTCCCGCTCCAGTTTTACATTTTTATATTATCCGCGCCATCTCAAATAATCCTTTCAGCCCGTTGAATTATTTCAACGGGTTTTTGTATGTCTGAAAGAAAAGAGTGGAAAAAGGGTGGGATTTCATTTTCTGTTCGCTATAATGAACGTTAGATAACATGAACGCAGAAAGGATATCCCGTATGACCGTAACCCTGCTGGTACCCACACTTAATGAGATCGAAGGGATGAAGACCGTGATGCCAAAGGTCAATCCCGACTGGATCGATCAGATCCTGGTCGTTGACGGACAGTCAACGGACGGAACAGCTGACTACGCCCGGGAACTGGGCTATGATGTGGTCGTTCAGCAGAAAAAAGGCATGCGTCACGCCTATATGGAGGCCTGGCCGCATATTAAAGGTGACGTTGTCCTGACCTTCAGCCCGGACGGGAATTCCATACCCGAGCTTATACCCGAATGCCTTAACAAAATGCGTGAGGGGCATGACATGGTCATTGTCTCCCGCTACAAAGACGACGCCCGGAGTTACGATGATGATGCCGTAACCGGGTTCGGCAATAAACTGTTTACGACGACGATCAATCTTCTCCACGGCGCGCAGTATACCGACGCCATGGTCATTTATCGTGCTTACCGCACAGATCTTCCGGCTGAACTGGATCTGGATAAAGAGGATTCTTACGCCTTTGAAGAGAGCCTCTTCGGCACCAATATCAGCTGGGAACCGCTCTTATCTGTACGTGCCGCTAAACGCGGTCTAAAGGTCACCGAGATCCCCGGCGATGAACCGGCGCGGGAGGGAGGAGAACGCAAACTGCAGGTCCTGCGCTGGGGAGCCGCCTACATGTGGCAAGTTGTCCGGGAAGTCTTTGTCTGGAAATAACAAAACGGGAAACGGGAAACGTGAAACGTGAATCGTGGCGGCTGAAATTCATATCGATAGTACAAACAGACTGGGTCATCAGTCTGCTCCTGCTCGGTGTATTCCTCGCCACCAACGGCTACACCTACGGCTGGGATGACCAGCATCTCGAAATCCCTCTGCTCAAACGCCTCATCAATCCCGACCTTTATCCCGGAGATTATTATGTCGATGCCCTGGTCGGTAATTTTATCACTTATTTGTATCCCATATTATCCCGCTTGATCACCACGGCGCAGATACCCGCGGTCTTTTTCTTACTGTACCTGATCAGCCGCTATGTCTTGTTTTTCTTCATGTATAAACTCTGGCATTGCGTCAGCAAAGACCGCTTTAACGCGTTTCTCTGCGTCAGTATGATCATTCTGCTGGGCAGGGTGGAGGAATTCCTTTACCGCACCTTTTCGCATCAGGAATTTGCCCTCGCCATAATTTTCGGCGGGCTTTATCTGTTCTATCGGAAACGTTATGTGGCAGCCGCTGCTGTACTCGGACTCGCTGCCAATGTTCATGTTCTCTACAGCATTTTTCCTCTGGTCTACATTCTCTGGTTTCTTTTTCGTTCACGTCCGGTCCGCTGGAAAAAGATCCTGCAGAGCATCAGTGCCTTTATACTATGTGCCCTGCCGATTCTCATCTGGATCTTCCGTAACAAATTTCTCAGCGCCCCGGTTTCATCTCCTTCACGCGACCAATGGTGGCCGCTGTATCAGCTGGCCTGTCCGCAGAATTTCCTGCTTTATCACCACTCTCTGAAAAGCGTGTTCCAGAGTTTTTCAGCATTCTGGCAAACCACAGCGGTCTACTGGCAGACTGCGGCACTCTTTCTCCTGAATATTTTCTACAATCCGGTTTTTCAAAAAGACAAACGGTCACGCGCCATTATGGAAGCGGGAACCGTCTTTCTCCTGATCTCTTTCCTATTTACCTATATTTGGCCCAGCCGCTTTGTGATCGATCTGAATCTGATCCGTAATCTCCAATTTATGACCTTCGTTCTGATGGCGCAGACCGTGATCCTCATCTACCACCGTTTCCGTCTTCAGCGGTTTATTCCACTGGCTGGAATGATCTTATTTCTGCCGTTCTTCCGCCTGGGTCCGGAATTTGTCTGCTTCAGCACTCTGGGCATATTCGGCATCTGCACCCTGGATCACGCCTACGGTCAGACACACCCGCGAAGAGGACTGCAGGTCCTGGGAATGATCTTGCTGGTTTTTTCATTGATAATGATCGCTTATCTAATAAAAAATCAATCATACAGCCTGGCCACCTGGCTGACTTTGGCGGTATGTCTCGCCGGAACGGTTGTGTTAGGTCTGCTTTTCTGTTTATTCAAACGACCTCATCAACGCAATATCCTGGGCCTGATCCTGCTGGTCCTGCCATTTTTCTGCCTTCTGCTGAATTTCTCCTATTACCATTACCGGCGGTACCGTCTGGAACGCTACGGCAGCGGCTTCTGGCAGCTGCAGCGGGCCTGGCTGGATATGCAGGATTATGTGCGCGAACATACTCCACAGGACGCGCTGTTCCTGGTCCCGCATGACATGGAGATGGGCGGATTCCGTATCGGATCGGAGAGAAGCATTATCATGTCTTACCGGGACTGCGGTGTGGTGGGATTTGATTACGCGGCAGGGGAGGAATGGCAAAAACGTCTAGAGGATATCGGCGCCTACCAGGTTTTTCTTCAACAGCCGCCGGCGCCGGCCCTGAAGAAAGCACTGGAGACCTATCAGGCGGATTATATCGTTGCGCTGAATTATCTCAACCTGCCGGAATCCCCTTATCTGGATCGCCTTTATGCCAATGAAGTCTTCGCATTATATAACGTCAGACATTAAGGATCCTTATGAACTCTGAAAAGATCCCTCAGCATTATGACCGCATCACTAACTGTCGAAAAAAATATATAACTCGGCATAAATATTATTACAATATGCTTTTCGAGTATTATCGTCATATTGTTCCAGCCGGTAAACGGGTTCTGGAAATCGGCTGCGGAACAGGTGAACTTCTTAACGCTGTCCATCCTTCATACGGCCTGGGAGTGGATGTCAGTTCTGCCGTGATATCCTGTGCCCGGGAAAAATTTCCTAACCTGCATTTTTCTTCACAGGCCCTAAACGGACTCGATAGCGAACAGCCATTTGACTATATTCTTGTCAGCGGCACGTTAGGTGAGTGTCCGGATATTCAGGAGTTTCTGAATCAACTCCGCCGTTTCTGCGCGCCTCACACCCGAATCATCATAGAATATTACAGTTATCTATGGCAGTTAATCCTAAAGCTCGCCGAGAAGTTGCATCTTAAAATGCCGCAAAAAACTCAGAACTGGTTTACCGCTAATGACCTGCGTAACTTTTTCCGCTTAACGGACTACGAAAACATCCGCTTAGAACGGCGCATTCTTTTCCCGTTATATATCCCTTTGTTGTCGCCTTTTCTCAATAAGATAGCAGCGAATTTACCGCTTTTAAATGCCTTTACCCTGAACCATTTTATGATTGCCCGTCTGAAGCCGGAAACCAGAAAACATCCCGAATATAGTGTCAGCATAATCATTCCCTGCCGAAACGAACGCGGAAATATCGAACCGGCCGTTCGCCGAACACCGGTATTCGGAAAAAACCAAGAATTTATTTTTGTAGAAGGTGGTTCACAAGACGGATCATATGAGGAAGTTCAGCGGATCATAGAAAAATATGGAACAGAAAAGGATATACGCGCCTACCGTCAGCCGGGCAAGGGGAAGGCAGATGCCGTATGGGAAGGTTTCCGCAAAGCGAATGGGAATATCCTTATGATCCTGGATGCAGATCTGACGGTTGCGCCGGAAACCCTGCCAAAATTTTATCATGCCATTCAGACACATAAAGGAGAGTTTATCAACGGCTGCCGGCTGGTATACCCCATGGAAAAAGAGGCTATGCGAACATTGAATCTGATCGCTAACAAATTTTTCGGGATCCTCTTCAGCTGGCTCCTGGGACAGCCTCTCAAGGATACTCTCTGCGGGACAAAGGTCCTGTTCCGCGATCACTATGAAACGTTCGTTCGCTCTGACGCCGGCTTCAGCAGTTTCGATCCATTCGGAGATTTCGCCCTACTCTTCGGCGCGGCAAAATCTAACCTTAAAATCCTGGAGCTTCCCATCCATTACAAAGAACGCCGGTATGGCAGCACCCAGATCCGCCGCTTTTATCATGGACTGTTCCTATTCAAAATGTCCTGGGTAGCGATGAGAAAATTTAAATTCTTTTGATAATAAGACACTTCTTAATCCCCTACGCCTTTCTGATACTGTCCCTGATTCATCTCTAGATTCTCTTGAGACAATCCGTCATCATAGAGAGATCATTTGTTCAAAACCGTTTTTAAAAAATCTATACGCGGAGTTTTATGCCATATTTTTAGAATCCATCCAGCGCAATGAGCCAGCTAAATTTTTGGAGATCGGCAGCGGACCAGGATTCCTAAAAGACATATACCCGGATATTATTACCTCTGACCTCTTGCCGTTATCCTCTGTGGATATCTGCTGTTCTGCCATTTGTCTTCCGTTCAAGCAAAACACATTTAAAGGAATTTTTTTGCTTAATGTCCTGCATCACATCCATCAACCCCGACTATTTTTGAACGAGGCTTGCCGATGTTTAAAGAACGGAGGAGAGCTCATCCTAATCGAACCAGCCAATACCCTGTTCAGCCGTTTTATATACACACATATTCATCATGAAGGATTTTATCCGTCTGCTGAAAATTGGGAACTCTCCGCTGACACCCCCTTATCATGTGCCAATGGTGCACTGCCTTGGATCATATTCGTAAGAGATCAGGACTGTTTTAAGGCAGAGTTCCCGGCCTTACAGCTATATGATATCACTGTCCACACCCCTTTAAGTTATCTGCTGAGCGGAGGATTATCCTTTCAACAACTGGTCCCGAATCGCAGCTATACATTCATTCGTAAGCTAGAACGATTAAGCAACTCAATCAACCGCTTAGCAGGACTGTTTATGACCGTCCGGCTCAAGAAACTTCATGTCGAATAACAGAAACACGCTGGCGATGGGACAAAGGGGGAAAAAATGCAGAATTAAGCGAGAAAGCAGCTGCCCGTCTAAAATGTATTTATAATTTGGCGTGAATAAAAGCAGAGCACAGTCGGCTAAAAGAAATAAAAAAATACTTGTTATAAAAAAACGGGAACCCGATGAAAATCGTTTTTTAAAGGAAAAGATACAAAGACCCAGCAGAAAATACCAGTTCCAGCTCCAGTTTAAATAAACAAAGAGATTTTGATAAAAAGCCGCAGCGATCGTCTTCAGCCGCTGGAAGACATCCACGGTCAGAATAATTTCCGTCTTACCGCCTTCTCCCAGAGCGATTCCGGCGTGTTGTTTAAATAGCCAATAAAAAACAATGATGATGACCGGGGGCGCAACAAAACAGGCAAACTGCTTCAAACGAAGCTTAATGGATATGTCCGTCCTGCGCCACAAAAGCCCAGCAGCCAGAACTGCATGTATGAACACATAGCCTATACCCTCTAATTTTGTAAAAGCAGCAAACCCGGAAAACAGCCCGGCCGCGAGGATCGAAGGAAACCCTTTGTTTTCATAAAAGACCGTATACAACAATATAACAGCCGCACAGTTATAATATGTAAGAATAATGTCCCGATATCCTAAACTGCAAAATAAAACAAAGCTAAACGAACTGATTAAAAAAACTGTACCTAACAACGCCAAAGTCCGTCCGCAAACTCTTTTCAAAAATCCATAATGGATCGCAATATAGGCGGTACCGAATAAGGGAAAGATGATCTTGGTCAAAAATTCATCCCATCTTCCGATTGTAAATGCTGTCCAGGTCTGCAGAAGCGGCGTGAGAAGGGGATAGGAGGGATGCGGCAAATGGGCATTGTACGCAAAGCTCCGTTCATAAAAGAAAATCTTAGCCTTAAAGGCAATCGTCGCCCAGGCATCCCAAGAAGATATCGGCACGGTCAAAGCGCTGATCCATATAAAAAAGACATAAAAAGCGACGATGCATAACAAAGCGCTTTCCCAGATTGTCGATGTTTTCAAAGACTGTCGGCAAAAGCTAAGCCCTTGATTTGACGGCAGCTTCTTAACCATAATCAGGACCACGAGGGCAACTATGAAAAGATAAAACACAACGCTCCCCGTCGGTCCCCGAAAAATATCAAAGACCCCGCATAAAAATAACCACCAGCTCAACAATCCAAACGCCAACCCGATCCCGCCCCCGACAGCAAATAGGCCATCAAGACCTTGGCGCCTGTCCCCGGTCATAAAATAAAAAAGGACTGCCCCGGATAGCGTCAACCATAAAATATGAGCAAAGAGGATTATGACATCCATAAGATCCCTAACGTTTTACGGCCAATCCCATGTGCCGATCCTTCAATTCTAGAGAATAGCCTTTCGGCAGGCGAAGAGGAACATTATCCGACTGAAAAATAAACAGACAATCGGGAGATTTGGAATCCCCGCGTATCCCGCGCAGATCTAAAGGATAAAGATAATAGGCCCATATACGCTGCGTTACCATTCCCGGATCATGAGAAAGATCCATATCGGTCACATATTGTAGAGAGCGGCATTGCGGGTAGGCTTGACGTATATATTGAGCCCGAACATAGAAAGGCCAGATGATATCCGATAACATTCTTTTTCTATTTGAACCAAGGATTTCGCATAAGAACATCTCAACGCGCAAGGTCTGCAGTAAGAATAAACCCGCCCAGACACCCAATAAACACATAACACCTAAGCGCCGAACGTTCCTTATCGATCGGGGAAAGACCCAATGTAAAAAAAGCGCTGAAAGATAAACAAGTCCGGCCGCCAAAAAACAATACCAAAAGATATGCCTGCCAGACCACACAGGGGGAAGAATATTAAGCTGCCGTATATCCGGAATAAATCGCAACACCACCGTCTGCACAGACTCAACAAAAGACAAAACACTTAACAAAAATGTCGCACCAAATATAAACAGGAAGATTGTTTTTCTGTCATTCTTCATATTGTGAAATTAACATAGGGCCTTGCACATGAAAAGGAAAAAGTTATAATACTCCCACGGAGTAAAAATATGACAAACAAAAAACATTCCATTTCAGTGATCGGAGACGGCAGCTGGGGCACCACCCTGGCGGTTTATTTGGCCAAGGCCGGGCACCGGGTCTCTCTCTGGGGGGCATTCGAAGAAAACGTCACCGCGATGAACGAACATCGTGAGAACCGCGCCTTTCTGCCGGAAGTAGAACTTCCCCGCACGATCGAGCCGACCGCGGATCTGACCACAGCATTAAACCATGGCAACATC
Organism: uncultured Planctomycetales bacterium; assembly: GCA_964595465.1. Lineage (GTDB taxonomy): Bacteria > Omnitrophota > Gorgyraeia > Zapsychrales > JANLHA01 > JAKLFA01. Next base: position 36,890 of record CAZQQI010000006.1, on the reverse strand, counting down.
ATCGTGCTGGGTGTGCCGTCTCAATATCTGCGCGGCGTCCTGCAGCAGATCGCCGATGTCCGTTCACAAGAGACCATTGATTTCAAAACCCGTTCTTTTCTCAGCATAGTCAAAGGTATTGATCCTGACGATCTCCTGCGCATGTCCCAGCTGATACGAAAATTCCTGGGACCGGTCAAACTGGGCGTTCTCTCCGGCCCGACCATCGCGAAAGAACTGGTCAAAAATATCCCTTCAACAGCGGTCATTGCCAGCCGTGATGAGCAGTTAGCCCGCGACCTGCAGTCTGTCTTTAATTCCGACACATTCCGTATTTACACCAATGATGACGTCTGCGGTGTTGAACTGGGAGGGAGCCTGAAAAATGTCATTGCCATCGCCTGCGGTGTCGCCGACGGTCTGAATCTGGGAACAAACACCAAATCCGCTATCCTGGCCCGGGGCCTCGCGGAAATGTCCCGTCTCGGTCAGACCATGGGCGCAAAAAAACAGACCTTTTACGGCTTGACCGGCCTGGGAGATCTGGCCACGACCTGTTTCAGCGAGCACAGCCGTAACCGCCGTGTCGGTGAACTTCTGGGATCAGGGAAGTCCATTAAAGAAATTCTTGAACACATGTCTATGGTTGCCGAAGGGGTCGAGACGGTCAAAGCTGTAGTCAGACTGGCAGACCAGCACGGCGTAGATATGCCCATTGCCGCTGAGGTGTATAACTTGATTTACCAAAAATCATCACCCCGCCAGGCCCTAAAAGCCCTTATGACTCGCAAAACCCGCTCGGAATAAGGGAAATATGCTAAAAACTTGATTTTTCCATTGCATTCCCTGTTCACTATAGTATAATTCATCAGATTTATATACATATATATTGTCGGAGCGTAGCGCAGCTGGCTAGCGCACTAGTATGGGGTACTAGGGGTCGACGGTTCAAATCCGTCCGCTCCGACCATTTTTTCCTACCGGCCTGACAGCGAAGGGAGCAGAGCATGGACGAACAGAACACCCCTGAACGGCGTCAGCATAAACGGATCGAAAAACACTTTATCCTAAAATATCATGATCTGAACCAGCCGGATGTTACGTATTCCGCATCCCAGCTGCGCAATATCAGCCTGGGAGGCATTTGCTTCGTGACAGAAAGACCCTTTCCACCGGGAACGCGTATGGGGATTGAGCTCAAGACCCCGTTCTGTTCTCAGCTGACAGAGTTGACAGGCACTGTCCTCGAATCCCAGGAAAAGATCCCGGGGATTATCTTTCTAACCCGGTTTCAGTTTGATCAGGTCAACCCTCAAACAGAAGAAATCTTAAAACAAGCGATCGAATTTTTTGAACATGAAAGTGAACACCATGATGATTGATGTCAACGTCGGATTAATCGGTTACGGCAATGTCGGACAAGGTGTTGTCAAACTCCTGAAAAAGAAACGCGCCCTTCTGCAGGACAAGTACCATATTCAGGTCAACGTCCGGGGGATCTGCGATCTTCAATTCAGAAAAAAGAAGCCAAGAGGGCTGGGCAAAAAAACCATCCTGACCTCAGACGCCCGCAAACTGCTGGAAGACCCGGACACCGCCGTCATCATAGAACTGATCGGCGGACTGCATCCAGCCAAAGAATTTGTTCTTCAGGCGCTGAAAAACGGCAAACATGTCATAACCGCCAATAAAGCATTGATCGCGCAATACGGCAAAACCCTGTTTAAAGCCGCGGAAAAATATCAGCGCAATATTTATTTTGAAACATCGGTCCTGGCCGGGGTGCCGCTGATCAAGACCCTGACCGAAGGACTGGCCGGCAATGACATCCATGCTGTCTACGGTATCATCAATGGGACCTGCAACTATGTGCTGTCTGAGATGTCTTCCAACAATCTCTCTTTTGAGAACGCTGTCAAAAAGGCACAGGCCAACGGGTTCGCGGAAACCGACCCCACCCTGGACATAAACGGCATGGACGCCGCGTACAAATTGGCCATCCTGACCTATCTGGCTTTCGGAAAATTTGTCACGCCGAAATCCATTCATACAGAAGGGATCACTCATATCTCTCATCAAGATATCCAATTCGCCGAAGAGCTCGGCCTGACGATCAAACTGCTTGCTATTGCCAAAAACGCGCCTGATGGCATTGAGGCCCGGGTCCACCCGACCCTGATCCAGCAGGACCATCCTTTAGCGGCAATCAACGGCGTCCTGAACGCTGCCTTGCTGGAGGCTGATCCCTTGGGAGAAATTTTATTATCCGGGGAAGGGGCGGGGCAATACGCCGCCGCTTCCGGTGTGATGAGCGACCTGATCAATTTAATCAGCCGTCACGACGGCGACCCGCAAAATTATATCGGAAATTTTTATCACGAAGCCCCTGACCGCATCCAAAAAAAGATCGATTCGATCTCAACCAAATTTTATCTGAGGATCATGGCTGAAGATAAACCAGGCGTCCTATCCAAAATTTCAGGCATTCTTGCCAGATACGGGATCAGTATCAGCTCCGTCTCCCAAAAAGCTCAGGGCACTTCCGGAGCCATACCTGTTGTCATGCTGACCGAAACGGCCACGGAAAAAAAGGTCCGCCAGGCCCTCGACAGGATCCACAAACTTCCGGTAGTCAAAAAACGGCCTGTCGCGATCCGCATCGAAAATCTAACCTGACCCTGCAAATATCTAAGGAGCATGCCGTGAACTGGAAAGGCATTATTGAACAATACCGGGAATTTCTGCCCGTAGATGAGAGCACACCCATTGTCTCCCTGCTGGAAGGCAACACACCGCTGATCCATTCGGAAGACCTCTCGGCGCGTACCGGTCTAAAGGTTTACCTGAAATACGACGGATTAAACCCCACCGGATCTTTTAAGGACCGGGGGATGACCATGGCGATCACCAAGGCCAAAGAGCAGGGCGCCAGGATCGTAATGTGCGCTTCGACCGGGAACACGTCGGCTTCAGCGTCTGCGTATGCAGTCAAAAGCGGGACAATGAAATGCGTTGTATTGATCCCGGAAGGGAAGATCGCCCTGGGGAAGCTCGCTCAGGCCATGATCCATCAGGCCCAGGTCATTCAGATCCGTGGAAACTTTGATGACGCACTGCGCCTTGTCCGTGATATAACGGACAATTATCCGGTCGAGCTGGTCAATTCGATTAACCCGTTCCGGATCGAAGGACAAAAATCCGCCGCCTTCGAGATCTGTGACGTGCTCGGTGATACTCCGGAATTTCACTGCATCCCTGTCGGGAATGCCGGTAATATTACGGCCTATTGGAAAGGATACCGGGAATATCAGAGTGCCGGACACGCGAAGCAGCTTCCTAAAATGCTGGGATTTCAGGCAGCAGGTGCGGCTCCTATCGTTCACGGCCATCCGATCGAAAAACCGGAAACGATCGCCACCGCTATCCGTATCGGCAACCCGGCATCCTGGAAACAAGCAGAAAACGCGGCCCGTGATTCGCAAGGGCTGATCGACATGGTCACGGATGAAGACATCCTTAACGCCTATACCCTGCTGGCAGGGAAAAGCGGAATTTTTGCTGAACCTGCGTCAGCCGCCTCAGTCGCCGGACTGCTGAAATACGCTGAACACGGATATTTTAAAAACGCTCAGGGCTGCCGCGTTGTCTGCACATTAACCGGACACGGCCTGAAAGATCCTAATACCGCGATCAGCTCCGTTGATCAGCCTATCATTGTCGATCCTGACCGCGAGACCGTCCTAAAAACCATCGGCCTCTCGTAAAGAAACCACCTGTTCAGGAGACGAATGTCCTTAAACCACAAAAATATACTGATAACCTACGGCCCGACATGGGTGCCGATTGACGATACCCGCGTGATCAGCAACCGTTCCTCCGGCGCCATGGGAAAATTGATTACGGCCGAACTCCTCTCAAAGGGAGCACGGGTCACGGTTCTACAGGGGCCGATCACGGCTCCATTAACACCGTCTGCCGGCCTGAAGGTCATAAACTACCAATTCTATGATGAACTGGACGCTCTTTTGCAAACCACGTTATCCGCTAAGCCGGACATTGTCATCCACGCTGCAGCCGTTTCAGATTACCGCCCGCAAAAGAAAAGTTCCGTCAAGATCTCTTCATCCAGAAAATCATGGCAGATAAAACTGGTGCCGACACCCAAGCTCATCCGCAATGTTAAACGTCTGGCCCCTGACTGCATTTTGGTAGGATTCAAACTGGAATCGACCCGCCAAGACCGCCGTCTTAAACAGGCGGCCGGAGAATTACTCCAAAAAGGCCGCTGCGACTTGGTCCTGGCCAATTCATTGAAAAACGGATACTACGGCATCCTCGTTGATCATAACGGAAAAATTCTCGACAGCGCCCGGCAGCGAAAGACCATTGCCCGTAAGCTGACAAATATACTAACGACCAAAATAAACAAACAAAAATGAATTTACGATACATTGTAAGGAGTGTTCATCCATGAAATACGCGATCATCGTTCCAGACGGCATGGCGGATCAGCCCATACCGGACCTGGGCGGGCGGACGCCGCTCGAAGCCGCGCGCACAACCAACATGGACCATATGGCCCAAAACGGCATGCAGGGCCTGGTCCCAACCATTCCCAAGGGTATGCATCCGGGTTCGGAAATCGGAAACCTGTCTCTGCTGGGATACCGGCCTGAGTCCTGCTTCACCGGTCGTGCGCCTCTGGAAGCGGCAAACTCGGGTATCCAGCTGGCTGATGATGAAATCGCGTTCCGCTGTAATCTGGTTACCCTCGACCATGGAGAAATGAAAGACTACAGCGCCGGGCATATCGGGACAGAGGAGGCGGAAAAACTAATCGCCGCCTTGAATGACGAAATACAGGAGGAGGGAATCCGTTTCTATCCCGGGAAAAGCTACCGTCACCTACTGATCCTCAAAGTCCGTAATCCCAGGGAATTCGCTGAGATCGCCTGCACTCCGCCTCACGATATCCTGGATAAAAAATATGAACCCCATTTACCCAAAAGTAAACCGGCCCTGACCCTGCTGAAGATCATGGAACGCGCTGAAAAAATCCTGGCGGAACATGAGGTCAATCGGGTCCGTCTTGATCTGGGGGAGAACCCTGCTAACGCGATCTGGTTATGGGGACAGGGAACGCGGCCGAACCTGCCGCTTTTCAAAGAAAAATACGGCCTGGACGGCGGTATCATTTCCGCGGTAGATCTCATTAACGGAATCGGCCGTCTGATCGGACTGAACGTCATAGATGTTCCGGGCATAACAGGGTACTATGACACCAATTACCGGGGCAAAGCGGATTACGCCATCGACTGCCTCAGACAAAACGATTTTGTCTACGTCCATATCGAGGCCCCTGACGAAGCCGGTCATAACGGCGATCTTGAGGCGAAGATGTCCTGCATCGAAAAAATCGATCGAGAAATCGTGGGCACGTTTCTGAACCATTTCAGCGGTCACGCGGATTTCCGCATAATGGTCCTGCCGGATCATCCGACACCCATCTCCCTGCGCACCCATACTGCCGATCCGGTCCCATTCGTGATCTACGGAAAAGGGGTTGCCAGCGACGGATCTTTTGAATATAATGAACGTTCGGCCAAGACCCCGGGAATTCTTTTCCGCAGCGGGGAAGAACTTATGACATATTTTACGAATCCGTATTTATAAGAAAGGGTTTTCATTTTGACCAGACCAGTCATTGTACAAAAATTCGGCGGGTCGTCTGTCGCCAACATCGACCGCGTCAAAGCCGTGGCCAAGAGAGTTCTGGAGACGAAAACGTCCCGGAACAACGTGGCCGTTGTGGTCTCAGCGCTGGGTGACTCAACAGACGAACTCGAAAAAATGGCCTTCGAGATCAATCCCACACCGCCGCACCGGGAAATGGATATGCTTATGTCGACCGGCGAGCAGATCTCGTGCGCACTTTTGGCCATGTGCCTTAAAACCATGGGACATGACGCTGTCTCTCTGACGGGAGGACAGGTTGGTATCCGCACGTCCCGGGCCCATACCAACGCGCGCATCGAGACCATCGACGCCCGCAGGATCCGTGCGGCGTTCCGTAAAAACCAGATCGTGATCGTAGCGGGATTCCAGGGTGTTACCGACGAGAATGATATTACCACTCTAGGCCGGGGAGGATCTGACCTGACCGCCGTAGCCCTGGCCAAGACCCTCAAGGCCAAGGTTTGTGAAATCTTTACCGATGTGAAGGGGATCTATACCACCGATCCGCGGATCGTTTCCCGCGCCAAGAAACTGAACACCATTACTTTTGAAGAAATGCTGGAAATGGCCTCATTAGGCGCCCAGGTCATGCAGGCCCGGTCCATCGAAGTCGCCAAACGTTTTAATATCCCGATCCATGTGCGGTCGAGCTTTTGCAAAGAGGAGGGAACCATGATCGTCCAAGACAGTGGAAAACTCGAAGAGATCGCCGTCCGCGGCGTAACATGTAATAAATCCGAAGCCAAGATCACCATTAACGCCGTACCGGACACACCCGGTGTTGCAGCCAGGATCTTTAACGAGATCTCAAAATCCAGCGTCAATGTCGACATGATCGTCCAGAATGTCTCACACACCCGCTTGACGGATATTTCCTTCACGGTTCCCAAAAAAGACCTGGAGAAAACACTGCAGTCTGCTGAGGCTGTATCCAAAAAGATCAAGGCCGGCAAGGTGACATCGAAAAAAAATGTCGCCCGTATCTCAATCATCGGTTCAGGAATGCGTTCTCACCAGGGGATCGCCGCGCTGATGTTCAAGACTCTGGCGAAAAATAAAATCAATATCGAGATGATCTCGACTTCGGAAATCAGTATTTCCTGCTTAATCGATGCCAAAATGACCAATCAGGCCGTCAAGGCGCTGCATACGGCTTTTAAACTGAATAAAACACGTTAAATATCCCGAAATTTGCAACGGGGAAAGGACACGCATATGTCCGCCAAAAACATCACCATATATGACACAACCCTGCGCGACGGGGCACAAACTGAAGGCATTTCCTTTCTGGTCAACGACAAAATCAAAATCGCCCGCAAACTGGATGCGCTTGGAGTGCAGTATATTGAAGGGGGCTGGCCCGGATCCAACCCTAAAGATAAGGCCTTTTTCCAACAGGCGCAGGAGATCCGCTGGAAGCACGCGCGTATCACGGCCTTCGGTTCCACCCGCCGCGCAAAGGTGAAGGCATCACAGGATACCAATCTGAAAGAGCTCATCCGTTCAAAAGCGCCGACGATCACCATCTTCGGCAAGTCCTGGGATCTGCATATCACTGACGTGATCCGGACCACACTCGATGAAAATCTGGCCATGATCACGGATTCGGTCAAGTACCTGAAAAAACACAAACGCGAAGTATTTTACGACGCGGAACACTTTTTCGACGGATATAAAGCCAATCCGACATACGCCCTGAAAACTTTAACCGCCGCCCAGAATGCCGGAGCCAAAACGATCATTCTCTGCGACACAAACGGAGGCACACTCCCGGATGAGGTCCGCCGAATCATAGGAGAAGTCCGCGCTCATATCGACGCGGCTTTAGGGATTCACTGCCATAATGATCTCGATCTGGCCGTGGCCAACAGTATTGCCGCGGTCCAGGAAGGCTGCATCCAGGTTCAGGGAACATTCAACGGTCTGGGCGAACGGTGCGGGAACGCTGATCTGAGCACTGTCATCGGTATCCTGCACACCAAAATGGGGATGCGCGCCATTCCGCAAAAACATCTTAAGAAGCTGACCGAAGCTTCATATTTTTTAAGCGAAGTCAGCAACATCAAACTCAGCGACAATCATCCCTTTGTCGGCCATTCCGCATTTTCGCACAAGGGAGGCGTGCACATCGATGCCATGATCAAAAATCCTCTCGCCTATGAACACTTAGATCCTGAAACGATAGGAAATCACCGCCGCTTTGTGACATCGGAACTGGCCGGTAAAATGCCGATCGTCATGAAGGCCCAGCAAATGAACATCAAGATCGATAAAAAGTCTGCGCAGGCCAAACGCCTTCTAAAGGACCTTCAGGCCAAAGAACACAGCGGATACCAGTTTGAAGCGGCGGACGCGTCTTTTGAATTATTTATGAAACGCCATCTGAAGCGCTATAAACCGTTTTTTGAGCTAGAGGGATTCAAATCCTTTACCGAAAAGCGCTTTGACGGCAGGATCTTTGCCGAAGCCTCCATGCGGCTCAAAGTCGATGGAAAAGAACAATTCAGCGCCGCCGAAGGCAATGGGCCGGTTGACGCTCTGGACAAAGCCCTGCGTCAGGCCCTGAACACATTTTATCCGAACCTGGCAGATATGCACCTGACCGACTATAAGGTCCGTGTTCTTGATACCAATGAAGGCACGGCCGCTCGGGTTCGGGTTCTGATCGAATCGCAGGATGCCAGTGATTCCTGGATCACGGTCGGGGTGCATGAAAACATCATTCAGGCCAGCTGGGAAGCCCTGATCGATAGCATCGAATACAAGCTTCTCAAAGACAGTAAAGCATGATCATATTTAATCACACTTAAACTAAAGGAAATATTATGCCGGAGATGTCCACCCGGTTTAATTTTGGAAATGTCGAAAAAAAATGGCGCCGGTATTGGGAAGACAACCACATCTTTCATGCCGAGCCAACTGATGACAAGGATCCGTATGCCGTTGTGATCCCCCCGCCGAACGTGACCGGGATCCTGCACATGGGCCATGCTTTAAATGATACCCTGCAGGACATCCTGATCCGATATAAGCGCCTGCGCGGTTTTGAGACCTGCTGGATGCCGGGGACAGATCATGCCGGTATCGCTACGCAGAATGTCGTCGAAAAGCAATTGGCGAAAGAAAATCTGACCCGTCATGACATCGGCCGGAAAAAAATGCTGGAGCGGCTCTGGTCATGGAAACAGCAATACGGCGACACCATTATCAACCAGCTGAAGACCATCGGCGCGTCCTGCGATTGGGACCGCACCCGGTTCACCATGGACGATCATTACAGCCGGGCCGTCCGGCACGTTTTTGTCGCCCTTTATAAAAAAGGGCTGATCTACCGTGGAAAATATATCATCAACTGGTGCCCGCGCTGTCAAACGGCTCTTTCCGATGAAGAAGCCGAACACCAAGAACACCAAGGTGCTTTATATCATATCCGTTATCCTTTTAAAGATAACCCCCAGCAATTCCTCACGGTCGCCACGACGCGTCCCGAAACCATGCTGGGTGACACAGCGGTTGCTGTTCACCCCGACGATGACCGCTACCGCTCCCTGGTCGGCAAGACCCTGATCCTGCCGATCATTAACCGGGAAATTCCAATTATTACCGATGATTTTGTTGATCCAGACTTTGGTTCCGGCGCGGTCAAGGTAACCCCGGCGCATGACCCCAACGATTTTGCCATGGGACAGCGTCATAACCTGCCCATGATTAATATCATGCATGCTGACGGCCGCTTAAACGAACAGGCCGGCAGCGAGTTTAACGGCATGGACCGTTTTGAGGCAAGGGAGGCTATCATCGAAGTCCTCAAGCAGCTTAAGGTCCTGGACCACATGGACGAACACACCCACGCTGTCGGACACTGCTATCGTTGTCACACCGTTATAGAACCCTATTTATCCCGCCAGTGGTTCGTAAAAATGGCGCCTCTTGCAGAACCGGCCCTGCGTGTTGTGCAGGAAGGCAAAGTACGTTTTCATCCTCAGCGCTGGGCCAAAGTTTACTGCAACTGGCTGGAAAATATTCGCGACTGGTGTATCTCCCGGCAGATCTGGTGGGGCCACCGTATCCCGGTCTGGTACTGCCGGGACTGCGACGCGGTCATCGTCCGCCTGGACGACCCTGATGAATGCCCGGAATGCGGCAGCAAAGATCTCCGACAGGACGAAGATGTTCTGGACACCTGGTTTTCATCCTGGCTATGGCCGTTCGCCACATTTGGCTGGCCGGAGGAATCACGGGATGTGAATTATTTTTATCCCACGGATTCATTGTTCACAGCTTCTGAAATTATATTTTTCTGGGTCGCACGCATGGTCATGGCCGGAATCGAGTTCCTTGATGATATCCCATTTTCTGATGTTCTCATCCACGGCACGGTCCGCGATACCCGGGGACGCAAGATGTCCAAATCTTTAGGCAACGCCCTGGATCCACTTGAGATCGTCGATGAATACGGAGCAGACGCCCTGCGCTTCAGCCTGATAATGAATTCCGGACAAGACATCTATATTTCAAAAGAAAAATTCGAGATTGGCCGTAATTTCGCAAATAAGATCTGGAACGCCAGCCGCCTGGTCCTGATGAACCTCTCGGTGGAAAAACGCCATTATGATCTGAGCCGGGACATCGACCTGAAAAACGCCGACCTGGCTGCGCGCTGGATCGTTTCCCGCTTTACCCGGACCTTGTCCGGGGTCGGACAAGCGATCGAGCAGTTCCGTTATTCCGAAGCCGAATCCCTCATCTATGATTTCTTCTGGGGAGAATTCTGCGACTGGTACCTGGAGATCATCAAGACCAAAATGGATAACCAAGACGTTCAGAAAGCAACCTTTGCGATCTTGGAACAATCCATCCGCATGATGCACCCGTTCGTGCCGTTCGTGACTGAAGAAATCTGGCAGCATTTCGCTCTCTCGGCAGACTGTCTCTCACGCTGTACTTGGCCGGAGGGAAACACGCAATTCATCGATGAAGAAGCGGAAGATCACATGGCACTCATTATGGAATTTGTCACGGCGGTCAGGAATCTGAAAGCACAATGGAACATTCCGCCTCAGCAATCTATCGAATGCATCCTGACATCAAAAAACACCAAAACCACAGAACTGATCCAGAGCGCAGCGGACATGATCTCGCCGCTGACACGTATAGATTCTTTATCTCTTCAAGACGTCAACGCTGTTGAAAATGCCGCAGCCGGCGTGGTCCGTGACATAAAATTTTTTATCCCACTGGGCGACATTGTGGATATCAAAAAAGAGCGGGCCCGCATGGAAGACGACCTCGCGGTCTTAAAGAAAAATATGGCTTCAGTAGAAAAACGTCTGCAGAATGAAGCCTTCCTGGGCAAGGCGCCGCAGGAGGTCATTGAAAAAGACCGCGGCCGCCTCACTGACATGCAGAAAAAACACAGCGCTCTGCAAGACGTTCTTGCTCATATCCATTAACCCTGGCGGAGATCGACTTTATGAAACCGGAAATCCGTAAAATTATTGACCGCGCCCTGCGCGAAGACCTGAGTGACCGGGATATCACGACCAAGATCCTTTTCGATAAAGATAAAACCTCGGCGTGTTATATTATGACCCGTGAGAAAGCCCTCATATGCGGAGTCGATATCGTAAAACGGATCTTCCGCCGCCTGGACCCGAATATCCGCGTCACCTGTCATTATAAGGACGGAGACGAGGTCCAACGCAACACAAAAATCATGTCCTTGAAAGGACAGACCCGTTCCCTGCTGACAGGAGAGAGGACCGCTTTAAATTTTTTGTCTTATCTCTCAGGGATATCAACACTGACCCATAATTTTGTCGAAAAGGTCAAGCCTTATGACGCCAAGATCATGGATACCCGCAAAACCACACCAGGTCTGCGAGCGCTGGAAAAAATGGCGGTCCGTACCGGAGGCGGAACGAATCACCGCTTCAATCTCAATGAAATGGCCATGATCAAAGACAACCACCGTATCGCACATGAACGGGAAGCCACCATTGAAGAAGCGATACGAAAAGTGCGCCGGCGCACCAAAAAACATATCTGTGTGGAAGTTGATAATCTGACGGAGTTCCGGCACGCCCTCAATGCGGGTCCGGATATTATTTTACTTGATAATATGACCTGTGCTATGATGAATAAGGCGGTCAAGATCCGTCAGGAATATGGTGTCACCTGCCTGCTGGAAGCCTCAGGAGGCGTCACCTTAAGCAATGTTAAACAGATTGCCCGGACCGGTGTCGACCGTATTTCGGTCGGCGCTCTAACGCATTCCCCCGGAACGGTCGACTACACTTTGGAATTCTTATGAAAACATACGCCAAATACACCGCTTTAATCGCCTTAGCTCTATTCCTATGTTTTCCTTTTTCAGCTTCTGCGCAAGACACCGCTGAAAACGAGCCGCCGACTGCCGTCAACGCCGAGCAGACCGAACATATGGAAACCCCCGCGCCTAGTAAAGAACCGTATTATTACGGACCAGCTATCTTCGACGACGGCATGATGATCGCCGGCTATACAAAAAAGTATCTGGAAGAAGACCGCGACACCCTGCTGGCCATGATCAAAGATGAAACTCTGGGGCATCTTAAAATTTCCGCGGCCATACGTGCCTTCCGCCAAAAATTCAGCCGGGAGATCTTCGCGCATGAAAAAACCCTTGCTGAACGGGCTCTCATCCATCGACTGAAACGGGCGGACTCCGCTTTTATTCAGGTCGAAGCCATGCACACCTTATGCATAATGGACCGTTACCGTTACTTCAAACCATACATCCCTAAACTCATCCTGAAAATGGATCATTATAACGATACGGTAAGCCAATCAGCCTACCATGCTGTCAAAGAAAGCATAGAAGAAGGCAATAACCGTCCACGTGAAGCCCGCATCGTTTTTAATATGCTGCGAAAAATGCTATTTCTGATGCGCAAACGGCTCGCCAAAATCAGCGAAGCGGATCAAAGACTCATCCACAAACTTGAGTTATTACGCTGGTCTGTTAAAGTTCTCGGCAGCGACGAACTCAAGCACCTTCCCAAGGAAGCCCTGAATTTCCTCTAACGTATAACGACCAAACCGACATAGCAGAATTCCTTTTTTTCAATAGACAAAACGCTGCCCCTTTGCTAAAAATTAGTATAGAGTATACATTTATTGTAGAGCATGTCGACAGGGAGGGAATCTGTGATCATATTTTATATTGCTTTGTTTCTTGTTTTCGGCGCCGCCGGTTTTGTCCTGTGGCTGATCTGGGATGAAAATAAAAAAAACCGGCAGCCGCAAGAACAGACGGATATGCCCAAAGAAACACCCGATACAGTCCTGCAGAGAGCAGGGCTGCCTTCCTCAAAAAAACCACAAAGCAGCCAAAGCATCCTTTCGGTTATCAAAACCCTATTCATCAAAGAAAAGCGTGCGTCACAGCCGGACTTAAATAAAATTTCCAGTGAGGATGCCGGGACAGCATCCCTGCGCCTGGACAATATCAAACCGCAAAATGAATCTGGCGAAAATCTGGAAGATGAGGTCAAGGCCTCACTCAAGAACGATAATCTCCGCCAGCAGATCAATAACCTTCAAGCGAAATGCACGAAGCTCGAATCTCTTTATGATGAAAAGTGCGCCGCCTTGAATGAAACAGAAAAATCATTGGAAAATGAAAAAAAGCACCGCAAAGAGTTCAATAAGATAAAAGACGTTTTAGAAAAAGAGATCAAAAACCAGAAGGAACGCGCCCGGCAAATCGAAGCCGACCTCAAATCAACACGTGCGGAAAACCAAACCTATGAAAACCGTATCGATCTGCTGGAAGATAAAATCCGTAAACTTGAACAAGAATCGCAGGACATAAGCCAGGCTTCCGACCAGAAATCGTCACCCACAGAATCATCTTCTGATGAATCGACTCCCGATAAATCAGTTTCCCAGGAGTCATCTTCCCAGGATCCATCTTCAGAGAAAGCGGAATCCGCAGAGACCTCTGCAGAACCCAATAATGAAGAAGAACCCGATGATAAAAATCATCCTGACAGCCATCAAGAAACCCTGAAGGCTGAAACACAAGAGGAGCGCTCTGCAGCTCATGAATCTGCTGAGGCCGCTGACTCTTCAGATCAATCAGAAGAAAAAACTGAGAACACGGACAGCATACATTCTGACAAGACATCCGACGAAGAGAATGACCTACAAAAACCTCCTGCCGAAACAGATGATCAACCGGAACAAAACCACTTAGACGAGAAAAACACAGAAAACGATCAAGGCAACACTCCTGATCCCGAAAAAGAAAAACAAAACGCTCCCCAAGACACAGAACCCGCAGCTTCTGAAGATAACGAACACACAGCAGACCAAAACTTGTCTGAAGAACAAGACCCATCTCAAAAAATTACAGAGGAAGACAAAAGCGCGCAATCTCAGCAAATAGAGGACAACGGCATCGGGCATGACACGGATTCCCCGAGCGACAACATCTCTGAAACGCAAAATAGGCCTGATCTATCTTCGAAGCAAAAATCTTCCAACGAAAAGCAAAAATCCTCCTCTGGATTTGAACCGATTTCCGCTGATCCGGCACAGCAAGCATCTGAATCCGGCTGGAAAGAAACAAAAGAAAAATCCAGCAGTGAAACACCTCCTCCTGAAAATGAAAATAATAAAAACCCGCTCCAGGAAGAACCCTCAGAATCTACGCCTGATGAAAATACTCAAGCCGCGTCCAGTAAATCGCAGGAGGCTTCGACTGCACCTAACAGTAAAATAGAATCCTCGTTAGACGAATTTCTCGAACAAGAAAATAAACCGGCAGAATCATCTGCTCAACCTGATAAAACATCTGAACCGACCCAGGACGAAACTGAAAATAACACAGAAGACGTTGGCCGAAAAGACCCTCCGGAAGAAGCCGCAGCAGATACAACGGATGTTAACCGGTCACCGGATGATACCAGCGAAAACGCAGCAACCGAGACAGCTGAACAAAAAACAGATAGATCCTCTCACGACACTGCTGAAAAAAACCTGGAGATACCGGAAAATCCTGATGAGGACCCGCAGACCGATGCCACTAATCCGGATCAGCCCCATCTAAACCAGGACATATTTGCTGATATCGGAAAACAATTCCAGGAGATAGAAGAAGAATTCAATCAGCAGAATCCACAGCTTACGGAAGAAGAATCCTCTTCAGAAGAAGAATCCTCAGAGAACATGAGCGCGAACGAAACACCTGATGAGGAAAACGCTGAACACAACCCTCAACAAGACAGTAACTCATCAGAAACACCCGAAACCGATGAGGAAAAATAAACGATACAGATATTTTTTTTGCTGCAGTCTGTACGCCAGGTATTATTCCTCATCCTCATCAACGAAAGGACAAACCGAAATATGACAAAAGCCTTAAGCCGACTATTTATCGCCAGCTTGATTTCGGCGTTAGTGCAAACACCAATATTCGCTCAAACCAACTACAGTACAGAGGAATGGACTATGGATACGATCGCTATTCTGGAAACAACCCAGGGGACTATTGAACTGAAACTTTATAAAGACGAAGCCCCAAAGGCCGTAGAAAATTTCACCAGCTTGATCGAAGAAGGATACTATAATGGTGTTCCGTTTCACCGCATCATAAAAGGCTTTATGATCCAGGGCGGTGACCCCACCGGCACCGGCAGGGGAGGGGAAAGCAAATGGGGAAAGCCCTTTGACGATGAGGTCAGCAATGACCTGTTCTTTGACAGTCCGGGAATCCTGGCCATGGCCAATGCCGGTCCCAACACCAACGGCAGCCAATTCTTTATCACGACTGCGGCGACACCCTGGCTGAACAAGAAACATACCATCTTCGGAAAGGTTATCAACGGCATGGATACAGTCCGAAAGCTCGAAGATGTAGAAACCGGAGCCGGAGATCGGCCTGTTCAGGAACAAAAGATCATCAGCGCCAGTGTGGAGAACAAATAGGCAACCAGTCAGCAGCCGCACAACCCTGATCAATACCCTAAAAGAAAATTCTTTTACAAAACCCTATTATCACCAACATGTTAGATTATATTGTCAAGTTAACATAACATATATTATAGGAATAAAATAATCTAATAAAAAAGGCCTTTTTTAAAGCCCCATCGTGATCCTGACTTTCTTATTTCATGTAATATATGCAGAACAGCGTCATTTATTATAAGAAAAACAATACGGCCCAGGCAATGCCCCATCTTCTCTATACACCCCTAAAGCAAGACTATCCGGAAAAACTGCGCGCCCTTTCAATAGAAATCGAACCAGACTCTTCTTCACCAGGCTTTTTTTCTAAAGACAGCACCTTAAGCAACTCCTGATTACGCTGTTTAAACTGAGCGACTTCTTTACGCAGATCTTCAAGAGAAACATCGCGTCTACGAACCCCGATCTGAGCCTGACCCATACGGATCCTTAAGGCTTTACCGTTAACGATGGCATCAGCAAGCCGTTTACGGGCATCTCTTAATATCCGCCCAAACGCGGCCCTGGAGATCTTCATAGCTGTCGCGCCTTGTTCCTGGCTGCATCCTTGATGATCGGCAAGCTTAATCGCCTCAAACTGCTCGATCGTCAGCTCAACTTCATCCGGACGCCCAGGATTTCCACGGGGACTGAACAGAACCGTTTTCGGCATCTGTTGGATATAGCGCACTTTTTTCGGACGTCCGGCTTTCATATTTCTATTATACAAAAAAGCTGCCTCTTGTCATGGTTTTTTTGATTTTTTGCTCTAAACAACCCTCCCTTTATTTTGAGCATATGCTCATATAAACATACCTGT
Organism: uncultured Planctomycetales bacterium; assembly: GCA_964595465.1. Classification (GTDB taxonomy): domain Bacteria; phylum Omnitrophota; class Gorgyraeia; order Zapsychrales; family JANLHA01; genus JAKLFA01. Next base: position 20,365 of record CAZQQI010000006.1, on the reverse strand, counting down.
TATTTCGGGCGTGCGCTCAGAAAAACATCATTGCCCTCTCTTTCCCTAGAAATATGCCGCACCGTCAGGTGAAACACTTATACAACGATCACCGCGTTCTATGGCAAGCCAAGGATCATTGTTTTGGTTGGGGATGCGTTAAGATCTTGGCGGATAAGACCTTGAACATCATCAGAATCTGCTCAACAGGAACGCACCACTTTTAAGAAATGAAATGAAAATGCGGGCTTATAGATTCGGCAAACAATTTGAGTGAGTCACCGGCAGGAAATAAATTTTTATCAGATGATTTCGTGTGGACGTTCAAAACTCCAACAGGACGTTTCTCATGGAAAAGCGGGACGATTACGGATTGCCGGATCTGGGGCCGCTTCAAATACGGGCGAACCTCATCATCCTGTGCGTCATCGGAGCGCAGCATCATAACATTGCCCCGCCGCAAAACCAGCCCTGAAATACCATCATGCAGACCCATCTTGGCACCCGGCTTGCCAGGAGCCGTCCCCCAAACACTCTCGACAATAAGAGCCTTATCTTCCTCGCTCCAGAGCATCAAAGACGCTGCTTCTGCCCCGCTGATACGGGCCGCGATAGTAAGAACCTCTTGTGGAAAACCGTTCCCCGCTTTGCCCTGCGGCAATACGGGCCGTCCAAGATGATTCTCGGCAGGACGGCGTTTTACGTCCGCCTCCCCTTTCTCCAAACGCAAAACAATAAACTCCTGCGTCACTGACGATAAAAGATCCAGCACGGATTTCAGCTGAAGATGCGACATCACACGGATATTCTGCAGAGCATCACAAACAGCATCCGGATCCATACCCAAACGTTCCGAATTTTGCCGGCATTCCTCTGCATCCGCTCGCCGGCTCATGCAAACTGGACCAACAATAAGGTGAGCAAACGGCATGCGACCAACCACCAATGGCACGGCGAATGCCGAAAACCCCAGTTGATCCGTATATTCTAAATAATCACCATAGTGGTCAAAAAGACCAAGGCCCGCCCGTTTGCGCTCCTCCCGCAGCCCCCTATCTAAGCCGCTCATTAATAAATGGGAACCGAACGCCTTGCGGCCGCCATTAGAGGCCGGCGGAATAACCGTCTGGCCCTCACGGTCAATGACAAACATATTTATCTTCAAAACTTCAATAAAACGGGACAGAACAGGCGCCCAGCGTTCGCGGTCAATATACTGACGTGCGAATTTTTCAATGTTTAAACGCTTCATTTAGAACGTCCGGGCTTTTTAAATTCGATGTTGTATTTTTTCATTTTATTGTAGAGTGTCGTCCGATTGATTTCCAGGCGCTCAGCAGCCTGATTTCGATTCCAATCACAACTTTCAAGAACAGAAATGATCAGATCACGTTCCGGACGCTGAATCGCCTCTTTCAAAGACGTGCCCTCAAGATCTTGGCTCTCTTCCGATCCGCCGTGTTCAGCTTCATCAATCTTTATCCGACCGGGATCGGCCTGTTCAAATTTTGTAGAACTCGGGATATCCCAGCGATCGATCTCATCGCCTTTGCACATAATGACAGCACCCTCAATAGCATTTTCCAGTTCACGGATATTCCCCGGCCAGGGATATTGGCTGAACAATTTGATCACATCATCGGAAACGCCGTTGATCTGCTTTTTGTTTTTCTGACTGTAAAAATTGACAAAATGTTCAATCAGCATCTCCAGATCGTCTTTACGCTCTCTCAGCGGCGGCATGCGGACGGCGATCACATTGATACGATAATAAAGGTCTTCACGGAATTCTCCCTTTTCGACCAATTCCGGCAAATCCCTGTTCGTAGCGACAACAATGCGCGCGTCGGTTTTGCGCGTCACATTATCTCCCACCCGCTCAAAAACACCATCCTGCAGAACCCGGAGAAGCTTAACCTGCAGCATTGGGGAAAACGAGTCAATCTCGTCAAGGAATATTGTTCCTCCACGGGCGTATTCAAAGCGCCCTTCCTTATCACGGATCGCCCCGGTAAACGCACCCTTAACATGGCCGAACAGCTCACTTTCCAAAAGCGTCTCAGACAAGGCACCGCAGCTGACCTCGACAAACGGCTTATCCCGGCGGGAGTCATCATGTTCATGAATCGCCCGGGCAGCGAGACCCTTTCCGGTTCCGCTCTCCCCGGTCACCAAAATGGTAGCATTGGAATTGGCCACGGATTCGATGATGTGATACACTTTCTGCATCGGCGCACTGACACCCAGCATTTCTCCGCAGGAACGGGGATTGGCATCTGCCAAGAGCTGACGCAGACGCCGGTTCTCTTCCATTACGATTTTATGATTGATGATCTTTTCAATGCGCTGCTTGATCTCCTCGTCGTTCACAGGCTTGGTAATATAGTCGTCCGCGCCCTTACGCATCGCTTCAACTGCCGTATCGATCGAACCGAATCCTGTGATCAGGATCACCTCAATATCCTCGTTATATAATTTAATATCGGATATTAAATCCAGGCCGCTTCGTCCGGGCAGCTTCATATCAGTCAAAACGATCGAGATGTCCATCTTACGGATCATGTCCATAGCCTCTTCAGCGGTCGGGGCCATATGAGCACGGTACCCGTCAATACGCAAAGATTCATACAATGATTCACGGATCAGCGGTTCATCATCAACGATCAGCACGTTATAACGGCTTTTATGTTCTTTATCCATACCACACACTTTCTGTTGCAGCTAACCGGAACAACTAGGCGACCGGTAATCGGATAGTAAATACGGTCTTTTTATCTGGATAGCTTTCGACTGTTAATTTTCCGTCATACATTTTTACGATCTCAGCGACAATAGTCAGCCCGAGTCCGCAGCCCTTTTCAATATCCTTTGTCGTATAAAACGGCTCAAAGATCTTATCAAGGTCGTCCGGAACAGCGATGCCGGGACCGTCATCCCAGATACGGATCGCGAGCTGCCCCCCATCCTCTAACCCGGCAGAAACCCCTACTTCTCCCCCGCTATCGACAGCCTCAACGGCGTTGCGCAGGAGATTGACCAGAATCCTTTCCAGCCCCATATCGGTCATTTCCGGCAATCCCGCGTCGACATTAATTTTTATGTCAATATTTTTATGAACAGCATCGGTCTGGATTGACTGCAGGGCCTGCTCTATCGCCGCTTCAGGATGGATTGTATTCTCTTCTCCCTGAGCCGCACCCCGCGAACACGCCAGGAGACTGCGGACAATGTTAGCCATGCGGTTCAAGCCATGCTTAATCTCAAGCAAATACCCCCGCAGGATCCCATCATCACCGACCTGCTGGAGACAGAGCTGTGTATAGCGCATAACTCCGTCCAGCGGATTATTGAATTCATGAGCGATGCCTCCGGCCAGCTTCCCAATAGAAGCCAGACGTTCGTGGACGACAACCTGCCGCTTCAGACGGGAGCGCTCTTCACTGGTCCGCCCCAGTTCATCTTCGAGCTTACGAGAACGTTCGACAATGTTCTGCACATTTTGGTATAAAGCGATCCTGCGGTAATTCAGTGCAATCTGAGCCGCCAGAAAATCCATCAACTGCAGTTCATCCTCGCCGAACAGCGTTCCCGATTCTTTATCCGCGACGTTGATCACCCCGATCAGTTCATCCTTAACCAAAAGAGGAACACACAAAAACGACGGCGTCTCATAACTTGAACGCGCTTTATAATTTTCGAAACGCTCGTCAGTGGAGATATCTTTAACAAAGATCGGCTTTTTGAGTTCGGCAACTTTTCCGACCACTCCCTCCCCCGGGCGCTTAATTTTATAATCGCCTTCTTCAACCGTCAGCCCGATAGCAGATTTCAGCACCAATTCCTCTCGGGATTCGTCGAAAATATAGACCGATCCTCGCCGGGCACCAAACAGCCGCAGCAGCCGCTGGAGAGACACCTCTAACAGACCGTCAGAATCCGTCTCTTCATTAACAGCGGCGCAGATCGCGCTGATCTGATTGAAAAGATCTGTTTGCGTAAGTTGTCGGACATAATCCGGCAGGGCATCTGAACTCATAATATTATTCGCCTTCCGGCAATCCGTTTTGGGTCACGCCCTGCTGCTGCATAGCAGCGATCAGCTTCTTCAACGTAGGCGACAAGGGGTGATCCGGATGCTCACGGATGAACTCCTGATAAATCCCGATCGCGCGGTCAGGGTTCTCTAGCCGGGTCACACTGATCTGAGCGATCGAGCGGATCAGAACACCCGCACTCCGGGGCGTCAGGTATTCGGATTTTGCGTAGCGGAAAAGTGCATTTTTCAAAACCGAAACAGCGTCATTCCACTTTTCCTGAGCCAGGTAAGCCGCCACCAGCGAACGGTAGGCCCTAAGCTGATGCCCAAGATCCGCCCCTTCGTCGGCGACAATCCCGCGATAATAGGCGGCCGCGTTTTCCAACGCCTGCCGATGCTCGTCTAGCTTCCCGGCACGCAAGTAAACATCAGCCAAATACAGCGGCATGCCGATCCCCCATTCGGTATGCGGATAGCGCTGCTGTATCTTTTGATAGGTCTTGACTGCCTGTGAAAAATCCCCTTCCGATTCATAGGCATTACCGATATAAAGCAGAGCCTCGGCCTGGAGTTCATTCCGGTCAGGATATCGGTCTTTCAATTCCTGCAGAATATCACGCGCCCGGTCATAGGCCTCCTGCATAAAGTAAAGCCGGCTGATCTGCAGATAGATCATGGGGACCAGACGGGAATCCGGATATTTCTCGATCAGACGGCGATAACGCCGCGCAAGAGACGCGTACTGCTCAGCCGGCGCTGACTGAGGGTCTTGCGACAGCTCGGTAAAATCCTTCTGCACACGCCACAATCTTTTTTCAAGGGCATAATCGCTTTTATCCATAACGGTGAATACCACAAACAATCCAAGCAGCACCGTCAAACCGATGATAAGTGTCTTTTTCATTCCGCATCCTTTTTTAGCAAGTACGTCATAGTTATAGCGGTATACTGCACGGCATCGATCACGAGCATTAAGGCCACACCCGCGATCATGAGGATCTGCCACATCTCCGGACTAAAAACGCTCCTGCCCCACTCCGCGTTGGAACGCAATAAAAGGACAGGGAGGTAAAACAAACCGGATGCCAGCATCGCCAGGAATAACATCCAGAAAACCCCGCCAAGCACCTTAAAATTTTGAGCAAAGGCTGAAAAAACCTTTTTCCCCTCGATCATGATAATAGGAATAACGAACGCAAACATAGTAATGATCAACGTAGAAAATAATAAATTGGCATAGGGCGCGCCCAGGATCACGGCCTTCTTGATCATAAAATAGATCCCCGCGGTTGAGCGTATCTGCAAGGCGCGCTGCACCAGCAGGCTATAAAGCCAGCTGAGGATATACACAAAACCAACCGAAATCGCCGCGGCTACCACCAAATGAATATACTGCTTAAGCGTCCTCTTGAAAACCTTCCCCCAATTCAAGTTTTCATCCCGATTGATCAAATAAATCGCGTAAACCGCAGCGCCGATAAAAAACGAGGACACAAACAGATAAAAGGGGATTTGAATACTCTGAAACCAGCGGTTAAGAAGCATGAAATTTAAGGGATAATGCAGAAACTGCTCTCCGGCAAGCCTGCTTATAACCGGGGAAAAGAATTGCGATAACGGATAGCGTGGAGCAAAAAACAGGATCTCCATAATGAAGAGCTGAAGCATAAATAAAATTGTGAAAGGATAAAGGATAAGAGGATGGTGAATGATGGTCTGAACTGCGGAACGGAGCAAAGAAAAGAACTGTCCGGGTGAGAATTTTGTCGTCATGATCACCGCCTGTTTAGGATTTTGTTTTTAATAATATCACATATCTTACTATAATTCAATATTAGTATTATTATTAATAAGTATCTTTAAGGTTTCTCATCTTTTCTTTCAGCTTTTCAGCGATACGCATATAGGGGTCTTCCTGAGCGGTCAATTCAAAATGCAGCGTTTCAGGATAAACCGGCTCGCCGACCACCACACGGATCCTCCCGGGCCGGGGCCATTTGCGTCCTCGAGGCCAGACCTTCTCTCCCCCCTTAAGGTAAACCGGTACGGCCGGGACTGCGGCCTCTTTCAGCAGAATCCCAATGCCCTTCTTAAACTTTCCGATCTCATGACCGACGGTGCGCTGTCCTTCCGGAAAATAGCACACGATCCGATTATGCTTGAGAACATACGCACAGGTACGCAGCGCGTCGACCATATCAAAGGTGAATTTAATCGGGATCAGCCTCAAAACGTGGTGACAGTATCTCAACGGACCTCGAGACAAAAAACGATCGTCGCCGAGAAAAAAGGTCTGCAGAAGAACCGGGAACGGCAGAGCGGCCATAACGAACAAAGCATCCAAATACGTAGTATGATTGGGGCAGATCACATAGGGCCCCTTATCAGGCAAACGCTCCCTCCCTTCGATACGTAATAAAAAGAATACCTTAAAAAGCATCTTAAGTAGCATCGCCAGAAAAAAATTCAGTGCCTTCCCCCCAATTCCTGTCCCGTTCAGCCTCAGCGATTCCTTCCTCTGTTCCGAAGGGTCCTGCCTCATAATATCTTCCCAGGAGACTTCACCCCAGTGACCATGAATGGTTTCTTTTCCGATCACCACCTGCAGACGGGACATCAGTTCGCTGATGGTCTGGCACTGAAAAAACGACATCGCCTCGTCTTCACTCAGTTCAAGACCAAGATGCTCCTGCAGGCCCATAAGCAATTCGATCCTGCCCAGAGAATCTAAACCCAGATCGAGCTCAAGATGATCTTGCGGCTGAGCCGAAACATTAAGCTGTTTATTGATATAGGCAAGCGCGCTTTGGGTCAGCAGGGTCATATCTTCGTCTTTATCCCCGGCGCCGGCCTGATGGCGAAGGAGCTCCTTAAGGCGTTCAAACAGCTCGCCCACCGTCTGGCAGGAAAAAAACGCCATCAGATCTTCTTCCGGCACTTCCAGCCCTAGGCTCTCCTGCATCTCCAGCAAGACCTCAATGCGCTCCAGCGAATCCAGACCCAGGTCCAATTCAATATGATCCGACATGGAAACCTCGCGGTCCAGACGTTTCTGCAAATACGTGAGCGCCAGCTGAGGCCCGTGGGTTAAAAGTTCCGGCTGTTTATCCACGGATGCCTCCTCCCGGGATGGTTCGAGCTTCCCGGAGGATTGGATTGTAGTATAAATATGCGGCAGTTCAAAACGTTTGAGCTTGCCCAACCGGGTGCGGGGAAGATCCTGACGGAAAATGACAAAACCGGCCAGCCGCTTATATGAGGGCAGAGAAGAAAAAATATTTTCTAATTCCCATTTGAGCTTTCCGCGGATATCGACTTCGCCTATCTCCTGAAAATATCCGATATCCGGAACAATAACCGCTGCCAGCTGCTGAGCTCTGCCCTCATGAACGGGATCGCGGGCAAACACACCGATCTCTTTGATCATCGGGGTCCGGGCATAGATCTCTTCCAACTCAGCCGGATAGATATTCTCCCCGCTGCTCAGCACGATCATATCATTTTTCCGTCCGTTAATGGTCAGCGATCCGTCAGCCTCGATGGATCCCAAATCTCCGGTAAACAGCCACCCGTCACGCAAGACCTTGCGGGTTTCTTCCGGACTGCGGTAATATCCCTGCATGACATTCGGCCCGCGGACAATGATTTCCCCCTCCCCTTTCTCATCCGTCCCGTAAAGGGCGGCTTCAACTCCCGGCAAGGGCCTCCCGACGGAACCAAAGCGCGCATCGTCCGGCAGAGAAAACGCCACGACCGGAGATGTCTCGGTCAGGCCATATCCTTCGATCAGGGCAAACCCCCAGCGGTAAAAATCCCGGACGACCTCTGCATCCAGCTTAGCCCCGCCGGAGATCATCATCCTCAGACAGGGGCCGAAGATGCGGTGCACATCCCGAAAAATCATTTTACCGGCGTTTACGCGCATATGTTTACGCAGAGGCAACGCCAGCTGTCCGCCATAGTGGGCAACTGCGCGCTTCATGAGCGGCAGAGAACCCATCTGCCTTTTAACTGCCTGGTGTAGAAGTTTGAAGACTTCAGGGACACTGACCATTAACGTCACACAGGCCTGCTTAATGCAGTACATCAGATCAGATGAAGCAATGCTTTTGGGATACGCGATCGTGGCCCCGATCAACAGCGGCGTCAGTAATGTCGTGGTAAACGCATAGGTATGATGCAGAGGCAGCATGGAAAGGACCACATCATCAGCAACCGCAACCTTAATCTTCCGGATCGCGTCAACATTGGCCAGAAGATTATTGTGAGTCAGCATCACCCCCTTCGGCTCTCCGGTCGTCCCGGAAGTATAGAACAGGGCCGCGAGATCGTCTCCTCCCGGCACCTCTATGTCTGATAATGGCTGGGACGGAACATTTTCATCGCCGGACAGATCGTTCACGAAAATCCATTGCAGTGAACCTTTGGTGGATTGAGAATAATCCAGGGACGTCTGGGAGATCACGATTTTCGCTCCGGCATGCTCACAGATGCGCAGGATCTGACCTGGTGAATACTGGACATCAAGCGGAACAACAACGCCTCCCGCCGCCAGAACCCCCAGGAAAGACCAGGCAAATTCCGGATGATTTTCCAAAAGCAGTGCCACCCGATCGCCTGGTCGAATATGATGCTTTCGGCATAATTGCCGGGCCATGATGCGGGAACGGCGTTCCAGCCACGCATAATTCTGTGAAATGAAATTTTTGCCGTGCTGATAAAGGACGGCATCTTTTTCCCGGTGAGCTTCCGCGGAATCCAGAAACGCCTGATAGATATGACGCGAGGATAAGGTCATAATAAAAACCGCAGATTAAAAAACCCGGGACGTCTGCACACCCCAGGAGGAATCTCCAGTAAAATAAGCCCAAAAATCCGGATGCTTAGTCCGAATCTCTTCTTCAATCCCGGCAATATTTCCCCGGTACGGACGGACTGGGCCGAAAATATCAACCTCTTCTCCGACACATTTAAAATTAAAGCCATGGACTTTAAGCAGGATCCAAAGCGTCTTTTCCATAATCGAATACCATTCTTTCAACCCGCGGCGCTTGCTTTCCTGATACATCTCCCGGTACAGACCGAATGCCATGGGTTTAGCGCGGCGCATAAATTCCTGCCCGTCTTCAGCCTTGACCACACGGTCCTGAAATTCCGGCTCATAATATATTCCATCATGACGACGACGGCGCAGGCGTTTGCTGATCACCAGCCGGGAAATCTCGCTGTAGGCGCCGGCCGTACGGATATCCGGATCGATCTGCAGCTCAGGAAAATGCTCTTCAAAAGGAAGCTGTAATTTCCCCGGAAGGATCATACGCAAATATCCGATCACATCTCCGGGCTCTCCCAGAGCCACAAAATGCGCTGCCTGATCATCATAGCCATCCCGTTCCATGCCTTCGGGATAATCCTTAGGATCGATAAATCCGCACTCTTCCCCGTACACCCTCAAACGGAGGCGGTAGATCTGCTCCATCATGGATTGATCCGATGGATCGACACACAAAAAAGAAAATTGTTCACCCATGATAGACTGCTCTAAGTCATTGATTTTATTATAAAAAGGTTCGCTCAGCTTTGATTTTATGATATCATACAAACCATGAACGGCAAACGATTAATTCCCTTTCTAATGATACTTTTCACGGCGGGAACCGCTATCGCGCAGGCGCCGGATGCTACAGAACTGGTCCGCCGGTCTGATAATATTATGCAGGGCCAGAGCAATGCCGGAACTTACCGCATGACAGTTACCACGCCCCGCTGGGAACGCCAGCTCACGCTGAATGTTTGGAGCCAGGATAAAGAAAAAACCTTCATCCGCATTCTCTCCCCGGCCAAAGAAGCCGGCATCGGGTCTCTGCGCATCGGTAATGAAATGTGGAACTACCTCCCCAGCGTCGAGAAGATCATCAAGATCCCTCCGTCTATGATGCTTCAGCCCTGGATGGGCAGCGATTTCACTAACGATGACCTGGTCAAACAAAGCAGTATCGTGCATGATTACACCCATACGATCGTCGGCCAAGAAACCATCAGCGGAAACGAGGCCTATAAGATCCGCCTGGACCCCAAACCCGACGCCCCGGTCATATGGGGAAAGATCCTGCTCTGGGTCCGCCAGTCCGACGCGGTCCCTCTCAAAGAAGAATATTATGATGAACGGGGACGGCTGGTGAAAGTCCTGACCTACAGCGATATCGGGCCGGTCAACGACCGAGAGATCCCCCGGACCTGGACCATGACCTCGCAGATCAAAAAGGGGCACCAGACCGTTATCGTTGTCGAGCAAGTCGAATACAACACCCCGATCGAACCGAATATTTTTACACGGACGTATCTCAAACGAACTCCTTAAGTATGCGCACTTTCCTTAAGATAGCTTGGCGAAACATCACCCGCAACCGCAAGCGCTCGCTCATTACCATATCCGCGGTGGGTTTCGGCCTCGGCGCACTGATCTTTATCTGGTCTTTCGTCGAAGGCGCCCACTTCCAGATGATCGATAATTACACGTCCCTGTCCATCGGACACATTCAGATCCATGCCCGGGGATTCCACGAACATCAAAAACTTGAGACCTATATTGAGGACCCCGCCCCTCTGCTCGAAAGGATCCGCGCGATCGAGGGTGTCCGCTATTCCGCTCCGCGTATCCGGGCTCAGGGCCTGATCAGTTCTTCAGAATCTTCTTCCGGTGCCCTGATCCTGGGGGTGGACCCGGACAAAGAAACCCGGATCAGCAGCCTGCACAAAAGCCTGGGCGAGGGGAATTTTCTTTCTGCGGAAGAAAACGACACCATCGTGATCGGCAAAGATCTGGCCGCTGGCCTGAAGGTCAGCCTTGACGACAAGATCGTAATCATGTCCCAGGCCCTGGACGGCAGCATTGCCGCGAGCGCTTATTATATTTCCGGATTGATCGACAGCGGAGTCGAAGAGATCGACCGCGGACTGGTCCTGATCACCCACCGGGCCGCGGAAAACCTTTTTGTCATGCAGGATAAAACATCGGAAATCGCGCTGAAACTGCAACGCGGCGACCGGGCACAAGAGATGGCAGACCTGATCCGGTCCCGTCTGGACACTGATACTCTGGAAATATTGCCCTGGCAGACCGTATCCCCAATCATGAAACAATGGATCGATTTTGATAATACCTTTATCTGGGTCATTGTCTTTATCGTCATGATCGTCGTGGCGATCGGCATCCTCAACACCGTTCTCATGGGCGTTCTAGAACGCACACGCGAATTCGGCATTCTGCTGGCCCTGGGTACCAAGCGGGGGCAGATCGTGACCATGGTGGCCTGGGAATCCGTCTTTCTGGGATGCATCGGCAGTCTAATGGGCGCCATTCTGGGCATTTCCCTGACTGCCCTGTTTCATGTCCAGGGCATTGATCTAGGAATTTTTACCAGCGCGCTGTCATCATTTTATATGGACCCTGTCATTTATCCCCGTCTGAACACCATGTACACAACCGTCTCCACGGCCCTGGTGCTGATTACCAGCATCTGCGTATCGATTTATCCGGCCTGGCTGGCCTCCCGTCTGAAACCCATTGAGGCGATAAGAAGCTTATGACACCATTATTACGGATCAACAATCTGCACAAGACCTACACGACCGGACGCGACATCACCACACCGGCATTGCGCGGGGTCACCCTGGATATCTTTTCCGGAGATTTCCTGGCCATTGCCGGACCTTCTGGATCAGGCAAAAGTTCTCTGCTGAATATCATCGGCGCCCTGGACAACCCGACCGCCGGAACGGTACATTTTGCAGACCGGGATATTTCCAGTCTCAGTCCTGACCAGCTTTCTGATTTCCGCCTCCGCTCTCTGGGCTTTATTTTTCAGGCCTATAACCTGATCAACACCCTGACCGCACGGGAAAATGTCGAATACGTTATGCTGCTGCAGGGCCTTGCGCCGGAAGAACGCACCCGCCGGGCACAGGACACCTTAAGCCGCGTCGGTTTAGCGGATTATCTTGACCGCTTCCCCAATGAGATGAGCGGAGGTCAGCAGCAGCGCGTGGCTGTGGCCCGGGCTATTGTCGCCGAACCCCGCCTTATTATCGCTGATGAACCGACGGCCAACCTGGATTCGGCCACATCCGAATCTTTGATTGAACTCATGAAAGAATTGAATGCGGACAAAGAGGTCACCTTTGTCTTTTCCACCCACGATCCTCTGGTTATGGATAAGGCCCGCCGTCTGGTCCATATCCGCGACGGTATGATTCTCGACCAAACCAAGGAGTGATCCCATGCGCTACCTCTGCCTTATCCCGGTATTATCCACTCTTCTTTTCTCAGCCCTCCCTGCCCAGGCCGCGCCGGTCTTTGATTTCGGCGGATATTACAAAAATCTCCACACTTATACACGATCCGTTTACAGTGAAGAGGATATCAATGCCAATCTCAACCGCCTGCGCCTGACCATGGAGGCGCACAATGATCCCTGGCAGTTTTATATCGCGGTGGACAATGAGGCGCTCATTCACGACTTCGGCAATACCGGAGATTTTCAGACCATTCACAACAAAGAACAGGATCAAGCCGTCAATGTTGACCTGGACCATGCTTCAGTCGATAATGACCATCTGTACCTCAATCACAAGATCTACCGTTTATACGTGAAATATTATTCCCCGCAATGGCAGGCCGCGGCGGGAAAACAGGCTGTCGACTGGGGCAACCTGCGGTTTTACAGCCCGGCAGACCTTTTTAATCCCAACGGACCACTAGACTTGGAATATGATGAACGTATCGGCATCGACGGGGTCACATTCAACTATTCTCCCGACGGATTTAAAGGGGTCTCTCTGGTTGCCCTGCCCGGTGACGGGGCGGAGGATTCCTCCTACGGACTCAAAGCCTACACACAACTTGGGGATTTTGACACCGCTTTCATCGCAGCCAACCGGCAGGAAGCGGATATTTTCGGATTGACCTGGGACGGGTATCTGCAGGATGCCGGTTTCCGGGGAGAGGTCACGCATACGACCATGGACGATAACCGGCAGTTTGCCCGGGCCGCAGTGGGTCTGGATTACACCTTTGATCAAAAGACCTACGGACTGATCGAATATTTTTACAACGGCGGCGCAGATGAAAATAACCCCCTTGCCCTGCTCAACTCCCTGAGGAATTCCCGCGATCTGCTCTCGCTGAGAAAACACCTCGCCAGCCTCTGGTGGCAGTACAAATTCACCCCGCTTATCATTTGGGATCAATTTTTTATCTGTGATCTGGAAGGCGGCAGCGCGGCGTATAACCCCGAAATCAATTATAACGTCCGGCAAAACCTGGACATCGGGGCTGGCATTCAATTTTATTGGGGAGATAACGACACGGAATTCGGGGATTCAGAAAATGTGTATTACGTTCAGCTGAAATGGCATTTCTGATCACGTCTTTCATAAAAACAATATGATCTGATCGGCGGATTTTTGTGCCGGTTAGGCCGCACAAAAACTGCCTGAATATCAGCGCACACCATCCTACCCCACATAACGGAACTTTCCTTCATAATTCAGTTCGATCCCGTAGGGGAATTCTATGTACGGATAGATCGTGATCTCCGGTTTGCGGGGAGTGAGTCCCGAAAAAACAGACTGGGCTGTTTTGTGCAAAGTGACATCCGGGTCGATCCCCGGTTTTAGCTGGATCTCAATCACCAGCTTCCGTCGTTTGCCGGATAAATGAAAATATCCCGTTGTCACCTGCGCCAACGCGGGATGGCTGTAGAGCAGCGCTTTGATCTGTTCCGGGGTAACATTTTGCCCGTCGACATCAAGGGTCTTGCCGGCGCGTCCTCCTACCCAGACCAGCGGAAGAGGCCAAGACGGCATCAGCTCACTGACACCAAAATCATGAAGCACATTTTTTAAGCGCGCCCGGCTAATACAGCCGCCGAGATCATGCGGGGCATAGCGCATCAACGGGAGGATGGCGTCAGGCGAAAGATTCGAAAAAACCAGTTCACCCTCCACCTCCTCAACATAGACCTGAAGAGGATTGTAATAAAAGATCAGCGGCGTAAACGGCAGGTTCCGGCCGAACAGAGCGCGGGAAAACTGTTCATTCTTGACCGCCATACGCCGAATGCGCACCAGATCCTCATCTTCCTGAAAGAGACTGATACCCAGCTCACTGATCCCCATCGTGGACATAACTGAACTGGTATGCGGATGATCCATTGAGATCCCCAGCAGAGAAGACAGATAATCCCGGTAGGATTCGGGAAACCAGTCTTCCCCCATGATCACATGGACCCTCAGACGCGGCCAATCGAGGCCGCGGTCCCGCCCGTCTTCAATAAGCTTTTTCAAAAAATAGGTGTTGCCAATAATGATGATCTGCTCGTAATATAACTGCAGTTTTTCGATCACCGCCAGAGCGATATCGGCCCTCTGTCCGACCTCAGCCAGGGGAAGCCGTGTCGGCACCTTGACCCCCATGCCCAGGCAGCTGATAAATAAAGTCTTGCGGTTAAAGGCATCAAAACGGGCATCGAGCAAGGCATCGACAACATCCGCGGTCAGTTCGGCATCGGACTGCGTGCTCAGAGAATAGGAGAATGAACCGGAAAATCCGGAACTGGACATCACCGCAGCGACCTTGTCCAGACGCCCGCCGCAGCAAAGATCTGCTAACGGGTAAGCGGAAAAGATCTTTTTGTCAATGACGGGGACATGGGCCTGAAAATGCTCCGGACGCTGAATGGCGCTGACCGGGACATGATTCTGACTGAGGATCTGACGGTAAGCCGGGACCTGACGGGCAGCGCGCTGAAAGGCCTTGATCAAACGCTGTTCGCCATGGCGAAGCAGGCGGTCATAATCGGTCTGACGTAAAAACTGAACAATTTTCCGGCGCTTTAACGCTGTGAACATATCTACCCTCCTCAAGGATATGTATTATAGCGGTCCTGCAGGCGGTCTGGCAAGCAGTAAGCTCAAAAAAAGGCACCCCGCCCGAAGACGGAATGCCCTTTATGGTATAAGGAAAGGTCAATTTCTTATACGTCTTGCTCTAACGCTTATGACCGACGGCGGCGAACCAGCGCGCCACCTGCCAGGCCGACACCCAAAAGCATCATGGTGGCGGGTTCCGGTACAGCTTTTCCTGTGACTTTGCCGTCACTGAAGACCGTCCAGCCGTTCTCTTGCTGTTCAGCGGTCAGACCTCTATCATCAAAGCTGTCAGAAAAATAAAAATCTGCATTCGGAAACACATCATTATAGGCGTTGCTGTCAAACAGCGCTGCGTGGCTGCCTCCGACAACAGACAGATATCCCTGTCCAGTCCCAAAGACCGGATTAGTAATCGTTGTTATATCCTGAAAATACGTAGAATTCTGGCTGGAAACCACACCCGGTACAAACTCCAAGCGCAGGAATAATTCACCGTCAGTGGCATTCCACTGATCAGCAGGAGCTGACAATCCCGTCATCGGAGTGGTCGGAGCAGGAGCTGCCAAAGGATCCAACGTCTGTCCTCCCTGAACTAAATACAGATCAACATATCCGCCGATGGATTCAATCGTGCCGGAATAGTCGGAGCCGATATCTACTGTATTATCGTCTAACCCATAAAACCAACCCTGCAGAGATTCATTGGCCGCTGTTGACTGCCAAAGAGGATTTCCGCCTAGAGCATCGATGGTATCCACACGAACCAGTCCGAAACTGTCGGCATCGCCGTCCGCCCCATCTTCAAACGAAGTATCGGCATCATAGGTTGTCCCGACATCCCAATTCACGAAGTCAAATGTCACTCCGCCGGTGTAATCACCCAGACTGAAGGCAGATGCCGCGGACGGCACAGCCAGAGCCAGAGCAACTACGGCTATTGCTGTAAGTAATTTTTTCATTTTTTGTCCCTTTCCTTGGAAACATTTCATTATTATTCTCCCCGATCTATAAAAACACCTTCTGTAGATGGCTTATTGTGAATTATGAACTTCTCTTTCGTGCACTCCGCAAACGGCTGCCGGCCGCGCCCAATAAACCGGTTGCAAACAGCATCATGCTCGCAGGTTCCGGCACAACAGGCTCCTGCCGGGCGTCAAACAGAGCGTAACTGCTGTTTAATGCGTCATCATCATTGACAACCCCATACGTTAAACGATACTCTCCCGTAGTTTCCGCGGTAAATCGCCATTCTTCCCAGGGCGCGTTGACATGATTCCCGTCCTGCAGGACACTGGCCTCCCACAGAGTTGATGAAAAATCCGTTCCAGCCTCAAAAATCTGAACGAATGCCCGATCATTATACGGATCATAATCCCGGGCATCAAAAGCGGCCATTCCCGTGATCGACTGACCCGCGAACAAAGAAAAATCCTGGTACACGTTCACAACAGTATCGGCCGCACCGGCCTGCAGGCGAAGAAAATAATTTCCTTCCTGAGGTGAATAAACCACACTGTCATCACTACCATTATGCGAAGGCGTCACTAAAATCTGACCGTTATTCAGCTCTTCGGTCCACCCGGTTGTATCGCGGGTCTCAAAACCGAAATTGGCCAGAGGGAACGCCCAGGACGGCACCGCGTAGATGAATGTCATCATCAATGTTGTCAAAAAGATCTTCCGCACATCGCACCACTTTCTTTAATGTCATACACGTTATTTCTTTTTACGCCGGAATCCGGCCGCGCCTAATAAGCCGATCCCCAGTAAAGCCATGCTGCCCGGTTCCGGGGTGGCCACGGGTTCGTACTCAACGTAGATCTTATCCACCGGAGTACCGGGATCATTGGGAGCATCATTAACTACGATCTCCGGCCCATCATTCGGCCAAGTACGCACCTTATCTTCATTGATATCATCACCATGATCCCAGTTATTTGGCTCACCCGGCGCCCAGGGCGCGTAATCCCATTCTTCCCCTGTTACCCAGCGCCATCCGCCGTCCGGCTCGTCATAATCCAAGGCCTCTTTATCCTGATACCCGCCCAGCCAGGCCGCATGAGAAGCTCCAAAGGTTTTAGAGAGCCAATCATTTTCTTCCTGGGAAGTGATCGTTGCCAAATGCCCCTGCAGGCCTTCAAAAACCGAACTATTGGCCCGTGTATTAGCCTGTTCCCAGGTGATCGCGGTTTCCCCGCTTATGATCTCATAGTAATGGCCATTAATAGGATTCAGGGACACGGCACTCGCACCGGTCTGGATCAATAGAACAATCCCGCCTACCAGCATGGCGCCCAGAACATAGACCCGGTTGGAATTTTTCATATTTTTCAGCGCTTTCATAATTTTCTCCCTCGTTTCATTAAGGTATTATTTCTTATCCTGCATTCCTATCACGCGGCTTCGCTTAAATTTTTCTCCGTTCCCCGGACAGGATCTTGTGGTCCGAAATATTCGGCAAAACACATCCCGCATCCATATGCCCAAAGGAGATTAAAAACATATGAACAACTCCCCGGGGAACACGGAGAAATCCATCACTTTCTGAAAGATCAGTGGGCCCCTTCGCCCGTCAGCACCACACGAAAGGTCCGAAAAAAGATGCGCACATCGGTCCAGAGACACAGCCTGCGAATATAGAGTAAGTCCAATTTAATTTTTTTGCGCACATCCTCAATCGTGCGGTCATAATGATGACGGACCTGGGCCAAACCGGTCAACCCGGGCTTGACCATCAGCCGGCGTTCATATTCCGGTATTTCGGTCTTGAATTTTTCGACAAACTCAGGGCGCTCCGGACGCGGACCGATCAATGACATATCCCCTTTCAATATGTTCACAAATTGCGGGATCTCGTCAATATGCATCTTGCGCAGAAATTTCCCTACCGGGATCAAGCGGTCGTCACTTTCTTTTGCCCAGACCGCTCCGGTTTCTTTTTCCGCGTCCACTTTCATCGTGCGGAATTTATACATCGTAAACACCCTGCCGTACTGCCCGACCCGGGTTTGGGTATAAAATACCGGCCCCCGCGAACTCAATTTGATCAGCAAAGCAACCAGGGCATACAGGGGTGAAAGAACGATCAGGCCGGTTATGCCGGCAGCAATATCAAGCAGACGTTTGGTTGCGCGATAGGTCTTGCGGACAAAACTCACGACAGCTCCGCACAGGCCGGTAAACAAGAGAGCCATAGTTGAGGGCTCGGGAGCCCGGGATTTATTCTCGGCAGTAAGGTCCGCCACCCCGGTATCGGACGCAGTTAGCACATTGGGGGTAAGCGACGTTTCAACGAGATCAAAATTTTCCCATTGGCTCAAGGTTGCGTAGGCCGTAGTTCCCAGAATAAGAATCACCGCCATCATGAGAAACGCGGCAGCTGCAAATTTTTTAGAGGATATGTTTTTTAATTTCATGACTTTCTCCTTGCTTCACCTTCCTAAGAAGCAAACAGCGTGCCAATGTCAGAAAATTTCTGGAAATAAAAAATTGTGACCAGCGCATCGTATAATGCCGGATTTCAGCGATTTCGAGCTTTTTGGCTGGTATTGTCACATATTGTCATTGACTGTCTATGTAAAGAAAGCGTTTTCTTTTGTCGAAATGATACAACAAATGTTTAAGTGAGACATCGTTGGCAGGAATTACGACAATCAGATAAAAATAAAAGAGATCAGGAGGGACCCGTTCGCTCAAACAGCCTCCCGAACGTTTATCTAATGAATCGTTCGGTTCGGAACTCGCTCTGCGCGCCCCTTCCGATCTCCATGAGCCATTCGGCTGCGAAACTCGATTTGCAACTTCTAAATAAAAAAGAGTAATGAAAATTGAATTAATTCTAAAGTACTGGAAAGAAATGACTTATGAGATCCGACACCATTTTTTTACGGGAGGTCTTTTAGGAGGGGGTAAATGTCGCGGAAAAACGATTCGATGAGACGGTTTGCCGCTTTTTTATCACCATTGCGGATCGTTGTGGTCAGACGGATCAGTGAACTGCTGGGAGCTCCCTTCCCCACGGTTTTGAGAACGACATTGATCTGCTGGCGGAGATAGCCGGGGATAAATTCTTCACCGGACTTGAATGTGTAGTACATCACCTGCTGATACCGCGGAAAATCCACCAGGACATGGTTAAAAGCGATCTCTTCTCCTTTGCCGGCTTCTACTGTAATACGCTCACGGTCGGTAAAGGTCGCCCCTCCTCCGCTGAAGCAGATCTCGGGAGGGTGAGCGGCCTTGCGGTTGGTCTGAGAATAATTCAGGAAAAACATGACCCATTGTCCGGCGGGATTGCGGTACATCCTTATAAAGGCGTTGCGGTTCTCCAGGATCTGATAATCATCTTCGGAAATAGGAATTTCTTTGCCGACCCATTCTCCGATCTCCATGGGAAAGGCCTCATGAATATTCACGGTATCCTTCTGCTGTGCGGCTTTAAAATACCAGGCCCAGGACAGAATGGTCACGACCGTGAAAATCACCGCCAGGAGAGCGAAACATGTATTTTGGCTCTTTTTTACCATACCTACTCCATCAGTTTCATGACAGCAAGCAGCAGCAGAAACGCCACCGCGAAAATTCCGAATCCGGAAATATCATGGATAATCCCGCCGGCGGCGCCCGGGCCCCAAATTTCGGCGATCAGGGACAGAAAAACCACCCGGACCACGTTCGTCATGACCGCGATCGGGATGGTAAACAAAAACAGCAGCCAGCGTTTCCACACGGGTCCGGTCAGCCAGTAGGCAAACAGGCTTCCCAGGGCCATCAGCGAGATCAGCGACCGCAGGCCGGAACAGACATCATCAACAACGACATTAGCGTGAGGCATGCGGATGGTGCTCCCCTCCCGCACCGCAAGAATATCAAATCCGCGGATAACATCGGTGGAGATCGCCGCGGCCAGCATTTTCATTTCAAAGGAGATATTCTTGATCGCGACACTAGGCAGGGGGATCATAAAGATCAAAAAGGCAAGCGGGAACATCAATAACTTCACGATCCTGAATCCCCAGAAAAAGGTCAGCAGACCGATCAGGGTCACCAGCATGGAAAACCCGGACGTAAAATAAACACGGAAAAGGGAACTGATCAGATGAATGAGCAGTCCGCTGATGATCAGCGCGGTTCCTGCCGGAATATGCCCTTCCGCCCGCTGAATGATCGGGCGAAGCTTGTCTCTTTTCGCCCAGATAAGATAAGCGACGACCACGGGGACCAGCACGCCGTGACTGTAATAAGAGTCTCGGGTAAACCAGCGGATCTTCATCCACATCATGGTCGGCACATACGCCAGCGCGCATAAAAAAAACGCGGTGATCGGCTGCCAGGATGTCTTCCACCAGGATCGCATAAATTTGACCATACCATAAATCACAGCTGTGCGCAATGCAGAAAAATCTCAGGAGGTCAAAC
>CAZQQI010000005.1:0-94634 GCA_964595465.1 uncultured Planctomycetales bacterium | reverse complement strand
AATCGGCTGGGGGCTGAAATCCACTCCCGGCGATGAGTCCGGCACGCCGAACGCGCTTTCATCCGGATCATTGAACGTCAGATACACCCCGCCGATGGTGAATTCGTTGGAGATGCCGACCGGCGTGGCCGCGCCCGGTGTCACGTCGCGGACGAAGACGTTGTCGATGTTCAAATCCGCCCCCGCCCCAGTACTGGTGAAGCTCAAATTTCCTGTTGTTGACGCTGTTATTTCCATGGTATGTGTCCCATCTGAACCAAAAGATGATCCACCTGTTCCCCCCAAGGTTGGACCTAACAAACCATCAGCAAAATTGGAAACCGTAACTTTTATTTCATAAGTGTGTCCTGGGATTGCCCCAATATCTTGTTCAATGGCAGAACCCAATGTGCCGTCTATATCTGCCAAGCCGGCTGCTATAGACCACCCAGATCCCTTGGTCCAATCCTCATCCACACTGAACGTGCCGTTCTGGACCATGTTGAGTGTGGCTTTGAGGCGGTACGTTCCCGGCGTATCGATATCCAGCCCATTGCCGGTGAAATCGGCCACACCGTCAACCGTGGAATCATTATCGACCTTAGCCATGGCTGTGCCGGAGAGCGCCGCGCCTGATCCGGACTGCTCGTAAATTTCCAGCTTGACCTCGCGGTCACTGTATGCGGTGGTGGTATTGCCGTTCTCGTCTTTCACCACTACAATCGGCTGGGGGCTGAAATCCACTCCCGGCGATGAGTCCGGCACGCCGAACGCGTTCTCATCCGGATCGCTGAAGGTCAGGTACGGGCCGCTGATCGTAAACGTGTTCGAATCGCCGGTCACGGTAATACCATTGACCGTAGTGCCGGCGCGAAAGGCATAGGCACCCAGATCATTGATCGTAATGCCGTTACCCGTAAAATCCGCGACACCATTAGTCAAGGTCTCAGTCAAGGTTCCCGCGACAGACGTTCCGCCATTGGAATCCATGGCCAGGCTCAGGGTGACCGTGGCGGAATCATCATCAATGGTGTTGCCCTGCTCGTCCTTGAGCACCACGATCGGCTGGGGCACCAGCGCTACTCCGGCCGCGCCGTCAGGGACACCCGCCGCCCCAGCATCATCATCCGAAAAGGTCAAATAAGACGGGCTGTCATCGTTACTGCCGGCGGATTCGGTCTCGGAAGTGCCCATATCATACCCGGCACCCTCCCCGCCCTGATACATGCCCTCAGCAAGGGTAATCAGCAAATACGGGCGGTTGGTGGCGGTCGTGTGATTTTGAGAATAAAAAGACACATATTCAGCGCCTCCGGGCTGATCAGCGCTCACGTCCAGTGACGATAACAGTGCGTATTTTGTCAACCCGTTGATATTCACATAACCGGTATCAAGATCGTCTGATGTGTAATACGTATCCACCGATAACCCCAAGGTCGTGGACTGCCACTCGGCATCAAAATTCCCGGCCAGGGCCGCGTCATAACTGGCCTCCTGGTAGGTTGTCAATGGTATCGTCCAGTCCGCCTGATTAATGCGCACGGCAAAATCAGTCGTACTGTTATCGGTCCCGATCATTAGATGTAAATTAGCCTGGGCGACAGTGGTCTCCGGGGTAAATTGTCCAATATAAGACGTGTCGAACGCGACAAATCCCCGGTAAACAATCTTGTCCCCGCCATCGGTACCTTGACCGACAATGAACGTTGTCGAGGAATCATCCGAAGCCGTGGACGTGGTGCGTGAAATGGAATATGTTGTACTGCTCCCGGTTATATATCCATCCGTCGTCTCTCCGTATATCGTATCCGGGTCGAGGATGACGGGGTAGGCGGCGTCGGCGAGCCAGCGGTAAGGAAAACGGACGGAGACGGTGAACGAACGGGGAACGGGAAACGGGGAACGGGAAACGCCGCCCCCCTCCCTGGCCCTCCCCACAAGGGGGAGGGAATTTAATTGAGAGGCACTCCCCACAAGGGGGAGGGAATTTAATTGAGAGGCACTCCCCTCAAGGGGGAGGGAATTTAATTGAGAGGCACTCCCCTCAAAGGGGAGGGAATAATCGTTTTGCGAACTTCCCGCGAGGGGGAGGAAATCTGGTGACTGGTGGCCTTGTGACTTGATCAGAAATGTTCCGGTCACGGTGTCACCGGAGGCGTCACGGCCTTTGGGGTCGCGCCAGAACCAGACGGTCTCGCCCTGATCGTTCCTGAACTCAACCCGACCGGCCTCGACCGGGGTGCCGTCCCAGGGCCGGCCGTTGATAAAGAGGGTGAGGTCGGTGCGGAAATCGAGATCGATTGACAGAGACTCGGGAGCCGGGGAAGATAAATCATCGCCCCCCTCCCTGACCCTCCCCACAAGGGGGAGGGAATTTAATTGAGAGGCCCTCCCCACAAGGGGGAGGGAAAATGATTGAGAAACACTCTCCTCAAAAGGGAGGGGATCTGGTGAAGCGAACAGGCGGTCGAGGGCGGCGCGGTCCTGGATATACAGTTCTTTGAAAAACCGCTGATCGCTCGGCGTGTAGCGGAAATCCAGTCCCCGACCAAAGGCATCATCCCATTGGATATAACCTCCCTCAGAAAGGATATCGATCTCACCGTTAACGACGCGGCCGTCGGCGGCAAGCGGTTCGGCCAGTTCCCGCGCGATGCCTTCCCGGTCCACGGCCCGCAGAGCAGACGGATCGGCCTCCAAATAATGGCCGTCTTTGGTCAGGCGCAGAACGGTATGGGATCCGAACTGATCGGTGACGTAGGCGTGATAGCCGGCATGGGTCATCTGCCACGCCCAATCGGTGGAACGGGATACGGGAGACGGGGAACGGGGAACGTCGCCCCCCTCCCTGGCCCTCCCCACAAGGGGGAGGGAATCATGTCGGTTCGGACTCCCCACAAGGGGGAGGGAAGATGATTGAGAAGCCCACCCAGCAAGGGGAAGAGAACCTTCAAGCGATCCAAGTCCCCTATCTCTAACCATCCCCTCAAGGGGGAGGGAATCAGACAAAGCCGAACTCTCCGCAAGAGACGGATCGTACGGCTGCCAGCGGGTGTCGATGGTCTGCCATGTCCCCTCTTGTTCGTAATGAAGCGGGCCGCCGGAGACCATAGTCTGAATTTTTCCGTCAGGTGTGCGGAATGTCTTGGCGCTTTCGGTGCGGCGCGCGATGATCTCCACCGATCCCTCGGGCAGACCGCGGATAAAGCGGTGATCGGACTGTTCGGCTGAAGGGGCTGACGCAGGGATGCTGTGTGAAGCACCGATCACGGGAGAAACGGCCTGGACGGATATCCCCTGGGCCGAGGCATCATCGAACCCGTTCAGACCGAACTTTCCGGTCATACCGGCCAATACGACACAGGCCGCGGATAGAGCCGTCCCTATGATAACCGGGCGCAGACCACCCCCCTTTATCCATCCTAGTCCCTTGTTAGAGATGTGACGTTTCCCGCTGTTCATGTATGTACAACCACTGCCGGTTTAACCACGGAAATTATCGGAAACATTACCAGTGATAATTCTTGCCGCGGTTTTCAAGCACATCCTTATCGATCGTGAAATCATCGATCTGGACACGGAGTTCGAGTTTTGCTTCAACAAGCTTTTCCTGAACCAGCGCGGCATCTTCCGCCCCGGGGTTCAGGTACAAATACTGATGATAATGCTCAACGGCTGTCGCATAATCATCCAAAAAATCTCCCGCCACAAAGGCCAGGTTGAAATGCGCGTTGGTCATTGCCGGATCGATCTCAACGGCCCGGCGGTATTCTTCGGCGGCCTTAGCGTACCGGCCCTGATGATAAAAAATGTTGCCCATGTTGTAATGAACCATAGCCTCCTGGGCGGCCATTTCATCTTTGGTCTGGTCCAGATCGTCCAGCAGGGCGATCAGCTCCATGCCGGTTTCCTGGTCCACGAGGACCTCTCCCAGATCCTGCTGATCAGGGGAGACGGCCTCTTCCGCAGGGGACGGACTCTGCCCGTGTTCCGGCATACGCGCGGGCTGCTCCTTT
Source organism: uncultured Planctomycetales bacterium (assembly GCA_964595465.1). GTDB lineage: Bacteria > Omnitrophota > Gorgyraeia > Zapsychrales > JANLHA01 > JAKLFA01. The sequence goes on along the minus strand of CAZQQI010000005.1, from coordinate 90,639 downwards.
ACCTCCGCGCGGGCCTGATCTCTGCCCTTTTCAGCCCGGCGGGCCATCTGCTGTTCCAACTGCTCAAGACGTCTCTGCCACTGCTGTTCACTTTGAGATAAATTCTGCTGTAATTCCTGCGCGCGCCGGTCCAGACGCTCTTTTTCACGGGCCAATTCCTGCGCGCGCTCTTTCAGCGCGGTGTTTTCCTGACGGACATCAACGATCTCATTCTTTTCGAAACGGCGTTCTCCGCGCAGGCTGCGCAGTTCGGCCTCCATACGGGCGCGTTCCTCGGCCAGCCTGCGGTTCTGTTCGATAGCCCGTTTCAGACTGCGGTTGATGCGCAGGATCTGCTCTCTTCCCAGAATTGTGCGGCGCGGAACCAGTTCAGCACTTTTCTGCTGTTCGACACTGCCCTGGTCCTCAGCCTCAATCACCTGAGAGTCTGCGGGCTGAGGCTCTATGATCCGGTCTTCGACCTGATCCACGCCCAGTTCACTTTGAACAGTCAGGGTCTCCGGCTGAGGCGCAGCCGGAACCGTAACGGCCAGAAAAACAGCACATAAACAAATTTCGAATCCAGTCCGGACCCCGATCTTTACTTCCCGGTTTTTCATGTCGGCCATCTTCATTCTTTGATCCCCATTTTCGGCCGGCGGCGCGGCACCGCGTCCCCGGCGGTATACATAGCATGTTCTTTGATCTTTCCGCGGTATGTATCGTATTCATCGTCTGTGCCGGTAATAATATGCGGCGTGATGAAGATCACGATCTCAGTGGACTCCACACTCTCGCTGTCATTGCGGAACAGACGGCCCAGCGCCGGGATATCCATGAGAAACGGGATGCCCTTGGTGGTCTGGGTCTTGTTGTCTTTTTTTAACCCGCCGAGGACAACGGTCATGCCGTCTTTGACCATGACGGTGGTCTCGACCAGGGTCTTGTTGACCTGGGGGATCCCGCCGCCCTGGGATTCAATGTTGGCGGAGACCGTGGAGATCTCTGGCCGCAGGGCCATGGTGACCATGCCGTCTTCGTTGATCTTGGGGGTGACGTTCAGCTTCAGACCGACATCCACAAAACGCACATCCTCGGAGGTAATGGCATTCTCGCCGGTGCCCGAGGTGGTGGAAATGATATACGGCACGGTATCGCCCACGTGGATCTTGGCCTCTTCGTTATTGGTCACCAGCAGTTTGGGATTGGACAGAATCTTGGTATCGCTGACCTGCTTGAGGGCGCGGATGGCCATATTAAAACTATTGGCATCGAAATCCCCGATGGCCAGACGGCCATAAGTGCCGCCGAGATCATCGGAAGATGCCAGACTATCTTCGTTCATTAAAATATTATTGATGGTGATTTTTCGCAGAGGTTCATAACTGCTATGACGGAAGTCCAGGTTCCAGTCGATACCGAAATCCATCTGCGGACGGAAGGTGACCTGCAGGACACGCACCTCGACCAGGACCTCTTTTGTCGGTGAATCGAGTTCCTTGATCAAACTCTCCACTTCGTTCCGCCGGCCGGGATAGGCGCGGACAACGAGCTTGTTGGTGCGTTCGTCGACCGAGATCGAACCCACAGTCTGGGCATCGACACGCTGCTGCAGCTGCTGGGCAAGTTCTTCGGCCCGGGCGTACTGCAGGGTGTAGACAATAGGCTCCAGAGGGGATTCCATCTCTTCAATGGCGGCGGTCATTGCGGCCAGGGACTGCGGGGTGTCGATCAAAACCACGGTGCCGGTATCTTCATCGATGATGATGCGCCCGAGATCGCTTTTCAGATTTTCCAGGGTGGACAGGACATAGCTGGGCTTGGCATAGTCCAGCTTGACAATGCGGACTTCGTTCTTGTCGTTGAATTTCTTGCCGTACATGGCCTGATATTCCTGCTCAGTGATGACATGCACGATGCCGTGTTCGACATGGTAGGCCAGACCGTTGGCGATCAGGACAATGTCCAGCGCGTCACGGATCAGGACGTTCTTCAGATACAGCGTGACGCGGCCCTGCACCTGACTGCTGGTAACCAGATTGAAATCGCCTTTCAGTGCCAGAAATTTCAGTACGTCAACCACATTCATTTCGCGCACGTCCAGGGTGATAGAACGGTCCAGCCGGTCACTCAGCGGCTCGGCGCTCTCCTGAATGATGATGGGTTTGGCGCGGAATCCCTGGTAAGAGCGGCTGTCCGGGACTGAGGCGTCCCGGGCTTCTGACGGCGCGGGATCTGTCCGCGGCCGGGGTCTCTGGGCGTTAACCGGAGCGGTGAAGGTCCCCGCGGATAAAACCGCTGTAACCAGGCACACGCCCGCTATCAAACCGGAATAATGCCGGCGCATATCTCCTTTGGTTATCATAAGCGCATTTCCGTTCGTTCGCCGTCCATTTCCATGACGACGCTGTCGGCAAAGATCTCGGCGACCTTTACGCCGTTGACCTCATCCCCGACTTTTAAAAAATACGTCACTCCGCTGGCCGTGTTCTCGATCATGACCGAGGCGGTATCCGCTGTCTCGAGCCAGGACACTCCGACCAGTTTCAGGTCCTGGACTTTTTGTGAAACCCTTTCCTGCCGTTTCTGTTCAACCGTCTTTTCAGCAACTGTCTCGACCTCTTTGAGTTCATAGGGATTAAAGATATTGCGTTTGGCTACGGCCTGCAGATATTGTTTGACTTCGGCAAACTGCGGGAGCAGTGTCTCTCCTTTGAACGCAACGGCTGACGGCAGTTCAAAATTGACCCTGCGGCCGGCGGCCTTCATCCCCTGTGAAAGCTGAAGACCGAAATACCCGGCCATCACGATCACGGATATCAGCAGGATCCGGTTGATCTGATGGACACCGAAGCCTTCGGAAGGATCTCCGATGATCAGACGCTTAAGCTGGTCAAAAAGCCGCCCGGCACCGACCGGGAGCGCGATCCCTCCGCCTCCGCCGAACGACCGAACGGAATCCAGGGCCTTCTGCGCGTCGGTGTTTACCGGCTGTTCAGACTGCGCGTCACCCGCCGGCTGACCCTGAGCACCGTCATCGTCGCCCTGTTCGATCAACTTCAGCAATTTCTGTTCTGCGGTCTCTTTGCCCATAATTCCGGCTGCCTTTCTGCAGGATTATCTATTCCCGTTCCAGGGATGATCCGGGTAACCCGGCCGCGGCGGTATCTGCTGGGGACCGGGCGGCGGATACTGCGGAGGATTCATCCCGACGGATCCGCCTGTCTGAAACTGCATATCCTTTTCGATCACAGACCGGACCAAAGCGCGGTCCACAGCCTGACGATTCTGCAGGATCAATTCTTTCAGCACCTGATGACACAGTTTGGTAATTTTGCGCGGATAGCCGCGCGTATAGTTATAAATCTCGCCCACGGCCTCATCCAGAAACAGTTCCATCCGGCTATTGTAGCCGGCGGCGCGGACACGGAAATCGATCAGCTCACGGGTCTCGCGGGCGTCAAGCGGATTAAGTGTGTATTTAAAACTGATGCGGTCCATCAGATTGGGCATGTTCACGATCTTGGGATAAAGCTCCACCTGTCCCAGCAGAACCAGCTGAAGCAGTTTATATTCGTTGGTCTCAAAATTGAGCAGAACGCGCAGGGTCTCCAGAGTCGCCATATCCAGTTTCTGGGCTTCATCGATGATCAGGATCACAGTCTGTTTTTCCTGGATCGCCTTATGGATCAAAAACTGCTCAAAGACATCGCGCATTTCGATGACATCGGCATTATCAATATTCGTATTCGTAACAGCTTCGACATCGAAGTTCTGGATCAGCGAGCGCATGAACTGTTCTTCACTGCTGAAGACGGGATTGAGGACAATATGAAAAAGCATGTTGCCGCGTTTTTTGAGTTCCTGGATCAGCAGGCGGGACAGACTGGTCTTGCCGGTGCCGATATCGCCGAAGATCACCGACAGGCCGCGGCGCAGATGCAGTTCGATCAGGATATTGGTCAGCGCCATATCGTGTTCTTTCGTCAAATAAAAGAACGCCGGATCCGGGCTGGTTGAGAAGGGCTCTCTATGAAAACCTAAAACAGAATAATAAGCCATAATGTAATGTGTACTTATATTATTAATAATAAAAAAACAAAAAGAAGGCGTATTCCACCCCTGGTCGGCACTTCTCGTACCGCTATTGTAAGTTTATCATAAGTAGTAGTGTTTTCAACGGGTTATTGGTTTTTTACGGCAGGAGAGATGAATGAATAACGCCACTTTTCTCGTCGAGAAAAAAAGGCATATGGTTTCTGTTTAAAGAAACTGAGAGATTAATGTGTCTTAATATATTAAATAGTTATTTTATGATTAAAAATTGCATTCCGCAGCCATCCCAGCAGAAATCCCGCTGTCCGGACAACGGCTCTGGCCAGCATAACTCCGGCAAAAAACGCGCGGATCCTGAACGGCTCCGCAGCAAGTATGCGCCAAGAAAAAGCAAGTTCGATGACCGTAAGGACGCCGAGAAAAAGTCCGAACAAAAACGCGCCGGCAGAGCTTCCAGCCGCGGCGGCGAAGAGCGCCGCGAAGATAATCAGCGACAGGGGCACTTCAATCAAATCCTTCCAGAAGGTGTAATCATCACCGGTCATCATCACGGGATGACGGCGGTAGAGCGAGGCGCGCCAATAGCCGTGGCGGTACTGTTCACGCAGATAGCGCGCAACCGATTCGGGGTGGTAATGATCGACCCGTGCCCGTCGGGCAAAGGCAATAGCAACGCCGCCCGCGCGCACCTTATAACTCAGGTCATTGTCCTCCCCGCTGGCGCAGGAATAGTCTTCGCAAAAGCCTCCGGCCTTTTCAAAATCCGCGCGACGCAAGGCCGCGCTGTAGCTGCCGAAGACCTTGACCCGGTCAGGCATACGGGCGTGCCGATAAGAGATCTCGGCCTGAACCGCCCGGGCCAGCGCATTTTCCGGATTGGCTATCCCGTAGGTGCCGGCCACGGCTCCCACTGCGGGATCTTCAAAGTGGCGGATCAGCTGCTGCGCCCAATCCGGCGCCGGAACGCAGTCGGCGTCCGTGAACAGCAGGATCTTTCCGCGGGCCAGACGGGCACCGGCATTGCGCGCTGAAGCGGGGCCGGCATTGGGCTGACGCAGGCAGCGAACCCGGTCAAAAGTCCTTGCGACAGAAGAGGTTTTGTCATTTGACCCGTCATCCACAACGATCACCTCAAAATCAGGGATATTCTGTTGACTTAACGCTCCGTTAACAGCCTTTTTCAAGGTTTTTTCGGCGTTGTAAGCAGGAATGATGATGGAAATTTGAGGGTCAGAATTCATAATCACGTCTCCGGGTCACAGACCGCAGGTCAGCCCCCCTCCCTGACCCTCCCCACAAGGGGGAGGGAAAAATAAAAGATACCCACACAAAGGGAACAAAAAAATGTCACAAAGAGAACAGAAAAAATAAAAGATGTCCACAATGAGAGATGGGATATCAAATCACCCCCTGCCCCCATGAAGAAAATAAAATTATCACTGCGCCTCTCTGGTGTTCCGCATGACGAGGAGAAAAATTTTATAACACCATGTCACGCCTTACCCGCAATGACATAGACCAGCATACCGAAGACAGGAGCCAGGAATTCGGGCGACGGGCCTAACGGCAGAACATTAACACCACCGCTCTGCTTAACACATAAGCCGTTGCGGACGTGCGCCTCGGTCAGGCCGCGTCCGGTAAACGGCTTTTCTTTTATGCCCGGCATCATAAACGGACGGATCAGCTGCCAGGGACTCCAGCGGTTGGGCACAAAGGTCGCGATCGTCCCGCCCGGACGCAGAACACGAAAAAAATTATTAAGAAGGCGGTCCTGTTCCTGCGGGCTGAAATGCTCCAGCAGTCCGTCGGAGAAAATCAGATCATAGCTCTCGCCGCATTCATCTGGAAAACTTCGGTCAAGCATATCCGCCGGAAGAAAGCGCGCACGGTCCTGACAGGCCGCGCGGGCCATATCCAATGCCGCCGGCGCGTAATCCACGGAGGTGACCCGCGCTCCCTGATCCAGAAAATACCTGGAAAAAAAACCGCTTCCGCATCCGGCGTCCATAACCGCCATGTCAGGAGCGGTCAAAGGCCCCAGCAGGCGTATGATGCGCCGCTTGGACCAGGATATCCGCCCATATTGTTCGGCATTGTCACGGCTCCAAAAACCGTCCCAGTCCGAGCGCTCCGCCAGAGGCCGGTCAGCCATGCCCGCCCCCTTCAGCGTCGAGTACGCGCTTTTCAAGCAGGCCGATCTTCTGGGCCATCTGTTCATTCCGCCGGTTCAGCTGACACAAAAACACGGTCAGCAAAACCCCAAGAACGACCGCCAGAAAGACACAAAAGAAAAAGATGGCGTTGCTTAACAGCACAAACCCCAGCAATTCCGCGCCGGCGCGGAAAGCATTCTGAAAAACAGCGCACAATAATCCCAAGACGACCGCCGTCAGCCAACCGAAGGCGTATTTAAAGGTCAGCTTATCCCGGCGGATAAAATCAAGGATCACGGCCAGCAGAAGAACCAGCAGGATCATGGACAAAACGGTCGGTGTCATGTTATTCTCCTCGATGAATGCAGCATGGCCAGGATAATGGCCAGGGTCACTTTAACCATATAATACAATGTGTACACATAGCGGATCGAACTGCGGCCGGTGTGCCGCTGTGCCATCTCGACCGGGATCTCTTTGACTGTAAGGCCGTATTTCAAGGCCCAGACCAGGGATTCCGGCTCAGGGTAATCGATCGGGTAGCGGCGGCTGAAGACACACACAGCGTCCGGAGAAAAGGCCTGAAATCCCGACGTGGGATCGGTGATCCGCGACCGCAGAAGAGCACTGATCAGACGGGCAAAAAACAGGATCCCCAACCGCCGGGGCCAGGACGAGCGGAACTCCTGCCGGGGCCCGATAAATCGGCTGCCGATACAAAGATCAATATTGCGATCACAGACTGTTTCGACGAGAGCGGGAATAAAACGCGGATCATGCTGGCCGTCACCGTCGCAGCGCACCACACAGGAATAATTCCTGCCGCGAGCATACTGCAGGGCCGTCTGAACCGCTCCGCCGATCCCCAAATTGATCGGCAGGGATATCACCTCAGCTCCGGCGGACAGCGCGCACCGGGCGGTCGCGTCTGCCGAGCAGTCATCCACGACCAGAATATCAGTCCCGGGGACCGCATCCCTGATCCGGCCGATCACATCGGCGATGATGTCGGCCTCATTATAGGCCGGAATGATAACTAAAATTTTTTCGGACATGCGTCATCCATACATAACACATTCATAATGGAACCATAAAAACTCACCCTCAAGAAACGGTCTCCTGGGATAGCCAGCCGTTACGTAATATCCGACCTTCAAAAATGTTCAGCCGATATGGAACCCTTTGCGCAGACGGTCGCGCAGGCTGAAATCAAACACCTGCTGATCTGTCTTCACGATCATCCCGCCCCATTGCTGAGGGCATTGTTCAAAACACAGGTCAACATTTTCCGGAAACCGTTTTTCCACAGATGCGGAGATCTTCCTGCGCCGTTTCTCGTCGAGAGGTCGGGCAGTGATCACGGCGACCCGGCCCGGCGGCTGATCATCTTCTGCGGGACGCCACAGTTCAAAATACTTGACACCCAGATCCAGCAGCATACGGTTCAGCACTCCTCCGAGAATAGCCACGACAATGGCGATCGCCACAGCCTGGCTTAATATAAACAGCATCAATACGGACATTGCCTCATCCTTGAATCCACAATCACATGGGCTCTTATTTTTTGTTCTGCGCGTCTTCTTCCTGCGCCTCTTCCTGCGCCTCTTCCTCCAGCGGATCGACCTGTCCGGTCAGATACAGGGCAGCATAATGGATCAGATCTTTTTCTTCTTCATCTACAGAAATATCAGGATCCAGTCCCTGAAAACTGAACACTTCTCCGTCAGGGTGATGCCCGCGCGCGGTGATCAGCAGGACCATGGACCCGTCGTCAAAATAAAACATGCTTTTTAGAAAGACCTGCCCGGCTGAACTCTCACCCATCAGTGTCGCGCGTCCCTTGCCCTGCAGGATCCCGGAAAAGAGTTCGGAAGCGCTGCCGCTGTTCTCGTCGATCAAAATGACCAGGTCCCCGTCATAACGGTATTCCGGCGGAAGAGCCGGAACATCCAGCGAGGCCCGGGGCCGGTTGCGGCGCTGGAAATAAGCAAATTCATCCTCGGGCGGAAGAAAAAATCCGGAGATCAGACGAGCAGCCAAAGGCGGCCCGCCGGGGTTGCCGCGCAGATCAATGATCAGGTTTTCGCCTTCCAGGCGCAGGACCTCTTTCATGAATTTGGTCATGTCCTCAGCGGTCATACGGTTGAACCGTTCGATCTTGATGCAATAAACACCGTCTACGTCAACAGGCACCATAAAGGTGAACTGCTTAAAATATTCTTTGCTGACAGCGGCCAATGTCCGGGTCTCTCCGTCAGTGTGATCGATATAGACGATCTCGCGTTCCTCACCTTCCAGCGGACGCAGGAGCTCGTCAACGCCCGCTTCGCTCATTTTGGCCACAGGATCTCCGTCGATACGAACCACAAGATCCTCTTCTCGCAGACCTTTTTCGTACGGGTCGGAACGCGGCTCGACCCAGGTCACACGATAGCCCTCTTCGGTCAATTCCCCTTCGATACCCAGATCAATGCGTTTGCCCAGCACCTCTTTTTCATAATTATCTGCGGCCTTAGGAGGCATAAAGGCGGAAAAGATGTCTTCAGGCGCTTTCAGAGCATCGACCATATGGGCGGCGCTGCGCCACTTGATATATTTCCCGCTTTTCCCCTGAAGCCGGAGCTGCCGATAGATTTTCTGCTGAAAAATATAGAGAAATTTGTTGAAGTCTTCTTCGGTCACGGGGTGATAATAGTTCTTGACCATAGTGGCGTAGACTTCGCGGAAAAAAATCACATACTCGCGGAATTCAGGATCCTGCTCAAACTGTTCGCCGACGGTGAGGCCCTGAGAACAGGCCTCCTGCACAAGACAGGCGGAAAAAACAGCAGCAAAAAAAAGGCAGTAAAAAACAACCCGAACTGATCGGACGATTACGGGCATGAACACTCCTATAAAAACGCATGCCCGGAACAGGGGGCCTGGACCACGCTGACGCCTTTATAAATTCTGAACGTCTTTGCGTATCCGCTCGAGTTCAAACAGCTCGATCATGCGGTCATTATTTTTGTCGTATTCTTTGAGAATATCGGTCTCGATCTCGATACGGTTACGCCGTGAAACCTCATCGATCACGTCACGGAGAAAAACTTTCACCTCCGCTGTCTGAAGCAAACCGTCGCGGTTGACATCATAGCGCCGCTCAAGATCATTGATCACACGGGGAAGTTCGCGTACCCATTCGGGAAGAGTTTCTTCGCCTTCTTCGACATCGCTGCGGCCCTTGAGATACTTATTCCGGCGGCCGTAATTGATCAGCTGGGCGCTCACAATCTGAACTGAGAAAAGCAGACAGACCGCAGCCAAAATCATACCGCGTACGCGCAAATCCATACGTTTCTCCTTTGAAGCGAACGGCGTATAACAAACTGAACGCCAATTACTTACGCATCTATTGTATTATAATAGCACGTTCATCATTGTCAACGAATTAGTGCATTTCCACAGACATGGCCGCAGAACGGTCACGGACACATTCCTTCAGGCGGGAGAATAAAACGGGAACCAGCCGGTTGTGTACCGGCTGATTCCCGGATAAAAAACAGGCACACAGAGCCCGCTTTAACGCAGCCCGTTCCAGACGCAGATTCGCCACAAAATCTCTATGCGAGCGCCTTTTGCGGTAATCCGGAACAGACGGCGGCATCCGGAGATAACGGGGGATCAGGTCCAGATCAAAGTCATAAAGCAGGGTCCCATGATGGAGCAGAAATTTGCGCAGACGGCGCTGGGCGTTCCCGGAAAATTTGCGTTCGCTGGAAGCGAACGCCAGATCACACACAGGCCGAAACACAGCCCGCACCCCTAGAGGAATAAGCGCCTCAGCGATCAGATCCAGAACATAACGGTAAGAACGGTGGATTTGCTGCAGGCCCGGGCGCTGTTTGGAGAGAATCAAACTAAAGTTCAGACATCCGGGCCCCTGCAGAACGGTCCCTCCGCCCGAACACCGGCGCAAAACCGGAACGCCGTCACGGCAGACAGCTTCCGCTATCACATTCTCTTCGATACGGCAGACCCTGCCCAGAACAATGAACGGAACAGGGGATTCCCAAAGACGCAGAACCTCTCCACCCTGTCCCTTCTCAGCTTCATCGAGTAAAATCTCATCAAAAAGAAGGTTTTTAAAGGGATCATTGAAGGACAGGTCGTAGCACTGCACGGCGAACTCCATACATTACCAGGTCACACGTCACCAGATCACCAAATCAAAAATTCAGCAAAATCCGGGGACTCATTGCGCGAAATAATTCACATCAAGCTCCCTCGCCGCGCGCACCTCGTCGGGGCGCGACACTGGTGTGGTTTTCGGCAGGTCTTTAAACGCATCCGGGTCTTTCTCTGCCAGGTCCGCCGCCGCGGTCATGATGCTGATAAACCGATCAATGGATTCTTTGGATTCGGTCTCTGTCGGCTCGATCATCATCGCCTCGCGCACGATCAGGGGGAAATACACAGTCATCGGATGCACGCCCCGGTCTATCAGGTATTTGGCAATATCGATGGCATGGATGCCGTTTTTGGCCTGCCGTACCGCGGAAAAAACGCATTCATGCATACACCGCCGGTCAAACGGAAGATCATAACGCGAACGCAGCTGCCGGAGGATATAATTGGCGTTAAGAACAGCATGCGCGCTGACGTCTTTCAAACCGTCATCTCCGAGAAAAAGCATATACGCCAGAGCTTTGACGATCACACCGAAGTTCCCGTAAAACGACGCGACGTATCCAATAGAATCAGGGTAATCATAATTCAGAACATAACGCCCGGTGTCATCTTTGACCACACGGGAAACGGGCAGATACGGGATCAGGTTTTCAGCAACCCCGACAGGACCGGCCCCCGGCCCTCCTCCGCCATGCGGCGTGGAAAAGGTCTTGTGCAGATTGACATGCATCAGATCGAATCCCAGATCCCCGGGGCGGCACCGGCCGAGGACGGCGTTAAGATTGGCACCGTCATAATACATGAGGCCATCCACTTCATGGACCATATCCGCGATACGGGCAATATCCGGATGAAACAATCCCAGTGTATTGGGACAAGTCAGCATAACACCGGCAACCTCACTATTGAGATGTTCTTTAAGGTCCTCAATATCTAATATGCCGTTCGTATTTGATGCAACCGAGATCGTTTCATACCCGGCGATGGCCGCGGAAGCGGGATTCGTCCCATGCGCGGAATCCGGTATCAAAATATATTTTTTATTGTTCCCCCGGGCGCGGTGATAAGCCGCCATCATCATAGCCCCGGTCAATTCCCCGTGCGCCCCGGCCAGAGGCTGCATGGTGAAGGCACTGAAGCCGGTGATCTCGCAGAGCAAAGCCTCCGCCTCATAGAGAATCTGCAAAGCGCCCTGAACAAATTCATGGCATTCTCCGAGCTGAGGCAGCAACGGATGCAGATCCGCCAGACCGGGCAGAGCCGCGATCTGCTCGGTAAAACGCGGATTATATTTCATGGTGCAGGACCCCAGGGGATAGAAATTGGCGTCGACGGAATAATTGCGCTGTGACAGACGTGTAAAATGACGCACCACGTCCAGCTCGCTGACCTCGGGAAGGAGAGCGTCTTCCGCCCGGCAGTACCGGGGATCAAGGTCCGGATCACAGCCTGTATCGTCGGCGGGAACCTCAAAACCGGCCCTCCCCGCAACACTTTTATCGAAAATCAGGTCTACCTGTTCTTTCTTCATCCGGACAGCTCCTTCAGGGTGTCAGCCAAAGCGCGGGCATAGCCCTCCATATCGGACCGGGTGCGCTTTTCGGTCACGGCTATGGTCATATAATCTTCCATTCCGGGATAATATCCGGCCAGGGGAAAACCCGCGGCATAACCCCGTCCGGCCATAGCGCGGACCACCGCATCGGCGGAGACTGGAAGCTTGATCGTGAATTCATTAAAGACAGGCGCGGAGTTCTTGACCTCAACGCCTTCGACAGCAGAGAGCAGACCCTGCAGAAAAACAGCTTTCTGCCGGCAGCGCAGGGCGAGATCACGCAGACCTTTCCGTCCCAGCAGGGACATAAAGATCATGGACTGAACAGCGCATAAGGCGACATTGGTACAGATATTAGAGGTCGCTTTTTCCCGGCGGATATGCTGTTCCCTGGCCTGCAGGGTATTGACAAAACACGTTCGCCCGAAGGCGTCAATGGTCCTGCCGACGATACGTCCCGGCATCTTACGGATGTATGACCGTCGTGTCGCCATAAACCCCAGATAAGGGCCGCCGAAGCTCAGCGGAAGACCCAAACTCTGTCCTTCTCCGGTGACAATGTCCACGCCCATTTCCGCGGGGGTTTTCAGCACGGTCTGGGCCACAGGATAAACGCTTTGGATGACCAGGGCGCCTTTTCGATGGGCCTCTTCCGCCAGATCGCTATGATCGTCGAGCGCCCCGAAAAAATTCGGGTTCTGCACGATCACGGCCGCGGTCTGATCGTCCAGCAGACCGGCCATCGCGGCGCGGTCGCTCTGCCCGTGAAGGGGAGCGGTCTCAGCAAAAGCAATGTTCAGGTTGCGGGTATAGGAACGGATGATTTTACGGTAGATCGGACTGACACCGCCGTCGAGAATCACTTTATTCCGCCGTGTGACGCGTACGGCCATCATCATAGCCTCATAAAGCGCTGTCCCGCCGTCATAAAGCGAAGCATTGGCGGCATCCATACCGGTCAGAGCGCAGATCGCGCTCTGGTATTCATACAAGGCCTGAAGCGTCCCCTGGGAACATTCAGGCTGATACGGGGTATACGCGGTCAAAAACTCGCCGCGGCTGATCAGGGACGTTACGGCTGCCGGAACATAATGATCATAATATCCCCCGCCGATAAACAGGGTCAGATCCGAGGCGTTCCTGCGGGCCAATTCGCGGAAATAAGAAACGATCTCATATTCCGAACGGCCCTTCGCGACAGCGAAAGAACGCGGACGGTTTTCCGGACGGATGTCACAGAACAACTCATCAATATTTTCAACACCCACCGCGGCCAGCATAGCCGCCGTCTGCTCCGGTGTATTTGCTATATATGATCCCAAGGTCGGCCTTTCTTCAAGAAGATACCGGGGCGGATTCCTGCGAAACGGTCAGTCCAGATTCTCCACATACTTCTCGTATTCTTCCGAATTCATGAGCTTGCCCTTCTCCTCCGGGGCCGACGGACGGAGTTTAAGGATCCAGCCCAGCTCATAACAGCTTTTATTGATCAATTCAGGATTCGATTCCAGGGCGGTATTGACCTCTACGATCTCGCCGGACAACGGCGAATAAACATCACTGGCGGCCTTCACAGATTCAAGCGAAGCCAGCTGTTCGAACTGCTCAACCTCTGTCCCGGCTTCAGGGAGTTCAATATAGGTGACGTCACCCATACTGGACTGCGCATATTCCGTCAGACCGACGACAACAAGGTCTTCATCTTCTAAATTCGCCCATTCATGTTCTTTCGTGTAGAGATAGTTATCCATAAGATCCATATGCCTGACTCCTTTTAGCTGTTCAATGTTCCTTGAGTATAAACTTTGCGGGGGACAACCTCCCCGGAAATGGGCCGTCTGTCCGTGCCGATCTCAACGGCGTCACCCAGTGAACAGCCGTCCCGGCTGACTCTGGCCAAAGCGACGCCGCGCTGAAGGCACGGGCTGAATGTTCCGCTGGTCACAACACCGATCCCGCGGCCGTCTCTCAGGACCGGTTGTCCGGCGCGCGGAGACCGGCGGTTTTCCGCGGCGACAGTCACGATCTTTTCGGTAATGCCATTCTGACGTTCTGTTTTCAGCGCCGAACTCCCGATAAATTCCTTTTGCCAGTCGATCAGACGGGACATGCCTGCGGTCAGGGGCGAATGCTCCTCGTCGAGCTCGTGGCCGTAAAGCGGATAGCCGACCTCGATCCGCAGAATATCCCGGGCGCCAAGGCCTGCCGGCAAGGCTCCAGCCTTGAGAAAAGACTCCCAAACATCCCGCGTGCTGTCCCAGGGAAGATATAATTCATACCCCAGTTCTCCGGTATATCCGGTCCGGCTGATCAAAACACGGCATCCGAAAATATCATATTCTTTACAGGTATAATAATCAAGTCTTTCAATATCTTCAACCCAGGACTTTAAAAAATCACGGGATGCCGGGCCCTGAACATCGATCTTTCCGGTCAGCTGAGAAATATCCTCGAACGCATCGGGCTGATCAAGAAAACTGCGGATATGCTTGGCGTCACGTTCGGCAGTCGCTGCATTGACTACCAGCATCCAACGCTCTTGAGCCAAACGAAAAATAATCAAATCATCCAGCACTCCGCCGGACTCGTTCAGCAAAAACCCGTAACGGCAGGAACCGGAGGGCAGATCCGTCAAGGACTGCGTCACCAGCCGGTCCAGTCCGGTGGAAAGCGGGCTGCCGTGAAGCAGAAACTCTCCCATATGACAGATATCGAATATCCCCACCCTTTGGCGGACAGCCTGATACTCGTCGAGAATGCCTTGGTATTGCACCGGCATATCCCAGCCGCCGAAACCGACCATGCGGGCGCCGAGATCACGATGAGATACATAAAGGGGCGTGCGTTTTAAGGATTTGATTTGTGGCAAAATCTTTACTCCGTCAAAAAATGGGTTCTTTGGAAAAATGCGTGGGTAAGAAAGATACGGTGCTGTTTGCGAGCGCAATCTCGCAGCCGCATGGCTGTGAAGATCGCGAGGGCTCGTTCGCTCAGACAGCCTCCCCGAACATTTTTTGTACTAAATCGTTCGGCTCGGAACTCGCTCGGCGAGCCCTCACGATCTTCTGTAACGCCATTTGAGTGAAAACTGATCAAGCACGGGAGCATTCCCCTATCCTCGTATGCACCCACTTCAAATTTCATAGAGCAGAAAATGAAAATGATCCTTCGCTCGGCTGCGAACCTGATGCTTCACATGAGATCTCATTGACTGCATGTATTCGCTCGAAGCCCTTCAGGTCTTCCGAAAAATATGCGCGCCTGGGAGGATTCGAACCCCCGACACCCTGCTCCGAAGGCAGGTGCTCTATCCAGCTGAGCTACAGGCGCAATAATAATGATCAAAAATCCATTCACGGATCACAAACACATTCAAAACACGAAACAGGGATATCAAAATTCTCAACACATCCTAAACATCGGCTTACGGAGAAGACCCCTCCTCGTCAGAAGCGGAGGACCTATCTTGCTGCCCGGAATCCTGCGCAGGGACGATATTATAATTCACTTTAAAAAAACGCTCCTGGATCTGCGCAGCTTCTTCCTCCCTGCCGGCCTCCTTGAGATAAGCCAGAAGATCACGGAATACCTTTTCGGCTGCTGAAGAATTTTTCAGGGCCAAATACGACATTCCCAGATAATAGCGGGCCTCTGTATTATCCGGCTCCCTCTCCACGACCTGCGAAAACTGTTCCGCGGCCTGTTTAAATTCTTTCGTCAGATAGTACACTTTAGCCAAATTCAGCCGCAATAATTCATTATCAGGATCGACCTGCAGTCCGCGCTGATAAATATCAATGCTTTGCTCATATCTCTGCTGAAGAGCGAGTACTGACGCCAAACCGTTATAGGCATTCATGTTGTGCGGATCAGCGATCACAGCCTGCTCATACAGCTCTTCGGCCCGTTGAGCGTTCCCTTCCAAATTATAAATGTTAGCCAGATCAACATGCGCCGCGCTGTGACGGGGATAGATCTCAATGGCGGCCTCAAAGAAACTTTTTGCCTGTGCCGTCTGGTCTATGCGCTGAGAGAGATATCCAGCGCGCCAGGCCGCGTCCGAGGCGATCAGCGGGAGTTCAGGAACCAGAGCCTGAGCATAATGCCGGATCGCCTTTTCTTCCTCCCCCTGCTCTTCAGCCAGGATTCCCAGCTTATATTCTGTAGCCGGATGCTGGGGCGAGACATTAAAAGCCTTCTGCAGAATACGGGACGCCTCAGCCAGACGGTCATGACGCCGGTAATAGCTGCTGAGATTATAATAGACCCGCAGGCTGGTCGGAGATTTACGCACCGTGTCGATAAGAAGGCGCTCCGTCTTCCCCCACAGCACATTGCGATAAACTGCTTTACCTGTCCAGAACACGGCCAAAACAGCCAAAACGGCAAAGGCAGCTGTCCGCTTCTTCACAGAAAGCACAAAGGCGCTGACAGCCAGGGCAAAACCCGCCAGAGGCAAATACAGCCGGTGTTCAAAGATCAAATCATCCAAAGGAAAAATACTGGATTCAGGCAAGAGGGTGATAAAAAACCAGAATATCCCCAAGGTCACCAAAGGCCGGCGGCGCCGGCTTCTCACAGCCAGATAGAGCAGGGCCGCGATGGCGATAACGGATATGAGAAGCTGAGGCGAAAGGATCTCCGTGACCAGAGGAAAATCATAATCCAAACGCTGGCTCAAGGGGAACAGCAGGAGGCCGATATAGAACACGATCACGCTGAACTGGGTCATAAAATACTCCGGGCGGGAAATCGCTGCTGTCTGACGGGTCAAGCCGGCAATGCTGTAAAACCCCACGCCTCCTTCTTTCAGAAACAATACATGCAGACCCAGCATAACCGGTACGGCAAAAAAGGGCAGAACGGCCAGGACGCGGTTCCAGAGCGGCCGGGACTTATCCCTCACCAAAAACGCCTCCAGCAAAAGGATCATTAAGGGCAGAGAAAGGATCGTGGGCTTGGCCATCGTTCCCAAAAGCCCGGCAATGACCGATAACGTGTAATGCCAGGGACGAAGCTGTTGAGGATGACTGCGAGACGAAAGATAAAAATAGACCGCGGTTAAATAAAACAGGGCAGAGAGAATCGTGGCTCTCTGAACAACATAAGAGACCGTACTGGTCTGTATCGGATGCAGTAAAAAGATAAATCCCGCTATCCAGGGAAGCCAAAGACGTTTCCGCTCGTCCGCGACCAGCTTCCGGGCGAGGAATCTACGGCAGACGGCAAAGAAAACATAAGCGCTTAAAGCGTGAAGGATGACATTGATCAGACGGAAAACCCAAGGGGCTAATCCGGACACCTGGTAGTTCACGGCAAAAGTCAGATTGGTCAAGAACCGGGTGGGATCGAATTTCCATAAAAACGACAACGGAAAAACAGTGCGGATAAACTGGTTCTGCACCAGGACCTTATAATCATCAAACACGAATTCCCCGGGAAGCGCGAAGACATACAGGGCCAGCGCCGCGGCCAAAAAAACAAGCAGGACAGTTATCTGTTTCATAGTAATTTCTGCGGATTTAAGGTATGCGTTGCAATATGTTCATTAACATAGCGAAAAGGCAGGTCAAAGTCAAACAAAAAGGCGGGGATATTCAGCTGTCTTCAAACTCCGATCAGAGTCGAAACATGCTGAAGGACATCCTCTATTTTAAAAGGCTTGGTCAGATAGGCCTGAGGAGCGACATCATCCTGGAAATTATCGTCATTCTCTTCACAGCGGGCGGTGATCATGAGAACCGGAATAGCGCTCATCTCACTGTCAAGTTTGAGAAAGGCGCACACGGAATATCCGTTGAGGACCGGCATCATGACATCCAGAGTGATCAGATCCGGCAGTTCCTCCCGGGCTTTCTGCAGGCCGGACATGCCGTCATAGGCCACCACCACAGAATAGCCCTGTCTGGTCAATTGCTCTTCCAAACAACGGACCAAAACAGGGTCATCGTCGATAATCAGGATCTTTTTCGGCATGATCTCCTTCTCCCCTGAAAGTATACCACACCCTCAGGCAGGAAACCATAAAACACGGTCATCCTTGTTCGGAATCAAGCCGGCTTAACTCATCCACCACATTGCGGACTTCCAGGTCAGCTTTGCGGATCTTATCGCGGCAGGTCCGCACCAGACCAGCCGCCTCTTTCACCCTGCGGCCTAATTCATCGACATCGATCTCTTCGCGTTCAATATCCGCGATGATTTCCTGCAAACGGGCCATCGCCCGGGCATAAGACTTTTCAGCCATTACTGCTCCTTTCCTCTCTATCCGTCACTTCCGAGATCACCTGCCCGTCCGCCAATTCAGTGCGGAGTTCAGCACCCCGGGAAACATCTTCTACCGATCTGATAAGCCGGCCGGTATTATCGCGGGTCAGGCTGAACCCTCTTTGAAGGGTCCTGCGGGGATCAGCGACCTTGATCAGGTCTTCAACATGGCCGGCTTCCCTCAGCCGCCTTGCCAGAAACTCCCGGCTCTGTTCAACCAGATAGTCACCGCGTTCACCGATATCCCTGCCGGCCTGTTCCAGCTGGCGCGAAGGGTCATATTTCAGCCGTTCGGCACACCTGAGCACGTCATGTTCATGTGACGTCAGGAACCCGCGGACCAGATCACGAAATTCCAGGGCCGCTGTCTTCAACCGTTCCTGACGATAGATCACAAAGTCTCTTGCGGAACGGGCCATCAGCTCAGAGACTTCGTCCATAGCCTGCCGGCTCTCCAGAACCCGCCGGACCAGTAAGGCAGCGATCGCGGTCGGAGTTTTCTGATAAGTATAGGCAGCCAGATCGGTCACTGTCAGATCGATCTCATGACCGATACCGCTCAAAACCGGAAGAGGATACTGGGCGATGGCTTCAGCGATACAGCGGGAATCAAAGCAGCCCAAATCGGCAATAGAGCCTCCCCCGCGGGTGATAACCACGGCATCCAGACCGTCAATATCCCTGAGGGCACCCAGGGCACGGCAGACACCGGCCTCCGCCCCCCGGCCCTGCATGAGAGCGTTATGCACAAAAACCTGAAACGAGATTTCCGCAGAGCGAAGTTCTTCCAGAAAATCATTATAGGCAGCCGACCCCACAGATGTGATCAATCCAATACGCAAAGGCAGCTGACTCAATGAACACGCCTTGTTCTTTTCCAGCAGGCCCTCCTGCTTTAATTGCGCGACCAGGCGCTGTTTTTCCTGAGCGATACGCCCGAGGGTGTGGACCGGATCGATCTTCTCGACCACCAGGCGCAGGGCTCCGTGAGGGCCGTAAAAATCGACCCGGCAAAGAAACTTGACTTCCAGTCCGTCCTTGAGTTCGAACGGGTCACCGCTGTCATGCAGGATCTTCTCAATAACCGGGCGGCGGTTCTGAAAGATCACCGCCCCTATCCGCGCCGTAATATCCCGGGTATCGGGATCTTTCTCGCATAGATCAAAAAAAACATGACGCTTATGGCGGGAGCGGTCAAAGCCCTGCAGTTCTCCGCAGATCCAGACCGCGCCGGGAAAACCGGCACGCAGAACCTGCTTGACGAGATCGTTGAATTGCGAAACAGATAAAACGCCTTGGGAATTCTCTGCCATTATACTCGATAAGTTTCCGGTGTCAGGATTTCTTCCAGCCGCCACTTCCCGTCGCCGTCACACCGAACAACCGCCAGAGAGCCGGCAGGAAAACGGAAGCCTCCCTCATGAACATCATCCGGCATCAGCTGCCACAAAAGCTGAGGAATGAAGGGTAAATGACTGACAATGATCAAAGTTTGCCGACTGCGGTCTATCGCTTTGATACAGGCCTGAGGATCCGCATTCGGGGAGACATCATCACGCGCCTGAATACCTCCGGGAGTCAAGAGGACATCCTGAATGATCTTCGCAGACTGCAGGGCGCGGTTTTTGGGACTATGCCAAACAGCCTGCGCAGCCTCGGGACCACTCTCACCGATCAGCCGGGCGACAGCATGAATATCTTTACGTCCCTGGGGACTCAGCGGCTCACGATGGTCGACGGACGCGGGCATATATTCTCCATGCCGGATAAGATATAATAACATCATCATCTCCTTACATCTCATATAAATTCATAATCGTACAGTCTTTTCCACCCTCTTTACCCCGCACACACATATCATCAGATCACGGTTCATAGACCAGCAATTCCCCATCATTATTCAAAGCAAACGCGTTCAGCTGTGAGATATCCGGTATCGCCCGCAATTCATATCCGCCTTCAGAAAGATTGCAGACGAAACCGTACGCCCCGTATGACTGTCCGCAGTACAATTTTTTTAAATACGGAGGATCGGCAAAATAAAGATGCTTGATATCATCAGGATACTGCCCGTACTGCGAACGGTACAGCTGAAGCGCCTTGCCGATACGCAAAAGGATCTCCTGCGCCGCCTGCTCTTCCGCTTTGGCCCGGGGAATCAAAAAATGGTCATAGATCAACTGTTTCGCTGTCATCCCGGCACCCAGCCAAATGCCGGCCATCAAAATAATAACCAGCAGGCATCCTGCCAACAGCGTCGGGCGTGGTTCTGCATCAATACGCCCTTCATTGATCCGGCAGGCCGAAGCATAGGCATCGTACATTCCATAAAACCAGGGCACGATCATCCAGCAGGTAATAAAAATGAACAGGGCCTTGAACGGCTCCCCATTGTAAACCTGTCCCAGCCCGGGAATGATACTTAAAAGCGCAGCTAAGAAAGGATTCCGTTTGAGAACGCGGCCCTTGCGGGACGGGGAACGGTCGGGAACGACACAGGAATCACACAGCACTTCACCCCTGACGATATTTTCGCAATCCGGACATAATGCCTTACCGCAGAGAGTGCATTGCGCCGAAGCCAAACGTTTTTCATGCGCGTGGCAGAACACTTTCCCCCTCCTCTGATAATAAACCAATCCATGACGTGCGGTATTATTGTAGCAGAGAACAGGAATTTGTGAATGGAGAGTTTTGAGGAAGATCTTTACTTCTGATGAATATCGCTGGCGGACGGCACACCGTTTTCAAAACGAGTTTGATAACTCCGGAGGAGGTCTTCGCTGAAAAACCGGGCAACTCCATGAGGGCGGCCCTGCCGGTAAGGAATAAAGGAAAGGATATCTCCTGAACGGGAAAACGCGATCATGGCGCCATGGAGAAGCCCGTCCTGATAAGAAACAGCCTGGCGAAGTTCTCCGTTTTTCCAAAAGCGGCGCTTGAGCCCGTGCCTCACACCGCGGGAGAATTGACTGACTTGACGGACGTCACCGTCCTGATAAAAATACGCTGAGAGACCATCCCGCTCTGTTCCCACGGTTTGTTCCAGAGCCGCCATATAAAGCCCGTCCTGCTGAACGTACACTTCACAAAACCCCTCACCGACGACACCGTAGGCCCGGACGGAAACCGGCAGAACCAAAAAGCAGATCAGATATAATGAACACAACAAGACACTCTTCTTCATGATTTCCTCCGTTCTGACCACCTTACGAGGAAAGTATACCCGATGAAAACAGCTTTTAGCAAACCGCTCATAAACGAACATAAAAAGTATTGCATAAACGAAAAAAGGATTATAGTATACTGTCAAGAAACTTTGAAGAAAGACTGGAGACAGAATGAGATTTGATGATGTGATGAATACGATCCGCCGGTGGGATAACCGCTGCGCCCGCTGGATGATGCGGCATTTCTACTTTTTCTTTTTCCAGGTGGTTTTGATCGTGGTCTTTTTTGTGCTTTTCGTTAACGCGATCAACACGATCGATCTGGGCTCACAGCTGGCGCCGGACAGCCTGATCCAGCATATCCTGCATCAGAACTCCGTATCTCTACTCGTGATTATTTTTCTGATGCTGCTGAATTCTTTCTGGATGCTGTTCATGTTCAATACCATGAACCGCATCCGCTACATCCTCAAAGACATCCATTACGCGACCCTGCGCAACAGCCAGAACCGCCGTTAAGACGATGCCTTTCCCCCGATCAAAAATACTCCTGATAAAGCTCCTTTATTTTCTCCAATCCGCGGCGGTAAACACTGCCCCCGCTCTTCATCCGTCCAACCCCGGCACTATGATTAAAACCGGTGCGCGCTAAACCAAGAGCGGGCAAAAATTTCGGCGCGTTGGGAAGGTGTTTGACCGCGATCTGAGGCTGAGCTGTCCGGGTGTTCAGCCCTGCCGCCTCTTCGATCCGCTCAGCCAACCCGGACATCAGCGCCCCTCCGCCCGTGAGAAAAACACCAGCATTTAGGTGCTCACGCAGACCGGAGCGGTGCAGGACATCACGGACTTCGTTGCACAAGGCTGCCGCCAGCGGTGAGATCGACTCGATAATCAAGGATTTCCGGACAGGAAGATAGCCGTCTTCACGCTTGATCAGGATCTCTTCATTATCGCGATAAGCGCCGGGGTCTAATGACGCATAGGCCTCTTTGATCTCCTCTGCCAGATCCAGGGACACATTCAGCGCATCGCTGATTACCCTGGTAAAATGGGCGCCGCCGAAAGGCAGCTGTTCGTAACCCCGGAGCTGCGCGCCTTTAAAGATCAGCACCTCGGTCACCGCCGAACCCATATCGATCAGAACACAGCCCTGCCGTTGATCATATTCCCCACAAGCCATCCCGGCTGTCGAGAACGCGGTAGAAAAGACATCGGCCACATCATAGCCAGCCCGGTTCACGGCTTTGGTCATGTTCTTTAAAACCGTATTATTCACTGTCAGTAAAAAGGTCTCAACTTCCAGTTTGCGTCCGTACAGACCAACAGGATTCTGCGCGATATTGACATCATCGACACGATAGACCTGGGGGAAATCCTGGATCACGACCTCTTCAACCTTTACCCCCAGGAGACGGGCCTGTTTGCGGATCCGCTCGGCATCCCGCCGGGCAATGACCTTACTGCCACGGTCCAACAAGGGGATGACCGCCTTCCCAATCCGGCGCTGTACCAGTTCCCCGCCTATACCGAGATAGACCTGAGAGATCTTGACCCGGCTTTTTTTGCTCAGCCCTGAGACAGCATCATTGACCGAGCGGGCGAAGTCTCCGAGATCTGTAACCGACGAACCATTAAACCCTGCTGTACGGGTTTCAAATATCCCAACAACAGCCAGCTGACGGGATTCCCGCGCCTCCATCAGACTTGCTTTAATCGTCCGTGAGCCGACATCCAGGCCGCAGAAATATTTTTCTCCAATAATCCGTCTAAACATCAGCGCTTCCGGATAACGGGTTCTTTAAATCTCAAATCCACATACTCCACAGCACCCAGGTCAACAACGGCCTGAGAGACCAGCAGACCCAAAACATTAACTTTATGCGGGATCTTATACTGGTCAAGGTAAACATCTCCGCCGGTCTCAAGGCGAACCTGGATCTTGGATAAGTTCGAAACATCGACAAACCGGATGCGGTCCGCAGAAAGATACGCATCAGAGTCAAAAGCCCGCAAAATTTTCATCCCCGCCGAGACCTGCCTGCTGGCCAGGCTTTTCCCCACGCTCATACGCCCCGCGTCGGCAACCCCTAAAATGCGCGGGGTATCCAGATCAAACGCGGACGCCTCTCCCAGAAGCACCCCTTCGCGGTCCAATATGGCATCGCCGTCGGTCAGTACGGCTAGAACAAACGGCTCTCTCTTTTCCGCGGTGACCGCGATCCTGTCCGGCAGACGGCGGATCACCCTCAATTCATGAACCTGGGGGTACTGCTGCTGAACCCGTTTCTGCACCCGGGACAAATTCACCGAAAAGATATTCCGTCCTGCCAGACGGTCCAGATACGAAGACTGAACGAACTGCAGGTCAGGTTCCCGAACGATCTCTTCAACCTGAAACAACGACGATGTGCGGAAAAATTTCAAAACCAGGCGGACACCCATATAGGCGGCGAAAAGAATAAACACGCCGATAATAAAGAATTTCAGCCCCTTTACAAGTTTGGCATTTTTCTTCTTCCTCCTTGCCATACCTCAATCTCCTCTCTCTGATTTTTGTCTCTGCAATGCACTTGCGATGAGGTCTGAACATAACCGCGGAAACCCGATTCCCGCCTCCGCAGCTGCCATGGGCAAAAGGCTGGTTTCCGTAAACCCGGGAATGGTATTCACTTCCAAAAGATAAAGATTATCCTGCTGGTCAAGCATCATATCGACACGGGCCATGTCCCGGCAGCCCAGCACCTGAAAGGCAGTCAGCGCGGCATCGCGCGCCCGGCCAGCAGTCTCTTCAGGCAAATCGGCCGGCACATGATATTCTGTGCAGCCTTTCTGATATTTACTGCGAAAATCAAAAAACCCTCCCCGGGGACAGATCTCGATGACCGGCAAAGCACGGTCATCAAGGATCCCGACGGTCAATTCCCTGCCGGCAATGAATTTTTCGATCAGTACCCGGCTGCCGTACTGCAATGCATCAGTCACGGCCCGGCTGAGGTCTGCGGTATTGCTGACGCTATGCACACCGATACTGGACCCTTCAGCCGGAGGCTTGACGACCACCCTGCCGCCCAGACGGCGGAAGATCTCCACGGCCTTTTCAGGTCCAGTCCGGTTCACAATGTCATAGGCCGGCACCGGCAATCCCGCTTCCTGCAGACAGCCCTGAGTTCCGACTTTATCCATTGCCAGCCGGCTGGCGGCGGCGTCGCTTCCCGTATAGGGCAGATCCATTTCAGTCAAGACCTGCTGAATCCCGCCGTCTTCCCCATACCGGCCGTGAAGGGCGATAAACACAGCATCAACAGCTGCCGCAGATATAAACTTCTGATTTACGGCGCCGTCTTCAGATTCTAATACCAAAGGCTCAACCTGATATCCCGCAGAACACAGCGCCGAGGCCACCGCCTGTCCTGACTTTAACGAGATCTCCCGTTCGGAAGAGCACCCTCCCATAAGAACACCAATTCGCTGATTCCCCACATCTCCCCCTACTGAACCTTGTTTGATATTTCCGCGGCTGTCACCCGCCCGGCAAAGTCGGCAGCGACCCGGGTGATATCTCCCGCACCCAGAAACAACACATAATCTCCTTCGTCAACACGGTCCTCCAGAAAATCGGCAATATCATCTTTAAAAATATAATGCACCGGTTTAACGCTGCGGACCCTCATAGCCTGACAAAAGGCTTCGGAGGATGCCGTGCCGTTAGGCATTTCATTAGCCGCGTAAACATCCGTAACAATAATCTCGTCCGCCTGGTCGAAACAACATAAAAAATCATCCCACAGGCTCTGAAAACGAGAATAGCGGTGCGGCTGAAAAACAGCAATCACCCGCCGTGCGCCGCAATCCCGGGCTGTCCCGACAGTTGAACGGATTTCCGTGGGGTGATGCGCGTAATCATCTACCACGGTGAGACCCTTGGCGCGGGCTTTCATCTCAAAACGCCGGCTGACACCGGAAAAACACGCAAGGGCGCGCAGGACGACCGCCTTGGGAAGATCGAGCTGTTCGGCCAGAGCTATGACCGCCAAAGCGTTCAAGGCATTATGCCTGCCGTAAAGGCCGACACGGACATCACGCCATTCTCCGCGCCGGGTCACAGCATGGATCCTGAGACCGGACGATGTCTGCTCCGCGTTAAGCAGACGGATATCCGAATCGCCCCTTTCCCCGTAAAACACAATCCGGCAGCGCGCTTGCCGCGCCGCCTCACGGAGATGTTCATCATCCCCATAAAGAATGGCCAGGCCGTCCTGAGAGGTCTGTGACAAATACTGGCCGTAGATTTCGCAGAGGTGATCCCACCCCCGATAAAAATCTAAATGCTCCCGGTCAATGTTGGTCACAATAGAAATGTCCGGGCGGAAATATAAGAGTGTACCGTCGCTTTCATCAACTTCAGCAACAAAATAGCGTCCCGTTCCCAATGCCGCATCGTACCCGCCGCCTACGGGGACACCCCCCAGGGCGGACGCCGGGGATACTCCGGCCCGTTCAAGTAAATGAATGGCCAATCCGGTGGTGGTGGTTTTACCGTGGGCGCCGGCTACTGTTACCGCTTCATATCCTGCCATCAGCGCGGCCAGCATTTCAGCCCGCCGCATCACCCGGCACCCCCTCTCACGGGCGGCGATCAGTTCAGGATTATCCGGTTTGACCGCGGAAGAATACACCACACAATCCGGTGAGGACACATTTTCGGCGCGATGCCCGATCACGATCTCCGCTCCGCGGGCACGCAGATCACGGATCATGGCGTTTTCCTGAATATCAGAACCGGTCACGCGGTCCCCCCGGGACAGCAGCAAAGACGCCACTGTTCCGACACCGATACCGCCTATTCCCAAAAGATGTACATGACGCTGAGCCATCAATTGCCATCCTTCAAATAGTTCACCCAGGAACGGTTGAGATCTTCAAGATCATCAAAACGGATATAGGTCCGTGTCAATGCCGTCAGGAACGGCGTTCCCCGTTCCAGTTTGCGGCAAAAGCGCACAAAACGATGCTGGCCGAATTCTGTGATCAGATAATAGACCAGGCTGGCCGCTTCCGCGTAAAACAGATCCACTGTGGAACGATCTGTTCCCGACGTCAGGCGAACATGGTTCAGCTCTGGAACCGGAATAAATGTCTGATCCTCCAGCGCGGCGCGGACATCATTATTGACCCCCCACCGCTTGGCCTTTTCCTGATACATGGCGACACCTTCTTCCAGCCACAAGGGGATCCGGGCCTTCATACCAATAAATTCCCGAAAAATGATATGCCCCAATTCATGCGGGAGGGTGGTGTCAAAAAAACCGTAGGCCGAAGGATAGGTCCGGATGACCTTACTGCGCGACATCACCGACGCGCTCGACCAATGCGCCTGGCGGGCAGATTCGATATAATCCTGTTTATCGCTGTAAATGTAGATCTTGGCCCGGTCATCAAACGACCATCCGCGGTGACGGGTAAATCCCAGATTGTCGGTGATCTCCTGATAATACTCCTCTGCTGCCTCCTGCACGGTGTCCACAAAATCCTCGGGAGCATTCTTATAATACACATAAAAATGCGATGAACGGGATTCCTGCCACTCATCCTCTTCCGAATAGACCTCTCCTGCCTGCAGACCCATAACCGTCCACATAACGAACATCAGCAAAATTATATTTTTCTTAATGTCCATGCTTCACTTCCGCCAGACGCTCAACCTCCGCGGCCAGCCTGTCTGCCGCCCGCATGAAATCTTCCCGGTCCTCGACAGTCTTTTCTCTGCGCAGAGCCGCCTGCAAAGCCTCCGCCACAGAATCGGCCGCAGCCCGCTCTTCGGGGATCACTGTCAGACCGGAGAACCGTTTGCGCAATGCCAAAGCGTTTTCCATCTGATGACCGCGGGCATACGGATATGGGATCACCACAGCCGGCCGGTCAAAATACACCGCCTCATGCAGGGCCCCGGCACCGGCGCGGATCACGACCGCGTCCGCGGCGCAATACGCCCCGGCCATATCATCACAAAAACTGTAAACCCTGGCCCGCACCCCGGATTTGCGGTACGCGGTTTCGACCAATTCGCGATCCTGCTCTCCGGCAATATGAATAAACTGAACAGCAGGACTTTTTTTCACCAACTCATTGCAGGCGGACGTCATGATCCGGTTAACCGCCCGGCTGCCCTGACTTCCTCCACAGACCAAAACGGTCGACGCGTCTTCCGCCAGCCCCATCCGGCGGCGGGCATCTTCCTGTGATATACGCGGATAACGGCGCAAAGGATATCCGGTCACGCAGCATTTTCTGCGGGGACAAAATCTGCGGGTTTCTTCAAAGCTCACAGCGATGCGCCGGACCCAGGGCATCAGCAGACGGTTCGCCCGTCCGGGACGCACATTTTGTTCATGGATCATGACCGGCAGCCGCCTCAGGGCCGCGCTCATTACAACAGCGAAAGCCGCGTATCCGCCGAAGCCGATCACAGCCGCAGGATTCTGTTCTGCAATGAGCCGTCCCGCTTTCTGTACTGATTGTAACATACTTGCAGAGAGTTTGAATATGGTTGTTAAAGATTTCCCTTGCAAAGGAGACGCCTGAATATGATAAACCGGCATATTCAGGTCCGCCACCATACCGGGCAAACGGTCAAAGGCACCGGCAAGCACAACTTCGTGCCCCCGCGAACGCAAAACATCCGCCAGAGCCAGAGCCGGCACCATGTGTCCTCCGCTGGAACCTGTCGCGATCATGATCTTCATTTCTATACCTCAATATCACTGATACGGGAAACATTCAATAAAAGTCCAACCATCATCATATTGGTCACCAGGGCCGACCCTCCATAACTGATAAAGGGCAGGGGCAATCCTTTTGTCGGCAGAGCTCCGATCGTCACTCCGATATTGACCACCGCCTGAATACCCAGCATGGCCACGATACCGAGACTTAAAAAGTACCCGAAAGGATCCTGGGTCCGTTTAGCAATACGCGCGCCCTGCCAAATCAACATAATAAACAAGAGGATCACAAAAAATGCGCCGATAAAGCCGAATTCCTCACCGATGATCGAAAGGATAAAGTCTGTGTGCGCCGCGGGCAGATAAAACAGTTTCTGCACGCTTTGTCCCAGCCCCACACCGACAAGCCCCCCGCTGCCGAAGGCGATCTGCGACTGAGTCAGCTGAAACCCCGCACCGGTCGGATCTTTCCACGGATCGACAAAGGTCACGATCCTGAGCCAGCGATAAGGCACCCGGTAGACAAAGAAATAAAACATCGGCAAAAACAGCGCTGCCAGCAAACTGAAATGCTGCCAGCGGACCCCCGCGACAAAAAGCATAATCAGAACGACCAAACCGATCAGGACTACACTTCCCAGATCAGGCTGTTTAATGATCAGCCCGCTCACCACGCCCAGAACGATCATCGCCGGTGCGAAGACATCACGGATATGCATAACCCGATTCTGTTTGCGGGACAAAAAATCCGCGGTATAAATGATCATGGTGATCTTCATCAGCTCGGTCGGCTGAAAATACAACGGCCCGATATGGAACCATCGCTGAGCCCCTCCCCCCGAACGGCCCAGACCGGGAAGCAGGACCAGCACCAAAAGAAGCACATTAAACAGCAGCAGCGGTTTGGCCCAACGCTGAAGATCGCGGTAATCAACAGCCATCACGGCCAACGCCGCCATGATCCCGACCAGCACAAACACCACATGCCGCTTCAGATAATACAGGCTGTCCCCGAGCTCTTCCAAAGCGTAAATGCCGCTGGCACTATAGATCATCAGAATGCCGATAAAGATCAGGGCAAAGACGATCATCGTAATTGAGATCCGGATACTTCTCATTCCAATTCACTGACCAATCGTTTAAATTCCCGTCCGCGGTGTTCATAGTTTTCGAACATATCAAAACTCGCGCACATCGGGCTTAACAGGACACACTGCCCGGGATGCGCACACATCCGGGCGATATTCACGGCCTGTTCAAGATCATCCGCCAGACGAACATCCACCTCATCCAAAAAGGCCTGGCGGATCTTTTCCCGGGCTTCACCGAAAATGATCATCAAGGTGACGTTTTCAACAGCATCCCCGGTCAAAGACGAATAATCCAGCCCTTTATCCCTGCCCCCGCAGATCCAGACCACAGGGCGGTCCTGACGTTCCAGGGCCCAGCGTGACGCCTCGAGGGTCGTGGATTTCGAATCATTAATATATGTCACCCCATTCAGCTCACGCACATCTTCCAGGCGGTGCTCAAGACCGGCAAAGTCCTCAAAGACCTGCCGGCAGATAGACAGATCCAGACCGGCTCCCTCAACAGCCGCAGCGGCAGCAAGATAATTGGGATGATCCCAACCCGTACGGTCACGCTGTTCCGGAGTATTAAAAAAAACAACCTCTGCCCGACAATTTTCCGCAAATTCCCTGACCACAGGGTCCCGGTCATTCAGGATCGCAATGTCTCCGGCGGTCTGATTCTGAAAAAGGCGCTGTTTCAAAGACGTGTACTCGGCCATATCGGCATGGCGGTCGAGATGATTCTGTGTGATATTCAAACAGAGGCCGATCCAGGGGCGAAACGTCTCGACAGTCTCCAGCTGAAACGAACTGACTTCCAGGACCACAATATGTTCCGGTGTAAGCTGATGAATATATTCGCTCAAAGGAAAACCGATATTTCCGCAAACGCAGACCTTTTCTCCAGCCTGTTCTAAGGCGCGTCCGATCAGCGTGGTGACCGTGGTCTTACCGTTGCTGCCGGTGACCGCGATAACCCTGGCCGGACAGCGGCTGAACGCGAATTCCATTTCTCCTATGACCGGGATCCCGGCCTCCCTCGCCCAAACCAACGGTTCGGCATCACGGCGCACACCCGGGCTGACAATGATCAGGTCGCCCGCGCAGATCTTATCCCGGGAATGCCTGCCGTATTCCGCACCGGCACCTCCCTCATCGCACCACTGCTGAAATTCAGCCGGAACATTTTCTCGCCCCCGGGATTCCGATACCAGAACATCAGCCCCCAGATCCGCCGCGAGACGGGCCGCCGCGCGGCCGCTGCGTCCGGCTCCGATCACGATCACATTTTTTCCCTGGACATCTCTCATCTGATCTTCAGCGTAATAAGCGCGATAACCGCTAAAATAATATTAATGATCCAGAAACGGACCACGATCTTGGGTTCGTCCCAGCCTGACATCTGGAAATGATGATGCACCGGCGAAACCTTGAATATCCGCCTGCGGAACATTTTAAATGAGGCGACCTGCAGAATAACGGATAATGCCTCCATAACAAAAATCCCGCCTATCAGAACCAGCAGAAGCTCTTTTTTAATCAGTACCGCGATCACCGCCAGACAGCCCCCCATGGACAGCGCTCCGGTATCTCCCATAAAGATCGTGGCCGGGCAGCAATTGAACCACAAAAACCCCAGACTGGCACCGACCATAGCCGAACAGAATACCGTCATTTCCGCCGCCCTGGCAATGTAAGGAATTAAAAGGTACTGGCTGAACTGGACATGACCCGTCAGATAGCTCAAAACAGCCAGGCTTAAGCTCACGATCAGAATACAGCCTACCGCCAACCCGTCCAGACCGTCAGTCAAATTGACCGCGTTGGTCGTGCCCAATATGATCAAGGCCACCAGCGGAAGATAAAAATACCCTATCGGCAGCAGAATGTCTTTAAAAAAAGGCACATCCAGGACCGTGGATGTCGCCGGATCAAAATAGATATATGAACCGATAAAAAACGCTAACAAGATCTGCCAGCAAAATTTCGTTTTCATTTTTAGACCGCTGTGGCCGTCCTTTTTCAACTTGACATAATCATCGATAAATCCTAATACCGCCAGATACAGACAGGTCAGCATGGTCAGCAGAATATAGCGGTTGGACAGGTCGGCCCAGAGAGACACTGAGATCAAAATGCTTCCGGCCATCAGCAGACCTCCCATAGTGGGTATGCCGTCTTTGGTCTCAGCGAAGCGGTCCAGATCAGGGCAGTCCCTTCGCTTGGCAAATTCCCGGATACGCTTTTTTTTGAGCCAGCGGGTCAGAGGAGACCCCAGAAACACGCACAGCAGAAAGGTTGTCACAGCCGCCATGGCCGCGCGGAAGGTAATGTATTTGAAAACATTGAATCCAAAGAAAACATCTTTGAGTTCTGAAAGATAATAAAACATGGTTCTCCCTTGTTCATGTCAGCACAACGCCCATTCTGACCAGGGCACATTATTTATTCCCCGCCCCTGCTCCGCCGACGGAGATAGTCCACCACGCGTTCCATGCGCATACCCCGCGACCCCTTGATCAAAATCGTATCGCCGGAGCCGGCCTGCGCGGCTAAAAATCTATTAAGCGGGCCGAGACGCGTATAGCACACCGTCCGCCCGGGGCCCCGCGCCTGCTCATACCCTTCCTTTATATAAAGGCCTTGAGGGCCAAAACACACCACAAGATCAGCTTGCGCGCGGGCTAAAATTTTACCGACCTTGCGATGCTGAACAGGTGCCCGGCGTCCCAATTCCAGCATATCTCCGCAAACCGCGATCTTTTTCCCCTGAGTTTTAATATCCCGCAAGGTTTCCGCCGCGCTGGCATAAGACAACGGGTTCGCATTGTAGGTATCATCAATGATTGTCATCCCGGCAGTCTTTACAAGACACTGCCGCTGAACGCATGGGCGGAAACTTTCCAGACGGCGGACAATATCCTGCCAGGTCATACCGAGCGCTCTGCCGCAGGCGGCCGCGGCCAGGGCGTTAGCGACCATGGCGCGGACCGGGGTCTTCAAACGCACAGGATACCGTCCGTTCAAAAGGAACCGCATGCCCGACCGGCCGCAGATCAGGTCCAGGGCAAAAATATCAGCACGATGCTCAAGGGAATACCGTACGTCTTTTCCGCCCCGCACACGCAATGTTCTCAGCAGCGCGTCGTCATCATTAAAGATAACCAAACCGCCCGGACTTAAATGCTTCAGCAAAACCGCTTTTTCCCGCAGAACACCTTTCAGACTCTTAAGCCCGGCCAAGTGGGACGCGCCGATATTGGTAAACACCGCAATATCCGGCCGGGCCATAGCAGCCAGATATTCCATTTCTCCCGGACGGTTGATCCCCAGCTCCACCACCACGGCCTGATGTGACGGCGAGAGGTTCAGCAAGGTCAGGGGCAGGCCCCAGTGATTATTCAGCGAACGCTCTGTCTTTAAAATACGATATTTTCCAGACAGAACGTGGGCGGCCATATCTTTAACAGCGGTCTTGCCCGCGGACCCGGTCACCGCGATCACGGGAACAGAAAACCGGCGGCGGTGATATGCGGCCATTTGACCCAAGGCACGGGTGGAGTCCCGCACTTTAAAAACATGCACGTCGGCGGGAACATCCCGGTTCTCCCGCTCAAGCACCACAGCTCCCGCCCCGGCCCTCACGGCTTTGCTGATAAATTGATGCCCGTCCTGCCGAACACCGCGTATCGCGAAAAAAATGTCTCCCGGCTCGATCACCCGGGAATCGATCACCACCCGGCGTGATAATCCGCGGGTTCCTTCCTGCCGGATCGAAACGTCTAAGGCCTCCGCGATAAGTTCAGGTGTCCAGGTCACAACGATCCCTTATGTTTTCCGGCTCTTTGAAAAAATCAATGGGTATGACGCATACGATATTGCTTTTATGTACCATTTTGCAGCCGAATGGCTCATGAAGATTGGAAAGGACGCGTTCGCTCAAACAGCCTCCCCGAACGTTTTTATCATAAATCGTTCGGTTCGGAACTCGCTCTGCGCGTCCCTCCCAATCTTTTTTACCGCCATTCCAGCAGAAACGATTAAATACAAAATATCACATTATCCTTTGCTTTACCCACGAAAACGTTCATAGAGCCTGTTTTCTTTTCCGGTTTAAGCATTCCGCGGCGACCTCACGGTCATCAAAATGAATCGTCCGGTCGGCAAAGGTCTGATAATCTTCATGACCTTTTCCGGCAATGAGAACAATATCACGGGGTCCGGCCTGGTCAATGGCCCGGCCGATCGCTTCCCCCCGGTCCTTGATCATGACATACTGCTTTTGCTGAAAACCGGACTCAATATCAGCCAGGATCTGATCGGGGTCCTCACTGCGGGGATTATCATTAGTCACAATAACATCCTGGGCATACTGTTCGGCGGCCCGCGCCATGCGCGAACGTTTTCCCCGATCGCGGTCTCCGCCGCAGCCAAAAACCACGATCAGACGTCCCGGCTGCAGGGCTTTGAGGCTGCGCAGAACATTCCGCAGGGCATCATCTGTATGCGCGTAATCCACAAAGACCGCGGGCTGGTCAGGACGATGTCCCACCCTCTCCAGCCGTCCAGGGATAATTTTCCGGGCGGCAATGCCCCGGGCAATATCTTTCAGATCAATTCCCTGATGACAGCACACGGCCGCGGCCGCAAGAATATTATACACATTATGACGTCCGGCCAGGGCAGATGATAATAAAATTTTTTCCTTCCCCACAGCCAGTGTAAACCTGAGACCTTCAGCGTCCAGACACAGATCATGCGCCGCAATATCCGCGGGACCGTCAATGCCGTAACGCGTGACTTGCGCAGACGTCAATTCGATCAGACGCCCGGCAGACGCATCATCGACATTGATCACCGCGCGTCCGATCTCTGCCTCCCCATTAAATAAACGCGCTTTGGCCGCAAAATACGCCTCCTGGCCGGCATGATAATCCAAATGATCCCGGGTCAAATTGGTAAAGACGGCATGG
The DNA here is from genome assembly GCA_964595465.1 of uncultured Planctomycetales bacterium. Taxonomy (GTDB): domain Bacteria; phylum Omnitrophota; class Gorgyraeia; order Zapsychrales; family JANLHA01; genus JAKLFA01. The sequence goes on along the minus strand of CAZQQI010000005.1, from coordinate 56,518 downwards.
TCGAAATTCAGACCGCGCACGCGTCCCTGATCCAAAGCATGCGAAGAGACTTCCATCGCGCAATGGGTCACCCCCGCCCGGGCCATAGCGGCGAGTAGACAATAGTTATCCGCGATACCCGGGGTAGTATTTTTTGCCGGAAGAATCTGATCTCCGTATCGGTAGGCAACGGTCCCGATCACGCCGGGATGAAACCCGCATGCGGACCAAATGCTTTCCAGCAAATAGGTGATCGTGGTCTTACCGTTGGTGCCGGTTATACCGGTCAGCTTGATCTTGCGAGCGAGGGGATAGGCACGGGACAGAAATTCCGGCACACGGGCCGCAATTCCCCGCACCATGAGGACCTTTTGCGGACAGGCATCTGCCGGAAACACCCCTTCTTCACAGACAACAACGGCCGCCCCATTATGGAAAGCATCGCGCACATACTGCGCAGCGTTTTCACGGCTAGTCTCCGGGCACATCAACAAATCTCCGTCTTCCACCCGGCGCGAATCGGTCCTCACATTGCGGATTTCATGTCCGGCGAGTCCAGGCGGGACAGCAATATCTTCCGGGCAAATTGTCTTCAGCTGCGGCATGGTTAAAAGGCTCCTTTTGCTTCCAGATACTGCAGTGTTCCGGCAAGCATTTCCCGAAATGCCGGGGCCGCGACCGTCCCTCCGTAGTGGTTCGGATGAGGTTCATCAAACATGACCACAGCCGCGATCCGGGGATGATCCACCGGAGCGAACCCGATAAATGACGCGTAATATTTGCTATGAGAATAGCGCCCGTCAACGATCTTCTGCGACGTGCCGGTCTTGCCTCCGATCCCGATCCCCGCGATCTGAGCGCGGCGTCCGGTGCCCCGGTCCACAACACCCTGCAGGATCTTTTTGACGCGTTCTGCTGTCGACGGGCTGATCACACGGTCGATCTCGCGGGGTTCAAAGGAGCGGATCAATTCATCGTGTTTATCTTTGATATATTTTACCACAAAGGGCCGCAGATATGTCCCGCCATTGGCCACAGCCGAAACCGCGCAGACCAACTGAAGCGGGGTCGCCGCTACTTCGTGTCCGATCGGCATCGCGCTGATCGTGGTTTTCGACCAGCGGGAAGGCGGCTTGAGCATACCGGCGACTTCACCGCGAAGATCAATGCCGGTCAATTCCCCGAAATTGAACCGCTTGACATACTTATAGAAGATCTGCGGTCCCAGTTTCTGCGCGATCTTGGTGGTGCCGATATTGCTGGACTGCTCGATCACTTCCTTGAACGTGAGCTTGCCGTGCGGGTGATGATCATGCAGGATCCTGCTGCCGACACGGTAGCGTCCGTTTTCGCAAAAGATCTCATCGTCCTCATGGAAGGCGTCTTCTTCTAACGCTGCGGCGGCGGCGACGATCTTGAACACGGATCCCGGTTCATAGACATGCGCGATGGCCCGGTTGGTCCGCGAGGCGACCGATGACTCCCCAAAATCATTAAGATCATAAGTCGGACGGTTGGCCAGGGCCAGGATCTCACCAGTATTAGGGTTCATAACAATAATACTGGCCCATTTCGCGTTGTTCTCGCGGTAGGCTTTATCCAGGGCTTCTTCAGCAATATACTGAATTGTTTCATCCAGGGTCAGGACCAGAGAAAATCCGTCCTGCGGGGGGATCAATCCATGATCCAGCATGAGCTGCTGCTGACGGGCGTCTCTCAGGACCAGGGCACTGCCGTCCCTGCCGCGCAGAACATCATCGAACTGCAGTTCCAGCCCCTCAAGACCGGTGTTATCCATACCGGCAAAGCCCAGCACGTGCGCTGCAAGATGCTGATTGGGATAATAGCGCCGGGCTTCTTTGATAAAACTTAAACCGGGGATCTCCAGGGCCCGCACCGCTTCGGCCTGGTCTAACGGAAGTTTGCGCGCGATCCAGATAAAAAATTTATCCCGGTCAAGACGGCTTCGGATAAAATCCCGGTTCAGGTCCATGACTTCCGGCAGACTGCGCACGGCCCGCTCTTTAGCCTCCGGTGACATGCGGCGGGGATTAGCGTAGAGGGAATAGACCGGCACATTCATGGCCAGGGGACGGAGATTACGGTCCAAAATAACGCCCCGGACCGGCTCAATTTTGATCGACTGATTATGCTGGCGCTCTGCCAGCTTGGCAAGATAAGACGAACGGAAAACCTGGATATAAACCAAACGGCCCGTAAAAAATAAAAGGAGGATAATTAAGGAAAGAAAAACGGCAACGAAACGGCCGGTATATTTGCGGATATACACGTAGCGATCTCTTTGTCTGCAGGTCTGCAAGGCTATCCGGTGGACAGCGCGTGATTGATGTTAAATGGAAAAACGGGTTTACCGCCGAAAAGCACTCTGCCAGGGCTTGCCGGATTTGTGTTCCGTGGCCTCGGCTTCCGCCTGTTTCTGCAGGGAAAGAAACCGCGCGATCAGTCCGGGTTTGCGTTTCTGTCCGTATGCCGCACCGGTACTGCCGGAATCGGCTGCCGCGACCTGAACAATGCTTTTGCGGTCGCAAAACCGCAGAACGCCATCCTCAGTAAAGATCTTACTCCCCAGATGACTGGCGGACTTTAGCTCCAGGATATTATACGAGACCATGGTCTGATCTTCTTTAAGACGGCTGAGCTGCTGCTCCCTCTCTTTGCCTTCGTAGGCCAGGGAAAAGATCTTCAGCTGCATATGCAGATAGATCAAGGCGACGACTGTAACCACAAACATACACTGGATAAATTTGCCGAGTTTCATAAGCCGCCTTCCCTTTTAGAATGAGGCCTTGCGTTCAATACAGCGCACCCGCGCGCTGCGTGCCCTTTTATTTTCACTGATCTCCTGATCATCCGGGCGCAGAGGTTTTTTGGTCAGCAATTGGACCTGGCCCTCTTTAGCCCATTTCCGGAAAGTGTGTTTAACAATACGGTCTTCCAGAGAATGAAACGCGATGACACACATCCTCCCCCGGGTTTTAAGACGCTGCAGCCCTTTTTCCAAAGCGATATCCAAACTCTCCAGCTCCCTGTTGACCGCGATACGCAGGGCCTGAAATGTCCTTGTCGCCGGGTGGATCTTGTAGCGGCGGCCGCGTCCCGGTATTGCCCGCGCGACCAGTTCGCCCAATTCCCGGGTCGTCTCGATAGGATGGCGAGAACGCTGCTCGATAACGAAATGCGCGATACGGTCATGAAAGCGCTCTTCCCCGTATTTCTGCAGGATAGTCGAAAGCTCGCGTTCGGAAAGAGAATTGACCAGGTCGTAGGCGGATATAAAATGTTCGCGGTCCATGCGCATATCCAGCGGGCCGTTCTCCCGGAAGGAAAATCCGCGGGCAGCGTCGTCCAATTGAACGCTGGAAACACCCAGATCCAGCAGGATCGCATCAACAGCGGGAATATGCAGTTCATCCAGAACCTCATCGAGATAACGGAAATCAGAATGACGGAGATCTTTACGGCAAGGACACACCGCTAAATTCTCTGCCGCGATCTCCAGGGCCTGACGGTCGCGGTCCAGTCCGATCAGACGGCCGGAGGATCCGATCCGCTGCGCTGATGAAGACGCATGCCCGCCCATGCCAAGAGTTCCGTCGAGGACAATATCCCCTTCTTTTAAATCCAGCATGTGCTGAACGGTACGGTCCATAACCGGGATATGCTGTTTATGCTCGTTCATATTGTCCGCCACCATGGATACACCCATACTTTCCCCGCTAGAGATCAATCATATTCTCGGCGATCTTTTCAAACGACGCGCTGCTCTCATCATAAAAATTCTGCCACACATCCTGGCTCCAGATCTCGATCCTGTTGGATACCCCGATCACGATGGTCTTCTGTTCGATCCCCGCATAGGTTTTTAAATATTGCGGGATCACGAAGCGCCCCTGCTTGTCTGGATTGATGCCGACGGCACCGGAAAAGAATAAACGATTGAAACTGCGCGTTTCCCGTTTCGTGAAGGAAAGGTTTTTAAATTTCTTTTCCTGAAGGCGCCACTCTTCTTCACTGAACATAAAAATACATTTATCCAGTCCGCGGGTGAGAAAAAAACGGTCGATGCCGTATTCACGGCTGACGTCACGAATGCGGGCGGGCAGGATCAGACGGCCTTTGGGATCAATGCTATGTTGAAATTCCCCGTAGAACATAACGGCCTTCCAGGTATTTGTTCCACTTTACTCCACTTTCCTCCACTACGCTTTCAAGTATATTAAATAAGTCTGCGCCTGTCAATAGCAAATCAGCTCTATTTCATTGGTATACAACATGTTGAGGAAAAAACCCTCTTAAGGGCTACATATGGCAGACGTATGGCGGGATTATTTATAAAGAATCAAAAAAGAATCTCTTCGGGAAAAAATATTACGTTTGAGAGTGACGAAGGAACCAGCCGCGGGCATACTGCTCATCCTGCCTCAAACGCTCCACCAGCTGGTCAGAAGAAGAAAATTTCTGCTCATCGCGGATCTTTTTCAAAAACTCCACGATCACAGTTTTGCCGTAAAGGTCGCGGCGCAGGTCGAAGATATGGACTTCCACAGCCGGAGCCTGATCTTTTTTAAACGAAGGGCGGCGGCCCACGTTGGCGATGCCGTAATATGTTCCGCGGCCGACATGAATACGTACACAAAAGACCCCGTTAGGAACCGCTCCGGTCATGCGGGTATCAAGATTGGCCGTGGGATATCCCAGTCTCCTCCCCCGCCGGTCACCGGATATGACCTGTCCCATCACTGCAACGGGACGGTCCAGCAGACGCGCCGCTTCGCAGACATCTCCCCGGGCGATCAGGCGGCGGATGCGGCTGCTGCTGACCTGTTTTTCCCGGTCCGTATCCCGGCGGATCTTCACCGTGTGAACACGGAAGCCGCATTCCTGTCCGGCCTCTTTTAAGGATCGGGCGTTACCAGCGCGGTTCCGTCCGAAACGAAAATCTTCCCCGACGACAACCTCGGACACCTGCAGGCAATCGACCAGATACCGGCGGATAAAATCTTCTGGAAGAAGACGGGCAAAACGCCGGTTAAAGCGGATCAAACAACAGACGTCCACACCGGTCTCCTCAAGCAATTTCAAACGGTAAGGCAATGAGGCGATCAGGGGAACAGCGCGGTCGGGGTGCAGGACATTGACCGGGTGAGGGTCAAACGTCATCACCATGCTTGTCCCGCCGATCGTCCCGGCCCTCTCCCGGGTCTTCTCGATCAGACGGCGGTGCCCATGATGCAGGCCGTCAAAAACCCCGATGGCTAAAACCACATTCTGGTAAGTATGGCGGCATGCCGAAATGCCGTGGATAAGGTCCATGCGTCATCCTAATTTATCAATGAAACTGATCAGCGATCAAACAGTAAATTTAAAAATCAAACAAAATTGCATTGTTCGTGATATGTATTGAGAACGCATCGATCATATTGCAGATCCTGATCATTCACTCTGAAAACGGCCTGAGATCTTCTTCGCGGATTTGGTCCAGCTCTACGGCCTGGTCAAGGATATACGGCCCCACACGGGTCCGCTCGATCTGTGTCACACAGGCCCCGCAGCCGACCACCTCCCCGACATCCTCGGCGAGTTTGCGGACATAGGTCCCTTTAGAACACTCAAGAAAAAATTCCGCGTCTGGAGCAGAGAACGATTTCAGATCAATACGTTCGATATGGATCCTGCGGGGCTTGCGCTCAACCTCGATCCCCTTCCGGGCCAGTTCATAAAGACGCCGGCCCTTCACCTTAACGGCAGAGACCATCGGCGGGATCTGTTCAATATCCCCAACGAATCCGCTGAAGGCATCCCGTAACGCGTCCTCATTGACGCCGGAAAAGTCTTTTTCCTGCAGGACCTCGCCCTGAATATCGGCGGTGGTTGTGGTCAGCCCAAGACGCAGGGTCGCACGGTAGGCTTTATCAAAATCCATAAACCGGTTGAACAATTTCGTTGATCTGCCGACCAGAATGATCAGGACGCCGGTCGCCAGCGGATCCAGTGTGCCGGCGTGACCGACACGGCGCATCCCCAGCCGGCGGCGGACACGGTCGACCACATCATGCGACGTCATGCCCGCGGGCTTATTCACGACGAGGATCCCTTCTAAAACATCCTGTCCTTTTTGCTGCTTGTAGACCATATCAACTCCTCATACATATACATGTTATAACGATCATTTTAATGTCTGCCGGTCTTTAAAAATCTATAACGGACATCACGTGTGCTCCCATTAGGCATCATTATCCGTCGAGAAAAATTGTCAGAGACATGAAATACGCTATCGCTCCTCCCCTTTAAGGGGAAGGCCGGGCGGGGGTTTTGCTTGACGAGATCCCCCTCCCTAACCCTCCCGCAAGGGGAAGGGAATCCTAACTTAGACAGCTATGAGCGGACATCATTGATCACGCGTCATGATACGTCAGCTTCAAGTGCTTTCTTCACGGCACGCAGGACCTTTCTGCGCGCGGAGGGCATATCGCAGGAAAGCTGGCTTCCGCTGGCCTGACTGTGCCCGCCGCCGTCAAAACGGCTGGCGATGCGCGCCACGTCCGCCCTTCCCAAAGAACGGAAATTGACCCGGGTCGTCTTCGCGTCCTGCTCGGTCAAAATGACCAGCACCTCAACGCCTTTAATAGCCCGTAAATACCGGAAGATCTTATCGCGCAGATCAAACTCCGCGGAAAACTTCTTAACCACATTCCGGGAAAGCTCCACACAGACCACGCGTCCGTCATACAAGGGCTCAAAATCACTGACCAATTTGGTGAAATATTTCAAATCATTGACAGGAATCGTTTCATAGATCTTTTTATAGATCTGCGGAGGCGAGATGCCGAACCGCATTAACTGCGCTACGATCTCATGCGTCCGCGCTGAAGAATTCTCATAGCGGAACGACCCGGTATCGGTCATGATCCCGATGTACAACAAATATGCCGTCTGCTGATCCAGCGGCATCTTCTCCGCCTGCAGGAGTTCAAAGATGATCTCCGCGCTCGACGAAACGGGCAAAACACAATTCACATCTCCAAAAGCAGTATTTGTGACATGATGGTCAATATTGACCAGCGGCCGGCCCGGACGCAAAAGACGTCCAACCTCTCCCACGCGGGTTTTATCCCCGCAGTCCGTTACAATAGCGGCATCATAGGCCAGACGCACGCGGTCACCAAGGGGCTTGATCTTTGACGATCCGGGAAGGAACTCAAACCGCGCCGGAACGGACTCGGCGTTGATCATAGCGACCCTCTTGCCTTTACGGCGCAGATATTCTGCCAGGACCAGCTGTGACGTCAGGGCGTCAGGATCGGGATTGACGTGCGTGGAAAGCAGAAAACGGTCATTGTCGCGGATCACGTTTAAAACATCTTTAAACGGATTCATCCCGCACCTCCTCATCATCCGCCGGCGAATCCGGGGACCCGCCTTGCTCTGCTCTCTGGATGTCGTCCAGGACCTCCTCGACACGGCTGCTGTATTCAATGGACGGGTCATAGACGAACTCGACGCGCGGTGTATGCCGCAGGGTCACCCGCTGGCTGATCAGACGGCGCACTATGCCCGCCACCCGCTGCAGCACGGCCTCCGCCTCAGCGACTCTTTCCCGTCCGCCCAGCACACTAAAGCCCACCCTGGCTTCCTGAAGATCAGGCGTGACCCGGACCTTAGTCACCGAAACAAACTGCAGACGGGGATCGGCCAGATCCTTTTGAATAATATTGCCGATCTCTATTTTGATCAATTGATTGATCCTCTCCATACGTCCCATAATAAACCTCCCAATTCAGTCATTCTTTACGACATGCGCGATCAGATCATATACAGCAGGATCACAGGAGAGCGTGCGTTCTGTCAGCCCGCCCGGATCACCATCAAGGCATTGTTCCGCCTGCGTGATGAGCCGTTTCAGATCCCGCCCCGCCTGGAATTCCAGCAGATATTTCTGCCGGACATCCTCTGTCATCCCCAGAAAAAACGTAAGCGCAAATTGCCGGACGCGCACCTCAGCCGGGACGGCCTGCCAGGCCCCGTCGGATGAAAGAGATCTTTCCAATGCCGCCATCATGTTCAAGTCGACCTGTTCCCCATCAGGAAGCATTCCGCCCGCAGCCAGCCGGGCCAGACCGCGAAAACAGGATAACGGCGAAGGCTCACTGCAGAACCGCAGGCATTCCTGAAAATAGCGCGGCCCGGAGACCGTTCTCCAAACGCCTTCAGCCAGAGCGCACACCGCCAGTTCCCGGGTCTCAGGGGAGAAATTAAAATCAAAACGCTGAGCGAAACGGACCCCGCGCAGAATCCGGGTCGGATCGTCGCGAAAACTCTCTCCATGCAGAACACGCAGAACACCGGCACGCAAATCCTTCTGCCCGTCATACGGATCCACAAGTTCGCCCTCGGCTCCCGGAGCTAAAGATGCGGCGACGGCATTGAGCGTGAAATCCCGCCGGAACAGGTCCTCCTCAAGCGATGACGGCTCAACCTCCGGCAGTGCGCCGGGCCGGTCATAACGTTCCTTACGCGCCGTCACCCAGTCGATATACGTTCCGTCATGATAAAAAAGGGTCGCTGTACCGAAGCGGTCATGTGTTGTGACATCCAGGTGTTCCCGGGCCGCGAACTCCCGGGCCGCAGAGACGGCCGGCGCCGGGCAGACCACATCAATATCGAACGTCTGCCGCCCGAGTAAAAGATCGCGGACACAGCCCCCGACCAAATACAGATCGATATCGCGGGTCTTACAGAACCCGGCAATATCACGGACCCTTTTCCGTAAAGGACCAGGTAATTGTTTGAAATCCACTGCCACGCGATCACCCCCGGGGATGAAATTTCTTATGAACCTGACGCAGACGCTCGTGGTCCACATGGGTATAAATCTGTGTGGTCGAGATATCCGCGTGCCCCAGCATTTCCTGGACCGAGCGCAGGTCCGCTCCGCGGGCCAGCAAATGGGTCGCGAAGGAATGCCTCAAGGTATGCGGCTTGATCGTCTTGCGGATCCCGGCCAGACGGACATACTTTTTAATGATCTTCCACAGGCTCTGCCGGCTTAAACGGCGTCCCAACCGGCTGATGAACACCTGACGGCAGGACGAGCCTTTGGCCAGTGCCGGGCGGGCACTGCCGACATATTCCTCGACCGCGGCGACCGCTTCCCGTCCGACAGGCACGATCCTTTCTTTTTGTCCTTTTCCCGTACACCGGACATACCCGGCATCCGCGTGCACATTTTCCAGAAGCAAATCCGCCAATTCTGAAACCCGCATCCCCGAGGCATAAAATAATTCCAGAATGGCGCGGTTGCGCACGGTCTGAATATCATGCCCTCTGGCAGCGCGGATCATAGACTCAACTTCCCTTTCGGACAGCACGTCCGGGACCCTCTGCCATAAACGCGGTGTCTCGACCAGAGCTGTAGGATCTTCGCGGGCAACTTCTTCGCGGACCAAAAATCGGTGAAACCCCTTTACAGCCGCCAAATTGCGGCAAATCGTGGTTACCTCACGCCCCTCCCGTTTGAGGGCATAAATATAATCGGTCACCTGATCCCGGCTGGCTGATTCCGGACCGGGACAACCCTGTTCGTTTAAAAAAGCCGCATATTTTTTAAGATCACGCCGGTACGCCGACAGCGTATTATCCGCCAGGCCCCGTTCCACAGCCAGATAATTCAAAAAAGATTCGACATGATCAATCATCTTGGACAAGGCTGTCTTTCATCTTTTTATACGCCAAATCGTAGCGGATCATTTCATCCAGATTCCGCATTTTCCGTTTCATCACACTGCGTGTCCGCATCGCCTCGGGCCGGGAGATCTCCGCACGAATATCTCCGATCACATCCAGGGCCTGCTGCACTTCCGCGCGGGCGCCGGGGATAAGAAGGGAACGCAGGTTCTCCAGCTGAACACGGATCTGCTCCAACTGTCCCCTCACGCGTTTATCACTGCCCCCCTCATCATAGGCCGTGACCAGGTCTTTATACCAGACACGGGCCAGATTATGCGCGCGCTGATACGCTTTCTGCGGATCGAACGACGGCGCGGGATAATCGACCGGGTCCAGAACCGGAATGACCTGGTCTGCTTCCTGCTCCGCCTTCTTTTTGCGGATAAACTTTTTTCTCATCGCCGGGGTGCAGCCGGCAAGGAGCAGAGTGAAGCTCAGCAGCAATAAAACAGCTGTCAGCTTCGTCAGATGGGAACTCGCGCGGTCAATCATCATGCATCATCTCCTGAAATTGTTGACTATTAATCCGGGGTATATCCAGGTTTTCGGCCTGGGCCAGTTTGGAGCCGGGGTTGTCCCCGACCACAACAAAATCTGTTTTCCTGCTGACCGAGGAAACCACTTCTCCTCCCGCGCGCATGACCAGGGCCTTGGCCTGACGCCGGGGGATGCCAGGGATCTCACCGGTGAAGACAAAACGCTTGCCGGCGTAACGTCCGCCGGTCACTTCAACAGCTTCACTCAAATTAAGGCCTGCGCGTTTAAATTTTTCGATCAAAGACCGGGACTTGCGGTCCCGGGTAAATGTGCGCACCGAATCGGCCATAATGTGTCCGAAATCCTTCAGCCGGCAGAGATCGTCATAGTCTGCCCGCATAAGTTCGTCGATGTGACGGAAGGTCTGCGCCAGGGTTAAAGCGGCCTTCTCGCCGATATTGGGTATACCCAGCCCCACTAAAAACCGGGACAACGGACGGCTCTTGCTTTCTTCGATCGCGGCCAGTAAATTTTCAGCCTTACGGTCTTTGAAAAGTTCCAGGTCCATCAGATCGGACCGCTTTAAAGCATAAATATCAGCCGGATCTTTCAGCTTGTTTTTCTCCAGCAGCTGATTGATCACAGATACGCCTAACCCTTCAATATCCATAGCCGGACGGCTGACGAAATGCAGCAGACTGCGTTCAAGCTGTTTGGGACAGGAAGGATTAATACAGCGGTACGCCACCTGGTCACGCGCTTCACGCAGGACCCTGCCCCCGCACACCGGACACGACTGCGGCGGCTGGATCTCCGGCGAACCCTCCTGCGCGCCGCTTGCGACGACCTTGACCACTTTGGGGATCACATCACCGGCCCGCTCTATTAAAACCCGATCCCCAACACGTACTCCGAGTTTCCGGACCTGATCGAAATTATGCAGGGTCGCGCTGGAAATGGTCACGCCGGCACAGCTGACCGGATCAAGTTTGGCGACCGGGGTCAACACCCCGCTGCGCCCCACCTGAATATGGATCCCCCGGACACGGGTCGTGGCCTGCCGGGCGGGAAATTTGTAAGCAACAGCCCAGCGCGGGGCCTTCTGGGTCTGCCCCAATTCTTTCTGCTGAGCCAGATCATTCACCTTAATGACCACGCCGTCGACGTCATAACCCAGGTCTTCTCTCTGCTCCTGCATTTGGAGACAGAACGCAGTCACCTCCGCGAAGCTGCGGCAGACTTTTGTCAGCGGGTCTGTGGGCAGCCCGGCCGTCCGGCAGTACTGCAGAAAGTCCCACTGGGTCTTAAAATCCGGCCCGCCTTCAACCGCGCCGAAAGAATGAACAAAGATCTTCAGATTCCGTTCAGCAGCGGCCTGTGTATCGAGCAATTTGAGCGATCCGCCGGCGGCGTTACGCGGATTAGCGAACACCGCTTCCCCCCGTTGCTGACGAAGCTGATTGATCCGTTCAAATTCTTCACGGCTCAAATAGACCTCTGCGCGGATATTGAACAGCCGCGGTGCAGGATCGGCCGTCAGTTTAACGGGAAGGTCCTGAATGGTCCGGACATTAGGTGTGACATCTTCCCCGACGGCACCGTTGCCGCGGGTGGCGGCCTGCACAAACTTCCCGTTCTCATAATTCAGAGAGGCGCTGACCCCGTCGATCTTAAGCTCAACCACAAAATCGGTATCCGCTGATCCGCCCAATCCTTTGCGCACCCTTTCATGCCATTTTTCAAGTTCCTCCAGCGAATAGGTATTATCCAAAGAAAGCATTTTAACGCGGTGTTCGACCGGTCTTCCGGCGGCAGAAGGAACCACGGCCCCCACACGGCGGGTCGGAGAATCCGGGTGCTGAAGCTCAGGATATGCTTCTTCCAGATCACGGAGTTCAGCGGCCAGAGCGTCATATTCTTTATCCGCGATCTCAGGCTGGGAGCGGTTATAATACAGCTCATTATGCCGGATGATCTCGCGAACAAGCTGCTGTATCCTTTTTTTTGCGTCGGCTTTGTTCATCAGAATACGATCTTAAACTCATGAAAATGTTCGACTTGATCCTGCCAGTAAAGCTCTTTATCACGAAGGGACCCGGAAAAATGCGCTTCAATACGGCGGATCAAATCCTGGATGCCGGATTTTTCGCCTTCGGCCTTCATTTCCACGCGCCCGTCAGGTAAATTCCTGACCCAACCGGTGAGACCGATATCCCGGGCGTAACGCTGAGCGGTGTAGCGGAACCCCACGCCCTGGACGATCCCTTCAAAATAAATATGGGCTTGTTTCATAGTCCTTCTTTCGTTCGAGATCATAAGGTCTCCATGTGATCTTGCGACGTGGTGACCTTACCGATCCCCCTGAATCAATCCGCCGATAATATCCCCGGCAATGCCGGCGGCTCCGGAGCGCTGTTCTCCCTGCTGACGATATCCCGCGGCGGCAATCACCCTGTCGGCCAAACGGGAAAACGGCAGGGTCTGCAGGTAGACCAGACCCGGGCCGGTGAGCTTGGCAAAAAACAATCCCTCCCCGCTGAATAAAGCATTCTTGAAGCCTCCCACGAACTGAATATCATAATCCACGGTCGGGGCCAGGGCCACGAGACAGCCGGTATCGACACGCAGGGTTTCCCCGGCCTGCAGTTCTTTGCGGATCACTGTTCCGCCGGCATGAATAAAAGTCAGGCCGTCACCGTTGAGCCGCTGAAGAATAAACCCTTCTCCGCCGAATAGCCCGGCGCCGAAACGCTTGGTAAACGCGACCTCAATATCCGTACCGCGCGCCGCGCAGAGAAAGGCGTCTTTCTGGCATAAAAACTGTCCGCCGAGCTGCTGCAGATCAAGCGGGACAACCTTACCCGGATAAGGTGCGCCGAAAGCCACATGCCGCTTAACACCACCCTGGTTGAGGAACGTGGTAATAAAAAAACTTTCCCCGGTGAACATGCGCTTGAATCCCCCGAACAGCCCGCCGTGGGCGGAGGTCTGCATTGTCAGGTCAGCCTCCATGTACATCATGGCTCCGGCCTCGGCGCGGACGCCCTCTCCCGGATCAAGTTCGATCTCGACCATCTGCATGTCATCCCCGAAAATACGGTAATCGATCACATCGGCCATATCACGCTCCTTTCACGTAAGTTAGGATGATATAAGAACATATCCCGCCATGGGAACAGAGGAAATTTCTCTGGAAAGTCACGAAGAATGGAATGAAGAAATGGGTGCATTCTAGGAATCGAACCTAAAAAATGGTCGGGAAGGAGGGATTTGAACCCTCGACCTCAACGTCCCGAACGTTGCGCGCTAGCCGAGCTGCGCTACTTCCCGATTTATATTAATACTATTAATAAGCGTAATGAACGCATATTGTAGCATTGAAGGCATGTAACGTCAATGGGGCAGCGGCCGAAAAAAACCGCTGCCCCATGAGATAAAACAAACCGGCTGCCGGCTTGAACAGGAAACAAAGGGAGATTTCCTGTTTGGCCAGACCTGTATCCTTGCGGAAACAGGAAAACCGGCAGCCGGGTTATCTAGTCAGCGCAGAGACAGGGAAGACACTCTTCTGCCTCGTCTTCGTCAGACCAGGACCGGATAAAATCCAGATAATTGTTCATCATCTCCCCCTTTCTCCGCTAAAAATTCCCTCGAGGTTTCCCCTTAAAATACGGGCCCGGCGATTTAAAACGCTGATTTTTATCCGGAGCATCACCATTTTCCTCCTGTTCAGCCTGTTCGCCGCGGACCACAAAGACGAATAAATGCCGGGTATGCTGTAATTCCTCCCGATTTTCCGGATTTTTATGAACAACATCACAAAAAAAGTGAATTCTTTTCATGCTTTCCCCATTTTTTGTTATTTCCCTTTTTAAAACAAGACCCGCCCGCAAGCGAGCAGGCCTTGACCTTCTGGGAGAGGTTTTTTGATGCGCTGTTGAGTGTTATTTAGTCGAATAAAAATGCCAAGGCTTACAGGGAATTCCTGCTTGCGCATTCTCCAAATCCTTGATAAAGTAATCCTGCTATGACGGATACCACATCACGCAAATTATCCGACCCGGCGGAGTGGGTCGATAAATACGGCAACTACCTCTATCGTTTTGCCCTGGGACGTCTGCGCAATCCCAATGAAGCTGAAAACCTTGTTCAGGAGACATTTCTGGCCGCGTTCAAGGCCAGAGATAAATTCGCCGGACGATCCACCGAGCGGACCTGGATGATCGGAATTTTGAAACATAAGATCATTGATTATTTCCGCAAGAAATACCGTGAGACACCGGTTTCCAGTCTGCAGAGCCGCAAAGAATCCATGACCGTGGATTCCTTTTTCGACCAGGTCGGCCATCCCAACAAATATCCCTCCGACTGGGAGGCTAACCCCCGCGAACTCAGCGAAAACCACGAATTCTGGGAAGTGCTGGAAAAGTGCATTCAGAAACTGCCTTCGCGCACAGCCGAGGCGTTCTCTATGAGAGAACTGGACCACATGGAAACGAAGGAAATTTGTCAGATTTTAAACATTACACCGACCAACCTCTGGGTCATGATGCACCGCGCCCGTCTGCAGATGCGGGGATGTATCGAAGAGAATTGGTTTGAACGTAAAGGAGAACAATGACCGGCACGGACAAAGATCATATCTCCTGCAAGATCGCCACTGTTTTGATGTCCAAGAGTATGGAAGAAGAACTTTCCGCGAAAGAAAAGGCCATGCTGACCGCTCACCTTGCGGTCTGCAGAACCTGCGTGTACTGCAGTAAACAGCTCAAAAGCCTGCGCGAAACACTGAAGCATTACATGGAGGCTGTCTGCAGTCACGAACCCCCTTCCGATTGCTGCCTTTCGGAAAAAGCCTGCCAACGTATCAAAGACAAACTCACCGGACGTGATTCGAAATAAAATCAGCGGATAGTAAACAGCACATGATGAAGGGAAAATAGCGGTTTGCTATTTTTTTCGGGTCAGTGTTTAAGCTTTTCGTATTCTTCCAGGGAATGGTACATGTGGTCACGCTCGTCGAGCGCGATGCGGCGGATAAGATTGTTAAGACTGCTCTGGCGGGGATAGTACTTGAAGTACTTGGAATCGACGGGGACATCTTCCCACTCCGGATGATCGGCGGCCAGGGACATATATTCATGTTCGGCATGCGATTCGAAAGCGGCGTTCATATAGAACGACAATGACGGACTGAGGTGAAAAATGATCTTGGTGAGGATCGCGTATCCCGTCCCCATCAGCCGGGGCAGAAGCCAATGCCGGAACCAGCCCAGGTTTATGCCTTTCTGCGCAATGATGTCTTCGGCGATCAGCATGTGCAGTTCTTCATTATCCTGGCTGTCGCGGCCCAATGAAATATAATTACGAAAATTCTCAACATCTGCTTCGGCCGGCTCTGTAGTGCGCGCATAAAGACGGCTGAGACCGTTGTATCCCCCGTCTTCCCAGGCCCAGTACGGGTAGCGGGCCAGGATCTCCAGAACCTTGACCTTGGGCCAGCTGACCTCTTTCCCATAAAGCACGTCCATCATCCAGAACATGGCCTTGTGAATGACATGCGCCTCCAGACAGGGGGTGTTAAGGGTTTTCTGCTGCTCAGCGGCGAGATCCAGCTCACGGCCCATAGTATATTCGTATGTCTGCGGCATTTTATTTTTCCTCTCCCCCTAAAGCCCAGCGCTTTCCGTAATGATCGACCGAGACGAACTCATCGAGATCCTTGCGCGGTTTCGGAGCCGGAGTCTGCGCGGGACGGCCGACCGGAAGAACGGCGGCAACCTGAACATCAGCGGGAACCTTCAAAAGTTCCGCACAGCGGGCATGGTCAAGCGAACCGACAACGACCGTGGCCAGGCCCATATCATACGCGGCCAAACTGATATTCTGCACGGCCGCGCCCAGATCGAACATAAACCAATTCTGGATTTCGGTTGACGGTCTCCCGTCTTTCCCCATCCCCGCGGCATCCCGGCGGGCGGCCGCGACCAGCAGGACAGAAGCCTCGCCGGCACAAGGACGTGACGGATTGGCCGGGCTGAAGGTCTCTACGACCTGACGGATCAGGTCTTCGTCACGGACCACAATGAACTCCCAGCACTGGGTATTCATCCAGGAAGGAGCCCAGCGGGCGGCGTCCAGAAGCTGGACGACCTCCTCATCTTTCACCAAAGTATCTTTGAATTTGCGGACACTGCGCCGCCCTTTGATCAGATCCTGACAGCTCATAGATCCTCCCTCACATTAAATATTCAGAACGGACATCAAGCGCTCAAAATTGACGGGCTTGCCCACTGCCGGATAAAATTCATCTTTGACGCGGACCTGCTGGGATTCGACCCCTTCGCCGTCTTCAGCCAAAAGGATCCCGGAGAGAAAAATGATAGTCATTTCACGGGAAGGAAACATCTGAAGAAGTTCAACTACGGCCTCTTCGCCGGGCATATCCGGCAAGAGGAGGTCCATGATGACAATATCCGGAGGGCACTCCTTAGCCTGGCGGATCGCGTCACCGGCGGTCTCTGCGGTGCGGATATCATGACCGTCTTCACGAAAACGGGCGTTCAACAGCTTCAGGGTCGTCGGGTCATCGTCGACCGCCAAAATGATCTTTCCGGACATATCCGCTCCATGGTCAGCTCGCCGATTCCTGGGCCGGCTGGGCCGAAGGATCGGCTTTTTGATAAACGCGCCACTGCATCTTACCTATAACACTTTGCACAATATTCGTCAAGTGATCGCCGATCTTTTCCATGTTGTCGATGAAATCCAAAAAAATAAAATTGGCTTTCAGATCACAGGCCCCGCAGTTGAGCCGTTCAATATGGGTCTCTTTTAACCGGATCTGCAGTGCATTGATACGGTTTTCCACCTCAAGGAGTTTTTCCGCGCCGCGGGCATCCTGACCCTGAAAGACACGCGCGGTGCCGTCGAGGAGGGCCTGCAGTTGTGCCCACATATCTTTCAGCTCAACGATGGCCGTGTCCGAAAAAACGATCTTTTCATCGATCCTGTTGCGGGCGATCTCGGCGATATTGCGGGCATGGTCCCCGATCCGTTCGGCATCATTAACATTATGCAGGAGAACGGGGATCTCCTGGGATTCTTCCGGCGCCAGCTCCTGCTGGGAAAGATCAATCACATACTGTGTGATCTCAGACTGCAGGTTATCCGTGGCATTTTCATATTTCACAGCCTTGGTCAGCAGGGCTTCATTGCTGTGCAGAAAGCCCCGGACCGCGGCGGTCACAGATTTTTTGGCCACGCTGAGCATATACAGGGTTTCATTTCGCACCTGCTCCAGTGCCACAGCCGGGGTCTCCAGCAGATGTTTGTCGAGATACTGGGGCTTGAGTTCTTCCTCCCCTTTACGCTGGCGCACGAGAAAAACACTAGCCGTTTCCAGCCAGCCGATAAACGGCAGAAAAACCAGGGCGTTGAAAACATTAAATACAGAATGCGCGACCGCGATATGAAACATAACATTGGTGAGGGTAATCTTACCGGGGACGATAAAATCCACCAGCCGTTCATACCAGCCGAAATACACAAAAATCAACATGTAGGACACACCGATCACATTAAATAGAGTATGCGACATCGCGGCGCGGCGGGCGGTGACATTGGACCCGGCGGCCGCCATCTGGGCGGTGATCGTGGTCCCGATGTTTTCCCCGAGGATGACCGGAATAGCGGCAGAAAACGGGATCAGCCCTTTGAACGCCAGAACCTGCACAATAGCAATGGTGGCCGAAGAACTCTGCAGCAGCACAGTGAATACTGCCCCGACCAGGATCCCTAAAATAGGGTTATGAGCGAACATGACCAGGACATCTTTAAGCTGCTGGCTGTCTTTCAAAGGGTCAAAGGCGTCTTTCATTAACCCCAGACCGACAAAGAGCATGCCAAAGCCCAACAGGACCTCACCCCAAAACTTCATCCTGCGGCCCCTGCCGAAAGTCATCAGCAGAAATCCGACTCCCACGGCGGGCAGAGCATATTGGGTAACTTTAAGGACGGACATGGACGAGACCAGCCAGGCGGTAAAGGTGGTCCCGATATTGGCACCGATGATCACGCTGATGGCCTGTTTGAGCGCCAGCAGGCCGGCGCTGACAAATCCGACGACCATGACCGTGGTAGCGCTGGAAGACTGGATCAGCAGGGTCACCAGAGTGCCGACAGCGACGCCCACAATAGGGACCTTGGTAACCATGTGCAGAAAGTTCTTAAGCCTTTCTCCGGCAACCTGTTTCAGCCCTTCGGACATGGTGCGCATGCCGAAAAAGAAAAATCCGAGACCGCCCATCATCAGAAAAATAAAGTTTCCGCTCACTGCCGATCCTTTCCTTGATGTTGAACACTGCGTGAAGATTGTGAGACAATTGTGAACGGCAGTATCTTAACAAAATTTTGGACAAAGACAAGGATAAAGGGGATAAATAGCAGCCTGCAGTTAGCTCCCCGCATTTAGCAGCTAGTATTCGGGTCTGGAAAATAGTAAATCGTAAATAGAGAATGGTGGATAGCTGCCAAGTTCAAGCTGCGAGATGCTAGATGCGAGATGCAATTATTCGCAGGAATACAGCTGGCGGTTGATGGTGCGGACAAAGGCGACCTCTTCAGCATCCATAATGTCCACGAGTTTGAAGGCGACCCGGTAATCGGTGCGGGTTTTGAGGCGGCGTTCGCGCTGCCAGATCACATGGGCGGGCAGGCTGATGATACGGTCTTTGTCGGTCTGCATGATCAGCCGAACGCACTGGCCTTTCTCAAAAGGATCGGGCGAAACCACGCAGATTCCGCTGGCGCTGACATCCAGCGTCGAAGTCAGGCGCTGAAATGCGTCGTCCCGGTCGTATTCGATCGTGACCGGAAGCTTGACACGAAAGCGGGGGTATTGGCGTTGTTCGGTCATAGGGACCTTTCTTTAGTAATATAAAGGTGACGGACACTTTTATTTTCAGAATTAGAGATGAGGGATAAAATAAAAGTGCCCGTCACCTTTATCCCACGGCGGATTGTCCGGCCAGGAATCCGGTCGAGAACGCGGCCTGCAGGTTAAACCCGCCGGTGTCGCCGTCCACATCCAGAACCTCGCCGGCGAAATAAAGCCCCGGGACGCGGCGCGACTGCATAGTCCGGGGATCAACATCCCTCACGCTTATTCCTCCGCGGGTGACCATGGCGGTTTTCAGCGGAGCGACACTTTTTATATCGAAACTCAAACCTTTCAGCTTACAAATGACATTCCTGCGCTGATGAGCGGTCAGCTGATTGGCCGGCAGGTCCGTATCAACGCCGGCTTCCTTTAAGAACCGCGCGATCATACGCTGCGGCAGAAGCCCTCTGCAGAAATTTTTCATGCGCTGTCGGGGTGCGGCGTCAATGTCGCGCAGGACGCGTGCGTCCAGATCATCAGCGCTCAGGGCGGGCTTAAGATCTATCTCGAGCCTGACCGCTTGCCCGCGCTCCAGCCACTCTCCGGCCTGGCCGCTGGCGCTGACCACCAACGGACCGGAAACCCCGCGGGCGGTAAAGAGCAGCTCGCCCATTCCGCTCTCCTGCCGCTTACGCCCGTGAACAAATATCAGACGAATATTTTTGAGCGTCAGCCCTTCCCACTCCTTAACATATTTCTGCCGGGTCTCTAATGACGTTAAGGCCGGTCCGGTAGGAGTTATACGGTGACCGCTCTTGCGGGCCATGAGCAAGCCGTCTCCCGTGGAACCGGTTTCCGGATAACTCAGTCCACCTGTCGCGATCATCACAGCGGACGCAAAGATATGTTCTCCTCCGTCCAGGACCACACCCCGCACTCTGCCGTCAACCAGAACATCACGGACCGCTATGTTGGTACGCACCTCGACGCTGTTTTTTGCCAGCGCAGTCTCCAATGCCGCAGCCACATCGGCGGCGCGTCCGCTTTGAGGGAACACCCTCTGCTGACGTTCGACCTTCAGCGCCACCCCCTGCTGCTCGAAAAAATGCATGAGGTCCCGGTTGGAAAAGGCCTTGAACGCGTCGCGCAGAAAATCTCCGTTGTGAAAAAAACGTTTAATGAATTCTTCACGCGCGCAGGCATTGGTGACATTACAGCGGCCCTTACCCGTGATGCGGACCTTGCGCCCAAGACGAGGGCCTTTTTCCAGCAAAAGAACCCGCGCGCCGATCTGCGCGGCGCGGATGGCAGCCATCATACCGGCCGCGCCGGCGCCGACAACAATAACGTCATAGTCCGCGGCTCTGTTCTGAGCAGACGATCTGCAGTGGTCTTGCGCTGTCATAAGGCAGGACGGATACTTAAGGTGAATTCAACAGCAGACACGCGGACGCCGTCGACCGAGGCCTCCGCCTTGAGGATAGCGCCATTGGCCATCATGCGCACGGCCTCGACCCGGATCATCAGCTGATCGCCGGGACGCACAGGCTGAAGAAAGCGCGCCGTTACTTTGCCCAAATAATACATCAAGGCCGGACCGGGGTCTTTTTGAGAATAATAGAAAAAAACACAGCCGGCCTGAGCCATGGCCTCAATGATCAACACCCCGGGCATGATCTTTTCGTCCGGGAAATGTCCGGTAAAATACTGTTCGTTGACGCTGACATTCTTGACTGCCGTGAGCGTCTCGCCAGGGACGAGCCCGGTCACCCGGTCGATCAGCAGGAATGGATAGCGATGCGGGATGATCCCGCGGATGTCCTGATTGGTTAGAGGAAGTGTTAAAGGCATCGGATCATTCACGGATAAATATTCGTTTAAAGTTGAAATGAGAGGAGAACCATTCAGCAAGCGCAGTTCCGAAGCAAAGCAGGTTACAAAAATCGTTTATTAAGATAAGCTGCGCAGCGAGGTTGTCTGAGCATTGCGAATTGTTCTCCCTTCATAAAAAAAATCTTTCGATTGACTATTCATTTAACGGATCGCCAGGCCGCCGTCGATCTGCAGGACCTGGCCGGTAATGTAATGCGATTCTTCACTTAAGAGGAAACGCACAGAGGAGGCGACCTCATCAGCCGACCCCAGGCGCGACAAAGGGATCTCGCTGAGGATCTTCTCCCGGGCGGCCTCGTCCATGTCGCGGATCATGTCGGTTTCGATAAAACCGGGCGCGACCGCGTTGACATGCAGGCCGTAAGCCGCGGTCTCCCGTGCCAGGGCCTTGGTGAACGCGTTCATGCCGCCTTTGGCCGCGGAATAATTGGTCTGCCCCGGCAGGCCGATAACACCGCTGACCGAAGAGATATTGACCACGTTCCCCCTCTTTTGTTTGAGCAGAGGCACGATACAGGCGCGGGTGGTGTGGAACATGCCGGTCAGATTGGTATTGATCACACGATGCCAATCGTCCGGAGTCATCATCATCAGCGGCCGGTCGGCCGTGATCCCGGCGTTATTGACGACAAAATCCAGGCCGCCGAGTTCCTGCTGGACCTCGCCGGTCCAGGCCTTGACCGCGTCGAAATCCTGCACGTCTACCTGATGGACCAAACACGTCCCGCCGCTGTCCCGGATCTCAGCGGCTAATTCTTCTGCCGGCCCCTGACTGCGGACATAATTGAACGCGACGGACGCGCCTTGCCGGGCAAGCATCCGCACAATGGCCTTGCCGATACCGCGCGAGCCTCCGGTGACTAAAGCAACTTTTCCTTCGAATTCAGCCATAACACTGCTCCTTAAAATCCGTGGAAGATAAGCAGGGTCTGTCCCGACTTATGAAACCGCCCGCAGGACCATGCAGGCATTCGCCCCGCTGGGGGAAAAATTGTTGATCAAAACATTCTTTAAATCCGCATCACTGACTGTGTCGGCGATAATATTCAGATCGCAGTCCGGGTCCGGCTCCTGATAATTGATCGTCGGAGGGATAAACCCCTCCCGGACCGCACCCAGGGCCGCTGCCACGGCCAACGCCCCGGAGACACTGTAGCATTCGCCGGTCATAGATTTGGTAGCTGTCACCGGAACGTTTTTTGCCTGAGCGCCGAACACCTCTTTAATCGCGGCCGCCTCAATGCGGTCTGCGTTTTGCGCGGAATTGGCGTTAGCAAAAATGCAGTCAATGTCTGCAATGGTCAGCCCGGCTGCGTCCAGGGCCTTGCGCATGGCGTTCTTCATCCCGGTGCCTTTGGGGTTGTATTTATGCAGACGGTAAGGGTCGAATTCATAACCGAACCCGCCGACCTCGGCCATGATGTCGGCACCGCGGTCCCGCGCGTTTTGAAAATCCTCCATGACCATCAGCATGGCGCCTTCGCCGAAGGTGACGCCGTTGCGCCGGCGGTCGAACGGGCAATTGATAAACTCGTCCCCATTTATAGAGCCGGAGATAAACTGCAGGGCATGAAACCCGTAAAAGGTCTGCAGACAGAGCTCCTCAACCCCGCCGGCCAGGACCATTTCGGCGCGGTCCCATTCGATGAAATCCGCGGCGTACTGCATGGCGTCAATGCTGGTGGTAAACCCGCTGGCCAGGGTATTGCAGAAACCTTTGATATCATTCCAGATTGATACCTGGCTGGCCGGAGAATTGATCACGGTATTAGGAAAATGAGACGGGTTAACATAGCGCGGGCCTTCACGCAGGGTGATCTCGTCGAATTCGGCAATGCTCTTGAGGCTGCCCAGGGTGGTGCCGACCGAAACGCCGGTCATTTCCGTATTCTCTTCGGTGATCCCGTATCCGCTTTCGGCCATGGCCAGCTTACTGGCTGAAACCAGAATGCGGGTACTGCGGTCCAGAGTCCGCAGACCCTTCTTGCCCATGTATTCCTTGGCATCGAATTCCGGGATCTCTCCGGCGATATTGACGTTGAATTCGTCGGTTTCGAACAAGGTAATGGGACGGTAGCCCGGCCGCCCGTCTTTCAGGCTTTGCCAAAACTCTTCCCGGCCCTTGCCGTTGCCGGCGAGGACCCCTAACCCTGTGATAGCGATGCGCTTATTCATAATATTCCTTTAAATCGACACACGGTCCGAAACACAAATCTCAATTCTAACGCAGGATTTTACTTCCTGTATTATAAAGAAAATCTTACCCCTGACCAAGCTTTATCCGAACTTTAGACCTCAGAATAATCCCGCGCGTGGATAATATATTTGGCCAAAATGTCCGTTTCCAGATTCAATTTCTGATTGACGCGCTTACGGCCGAAGGTAGTGACCTCCAGGGTATGCGGGATCAAGTAAATCGAGAACAGCTTGCGCGACTTCTTGACCCACCCGATGGTCAGGCTGACACCGTCGACGGTGACAGAGGCCTTGGGAGCAAGATATTTTAAAATTTTGCGGTCAGCCGCGATCTGCCACTCCACATAATTCTCCATGGTGACCTTTTTCTTGAGCACCCCCATACCGTCAACATGCCCGGAGACAAAATGGCCGCCGATGCGGTCGCTGACCTTGAGCGCGCGTTCGAGGTTGACGGCCGAACCGGACTTAACACAGCCCAGAGTGGTGGAGTCCAGGGTCTCTTTCATCAGGTCAAAACGGGCCACCCTTTTATTCAAACGCGTAATGGTCAGGCACACGCCGTTGACCGAAATGCTGTCACCGAGCTTGGCCCCGCGCAGGACACGGTCAGCTTTGATATCCATAGTGATCAGATTCTTTTTGCGGTCGATAGCCTTGACCGTCCCCACCTCTTCAACAATTCCTGAAAACATTTCAGCTCCTTTCCTTCATGTCCTTATCTTTGGCGTAGCGTATCATTCCGGATATCAGAATATCCCCGCCTCGCGAAATAATATTTTTCGTTGCTAGGGTGATCGTGCGGTTGACGTCAGCAGTGCGCAGGCCCACGACCGGGTCCAGGGCCGAGGCCTCCCCGATGATCTTGGGAGCGATCACAAACATTGCCTCATCGACAACGCGATCACGCAGGGCACTGCCGATGACCTGGCCGCCGCCTTCGATCAGCAGATCAGTGATCTCACGCTCACCCAGATAGCGCATCAGCCATTTTAGATCCACCCGGTTACGCCGCACCGGTGTCAGAACAACTTCTGCGCCCGCGCGCTCAACACGGCGGATCTTCCGTGCTGACACGCCTTTAACGGCCGCCACGATGACGCGCGAATTCTGAAAGATCTTCGCCCGCGGGCTGATCCGCAGACGGCTGTCGACGACGACCTTGGTCCAGGGCGTCTTGCGGGGAACAGGGTTCAAGACCGGATCATCTTTGATCACAGTATTGACTCCGACCAGGATGGCGTCATAACGCGCGCGCATCCGGCGGGTCTCCCGGCGCATGGACTGACTGGTAATCCATTGGGAATGACCTGAGGCTGTGGCGATCTTGCCGTCGAGGCTCTGGGCGCACTTGATCGTGACGTAAGGCGTCCGGGTCACAATATATTTGTTAAACGCAGTATTAAGGGCCTGTGCCTGACCGCGCAGAACGCCGGTGGTCACAGTGATCCCGGCGCGGCGCAGTTTGCGGATGGAGCGCCCGGAGATAAGCGGGTTCGGATCCCAGGACCCCAATACGACCCGGCGCACACCGCTTGCGATCACCCGGTCAACACACGGCGGGGTCCGGCCTTCATGACAGCAGGGCTCCAGGGTCACGTACATTACGGCATTGCGGGCGGCGTCTTTGGCCAGTTCGAGGGCGGCCGCCTCGGCATGCGCCCCGCCGCAGCGGCGATGCCAGCCCTCGGCAATAATACGGTGATCGTTCACGATCACACAGCCGACCATGGGATTGGGCGACGTTAGACCCCGGCCTTTTTGCGCTAATTGCAGGGCCCTCTGCATGTAATGAATATCTTGCTCCCGACTCATAACTCCCTCCTGCCGGAGTATTCCGCTGCCTGCTTGATCTGCTCCACGGCCTGATAATCCACACGAACCATACCGATGGGACTGTACTTACGAAAACGGCCATGAGCATCGGACCCGCCGGTCCTGATCAGATCATACTTGTCCGCCAGCTGTTCATAATAGCGGATCACCGCCGGAGAACTGCGCGGGTAATAGACCTCCAGCCCCTGCAGTCCGTCTGCGGCAAATCCCGGAATGAGTTCATCCCGCGCGGTCACGATCGGATGGGCCATGACCGCGACCCCGCCGGCATCCCGGATCACGCGGATGGCCTCCCGCGGCGACTGTTTGAATTTCGGAACATACCCTTCGCCGCCTTCTCCGATAAAACGTTCAAAGGCCTCAGCCGTAGTCTTGACATATCCTTTTTCCACCAGCATGGCCGCGACATGCGGCCGGCCTAAGGCCTGATCCGCGCCGAGCTGCTGTTCCATTTCGTCAAAGTCCAGCCGGCTTAATCCCAGGGCGCGTAATTTCTTGATCATCTCCCGCCCCCGCTCCCGACGGATCTCACGGAAACGGTTAAGGTGCCCCAGCAGTTGCTGGTTTTGCGGATCAAAAGCGTAGCCCAGAATATGGATCTCACGCTTTTGAGCTTCTGCGGAAAGTTCGATCCCGGCCAGGACCTCCACCTGATGACGCTCACCGGCGGCCTTCGCCTCGGAGAGGCCTTCGATGGCATCATGATCCGTAATGGCAACAGCGGACAGCTGTTTGGCCGCGGCCAGGGCCACAATCTCTTCAGGCGTGTCCGTGCCGTCCGAAAAACAAGAATGAATATGAAGGTCCGCGGTGCGTTGCTGAATCACGATGACTGCGCGATCTCGGTCTTATGAATTTTATCGAGAATGCCGTTGACGAATTTACTGGATTCCAGGTCGCCGAATTTTTTGGCCAGTTCAACGGCTTCATTGATCGAAACTTTGGGTGGGATATCTTCGGCGTACAGCAGTTCGTACAGACCCAGACGCAGAATATTGCGGTCAATGATCGCCATACGCTTTAACTGCCAGTTGGTGGCATATTGAGAGATCTTTTCATCAAGCGACGCCACATTCTGCTGAACACCCAGGACAAGACGCCGGGTGAACTCGGTAATTTCCGTGTCTCCGCCATCCTCTCTCTCCCACAGCTGATCCAACAGAATCTGAATCTCCATGCGGGTAATGTCCTGCTGATACAAGACGTGCAGAGAATATTCCCGGGCAAGTGTACGTTTACGCATGATCGAGTCTCCTGATAATTTGCTAAGCGCTAAGGACGCGGACCATGTCCAGCGCCGCCTGGGCTGCCTCCTGCCCCTTATGTTCGTCCCCGTCTCCAGAACGCTTGTAGGCCTGCTCCACGGTCTCGGTGGTGATCACGCCGAAAATGACCGGCTTGCGGGTATCCAGGCCGACACGCATCAATCCGCGCGCCGTGTTTTCGGCGACAAGTTCAAAATGATAGGTCTCTCCCCGAATCACACAGCCGATGGCGATCACCGCAGCGACCGAACGCTTGCGCGCCCAGTGCTGAGCCGTCTGCGGCAGTTCAAAGGCGCCGGGGACCCAGACCACTTTAATATTTTTTTTGGGAATCCGTTTTTTGCTCAGCTCCGCCACACAGCCGTCGAGCAGGCGGCGGGTAATAAACTCATTAAACCGGGAGACCGCGATCACGTAGGTGCCCGCGGACTGCCCTGTTGTCTGCTGCTTGACCATAACCGTCTCCAAACAAATTTATTTTAAAAAATCCAGCAGATGGCCCAGTTTTTCTTTCTTGGTCTGCAGGTAGTTCTGATTATGCGTGGTCGGTTCAACATGCAGAGGAACCCTCTCGGAAATCTCCAGGCCGTAACCCTCCAGGCCTACGATCTTGCGCGGATTATTGGTCAGCAAACGGATCTGCTTGACGCCGAGATCCGCCAAAATCTGCGCGCCGATGCCGTAATCTCTTAAATCCGCGCCGAATCCTAAAGCCTCATTGGCCTCAACGGTGTCCATGCCGTCATCCTGCAGGGTGTAGGCCTTAAGCTTGTTCAACAGACCGATCCCCCGGCCTTCCTGACGCATGTACAGCAGAACTCCACGGCCTTCGTCACTGATCGTCTTCATTGAAGCTTCAAGCTGATGCCGGCAGTCACAGCGCAGAGACCCGAACACATCACCGGTCAGACATTCGGACTGAACACGGACCAATTCCGGAACCGTGGTATCAACATCGCCCTTGACCAGGGCCAGATGAATCATGTCATCGAGATTGGTCTCATAACCGAGCATGGTGAAATCCCCGAACTCGGTCGGGATATTGACTTCAACCACCCGGCGGACCATATGCTCGTTCTTACGGCGGTATTCGATCAGCGAGGCGATTGAACAGATCTTAAGATTATGGGTCTTGGCGAATGTCTGAACATCATCGGTACGCGCCATCGTTCCGTCGTCATTCATAATCTCACAGATCACACCGGCGGGATATAACCCGGCGGCCTTCATCAGATCGACCGAAGCCTCGGTATGTCCCGCACGGACCAGAGTTCCGCCGCGGCGGGCCTGTAAAGGAAACAGATGTCCCGGGGTTTCCAGATCACTCGGACGGGTCTTTTCGTCGATCAGGACCTTAACGGTATAATACCGGTCATACGCAGAGATGCCGGTGGTAATGCCTTTTGCCGCATCCACAGAGATCGCCCAGCCGGTGTTGCTCATGCAATGCTGCTGATGACTTAAAATGTTATCTTTCATGGGATGCAGTCCCAGATCATTCAGGCGGTCAGCCTCCATCGGCACACAGATCAAGCCCCGCGCGTAACGGGCCATAAAATTGATAGAATCAGGTGTGACGTGTTCGGCAGCGATCAGCAGGTCGCCTTCATTCTCACGGCCTTCGTCATCCATAACAACGATCATGCGGCCTTGTTTCAACTCTTCCAGAATCTCTTCGATGGGACTGAACATGTTGGTCTCTCTTTTTCGTTACTGTTAATAGCTGGTTTGATCCAAAAAAAATCCTCCGACACACTTTCGGAGGAGAAGACTCTAGCCAGACCCGGTCCGCCACAGCGCGGACACGGTTAAACATTTTGTCGGCTACTTTCTCCCATCTAGGCTCTCACTATTGGCTCAAGATTTTCACTTGATCAGCCCCGCCGTATACCGGAGAGGCTCGCAGGCTTCCCTGGATCTTATGGACCCCGGGTCACTACCAGCCGGGAATTGCACCCGATCCCGAAAGTATTGTTCATTAATATAGATTATCAGGACCAAAAAGTCAAGCGCCGCAATGAGTAAAGTCTGCTTAAACAAAACCAGCAGGCTGAAAGCGCAGACCGGCCGGGACAGCGCATCAAGCAACCGCTTCACACAGCAGACGTTTTCCGTTATAATGTCATTACTATGATTGAAAAAATCCTCTTAGAAACATTCTGCCAGAAAAAACTGACCTTAGCTACCGCTGAATCCTGCACCGGCGGCATGCTGGCTGAACGGATTACCGATGTCTCAGGCTCATCCCAGATCTTCGCCGGCGGGGTGGTGACCTACAGCAACGCGGCCAAATCCCGTGTCCTGGGTGTGCCCGAAGATATTATCAATCGAAAAGGCGCGGTGTCCGAAGACGTGGCCGTGGCTATGGCCCGCCGGGTCCGCGAAATCCACAATTCTCATTACGGCATCGGCATTACCGGCATCGCCGGTCCCACCGGGGGGAGCAAACATAAACCCATTGGCACCGTATTCGTCGCGTTCAATACCGAACTCGAGACATTCTGCCTGCATTTTGAATTTAAAGGCACCCGGGAACAGATCCGCCGCCAGGCCACAGAATATACCCTGGAAGCCCTGCTGGAATTTCTGGTCTGACCCATGAGCACCCGTCATCACACGATCCGCTGTTTTATCGCCGTCCCTCTTCCCGCTGACGTTCAAACAGCGCTTGCTGAATTTCAGCAGACCCTTTTTTCGCGCGGCGTCCTTTTCCGTCCGGTCAAACCCGGCACGATCCATCTGACACTGCGTTTTCTCGGCGACCGCTCAGCCAAGCGTGTCAAACAAATCCGCCGGGACCTCCCCGTTATTCTGAAAGGCCTCCCCGCCCTTTCTCTAACCTTTGACAAGCTGGGTGCTTTCCCGTCACCGGACAACGCCCGCGTCCTCTGGGTGGGAAGCTCGCAGTCATCAGATCCGCTGAATGAACTCTTTAACACCCTGAATAACGGACTGGCCCGCGGCGGTATCCCTAAAGAGCGGCGCCCCTTCGCCCCGCATCTGACCCTGGGCCGTTGCAAAACACCGTCCGAGTCCGTCTCTGTTCGAGCAGTTCTCAACGACATTTCCCTCCCCCCGCTGACGGTGCCGGTCAAATATGTCGTCTTTTATCAGAGCACCCTCACGGCCGATGGGGCGGTCTACAGCCCCCTTTCCTCTGCTGAACTCACCCAGCCATAAAAAAGCGGCCTGAATAACAGGCCGCAATGACAGGGATCCAGAGTGATGTTCATTCAGCAAGCGCGTTCCGAAGCAAAACAGTTTACCGAAATATTATTTAGAAAAAACTGCGCAGCGAGGCTGCATGAGCAATGCGAATTGTCATCACCTCTGGATCGATCATAAAAACGCTATCTTCTATTCATCTTTGACAACAGCCGCAGGATCTCCAGATACAGCCAGATCAAAGTCACCATTAAGGCGAACGCCCCGTACCATTCCATATATTTCGGCGCGCCCTGCCGGGCCCCCTGCTCGATTACCCAAAAATCCAGGATCAGATTCAGCGCCGCGATCCCGCAGACCAGCAGACTGAACCCGATACCGATCGGCCCCGCGCTCTGGATAAACGGCAGTCCCCGGCCAAAAAAACTCACAATAAAGCTGACCATATACACCAGAAAGATCGCGCCGGTAGCCGCCGCAATACCCATAATGAATTTCTGATTGACCTTAACCAGTCCGGACTTATAAACCAGGAACATGCAGAAGGCTGTGCCGAAGGTTAACGCTACCGCCTGCATTACGATGCCGGGATACTGAGCCTCAAAGACCGCTGAAATCCCGCCTAAAAAAAGACCTTGGCAAAGAGCATACAAAGGAGCCGTGACTCCGGACCATTGTTTTTTGAAGATTGTTACCATGGCCAATATAAACCCCACAATGGCTCCGCCAGTCATATAGGCCCCGATATTCCCCGGCAGGCTTGACGCCTGCGGCGAACCCCACTGCGGCTGACTCATCGCCGGCAAGACCTTTCCCCAGATCCAGGAGGCCGACAATAACACCAGTGCCAGCAAAGCGATCCCCCCTTGTTCACAGTCCCCTGCAGGGTCATGACCCCATCCTGGGCATAAGACGCGTCCTGCCAGGCGTCCTACCTCAACGCTGGATTACTCGTTCGGAACATAAGCATCTCCTTTCTTATCCCACCATCCACAAGACAATATGCATGATCACATTGGTATAAATCCCCGCAATAATATCGTCCATCATGATCCCGTGCGCGCCGCCTTTCAGCTCAAAGACTTTGCCGGGATAGATC
Source organism: uncultured Planctomycetales bacterium (assembly GCA_964595465.1). Taxonomy (GTDB): domain Bacteria; phylum Omnitrophota; class Gorgyraeia; order Zapsychrales; family JANLHA01; genus JAKLFA01. Next base: position 25,980 of record CAZQQI010000005.1, on the reverse strand, counting down.
TTGAACATATCAAAGGCGCGAAACAGGAAAAACGCGGTCCAGAAAACCGGCCAGCTGACAGGCAGAAGGAAAAATGCGATCATGATCCCGGCGACCTCATCGATCACCACACGGCCCGGATCTTTTTCTCCAGTGATCTCTTCCATCACACCGCTGGAACGGTAGCCCATCCACACCACAATGAAAAAAGTCAGCACATATAGCACCGGCGCGCCGGAAAGCGCGACCGCCAGCAGGGCCCCGACAAAACTCGCCGCGGTGCCCGGCCCGACAGGAAAATTTCCGATATGAAAAAAAGTTGCCCAGCGTTCTGCCCAGCGTTTATCCATGAGAATGTCCTTTCCATAATGCACGGTTTGTCCAAAACACATCCAGCCCGGAATAGACCGTAAGGAGTACGGTCAAGATCAACAAAACCTGAATAATCGCATACCCCGCGTCCGCGGCCGGAGCCCCGCCGATATATTGCCATCCGTTATACTCGGACACGATCAGAAACAGCATCATCACGATCACGGTCATGATCTGCAGGACCGTCTTGATCTTTCCGGCGGAAGCCGCGGCCACTACCCTTCCTCTGGACTTTGCCCAGAAACGGAACACAGTCACAGCCGTCTCACGGACAACAATAACCCAAAAGATCCACCAGGCCGCCAGCCCGATCGCAGCCAGCCAGCCGAACGCGGCAAAGATCAGCATTTTGTCGGCGATGGGATCCATGATCTTACCAAAATTACTGACCAGCTGAAACCGGCGGGCCAGATATCCGTCCCAATAATCCGTCACAGACGCCAGCAGAAAGACCGCGAACGCCCACACAATAAAATCCCGGAACAGCAGCAGAAACACCGCGGCCATCAGGATCCTTGCTCCGGTCAGAATATTGGGAATATGCTTATTCATGTTTTTCTCCGATCAGATCATATTCAAGGGCCTCAGAAATCCGGACCTTGATCATATCACCGGGGCGGCATTCCTGTCCGCCGCGGACATACACCAGACCATCGACATCCGGCGCGTCATATTCACTGCGGCCGTAGGCCACAGACCGGTCCGCATCATACCCCTCTATCAAAACCTCCAGCTCACGGCCGATCATGCCCTGATTCAGTTCCAAAGCGATCTCCTGCTGAACAGCCATCAGCCGGTCCCGCCGCTGTTCACGGATATCCTGAGGGACCTGGTCCGGCATGGCGAACGCCGGCGTGCCTTCTTCCGCAGAATAGGCGAACACACCGACCCGGTCTATGCGGGCCCAGCGGACAAAATCCACCAGCTCGTCAAAATCCTCTTCTGTCTCACCAGGCAGACCGGTGATAAACGCCGTGCGAATCCGCACCTGAGGGATCTTATCACGAACCCGGGTGATCAAAGACCGGGTCTGTTCAGCGGTCATCTGACGGTTCATATTTTTTAAAATACGGCCGCTCACATGCTGTAACGGCACATCCAGGTACCGGCAGATCCGCTCTTCACCGGCCATGACATCCAGCAGATCGTCAGTGATATGGCGGGGAAATGTATACAGCAGGCGGAGCCAGCGGATATTCTTCACCGTGCCGGAAATATCCTTGAGCAATCCGGCCAGAGCCTTTTCCCGGTAAAGATCCAGCCCGTAAGCCGTGGTATCCTGGCCGATAATATTCAGCTCCTTAACCCCCTGCTGATCCGCGTCTGCAGCTTCACGCAGAACCGCCTCCCGTCCGCGCGAGGCAAATTTCCCCTTGATCCGGGGGATCGCGCAAAACGCGCAATGATTAAAACAGCTCTCACAAATCTTAAGGTAGGCCATGTGCTCCGGGGTCAAACGGAACTGAGGCAGAGCCGCGTCGCGGACCAACTGCTGAACACCAATAAACGCGTCCACTTCCGGAAACTCTCCGCGCAGGTCATCAGCATAGCGCTGGCTGAGGCATCCGGCCACAACAATGTTTCGGACCTTTCCTTCCTTTTTCAGTTCAACAGCCTCCAGAATAGCGTCGACCGACTCCTGCTTAGCATCTTCAATAAATCCGCAGGTATTGATGATCAGGGTTTCGGCCTCATCCAGAGGAACGATCACATGGCCGCCCTGACGAAATCGTCCCAAAATCGTCTCAGCATCAGAGAGATTGCGCACACAGCCTAAATTGATCAAGCAAATTTTTGACATAACAGCGACCCATAAAAGATATCCATAAAACCGCAACCGATTCCGTTCGAACGGCATGCTGAATGTGTTGACAATTATGAGAGATCATATTGTATTTTAGAGGACTTCGAAAATCCGCAGCGGGCATGGATCATCACGCATCAGGGTGATGAGAGCGAAGGATTTTCGTTGAGTGAGGTTCTGCCTCGCCGGGGCAGAACGAACGCTCCGAAAAAAACAATATGATCGATACATTGTCAACACACCTTCCAAATCCCTGGCTGGCCCTTAACAAAACAGCCCATGGTTTATCACCATGGACCATGCCGGGACTGGCACCCAAAAATCAGAGCCCCTAATCCTTAACCTGCAGGCCGTCCTCGGTGACCACGACCCGGCGGGCCGAGCGGTCAGCGCGCCCCAGAGAACCCAGATGGCGGCCGTTGAGTTCATATTCCAAAGCATGAATAGTTTTGCCGGAGATCACAATAGACTCATCAGCATGCCAGGCCTCCACAGCGCCCTCCTCGACAGTGGTCTCAAGGACAACCACGCCGTCAACCTTAACCTGAAGCCAACCCCGCCGTTTCGCCCGGATGGTCAGATTGACGCCTTCGACCGTTTTCTTTTCCTGCTGAGGCTTAGCGGCTGGCGCGTTTTCCGTGGATCGTGTTTCCGCCTGCTGTCCGGGGCGGGGCTTGGGTTTTGGTTTCGGCAAAGGCTTCGGCTGCTCAACATCCGGCCGGACCATCGAGGCTGTTCGGGTCTGCCGTCCGGCCTCGCGTGCCGGCTGGTCCGGATCCCCCCGCATCAGGCACCCCACCATCTTGACCAGGATCAAAAAGCCGATCACCCCGGCAGCGATCTGCACCGCCTGCCGCTGACGCTGCTTGGTCCAAAAGACGTCATTGACCTCGCGCTCATATTTCTTTACGAAAGGTTTTTTCTTTGGCAGAGTTTCTTTTTTCTCGCTTTGAACCACACGGGGTTCTTTCTGCAGAAGATGATCGACATTGATCTCCAAGTACTGGGCGTACATCTTGATAAACCCTTTAAGATAAAATGGAGAAATGGTGCGGACCGTGTAACCTTCCTCGATGGCCTTAAGCACATCCATGGGGATCTTGGTCATCTCATGAACAGTGGTCAGGCTGATCCCTTTGGATTCGCGGGCCTCTTTCAGAACCTCTCCCACCGGCTTATTTGATGTCCCGTCATAATCAGGCATGCCTATTATCCTTTTGATCGCGCGGCCGGGGTGCCACCCGGACGCAGCAGACATTATTCACTCTGTTCTTCCATATTTTCCAACAGCCACTGTTCGCGGTCCACCAGAATATCACGCGGCTTACTTCCCACATACGGACCGACGACTCCATTCTGTTCCATCATATCGATCAGCCGGGCAGCCCGGGTATAGCCCAAACGCATCCGTCTCTGCAGGATCGAGACCGACGCCTGATTGGTCTCGATCACCAGCTTCACAGCATCGTCATAAAGCTCATCGCTCTGGTCCGCGCCTCCGGCTGTTCCGCCTTTTTTCTGTAAAATGGTCTCATCATAATCCGGCGACTGCTGCTGCTTAATAAAATCGATCACACGGAAGACTTCCTGGTCCGAGACAAAACTGCACTGGCCGCGGGTCGGCTTGGCGTCGCCGGGCTGAATAAAGAGCAGATCTCCTTTACCCAGCAGGGTCTCAGCGCCGTTCATGTCCAGCACAGTACGGGAATCGGTCTTGGAGGCAACTTTAAATGAAACACGTGCCGGAAAATTGGCTTTAATGACCCCGGTGATCACATCCACAGACGGACGCTGTGTGGCCAGGATCAGATGGATCCCGACCGCACGCGACAGCTGCGCCAGGCGGGTAATGGCACTCTCTATGGTCTTGGCCGAAACCTGCATCAGGTCCGCCAGCTCATCGACGATGACCACAATGTAGGGCATCTCCAGTCCCTTGGCGCGGTAGCTTTTGATATTGCGGACACGCTCTTTGGACAGCAGCTGATAACGGTGCTCCATCTCACTGACCACCCAGTTCAAAGCCGAAGAGACCTTTTTGGCATCGGTCACGGCCGGACAGAGCATGTGCGGGATATCGTTATACGGGGTCAACTCCACCATCTTGGGGTCGACCATTAAGAACTTCAGCTCATCGGGCGATGCGTTATAGAGCATGGACATAATGATCGTATTCACACAAACCGTCTTACCCGATCCGGTCGTCCCGGCGATCAGCAAATGGGGCATTTCAGCCAGATCCGCGATCAAAGGACTGCCGGAAATATCCTTGCCCAAAGCCAGGGTCAATTTAGATTTCGCCTGCTGAAAACGGTCCGTCGCCAATAGCTCTTTTAAGAATACTGCGGCCTTAGCACTGTTAGGGACCTCGATACCGACACGGTTTTTCCCCGGGATCGGAGCCACAATGCGAACCGCCGCCACCTTCATGGCCAGGGCGATATCATCGGATAAATTGGTGATCTTGTGGACCTTGACCCCCGGGGCCGGTTCCAGTTCATAACGGGTGATGACCGGACCCCGTTCAATGTCCGCCACACGGACATTGACGTTAAAACTCTTCATGGTGCTTTCCAGGGTCTGGGCGCCGCTCTGCAGATCGTTCTGGACCTTCCCCGGATTGAATTCCGGCGCGTCATCCAGCAGATCCAGCCGGGGCATATGATATTCTCCGATGACCTTGGGCTCGACCGGTTTCGTACGGGGCGTTTCGTCGACATTGGCGATGCGGATATTCGGCTTAACCGGTTCCTGTTCTTCTTCCTCGTCCTCCTCTTCGTACTCCTCGTCTTCATACTCATCATCTTCATATTCTTCGTCTTCTTCCTCTTCCTCCTCGTCATGGGCTGCTGCAGCTTTGCGCCGGGAAACCGGAACCCGGCGGGATTTGGCAGCAGAACTGCGGCGGCGGACCAAAGTCTCGCGCCACTGCGCCATATGTTCCTGCAGGCTGACAGCGAGGTCTTTGAACACCTCACCCATTTTCAGTAAAAAGAAAGAAACCAGAAATTCGCCGGTCAGGACCAGAGTCAGGGAACACAGTGTGGCCAGAATGATAAAGGCGCCGATCCATCCCAGATAGCGGATCAAAAAATCCGCCGAAAGAAAACCCACCAGACCGGACCGTTCAAAGCGGAGAGCGTCGGCCTGCGGACCGATCATGCTCAGCAATGTACTAACAGAACAAAAAAGGACCAGAGACGATAAAAATTTGGGGAAAGTAAATTCGATGTCTCGGCCGGAAAACTTGTTCCAACTCCAGAACAGCAGAAAGACAGCCAAAACATAGGATCCGTAGCCGAAAATAAACAGAGACCCTCCGGCCAGGTAGGCGCCGACCACGCGAACCAGGTTCTGCGCCGGGACATTGGGCTGAGATGTGTACCAGGGAAGGTCTTGGGGAACAAAAGAGATCAGGCTGACCAGGAGGATCAACCCGAGTGAAAAAATAATCAAACCCTGAATTTCATCCCGATAGACTTTTTTCATAATAACATGCTGCAGACGTTAAAAGACCCCGGATATAGTATTAATACTTTAATAAGTATACTAACACTGAACCCGGGGTCTTTCTAGTCCTTAAGCTTGTTTTTTGCTTAAGTTGAAGCGTTTCATTTTGTCGATGCCGATCAATTTGACCTTGAATTCGTCGCCTTCACTGACCACATCTTCACAATTCTCCACATACTCATCGGAGAGTTCTGAAACATGGACCAGCCCTTCACGCCCGGGCAAAAATTCGACGAATGCACCGAAATTCATGATGCGGACTACACGGCCGTCATAAACCTTGCCGACTTCCGGTTCTTCCGTAAACCCGGCAATATACTTATGGGCATCTTCGGCCGCGGACTGCGACATCGCGAAAATCACCACAGTTCCGTCGTCGTCAATATCGATCGATTCACAACCGTATGTCTCGATGATCTTCTTGATCGTCTTGCCTCCCGGTCCGATGATCCCGCCGATCTTATCCTCGGGAACTTTCAGTGAAACGATCTTGGGCGCGAATTCGGACATCTGTTCACGCGGCGCTTCGATCGCGCCCTTCATCTTGGCCAGGATGCCGTTTCTGGCCTCGCGCGCCTGCGCTATGGCATCGCGCAGAAGGTCCAGGCTGACGTTCTGAATCTTGATATCCATCTGGATCGCAGTGACACCTTTTTCCGTACCCGCGACCTTGAAATCCATATCTCCGAAATGGTCTTCCAGACCCATAATATCGGTCAAAAGCACCGGATCTTTACCCTCCTGGGTGACCAGGCCGATAGAGATCCCGGCGACAGGCGCGGAGATGGGCACACCGGCATCCATAAGAGCCATGGAAGCAGCGGAGACCGTCGCCATACTGGATGAACCGTTGGATTCCAGAATCTCGGAAACAACACGAACCGTATACGGAAAATCTTCCTTCGCCGGCAAAAGGGCTTTGATAGCCTTAGACGCCAGCGTTCCGTGACCGATATCCCGGCGGGACGGTCCGCGCATAAACTTGACTTCCCCGACACTGAACGGAGGGAAATTATAATGCAGCATGAAGTTCTTATAACTGGTGCCTTCCAGAGATTCAATCAGCTGTTCGTCACGCTTGGTCCCCAGAGTCACAGTCGCCAGACTCTGCGTCTGACCGCGGGTGAACAGGCTGGAACCGTGCGTGCGCGGCAGAACACCGGCTTCACAGGTGATCTCACGCACATCGGTCAAACCGCGTCCGTCAGCACGCCGTCCTTCTTCAAAGATCCGGCGGCGGACTTCCTCATATTCGATCTGATCAAGAAATTTCAGAACAGCACCGGAGGTGATCTCCTCCTCTTCATCCCGTTTGCAGCTGTCATAAACGGACAGGTCCGCGGTCAATTCTTCTTTCAACTGATGCCCGGCATTCTGCCGTTCGATTTTATCCTCGATCGCGTACAGCTTGGCCATCTTATCAGCAGCCAGTTCCTTAACCTTGGCCAGCAGCTGATCGTTCGGGGGACGGGTGCTGATATCGGCCTTTTCTTTACCGCATTTTTTCAGCAGATCATCCTGGGCGTCCAAAACCGCGCCTAACTGCTCCTGGGCAAACGCCAGGGCAGCCAAGATCTTTTCTTCCGGCGCCTCTTTCGCCTCCCCTTCGATCATGACCAAACCGTCACGGCCGGCAGCGACCACAAACTCAAGCTCGGCGGCTTCGCGCTGTTCATAGGTAGGGTTGAGAACGTTCTCCCCGTCGACAACTGCCACACGGGCTCCGGAGATCGGTCCGCTGAACGGAATATCCGAGATCTGCAGGGCAGCTGACGCGCCGTTCAGGGCCAGGATATCGGGATCATACTGTCCGTCACTGCTCAAAACCGTAGCCACAACCTGCACCTCGTTGAACATCCCTTCCGGGAACAAGGGGCGGATCGGCCGGTCGATCACACGGGCGGTCAGGATCTCTTTCTGGGTGGGACGTCCTTCGCGTTTAAAAAATCCGCCGGGAATTTGTCCGGCAGAATAGGTCTTTTCCTGATATTCCACCATCAGCGGGAAAAAACTCACACCCTCCCGCGGGCTTTTACTCATACAGGCGGTCACCAAAACAGCGGTCCCGCCGTAGGTCACCATGACCGAACCGTTGGCCTGCTTGGCCAATTTTCCGGTCTCGATCTTCATTGCTTCTGGTCCATACTGGACATTTACATTTTCTACACTCATAGCCTTTTCCTCTCGATTAAAATTCTAATATTCGCAATTATTTGCGGAGATTCAGTTTCTTAATGGTCTCTTCGTACTTCTCGGGCTTAGTCCGCTTTAAATAACTCAATAAACGGCGGCGCTTACCGATCATCATCAAAAGACCACGGCGTGAGTGGAAGTCCTTACGATGAACCTTCAGGTGTTCGGCGAGCTCATTGATGCGCGCGGACAGCACGGCTACCTGAACCTCGGGTGAACCGGTATCCTTGGCGTGTACTTTGAAATCATCAATGACGTTGGTTTTATTTTCTTTTGCAAGTGTCAATGTGTCTCTCTCCTCTTTCTTTTTTTCTTCGTCTTCTTTGACGATTCTTTGTCGATTTCACTTTTGAAAAGTTTGGCTATTATACTATTTCTTTATATATAAGTCAAGTATTAGCGGATACGCAAAAAAGGCGGGAATTCCGGACGAAAATGCAGGATTTCCTAAAAACACACAATGGTCATGCCGGCTTTATCCGCTATTTTAACGCATTTTTGCCGGTCGATAACCAACGTTTTTCCCGCCTCCACTCCCAGGCAGGCGCAGCGTGAACGGATCATATTGCGGATCGTACGCGGCCCGAACACCGGCACATCAAAGCGGGTGTCCTGCTGCGGCTTGCTGGTCTTGACCACAACGGCACCCTCACGGGCGATACGTCCTCCCCGCAGAATACAGCGGTCGGTCCCTTCCATGGCTTCAATGGCTACGATCGCTTTTTCCTTAACGACAACGGTCTGCCCCACATCCAGACCTCCCATTGCCTTGGCGATCGTCCTGCCGAACTCTATATCCGAAATGTGTTCCGGAGTCGGCCCCCGGCGGGTCAATGTTCCCCGCGGCGCTAAAAACGCTTCTAGTAAAAGCGTGGAATCCAGCACCTGCAGGCCATGTTCAGCAAGAAAATCCACAACAGCCGAGAAGATCGTGTCGGCCTTGCGGTCCTGCAGAGCGGAAAAAAACTCTTTCAGCTGGGGATCAGACTGAACGCGGGGATCAAAAAGATTGCGCTGACTGACCTGACCGGCCATGATCACCTTGCTGACACCGTTTTGACGGAAATATTCGAACGCTTCGCGCAATTCGCTGACCCGGAACCAGCGGATCTTATCCACACAAGCCCTCAGCAAAAAAGACGTGTCGCCTTTTACCGCAGCCGCCGCCACACGGATACCCTGTTTCCGGGCCGCGCGGGCCAGAAGAAACGGAAACTTGCCGTTGCCGGCGATCAGACCTATGGTTTTGAGATCATTCATACTGTGGAGTGACCGCCCCCATAATGCCGCGCTGACTCGTACGGACAAAATCGACCAGAGCGGTTATGGTTTCATCCGATTCTATCTCTTTCTCGATCTGCTCCAGGGCGCTGGCGCGGTTCAATCCGGAAAAAAACAAGATCTTAAAAGCGCGTTTTAAAAGGCGCGCCTGGTCCGAAGAATATCCTTTGCGCCGGAGTCCGACGACATTTACACTGCGTACAGCGGTCTCCGCCCCGGAACACATAGCAAACGGCACAACATCCTGGCTGACCCGGGAACATCCCCCCACCATGGCCATACGTCCGATACGGACAAATTGATGAACCCCGGTCAGTCCGCCGACGATCGCGCTGTCTTCCACCGTGACATGACCGGCTATCGTGGCCACGTTGGCAAAAACACATTTGCTGCCGATGCGGCAATCATGCGCCACATGTGAATAGGCCATGAACAGATTCCCGTCACCGATCACGGTCCGCCCGCCGCCTTTTTCCGTTCCGGGATTGATCATCACATATTCACGGATAATATTGTTTTTTCCGATATCCAGAGAAACATTCTCACCCGAGCGGAATTTCTTATCCTGAGGATCTGTCCCGACGACCGCGCCGGGAAACAGACGCGTCCTCTCACCGATCGTGGTCTTGCCGGCAACATGGCAATGACTGGCCAGGCTGACACCGGAGCCTAAAACGACCCGCGGACCGACCACACAAAACGGCCCGATCTCAACCCCATCAGCAATTTGGGCTTGAGGATCAATGACCGCTGTCGGATGAATCTTTGTCTCTAACGTTGACATATGCTCTCACTTCAATTTTGACAGATTAATCTAAAAATTTAGATTCCATAAATGAAAATGTCAGGTCCCCTTCGCAGGCGACATCCCCGTCCACCCTGGCCACGCCATGAGTACCGGACATGCGCGAACGGTCGCGGGTCACCTCAACCTCCATGACCAACTGATCACCGGGGACGACCGGTCGGCGGAACTTGACATTATTGATCGACATGAACAGGCCGACATGATCCGCGTGATGATCAATGCTTTTCAAAAGCAGGCCGCTGACCTGAGCCATGGCCTCGACCATCAGAACACCGGGCATAATGGGACGCTGAGGAAAATGCCCCGTAAAGAAATTTTCGTTGGCAGTCACATTCTTGATCCCCACAGCACGTTTGCCGGCTTCCAATTCCGTGATCCGATCGACCAACAAAAAAGGATAACGATGAGGGATCACCTCCATGATCTGCTGCACATCCATAGACGTGTAACCGGCGCTGTTCGCCGTGGATCTAAACTTTGCGCTCATACCATTCCCCCCATATGTGTTTGACAAATTGCCAATTCATTTTGTGTCCGCTGCGCACAGCGGTAATCCGGCCCCGGACCGGGCGGCCCAGAACAAACAGATCTCCGATAAGATCAAGCACTTTATGCCGGGCGCATTCATCCGGAAACCGCAGAGAATTCTCCAACGGCCCGTCGTCTTCCATAACCAGAGTATTGGCTGTACTGGCGCCTTTTCCCAAACCGGCCGCCCGCAAGGCATCGGCCTCCGACCGCAGGCAAAATGTTCTGGAGGGGGCGATCTCCTTAATAAAGGTCTCGCGGGTAACCGAAAAAGCTGTTTCTGACTGCATCAGGGGATGCGGATAATCCAGAATATAAGATATATGCAGATCATCAGCCGGACTGGCCGAGATCGACATTCCGTTCTGCTCCAGACAAATATCCTCACGGATCTCCAAGACCTCCCGCTGGCTGTTTTGCCCCCTTATCCCGGCGGTTAAAAGGGTCTCAACAACAGGAAGCGCGCTCCCGTCCATCCCCGGCACCTCCTGCCCGTCCATCTCTACCAAAATATTATCGATTCCCAGACAATGGAAAGAAGCCAGGAGATGTTCAACGGTCTGGACTGAGGCGCCCCCCTCACCGAGCATCGTACAGCGGCTGACGCCGTTCTGACGCTGCAGCAAAGCCGGACCGAGATGGATATCCGGCGAATCCGGCAAGTCAACGCGTCGAAATCGGATACCGCTATTCTCATCCGCAGGCTTCAAAACCACCCGGACGGCTTCTCCGCTATGTAACCCAACACCTTGAAATGACGCAGGCTGTGCGATTGTCTGTTGGACATCTTGCATATTACAGCTGACCGGATTTCCTTTCCAGTTCAACGACCCTGGCTTTCAGATCCCGGATCTGTTTGATATAATCCGGCAATTTATTAACATAGGCATTCGCGCGTTTGGCCTGCATATGCGGCTGTGCAGGAGAACCGAAGAGAACCGATTTTTCCGGAACAGACTGCGCAACCCCGGACTGGGCCGCTATCCGCGTGCCCTGTCCAACCGTCAAATGACCGGCAACGCCGACCTGCCCTCCCAGAACAACATAATCTTCGATAACCGTGCTTCCAGAAATCCCGACCTGAGAAACGATCAGGCACCCCTTGCCGATACGGACATTATGCGCGATCTGAACCAGGTTGTCGATCTTGGTCCCTTCGCCGATCACGGTTTTGTCAAAGCGGGCCCGGTCAATACTGACATTGGAGCCGATCTCAACATGATCCTGGATTTCGACATATCCGATCTGCGGGATCTTATGATGAATCCCTTTTTCGTCTGTCGCGAACCCGAATCCGTCGGACCCGATAACAGTGCCGCTGTGGATAACCACAGACTCACCGATGCGCGTCCGGGTCAGAATAGAAACCTGAGGATAAATCCTGCAGCCGGCGCCGATCCGGCTTCCGCTGCCGATAAAACATCCGGCGCCGATACGGCTTCCCGCGGCGATCTTCACGCCGGCATCAATCACAGCGTGCGGACCGACTGTCACATCATCAGCTAAGGACACGTCATCAGCGATCACTGCGCTGGAATGAATACCTGAAAATCCGCCGGGGCATTCTTCGACATAAAGCTCAAGGGCCCTGGAAAACGCGCGGGACGGATCCGGCACACGGATCAGCGTTAGACCCTCTGCGGCAACATCTTTCCCCACAATAACAGCTGCCGCACGGGTCTCTTTCAGCAGGGGGGAATATTTCGGATTAGCCAAAAAAGAAACATCCCGGGGCGAGGCCTCTTTCAGCCCGGCAAAACCAGACACCTCTCCCTGCCCTGACCCAACCAGTTCTCCGCCGATAAATTCCGCGATCTCATTAACTGTCTTTCTCATCAAACCCCTTACCGGAATATACAACAACACGGCCATGTTCAGAAAACCATGGCCGTTATCATATCATCAGATTATTTTTTATACATTTCATTCAGCTTCTGCAGAACCTTGTCCGTGATGTCAAAGCCGTCAGCCCCGTAGATCAGAACACGGTCATTGAGGATCAGATCATAGCCTTCCTGTTGGGCATAATCACTGACAATCTGTTCGACCTCCAGCAGAATTTCACGAATTCTCTCATCACGTTTTTTCATCAGCTCACTACGCTGGTCCTCGTCCCACTGACGCAGAGCCGTGGTCTGTTCGTCGATCTCCTGCTGCAGCTTGGCCTTTTCTTCATCTGTCAGGACCGCCAGCCGTGCCTGTTTTTCCTGAATAGCCTCGACCCGCTTGTTCAGTTCTTCTTCATATGAGGCATGCTGTTTTTCCAGGACATCATCATAGGCCTTGGTTTTTTCATAATTATCAAAAATCCTGCTGAGATCCAGATAGCCCATTTTCTTAGCGGACTGAGCCGAGGCGGCCGTCGCACCGGCAAGCATAAGCGCGCATACAAAAATCGAAATCCATAATTTCTTTTTATTCATATCATCCCTCCTTTAGCTGGTCGTTCACGTTTCCGGCTGCTATTGTTATCCTTTTTAAAACCCCCGGCTGACGCTGAAATAAAACTTGCCGGACTTGGATTCCTCCCCGGGTTCATTATCCAGTGGATATCCGTAGTCCAGATTAATCGGCCCGATCGGCGTCTTGAACCGCAAGCCCATCCCCACACCCGATTTTAGATCCTGGGTGGCAAAATCTTTCATATCACTCCAGACGTTACCAATGTCATAGAACGCAGCGGCTTTCATAAACTTCAAAACAGGAATCGTCCATTCCACATTCCCGACCAGCAGGCTCTCCCCGCCGATGGGATCATCCGTAGCCGAATCCAGCGGTCCGACTTTGCGCTCGTCATATCCGCGGATCGTGCGGGCGCCGCCGGCATAGAACCGTTCATATATCGGCACCTGATCCGAATCCCCGTAGTTATCCATAACCCCGGTCCGCAAACGAAGCTCCAGCACCGATTTCCACTTAAGAGGGATATTATAACTGGTCTTGGTCGTGACCCGGTAATAATCTTTATCCCCCAGCATAGGACCGCCGGCGATATCGATATTTCCGCTCAAATACAAACCGCTCGTGGGATTAAAAACACTGTCCCGGGTATCCCGGGCCAGAGAAAACCCGAGCTCACTGAGGTTGTTCTCGCCTTCTTCTTTGAGCAGATCCGCGGAAACATCATCATCAAAATTATCGATCTCAATATTTTCATAGCGGTAAGCCAAACCGCCGGTCACGTATTCCGAGATCTGCTTGCCGAACCGGAGACGCCCCCCTTTACGTGACTCATCAAAGGCGTACCCGACATCGCGTTCCCGGTCCCGTTCGGTCATATAGAGGTCAAACCCCCCGGACACCGGATAGTCAAACAGCCACGGTTCGGTAAAGCTCAGACGAAAATTATTCCGGGTGGAACCGGTCTCAGCCCGGAAGGTCAGATTCTGCCCGCCTCCGGTAAACGTCGGCCAATTGGTAAAATCAAAATTTTTCTGTTCGATCTCAACGAACCCCACAACACTATCCACCGTGCTGTATCCGCCGCCGAAATTAAACGATCCGGTCTTAGCCTCCTCGACGTTGACGACCAGATTTTTATAATTGCCGCGGGATGTCTGTTCTGTATCGTAGGCGACATTCTGAAAATATCCCAGATTCTGCAGACGCTCTTTACTGCGGCGGAGTTTCTCACCGTCAAAGCGATCCCCGGGATAAAGCCGCAGTTCCCGCCGGATCACGATATCCCGTGTGCGGGTGTTGCCCTGGATCTTGATCTTGTTTACGTAGGCCAATTCCCCTTCCATGATATCCAGACGCACAGCCACACGGCCAGTTTCACTGTTCAGAGCCACAGAGTCACGGACCTGGGCGAAAATGTAGCCTTCGTCGAAATACATCGAACGGATCTCAGCGATATCCAGACTCAAACGGTCGGGACTGAAAACCTCTCCCGTCTTAATCTGTTCCATGACGGAAATGATTTCGTCATTGGTAAAGACCTCATTGCCCGTGACCTGGACACTGTCCACAAAATACTGCTTTCCTTGCTCAATATAGATATGAACATTAATATGTTCTTTATTAAAATCCTCGTATTCATGGCGGACCTTGACGTCAATGAACCCGTCTTTTTCATAAAAGCCCTTGATCCGCTGGATGTCTTCTTCCAGGACCTGTTCTTTGAGATAACCGGAATTAAACCAGCCGTCCGGACGTGTCTTGATCACCTTCATCAGACGCTTATCGCGGAAGGTCTCATTGCCGTGAAAAATGATCCGCCGAACGCGGACCCGCTGTCCTTCTTTGATCACAAAATGCAGATCCACTTTATTGGTCACCTCGTCGCGGGTCTGCTCAGCACGGACATTCGCCAGGGTCAGCCCTTTCTTCTCATAAAGTTCTTCGATCAGGCTGATGTCGTCCCGCAGGATCTTCTGATCGAAAAATTTTCCTTCTTGAGTGCGGATCTGGCGTTTGAGATAGGCCGGCTTATAGTAGCGGATGTCTGAAAAGGTGATCTCATCGACGACCGGTTTCTCTTCGACATAAAAGATAACCTTAAACCCGCCTTCATGAGGCTGACGGTCAACACGGACATCAGAAAAATATCCGGTATTATACAAACGTTTCAGGTCATCAGAGATCACAGTTTTCTGATAATCCTGGCCCACGCGGGTTTTGATCCGGGACAAAATCTTGGACAGGCTGATACTCTCATTCCCTTTAACCTCGACAGCGGTCACGTCCTTCTCCGCTTCCTGCGGCGCCTCTGATATCAGGGCGTTCCCGGGCTGCTGGGCCCAAGTCAGAGATGTAGTGAAGACCATCATGACGGCTAAAAAACTGGCAAGTGTACGTTTCAGCATGATGGGGTAATTATAGGGACATTTAAAATCGCTGTCAATCAACATGTGCAAGATTTTCAAAGCGCACAAACTCCTTGATAAAAGCCAACTTAATACTTCCGACAGGCCCGTTCCGCTGTTTTGCGAGAATCACTTCAGCCTTGCCGGCGTTCTCTTCCGTCGGATTGTAATATTCTTCCCTCATAAGCAGTACCACCACGTCGGCGTCCTGTTCAATGGCACCGGATTCCCGCAGATCCGAAAGCTGCGGACGGTGATCTGGGCGCGATTCTACCGCGCGTGACAACTGGCTCAAGGCGATGATCGGCACACCCAGTTCCCTGGCCAGAGCCTTGATGGAACGGGATATTTCCGAGATCTCCTGCTGACGGCTTTCCGCCCGTGCCGAGCCCCGCATCAGCTGAATATAATCGATCACGATCAATTCAATTTCGTGCTGGGTCTTAAGACGGCGCGCCTTGGCCCTGAGTTCCAGGGCTGACAAGGCCGGTGTGTCATCAATAAAGATCTTCGAGGCGGACAGTTTCCCGGCGGCCTTGGTCAAAAGAGGCCAATCCGATCCCGAAAGAAATCCGGTACGGACTTTATTGGCATCGATCCTTGCCTGGGAACACAGCATACGCTGAACCAGCTGTTCCTTGGACATCTCCAGGCTGAAAAAGGCCACCGGTTTATTCTGGTCCATGGCAACATGCTCCAGGATTGATCCGGCCAAAGCACTTTTCCCCATGGAGGGGCGGCCGGCCAGAATGATCAAATCTGAAGGCTGCAGACCGGAGGTCATCCGGTCAAAATCCGTAAACCCGCTCGATATACCGGTCACCTTCTCCTGACGCTGATACAAACGGTCGATCTTGGCAATACTCGTTTTCACCAGATCCTTGATATCGATCGTGCTTCTCTGATGACGGATATCCGCCACCTCAAAGATCAGCTTTTCCGCGCTGTCCACGACCTCATCAATGGTCGATCCGCTTTCATAGCAATGGTTTATGATCTGGGTCGAATTTTTAATCAGACTGCGGAGGATCCCTTTCTCTTTGACGATGTTGGCATAAAACGCCACATTCGCGGAACTCGGGACCATGTCCACCAGACGGGAAAGATACGGAACACCGCCGACCGTCTCCAGGGTCTTGTCATTGCGCAGACGGTCGGAAAGCGTGATAATATCCACACTCTTGCGCTCGTTATACAGATGAAGGACCGCGCTGTAGATCAGGCGGTGCGCTTCTTCGTAGAACCATGAGGCATCGAGGATCTCAAGAGCGCTGCCGATAGCATCTTCGTCGATCAGCATAGCCCCGAGAACAGACTGCTCCGCCTCAACATTCTGCGGAGGGAGTTTTATTTCTTGGCCACCCATACACGCACTTTCGCAGTGACTTCAGGATGAATATTCACGTTGATCTCATAGATGCCCAGTTCCTCGATCGGTTTTTCGAGCTGGATCTGCTTTTTATCGACCTCAAAACCCTCTTCCTGCAAAGCATGCGCGATCTCGACCTCGGTCACCGATCCGTACATTTTTTCCAGATCGTTGACTTCCACCGTTATCGTGCAGGACGCTTTGGACAATTTTTCGGCCACTGCTTCTGCCTCCTGCTTCTGGGCAGCATGTTCGGCTTCCGCCTTGGCCTTTTCCTGTTCCAGGCGGCGGATATTTCCCGGCGTGGCCAAATAGGCCAGTTTCCTGGGGAGAAGATAATTGCGTGCGTATCCGTCTTTAACCTTAACGACCTCTCCGATCCGGCCGAGGTTAGATACGGCTTGACATAATATGACTTCCATCTGTCTGTCCTTTTTTCAAAATAAACGTTTAATGAAAACACCGTTCCGGTGAGGTATTATCTACGGGCGCCGCCGACCGGCAGAAGCCCGAGATATCGACCGCGCTTTACCGCACGGGTCAGATCATGCTGCTGACGCGCGGTGATCCCGGTCAGCCTGCGGGCCAGGATCTTACCACGATCGGTCGTGAACTTCCTGAGCAGATCAAGGTCTTTATACTCGATCTGGGCGTCGGCCGGAATCACATATTTTGCCGGCCGTTTCCGGGTACGGAATGATTTTTTTGATCTGGGTTTACGTCTTGCCAATGTTGACCTCCTTGAACTATCCATAAATTTAAGCGGGACCGACTATTCGTCCCACGCCACATCTTCGGGCATGCCGGAATCATCTTTGCCGGCATCTCCGGCATCTGATCCGCTGCTCCGATTTTCATTTTTACTGTCGGAAAATTTTCCTAAAAATTGTACCCGTTCGGCGCGCACATCGATCGTGCTGCGCTTCTTTCCGTCGGGAGTTTCCCATGACCGGGACTGCAGAACACCTTCAACAAAGATCGGACTGCCTTTTTTCAAATATTGACAGCAGGCGTCTGCCTGTTTATCCCAGACCGTCACGGTCAAAAAACACACATCTTCTTTCAGCTCCCCGGTCTTATCTTTATACCGGCGGTTCACAGCCAAACCCAGATTCGACACAGCAACTCCTGCCGGTGTGTACCGCAGTTCCGGATCACGTGTCAAATTGCCGATCAAAAACGTCTTGTTCAAATTCGCCATCTCATCCTCCTACTCCACAATACGGTTAATCTCTCAGGGATGTTCTCTAGGCTGCAGCCGGATCAACAACCAGCGAGCGTAAAACCTGGTCATTCAGTTTGAGGGCCCTGCGCAGATCAGAGATCTTGGCTTTGGGGGCTTCAAAATTGACCAGATAATAGGTGCCTTCCGGCCTTTTTTTCATCTCAAAGCTCATCTTCTGTTTGTCGATCCAGACTTGGCTGTTGATCACCTTACCTTCATTTTTTTCGATCGCCTCGCCGACCTGACGGATAACATCGTCTTTCTTGTCCTGCGGGAGCGCCGCGTCTAAAATCACGATCAGTTCATACTTCTTATTCATGGTCCTTCCTTTTGTTGTAATGGCTCATAACATCTTCGATATCGCGGGTCATCCAGGCCAGACAGCACTCTGCCGCCTGACCGATACATTCTTCCAGCTGCGCTTTTTGCCGGGGGCCGAATTCCCCTAAAACATAATCCACGGCATCCTGCCTGCCGGGAGGCGCACCCACACCGAAACGCAAGCGCGGAAATTCCTCGGTCGCCAGCGCCGTAATAACTGAATCCATGCCGTTATGTCCTCCGCCGCTGCCTTTACGCCGCAGGCGGATCCGGCCGAAATCCAGTTGATAATCATCGACGACCACCAGCATATCCTCCGGCAGCAAGCCATGGCGCATGATAAACGGCTTAACGGCACGTCCGGAAAGATTCATAAATGTCAGCGGCATGAGCAGATAGACGGTTTCCCCGTCAGACTCAAAAGACGCCTCGAGAGCTTTACAGCTGCTGCT
Organism: uncultured Planctomycetales bacterium; assembly: GCA_964595465.1. Lineage (GTDB taxonomy): Bacteria > Omnitrophota > Gorgyraeia > Zapsychrales > JANLHA01 > JAKLFA01. Next base: position 7,330 of record CAZQQI010000005.1, on the reverse strand, counting down.
GGGACGGAACTTAACACCTTTCCGCCGGGCCAGGGCTTCCAGGACCAGGAATCCCGCGTTATGACGGGTACGCGCATACTGTTTTCCGGGATTCCCCAGTCCGACAATCAGCTTCATAGCCAGTCTCTAGGACTCCTTGGTTTCCTGATCTTCTTTGCCCTCTTCAGAACCCTCTTCCGCTTCTCCTGCAGCGTCTTCCGCAGCCTCTCCTTCTTCTCCCTCTTCTTTCTTCTCAGAAAGGACTTCCGGCTCGGCGTCTTCCTCAACCTCGGCCGGTTCCTCCTCTTTCATCGGAGGAACAACCGAAAATAGGATCGCTTCCGGGTCGTGCTCGGTCTCCAGCCCCGCAGGAAGGGTAATATCCTTTAAATGAATATTGTCCCCGATCTCCAGTTCGGCGACATCAACCTTAATGGACTCCGGCATATCCGTGGGCAGACAAACCACATCCAGCTCCCACAGGATATGGTCCAGAGATCCGCCGTCACGGGTCACCCCGACCGGCTCTCCCTGAGCCTCTAAGGGAATATTCACTTCGATCTTGTCTTTCAGGGAAATCCGCAGAAAATCGATATGGATCACGCGGCCCGAAACCGGATTGTGCTGTTCGTCCTTAACGATCGCGGAGTAATCACGCAGCTTTTTATCCCCCTCACGGACATCAAGATGCAGAAGGATCTCTCCCTGATGCTGACGACGGATACGCATATACGTACGGGTATCGACCTTCACCAATGTCGGATCTTTGTCTCCGCCGTAAACCACTCCCGGGATCATATCTTCTTCCCGGCGGACAGCACGGGCCTGTGCCGTGCCGATCTTATTACGAATCTGTGCTTCCAGTTTGACTTCTTCCATATGACCAACCCTGCCTTCTTTAAAATATGTTAATCTCGAACTTATTCAAACAGACAACTGATTGAGGCCTCGTTATGGATACGATAGATCGCTTCAGCCAGAAGCGGAGCCACCGAGACCTGTTTGACCTTGGGATTATGTTTCACCTTGCGGAACGGGATGCTGTCGGTAATCACGACCTCTTTTAAGACCCGGCAGTCCCTGATCCGGGATAAAGCCTTTCCGGATAAAACCCCGTGGCTGATCGCCGCGTAGACCTCAACCGCGCCTTTTTTCTTAAGCGCCTCAGCCGCCTCGACCAGAGACCCGGCCGTAGCGACGATATCATCCACAATCACAGCGGTCTTATTTTTAACATTCCCCAGAATATGCATAACCTCGGTCTTCTCTGGACTGGTGCGGCGTTTATCCACGACAGCAAATCCGGCGCCCAAGCGTTTAGAATACGCGCGGGCCATTTTAATACTCCCGACATCCGGTGAGACCACGACCAGCTTGCGGGAATCCATTCCTTTATTGAGAAAATATTCGCACATGCTGTTGATCGCGTACAGATGATCAACCGGAATATCGAAAAAACCCTGGATCTGACTGGCGTGCAGGTCCATGGTCAGAACACGGTTCGCTCCGGCCGAATAGATCAGATTCGCTACCAGTTTCGCCGTGATCGGGACCCGCGGACGGTCCTTGCGGTCCTGCCTGGCATAGCCGTAATACGGGACCACCGCCGTGATACGCTTGGCCGAAGCGCGGCGTGCGGCGTCGATCAGGACCAGCAGCTCCATCATATTATCGTTAGTCGGAGGACAGGTCGGCTGAACAATGAACGTGTCTTTTCCCCGGATGTTGTCCTGGATCTGGACCCGGATCTCGCCTTCGCTGAACCGTCCGACCAGGGCCTTGGTCAACGAGATATGCAGACTTTTACAGATCTTCTTCCCCAATGCCGGATTGGCGTTCCCTACGACAATAGCTAACCCGTCCATTCCTGTCTCCTTTACGTATCTTGCGTTTTTTTCTTATCCAGAACACGGCCGGGAACCCCGACCATGACCTTGCCGGCAGGAACATCTTTTTTCCCGGCCATCACACACCCTGCTCCCACGACGGATTTCTTCCCGACACGGGCTGGAGCGACCAGTATCGCGTCCGAACCTACAAAGGCATCATCTCCGACACGGGTCTGATGCTTGTCTTTTCCGTCAAAATTTGCTGTCACAGCTCCGGCCCCGATATTCACGCGGCTGCCGACTCGGGCGTCACCCAAAAAACTGAAATGCTTCATGAAACAATCTTTCCCGACCGATGAGCGGGAAATTTCTGTGAAATTCCCGATCTCCGTGCGGTCTCCGATGCGGACGCCGGGACGGACATGCGCAAAAGGACCGATCTGACATTCTTTTCCGATGCGGACATCATCTTCGATCACAGTAAACGGTTTAATCACCGTATTCGCTCCGATACGGACATCAGCGCTGATAAACGTGGTGCACGGATCGACAATGCTTACCCCGGAGCGCATCAGGTCTTCTAATATTCTGTAACGGATCACTTCTCCGCAGCGGGCCAGAGCAATCTTGTCATTAACACCCCATCCTTCGCTGGGGTCTTCTGTCTCATAAGCAGCGATCTTCCACCTGCGGGCCGCCATAATCTCAACCACATCAGTCAAATAATATTCTTTTTTGCGGACGTTCATTTTGACGTCGGCGATCGCTTTGCGCAGCGAAGATGCCTTGAAACAATATACCCCGGTATTGATCTCCAGGATCCGACGCTCATCCGGGTTCGCGTCCCGCTCTTCCCTGATCACAACCGGATCACCGTCAATCCCGCGGACAACCCGACCGTAGCCCGTACTGTCTTCGACCACGGATGTAAGAATCGTACAGCTGGCACCGGTCTGCCGATGGCTCTTGACCAGGGCCTTAAGCGTCTTTGCTGTCAGCAAGGGAGTGTCTCCGCAGGTGATCAGAATATCGCCGCTATTAGACGGCAATTGTTTCAAAGCTGTTTTGACGGCGTCGGCCGTACCCAGGAGCTTTTTCTGCTCAACAGCCTGACTTGTGTCAGGTAAAATTCTCGTCACATGATCGGCTTGATGCCCCACGACAACATACTGTTTCAAAGATCCCGCGGCCTTGACCGCGTCCAGCACATAGTTCAGCATAGGGCGTCCGCAGACCGGATGCAGGACCTTAGGCAGATCAGACTTCATCCGTGTGCCTTTTCCTGCCGCCAAAATAATAGTCCTTAATTCCTGCATCTTTTGCCCTCGCTGAACCTCTCTGGTTACGATTATATTGTGTTTTTTGATGACTTGAGAAATCGGAAGCGGGCACGGATCATCACGGGTTAGCGTGATAAAAACGAAAGCTATTCGCTGAGTGAGGTCAGCCTCGCCGGGGCTGACCGAACGCTCCGAAAAAACAATATAATCATACCTTTTCGAGGTTCTCGTCCTGTCTTGAATAACTGCCCGGCCAGGACTCGTCCCTGTCGCCGCGCTTCTGCGCCGGCTCCCCAAAGGGGCTTGCGCCCCTATGGCGGCCCTCGCTCTTCTCGGGCCTGTTACCCCTTACACCGCGGGGACGTCCCGTCCCCGCACCCCTCGAGGTTCTCGTCCTGTCTTGAATAACTGCCCGGCCAGGACTCGTCCCTGTCGCCGCGCTTCTGCGCCGGCTCCCCAAAGGGGCTTGCGCCCCTATGGCGGCCCTCGCTCTTCTCGGGCCTGTTACCCCTTACACCGCGGGGACGTCCCGTCCCCGCACCCCTCGAGGTTCTCGTCCTGTCTTGAATAACTGCCCGGCCAGGACTCGAACCTGAAACGCGAGATCCAAATTCTCGTGTGTTGCCAATTACACCACCGGGCAATATCAGTTCTCCGCTCCCCGTAAACGGCACAAAGTCCCGCGGAAATATAGATCGATATTCTCAGTGTCCTGATCTTGAAATCCCTACTGACCGGAAATCGGATGGTCACGATCAAACGCCTGGAAAATCTCGGACTGCAGATAATGACGGAATTTTTGAGTGATCGGATGGGCTATATCACGATGGTCAGCCTTTGCGTCTCTCGCCTCCCCTTCTTCCGTCGCAGCCGTGATCGTTCCTCCACACTGATTGCAAAATTTACTCCCCACTTCATTTTTGAAGCGGCATCGCGGACAGGAAAATTTCATTTTACGGGACGGCATCGCAACAAACATGCCGCTGGTCCCCTGAATGATCTTGATATTGCGCACAACAAATTCATGATCAAACGTCACCGTGGCATATGCCCGGAGTTTTTTATCCTGACCTTCTTTCGGGAAGATACGGATCTCGGTGATCTCCATCCGCTCCCTCCTTTACAGTGTTCGCACAGCAAAAACCCTGCTATACCGTTTTCGTAGTACATTTGCCAACCGCTTTGCTTGCTGTTCGGCCACGACACATCCGAACACTGAAGGACCACTGCCAGAGAACGTCACAGGTGCGATACCGGCCTTTAACAGGCTTTCCTTCACGTTTTTCAGTGAAGGGCGGACACGTAAAATCGCCGGCTCCAAATCATTCCATATTAGAGCCTGAGCCCTAGTAATATTCTTTTGTAATATAGAATGAATGAGAATATTAGCATTATCCTTTTCCTTTGTCAACTTTAAATCAGCTCTCCCGGCCTCCGTTTTGAGCGGGGCAGCCTGCAATGCTGTAAACACCTCTCCTGAATACATTTTCACGCGTGGGACAACCAAAACATGCCATAATTTCTCCCTCATGTCCAAAGGATGGATCTGCTCCCCCCGTCCTTTTCCCAGCGCCCAGCTGGTATCCTTGAGAAAAAAATTGATATCGCTGCCGATCCGCGCGCCAATTTCCGTTTTCTGTTCTGCGGACATCCCTAACTGCCAAAAGGTATTGAGCCCTTCAATGGCGCCCGCTGCGTTAGATGACCCCCCGGCCAGTCCGGCAGCGACCGGAATACGCTTGTTAATGCGGATATGGATGCCTTGCGGACTTTTGGTCATCCGCTGAAGAAACTCGGCAACTTGATAGACCAAATTTTTGCGTCCGGTGGGGACCTGGGGATCATCGCAGGAGATGCGGATCCGTCCGGATGCTTCCGGCTGAAAAATCAGTTCGTCGCAGAGATCGATGCGTTCGAAAAGGGTCCGCAGTTCATGATACCCATCAGGACGGCGGCCGTGGACCTTAAGAAAAAGATTGAGTTTAGCGGGAGAACGTACAGTCAGGTGGGACATAATGCTAATCCAGAGCAGGCTGTTCAAGGGTTTTGATTTTCTGCAGGACGGCAGGCTGCGCCGGCAGAAGATCAAGCGAAAGCCTCCAATACTTTTGCGCCTTGAGAGAATCACCCATGGCGGCATACACATCACCCAGATGCTCATAAATGACAGGGTCTTTCAGGTGAATAAGCGCCTCCTGCAGATAATCCAGCGCCAGCTGATACTCGCCTTTTTTAAACATCACCCATCCCAAGCTGTCCAGATAGGCACCATTATCCGGGTCCAGCAGCAGGGCCTGTTCAATTAACGACTGAGCTTTGTCCAGCTTGATGCCTTTTTCCGCGTAAAGATAGCCCAGAGAGTTTAGACAGCTGTCGTTCTGCGGGTCCAGAACCAGTGTGCGCCGGAACATCTCCATGGCGTCCTCTTCCTGTCCTACCTCAAGATATAAAGCCCCCAGCAGAAAAGCCACGTCAGCGTTATCCGGTTCAATTTCCAGAACCGCTTCAAACTGCTGAATCGCTTTATGATATTTTTTTTGAGAATAATAGAGCTGGGCAAGGTAGCCGTAGATCTCCACATTCTGAGGATCCGCTTCTGAAAACGCGTTTAATATGGACTCATACTGCTCAGCGGCCAGGTCATAGTCCTGGCGGGTCGAATAGATCAGGGCCAGCAGATACCTAGCCTGAACATTGGCGGGGTCAAAGGACAACGCACGTTTCAGATCTTCGACCGCTTCCTGCAGAAGACCCAGGCGGGCATAATCCGCCCCCAAACGGAGACGGACAGCGTAGTTATCAAAATATTGAGAAGATTTTTGAAATTCACGGATGGCACTGCGGGTGTCGCCATGAAGGTCATGCATGATCCCGATCGCGTAAGAGGTCAGACTTTTAACACGCTTGTCCTGTTCAGGCAGGGCCCGGCCCGGACGGACGAAGACACAAAACATCAGAAAACAACAGTATCCGATAATCTGTCCCGTCCGCAGTCCGTTCATATCCTTCTCTCCGGCGTTCCGATCAGCAACCTAAAGCACAGCACGGCGTTCGATACCTCGTGCCGGCCGCCTTACTTATCCCGATTTATGCCCAATCACGCTTTTTCAGGTGACGCAGGGATTTTCTGAGCTTTTTGCGCTTGTGCGTCGTGATCTTACGTCGCTTTTTTTTCTTTCCACACGGCATATCGTAACCTCGTTAAAAAATGATTTTGTTCAAAGGGTATTCGATGATCCCCTCGGCACCGGCCTCTTTTAACGCCGGGATCAATGTCCTGACCTTGCTTTCATGGATGACCGTATCGATCGCCACCCATTCCGATTGGCTCAAATGAGACACCGTCGGGTTTTTCAGAGACGTCAGACAGTCCAGGACCTTCTGCAGATTGTCTTCTTTCAGATTCATTTTTAAACCGACCATCCCGTCGGCATCGATGGCGCCTTTAAGCAGCATCGCGATCTGGTCCATTTTCTGCTTTTTCCAGCCGTCTTTCAGAGCGCTTTTATTGGCAACCAGCTGCGTCGTCGACTCACAGATCGTCGAGACAATACGCAGTTTGTGGGCCCTCAGGCTGCTGCCGGTCTCGGTCAGTTCCACCACAGCGTCGACCAAACCGGTGGCGACTTTGGCCTCGGTGGCGCCCCAGCTGAATTCAACATCCGCGCTGACGCCGTTATCCTTGAGATAGCGCTTGGTCACGTTCACCAATTCTGTGGCAACACGTTTCCCCTCCAAATCCTTCACAGTCTTGACTTTTGAGTCTTCGGGTACGGCCAGAACCCAGCGTACCTTGACCGCAGACTGTTTGGCATAGACCAGATCGGCCAGGGCCGTGACCTTGGACCGGTTCTCCCGGGTCCAATCGGCACCGGTGATCCCACAGTCCAGCACGCCGTCTTCCACATAGCGGGAAATCTCCTGAGCCCGCAGCAGGACCGGTTCGATCTCGGCATCATCGATCGCGGGAAAATAGGACCGCCCCGAAACATAGATCTTGAATCCGGCCCGTCCAAAGACCTTGACCGTCGCGTCCTGCAGACTCCCCTTCGGTAAACCCAGCTTTAATTTGCTCATAAAAATCCTGCTCTTTTAAAAATTATATCCGTTCATTCAGCTAAAATGAATGTGTATTGTACCCACACGAGCATAAAAAGTAAAGCCTTTTTCATTCTGTGATAAAAAATGGTGGATTGTAACTCATAGTGCGACAAGATCAAGCCTTTGATCACTGCTATTTTG
>CAZQQI010000004.1:12822-104114 GCA_964595465.1 uncultured Planctomycetales bacterium | reverse complement strand
AACCCGGCCGGCAGCGCGAAAACAGCCAGCGATGGGGCCGTGATAAACCCCTTGCGCCCCTGCCTGTCTCCCTTTTGGCTCCCGCCACCTTTATGCTTACTGGCAAGCGCATCTCTGACCTTGGCTTCAAAATCCTCCAGCAGCTGCATCGTTAATGCATTATCCTCTTGGCCTTCTTGTTTTTGATACAATGGAATATATTTGAGAGATAACAGGGATTTTAAAATATCCGCCATACTTTGCGGTATTCCTGAAGGAAAAAGATATCGGATCTGCTTTTCTCCATCGTGATAATCTTGGTGGATATATCCGGGAATTTCCAAAGCTCTTGCCAGCATATCCCTGAGTTGTATCGGGGTGGGAATCCCTTTTTTGTAGAGGTAATCAATTAAATAGATATCTTCGTGCGGCGTCAGAATAAGATTAGCAGCGTGTAAATCCCACCGCGGAAGCCCTTCACGTTCTAATATCCGCATCATTTGGGCAACACGAGCCATAATGCTGAGCAGATGCGACAGAAAAAGATAAGGCGACTGATCTTTGATCATATTTAAATGCTGTTCCCAGTCCCGGCCGGAAATAAAAGGATAAACGGTCGCTTCTGATTCACTCCCCGCCCAAAGAATCGAATGGCTCGTAGAAACAGCCCGGAAAAGAAGCGGACTATAGACACGGCCATAAACATGATATCTGCGAAGAAGACGGTTTATGACATGCTCCCCCGGCTTATCGTTCTTCAAAACAGCCGTGAGCTTATTCATCGCATCAACTTCTTTCTCCTGCCAATCCGGATCAATGAATTTTTTTACCACATGGATCTTTTGATACGGATCGCCTCGCAGCAAAGCCAGATAAATTTGCGATGCGTCGGACGCATAAAGCTTCTGGAATAAATGAAATCGGGCCCGGGAAGGATACCGGGTTTGACTTGTGTTTTCCGGCACCAAAATCAGATCTTCCGGTTTTTCTAGTTCCGGATAATCCTCCCAGCCTTCCACACGCCAGGCCTCCCGGAAGGGATCGTCCGGACGCATACTGCTCAATAACCAACGATGCGCCTGCCCGGGCTGCAACTTGAAATAGAACAAAGTCCTATGGTCTTCAATAAAGAAATTATGCCGCAGGGCGAAAGCATATTCCTTCCCGCTTTCCTCAAATGGATCCCACAACGTAAACTTCTCAAAGGCATCTTCCGGCAAGCCATCAAACAGGGTGCGCTTGCGATAGGCGTCTAAAAATTCCGGCAGATCATCCAGACTGACATGCACCATCCCTTCCTGATCAGAAGGGCTATTGTTTTTAATGACCAAATAGCGTTCTCCCTGTCCGGCCTTTCCTGTAAAGCCGTCCCTCAGCACTCCAAGAAAGGCCTGAACATTATCTGCGGCATCGACGTGCAGACTCTTTTCTTCTTCGAACTCAGGATTCTGCCGGGACACTTGATCAGAATTTCTATCCGACGGCTGGTCGGTATGCGGACTCGCGGCGAACAACGCCAGTACTGCAGCAACAGCGAAACCGGCCAGCACCCACGGCTGGATCACCGCCAGGGCGAACCCAACCGGCAGCGCGAAAACAGCCAGCGATGCGGTCGTGATAAACCCCTTGTGTCCCTGCCTGCCCTCATTTTGGCTCCCGGCACCTTTAAGCACCGTTTCACTTGATTCCTTTTTTAAATTCTGAATATCCTCATAATAATCATGTAAAAATCTCAGGTCGTCATCTAAAACCTTTTCATCCTGCAAAAACCGCCGCACAATTTCTACAAGCGACGCCAGAGTGCGCTTGTCAACGAAAGACCTCTTCCCCGGCTTTACAAGAACAGTGACCGCGCTTCCCTTTGTCAACGACAATTTCAGCAAACCAAACGGATTATCCAGAGCAACAAAATAATCCCGGCCTTCCTTGCGCAAATAAAGCTGAACATCAAAGTGCGATCGGATAGCCTGACTCACTTGGGCGATCGTGAGCACCGAGTATCCATGAATCCCTTGACCATTGCTGATCGACATATCAAAAGCGATACCGTTATCCGCATCCGCGTCATGCGAATAAAGCAGGCCCCGTTCTGAATAAAAAGATGAATGAACCAGCAAACTCGTGTCAACTGTCATCCCCGGTTTAGGATAAATAAGCCGCATGATCTTTTCATGAATATCGTTCAGGTGATAACCTTTAGAATACGCGGCCCGCCGAGCACGACGAGAAACGCCCTGCCGGTTTTTTTTCTTTTGAACACCTGACACAAGACGTTCTTTCAACAGATCACAGACATGCGGGGCGATGCAGGCAGCCATGAACACAATACCGCTGAGCATAAACAGCAGACGGAAAAGATTACTCGTGTACAGACAAAAATTGGGGTCGAATGATGCGAAGAATAATGCCGATCCTAAAAAGATCTTCCAATGATTTTTCAAGTTATAGGGGCGGCTCCGGATCGTGTCTATTCCCTTCTGTCCGTCCTGTTCGTCCGGTTGTTTTTGCCCTGCATCACCTAACGATTGATCCGCAAACCCGTGAACGGATATCATCACAGCAAGCAGCGCTGCCAGCAGGGTCCAGCCCCAGACAGGCAGGATCAGAACCGCGGACACAGCGGAAAGCAAAGGGATCATCGGCATGAAGACCACTCCACGGTGATTGCCGGCATCAGCAGAATGACGGGAGTGCTTCTTTCTGATTGTTGATTTAGATCTTTTATTCTTTTTCTGCGGTCGCCCTGATGAAGGCCGGTAATGATTTAAGCCGGGATGGATCCAGAACATGACACTCGCGATAAGATCCACAAAAAACGTATACGCCATTTTGAAAATATGATATCCGGCTATAACCGTAAGCAGCATAATCAACCCGCCAACACATACCAGATACCAAAAAGGAAAGATCTCTATCTCTAACGTGAAAGCGGAAACAGCTGCCAGCGTCATAACAAACAACATCTGAACAGCCGCAAATCCCTTTCGCCTCGCCCTGTCGGCAGATGCCGGATTTTTTTCAATAGACAAACCCGCGCCCTCAGACATACTTTCAAGATGAGGAAGGTCATACTGTTCAGCAAAAAGATCATTCTCAATCGCGGACAGTTTCAGACCAAGGCTCTTCGCAAGACAAACCAATGCCGAAAGATACCGGTCCACCGCGAGCATTCCGGCATATTCAGCAGGACCATTCATACGGTAAACAAACGCCGCGAAGGCCTCAAACATTCTGTCTCCGTACCGCCATTCATACTGTTGTTCGGGGAGCCGCCCCTCCATTAAGAAATAAAAAATCTGCGCATGGCGCACACTTGCCGCGCATTCATCATGCCAGGCGTGATAAACCTCCTTTGTTGCCGCAAACTCAAATCTGCGCCAGATCCTCATTACGGTCATAACATCCAACAAAGCATCTCCCATTACTTCATCACGATGATCTGCTGTTGGATACGCTCTTGACTCTGCGGGCAAAGGCGGAAACGCGGTACGCAAATTTTTCAAAGAACGCTGTTCTTTCTTCACAGCCTGTGTTTTCCGGAACAATGCCTGCATTTTTTTAAGCCGGCTCACATACGGCTGGTCTTCTTGCCCCTGATCAGACCGCGATCCTTCTCTCCGGGCTGTTTTCTTTTTTATGCTTTTTAAATAGGGACTGATAAACGGACGCAGATGTTCGAGGGGACGCGTAAAATCAGACCTTCCGGCAAGTAAGATACCGAATAACAGAATAACAAACTTCCCCCTGGATAAAGCCTCGCTGTCTTCTGTTTTTAAATATAACTGATACAGCGGGTCATCATTGGCGATAATAGTTTTCTTAAATTGGGTTGACTGAGCAAGATCGATAAATTCATGGATGGAATGGCGCGAACTTTGCGGATGCCGCTGTGTGATATACTCGACCAGTAAAAACTTAAACACATACTGTCCAATATAAGACAGGATCTTTCGCCTATGATTTTTTTCCCATAAAACATCGATAAACCTGAAAGGAGCCTTACTTTGATCCGGATAACCCAGACGGCGGGCACACACCTCAATGAAACGTTTACGGGCATCTTTTCGAATATGGTCTGTCTTTTTCTTTTGATCATTTCTATTGCTCGGCGGTCCACGAGGTGCCGCAGCAAAGCTCAAAACAGCGAACACAACGATCATTGCGCCTGCGGCAAGCGGGAACACATCGTTCAGAAACGGTATCCAGCCGAGAACACCTATAATTCCGGGTCCCGTCAGCGCAGATAGAACCGATATGTTTATGAAACCTTTCCTCTTTGCCGTGTTCTTTTCGGCCTGCCGCGCTCTCTGCAAAGCCCTTTGACGAGCATCGACCACCATATAAGAAATCATTTCATCTGCATGACTGTTCGTTAAATGATCTATGTACGCGCGAAGATTCCCTCTGCCGGTGCCTTCGAATCCAAACACCACACCGCGCGCCTTGACAGAGGGCAGTTCATACATTTTTTTATGTGTCCTCTGAAATATCTCCTGTGCTCTTAGTCCGATCGTTTGAATTCGACACAAATCACCCTTGGTCGTGCATCCTGCCGCATTTATAATCATGTACATGAAGATTAGCGCCATACCAATATAGCGGGCTTTGCTTATAACAAAACGGAAGAAACGGAAAACTGCGATGATAGATTTATAGAAAAGAATTTTGGGGGAAACGCTTTCTTCCGGATGAAAAAATATATAACGCGATTTACCTGGATGCTTGTCCGATCCGACCCAGGCATCCTCCTGGCCATGCAGATCTATGAGACGGTGCTCTACTCCATCTCCCGGAGCGCTGACAACGTGGTACAGTCGAGCGCCCACCCTTTTAACAAAAATGGTTCTCGCCATGTCCGGCCCGATCCTGTACAGAATCGGCATAACGCGGAAGAACGGATCAGCAAAGCGATCATCATAGAGAATCCCCGCAGGATCTTCAACAGCCTGACGCACGAGATCATCAGCAATAACCTTCCAGCCACGGCGGACAAACTCACGGGTAATACAGTTTGGTCCTTCACGGGATATCTTTTCAGCTTCCGCCGGGATGTCCTGTTCAATCCGGGCCAGGTTCATGTCGACGCCTTCGGCTGTCATAACATGCTGTACGGCCATTGCGTGGATATCATCATAATTTTGTATCAATAGCCGTCTCTTGGCCCATAACCAGTTCAGCTGCTCCCGTGTTAACGTCTTCTCTTCATATAGACGTGCTTGCACTTCTTTCAAGGCGGCACGCCAGGGCAAGATGATAACCGTTTTTTGCGAATCAGTCTTCTGCACGCAGGCACGGGCCACAGAACGAGCGACTTGCTGGGTCAATTCCCGGAAACGTTCTCCACTGCTCTGATGTGTATGATTCAGATGATCAGAACGCATCTCAACAAGAGGCTGACGGGTCATCGCTGTTAACTCTTGAATATAAAAACCCCTCTGGAGTTCTTTTCTTTCCCTTACCGACCGACGGGCTTCCTGCCAGAATTTTTTACGGATCGAGGCCCCAATCTTACGGCGGACCATACCCGCAACCTTGATAATGACCCAAAGCAAAAAAGCCGCGGGTATAAAAGCTAATAAAATTTCCGGCCAGTACGGGAAGATACTAGGCCACTTGATCATACTGCGGCCAGCTGCCAACGGCAGCACAGTCAAGAACATCAGCGTTGCTGTCGAGGCTATCAATGCCGACACCTGAGGAATGACAAAGCCGTTTCTTCTTGTCTTACCTCCTTTTCGGTTCCTGCCGAACTGCATGTCTGACTTTTCAACAACCAGACCGGCCTGTTCTGTGGTGAAGTCAAATACCCCCGGTTTTCTTTTTGCAGTTCTCCTGCCGGCGGCTATCTCCTGCAAACGCGACTTAACGATCGGCTTGTCCGCAGAGTTACGGACAAATACTGCCATAAATCCGCCGCCTCCGGCACCCATCGGTTTAAACCCTTCGACTAAGGACTCCCCATGCCTATTGCGTAATAAAGGATGCGAGCATACAGCGCGCATTTCCTGGGAAATCACTCCCGGCACAATATGATCAAATTGTTCACCGGCACGGATCGCTAAAGCGATCAATCCATCGACAGCGCTCAGCGACTGATTCTCACTGTATTCATGTAAAAGTTCCTGGGCATGATGCATATCTTCATGTCCCCAGCCGAGCATACGCATATAATCCTGATTGCGCCTCAAATATCCGCTGAATAATTTCTGCAACACATCTGCTGCCTTATGCTGTCCTCCGGTGTAATACAGGACGGTCCTCTCACTCAAAGCCTTCAGCAATGCATCGCCCAATTCAGGGCTGGGAACATGGATGCCAAAATCATCGGACAACCCGGTTACCGACCAATTCGGAGGCACACGTAAAAAGTGCAGTCCCGAACCCAGCACAGCATCCTGCCAGCCCCCCAAAGACCCGAGGTTCATTTCCAACTTAGACGCATATAGAGCATAATCTTCGGCTGTTAAAATGTCACGGTTCCCGGTGATTTTCAAAAGGCCGCACATTAACCCGCATGCCAAGGTCACGCTGCCTCCCAAACCGCTTTTTGGCGGCAAATAACTCTCAATGGATATTTCGAGATTGTGTTCATAACTCCACAAACAGTCGCGCAACTCATAAAAATCCGGCTCCAGAATCCCGGACATGTTAATAGCGCCTATCACATACTGTAAGAGCGGATGCTGTTCCTCCTTGATCTGTTTTTTTGTCGTAAATTCGCGTACGATATCAGGACGGCTCCGCGCATATACGCCTTCCGGCGAAGGCCGGGAAATATCATAAAAAACCTCCTCGACTTTGATAAATCGACGACGATCGATCAATAGCGGCGGCGCACGGAAGGTGATGCGAAAAGCCGGAACAGGACGCCCTTGGAAATCGCGGAGATTAATGCAGAAATTCAGCACTCGACGTGCAAATGGTGCGCGGGAATAAACCGGAAGATCCATGGCAAGATTATGCATAAGATCGATACGGCCGGACACCTTCACGGTAAGCTGCTGACCTTCAAGATGAGAAGGCAAAAAGGGAACAGGCGCATCAGCTAAAGATAAAGGAGACAATTCTCTGCGCATCTCTTTGTTAACGTAGCGGTAGACTTGACTTTGATAAAACTCTTTACTCTTCTCACCATCGCTGATATCCGCTAATATTTGAAACGCTTGAGCCTTTTTCATAGGAAGAATATCTCCGCGGGACACATATTCTCTTAACACTCTCTCCAGTTCTTCCGCGTTGAATTGGGATGTGAGCTCATCCAATGGAACATCCCATCCCAGATCAATAACGCGGATGATCTCTGCCTCATCCCAAATCCTCAATGTGGAGGCCAGATCTTCTTGCTGGATCATGGCCATGATCTTGATTCTTAATGTATCGCCCTCAAACCACAGGTCCAACCCCTGCTCCCTCATCTTTTCCCGCAGAGTCTCCTTGTCCAAAACGGCGATGTCCTCTATCGTAAGCGCGCGCGTGATCCTGTCGGACAGCTTTCCTGCCCCCAGCGGCAGCAGCGCCGGCGGCGCAGGACACATGATCTTGCGAACAGGCGTTCCCTCGACCAGACGAAAAACAACAGCGAGGAACCTTATAACGCCTTCTCCGGACATGGCCTGAAAAAACGCATGACTGTGTTTAAAAATCTCTATCTGCTGCAGGACCCTGTTCTTAATTCCTTCTGCCAATGCGGGAGCATTGTCTCGAAAACGCCGCATCTCATCTCTGGTTGCTTCATATTTATGTTCATTTAATTGGCCGTTATTATCTGTGCAATATATTCTCAATCGATATTGTTCAAAAATAGCCGGCAAAAGCCGCTCTAAAAAATCCTTACCTGTCATAGTAGCTAATAAAAACCTGAGATTTCCGCTCGTTAACAGAGAGCCGTCATCATCAACACGCTGCTGCAAGAGATTTATTAAACCGGCGATTTTCACGTAAATATTCCTCTGCACAGCGTTCAGAGATTGCCAAATCTCCGACTCTAATAGCCCCTGTATGCTGCGTTCTCCCGTATAAAAGGACAAAAGGTCAGGAAAGGCTGAGATCTTGCCGGCAACCTTTTTCAATGACGGGCGCATGGCTATACCCCCTAAAGACTCATCGATCATAGCCGCGGCCAAAAATGACAATCTTTGATCATTGAACACAGCGGCAACATCTTTAAAGAGAACAAGGAAATAAAGAAAATTTCGTGATTTGAGTTTGTGGAAGATTTTATGGAAAGAGAAAAAAAGCTCCGGAGAGACCTGCTCTCCTTTTTTCCCATTATTGAAAACCTGATCATTACCGCGCTCAATACATTCCAGATACAATGCATTCTTAATGGCATGCCCCAGAACGTAATCCCGTATGTGCGGGGAAGCAAACAACTGTTTCTTCTGCTCTAGACCCCAGCGCCTTAAAAGATGCCCCAGCTGATAGCTTTGCCATTTTCCAAGGGGCGCAATATCTCTATTTCCGGCATCATGAACAGCGGCTATAACTGCGGCATGCCGGTCCACACTCTTTTCAATATATTGATCAATGGCTTGATGAACGCCATCGGCTTGACGCGGAGAAAAATAATGGAGCATTTCTTCGGCCAAAACCAGTCTGATCAAAATGTCGTGAATCGGGCGTGTTGCCAGCGCCCACGAGATCATCATAATATCGCCTTCATCTGTACGGACCACCTCTGCGAGCCGACCGTGCATTGTGCGGGGAGAGAACAAAAGGGAAATTTTGTCATGAACGTTGAACACGCCTGGACTAATCTCCACAGCCATTTGATATGCTGCGCGGAAATGCTCTGCAATTTTCGCCTCCGGAACCATTGCGTTAAGTTTTTCTCCCTCGGCTTTTAGTTTTTTATCAGAAAGATTGAAGACTGCTTTGGCCGCTCCCATTGCTCTTTCTGATTCACACTGTTGAAGGGCCAGCCGGGCCCCTTCCACAGACCGGCCCTCAAGGGACGGGAGATCGAAATCTTTACGGAACAGATTCCGCTCAATGCGTGACAACTCAAGACCTAAATCGCCGGCATAACGCATTAACGCAGAAAGATAACGATCAGCGGCATGTATTCCAGCAAATTCACCAACTCCGCTCAGGCGGTAAACAAACGCAACCAACGCTTCAAACATCCAGTCGCCATATAACAATTCAGATCTCCTGGTCGGCATCTTGTTTTCCATGACAGTATAAAATATCTCGGCGTGACGGATTTTAGTGATAATAGCTTCATGCTTTTTATTGTAGTCGTGCGCTGATGCGCTCCATTTAAATCTTCTCCACATCCGCAAAAGAACCACAATATCTAAAACCGCATCCCCCATGACTTCATCGCGATGTTCAGAAGAAGGTTTTACTTCTTTCCCATCAGAAGAAGGATGAAACGCTGCATGCAAATTACCTGTCGTCAATAAATGACCATCGAGCGCATTTGTGCGATGCAAAAGCAGGGAAATTTTATTAAGTTTCCGCCAATAGGCCGGCGTTTCTTTTTCTGAAGAAGAATGGCGGGGTTTCGCATCCTCAGTCTTATTCTTGATGCTTTTGAAATACGGCTGCAGGAAGATCTTGAGCGACGTTAATGTCTTCTTAAAATCAGTGCTGCTGATCAGCAATATCCCCAACAGGTGTACGAAAAATCTTGCCGGAGAAAACGCTCCAGTGTGTTCTGTTTTAAGATAAGATTGATAGAGCGGGTCATCCTCGGCCATAATGTTCTTCTTGGATTTTTCTGCCAGACCCAGGTTTATAAACTCATGCATAGACTGGCGGTCATGCGCAGGCTGGCTTTGGGTAATATATTCAACCAGCAGAAATTTAAATACATAATATCCGATATGCTCTAAAATTTTTCGTTGATAATTATGTTTCCATAACAGACGAATAATATCGATCCGGAATGCATGCCGTTTCTGACCGCCCAGCCGGTGCACACACTGTTCTATAAACATATCCTTGACATCTTCAGGCCCCGGCCTAACCCTTTTTCTTATTTTTTTCTTAAATAACGGAGGGCTGCGAGCTGAATCAGCAAACCCCAGCACGCCGATCATGACTAATACCAGCAAAGAAAACAGCAGAACCAGGTTCGCACCTGAGAACATAAATCGGGTGCCGATAATTCCCAAACCTGTCATACCGCTTAGCGCAGATAAGATCATGACACTTGTCATACCTTTATTATTCTTGCCTTTGGACGTTCTTCTATGCGCTGAAGGACTTTCTTCTATACTGCTTTCCGTTTCTGTATCTTGATTTTTTGGTGAACGTGCAATGGCTTTCTTTTCTTCAATATGCTGAAGAGCCGTTAAGATCATCCAGGTATAATAGCGCCGAGCATACGCTTCATATTCATTAGCCGAATCTTGGGCTGTCAGCGGCATTCGTAGATGCCCCAAATCGGCGAAAACCAAATTGATCGCGAATGTCTTTTTATCTGCTAAGCGCTCATTGTCCATATCCCGGCCGGCAAAGGGATACAGCCGACTTCCGCAAATATTAATAACACCTTTAACGTTACGCGGAATACTGTTTTTCCCCCAGGCATAATCAAACAGGATCAGCAGGTCGACCTCTATCCCCTCATCCTGCAGGTCTTTAATAAATCGATCTGCGCCCCCTATACCGGCGCTGTAGCTAAAAACGGCGACCACTTCTCCGTTGCTATGCGCACGCCGGGCTGCCTGAAAAGCGCGTGCGCGGTCATCAACAACCATATAGGATGTCATTTTGTCAGTATGATTATCTATCAAATACTTTATATATGTGCGTAAATTTCTGCTTCCGGTTCCTTCAAACCCGAGAGCAATCCCACGAGTCTTTACGAAAGGCAAAACATGCATTTGCGATTGTGTTTTCTTGAAGATCGTCTGCCCCTCTGGCCCGATCATATCGGCTCTGCACAGATCGCTTCTGGTCGTACAGCCTATTCCTGCAACAACAAGGGCTAGCACCGCTAGAACGATATAGTGAACCAGCCCACGCTTAACAAAATAAAATGAGCGTCTAATAACCTTTAGGGCTGTAGATAGGAAATACTGGAAAACGTTTTCTTCCGGATGAAAAAATATATGACGCGATTTATCTGGATGCTTGTCCGATCCGACCCAGGCATCCTCCTGGCCATACAGATCTATGAGACGGAGCTCTGCTCCATCTCCCGGAGCGCTGACAACGTGGTACAGTCGAGCGCCCACCCTTTTAACAAAAATGGTTCTCGCCATGTCCGGCCCGATCCTGTACAGAATCGGCATAACGCGGAAGAACGGATCAGCAAAGCGATCATCATAGAGAATCCCCGCAGGATCTTCAACAGCCTGACGCACGAGATCATCAGCAATAACCTTCCAGCCACGGCGGACAAACTCACGGGTAATACAGTTTGGTCCTTCACGGGATATCTTTTCAGCTTCCGCCGGGATGTCCTGTTCAATCCGGGCCAGGTTCATGTCGACGCCTTCGGCTGTCATAACATGCTGTACGGCCATTGCGTGGATATCATCATAATTTTGTATCAATAGCCGTCTCTTGGCCCATAACCAGTTGCGATCATCCCGAGTCAAGGTAATTTCCTTGCGTAAACGCTCATCAACATCACGCATAGCCTGATGATAGGGCTGCAACACCACATCATCAACGGATCCATTTGCTGTGTTGTGCTGGCCTGGATCTTGATGTTCATTGAGATTCAAAAACCGGCGTGTCTTCTGTAGCATTTTTTTACTGAATGCATGAATACCGTTTTTTATTCCACCGGCCCAGACGGCATAGACCAGGATCCCGGCAAAAAACACATACAGTAGCCATATCGTATTCTCCACCGCGGCACCATAAGCAGCAGAGAAGGTCACAGCCAAAGGAAGAAACATAATGCCCAGCAACGAGGTTCGAATAAAACCCTGTTCAGAACGCGGCTTTCCGCCGGGAGCGTCTGAAGTATGATCGGCAGGCTCTTCTTTGGAATCAGCGCTATGATGTGTCTTCGAACTGGTTCCCCGTTTATCGTTTTCGAGTACTTTTCTTACCAAACTGTTGCTGCCATAAAAATCAGCTGCTCGTTGACACAGAAAACGATCTTGCGGATCATTCGAGAATATGCCCTGGATCACGATCTGCTCAATTTCCTGCCAATCCTCTTTCATCCCCGCTGTCAGAAAATCTCCTGCCGCACCAGGAAACATAATTGTCTTAATCTTTTTGCGGTGCCGCTCAATGATCTCTCCAAAAGCCCTATGACATAAAATCTTCTGCTGCCTTTGCTCATCGTCATCAGACACAACAGCGCGGAAATATTTCTCCATATGCCTCAACACTTGTATAAGGCCATCCTCATCTTTCGTATATTCATGGCCGCCATGGCGTTCAGGAAATAATTTTCTGAACTCCTCTGCCGTAAAATCAAGCCGGTCTATCATAAACTTCGCGACCTCTTGACGGAACTCCTGATAGACCTGCTTAAGCCGCTCATCAAAATCTCGGCCTCGCAGATAGGCCTGAGCCGCTGAGGCCAGCAGAAAGGTCCGCTCTAGATCATCAGCAAAATAGGGACGCACCCCGCCCTCGAGGTTGGGAATCTCGATCAGACCGTGGAAAAAATTGGTCTGAGTCGTAAACCGTCCTATTGTAGAACGATCATAATCTCCCAATTCTCCCGTCCAGGGGTCGACCGTTGCCCCGATAAAACGGCCACCGATTCCGGGAAACATCCAATCGCTTGTTCCATCCGGATTGATCGGTGCCGCGGAATAATTCGCATAAAACAATGCCGTCAAAAGCAGGCCGGCTTCCTGTAAGTGATCTCCGGATATCACACTTGAGTACAGCATGGTCCCGACGATCCCCAGCCGCCGTATTTTTTCCACCAAAAGAATAAAAATCGGATAAACGGTCGGCAAAACCCGTATTTCTCCATAACCGTTACTTTCCAGGTATGAAAGGCCCATTTCGTGTTCGGTTTTTACTTGACTCAAATAGTTCCCCATAGAAACCTGCAGGGAGAAAATATGCTGGTTCTGCTCATCATCGCTATGATGCTTGGCTTCCATCCCCAAAGTGGGATACTCCGAACTTAAAGATTCCAAGACTCTCAACGCCGGAATAATTTTTTGTGTTAAATTCTCTGAAAAAGATTTCCTGATTTCACCCGTATATGCGATCTCTTCCAGCAGCAAGGCTTTTACATACGCCTGGCTTCCCAGCGCCAGGCCGGAGACATTCAGGGATTCAAACCCTGCATCTACACCGTTAATATATTCCTCTTCGCATACGCGTAAAAACGGCTTAGATACTATGCGATTTTCGTTCTGAGTAATGGACCCCCAAACTTCATTGGCAGCATGCGGAGCATCTTCAAACGTCAATCCTGAATTGAAAAAATATTTCGCCGCTAAAAGTGGATCCTTTCGCGCGATCATTTCCCAAATAGCAACCACGTCTTTACCGGCGTTCTCGAAGGTCAGCCCGGAACGGGCAAAATACTCTGCCGCTGCCCGCGGCGCCTTTCGCGCGATCATTTCCCAAATGGCAACCACGTCTTCACCAGCATTCTCTAAGGTCAACCCGGAACGGGCAAAATGCTCTGCCGCTGCCTGCGGCCCCTTTCGCGCGATCATTTCCCAAATGGCAACCACGTCTTCACCAGCATTCTCTAAGGTCAACCCGGAATGGGCAAAATACTCTGCCGCTGTCTGCGGCGCCTTTCGCGCGATCATTTCCCAAATGGCAACCACGTCTTCACCGGCGTTCTCGACGGTCAGCCCGGAACGGGCAAAATACTCTGCCGCAGCAGCGGGTTCTTTTTCTGCGATGATCTCCCATATCCTGGCAACCTCTTGCCATAGGTTTGCTTTGACTAAACCGGTACCGGCAAAATATACTGCCGCAAATACAGGGGCTTCTTCAATGATCATTTTCCACATTATGACAACTTTTTCCTGTACGCTGACCGGCACATCACTTTGGCTAAAATTAACATAAGATGCCTCCGCTGCATCGAGAGTAATTCCTGCTCGCTCCCCCCACATCTCAGCAAGATCAAGTCTGCTCTTCCAATCGAGTTTAATGTCTGTGTTCTGTACAATCTCATCGGCCTCTTTATAGGACCCGGATGCTAATCTCTGTTTTATGCGGCGCAAGAGATAATACTGCTGGGGGCGGTCGGTGTTCATTCCGGTGTATTCAAGCATCATCAAAATATATCTGAGAGGAAAGAACGCGGTCCAAACCAGGTGCTGCGGAATACCGGTCGCTAAAATCCGCATTAACCAAAAGATCGCTATCGGGATCAAGCCGACAAAAAATATGAGTGCGAAATACCCTTCAAGAGTTAAAATTACCTTATGGTTACGCAATGCTGTGCTCAGAAAAACTCCAATCAAGATAGCCATTAACGTAACGCCTAAAATTTCTCTCAATTTGCCATGAAAGGCGGGCGGCCTTCGTCTTGCTTCAGACCGTTTGAAATAGCGGTAAGACTCCAGAACAGGCAAAGACGGCTTTGGATCCGAGGCATTGCCATTGTTGTCGCCCTGGCGGGCCAGACGGCTACAAACAGGAACGATGACCTTATTCGATATAATGCTCAGGAATAACGCCGCAACATATAGAACAATTCCGGTGAATAAGACTGCCATGCCGGCAGACCACCATTTTGACCAATTAATAGGCGAGGAAACCGTCCTGGACCACTCTGCAGGACCGACACGCTGTTTGATCTGTTGCAGAGCCTTCCGCGCGGCCTGATTCTCATCATCAGAATAATCGATATCGTTTTTAGCGCATGTTCTCAATATCGGCACGGCATGAATATCTCCGATCTCACCCAAACGCTGAATTGCTGCCAGCTGGACATTGCCCCGCTCAATTCCCCGCTCATGCGTAATCATGTCCAATAACAGCGATTGATCGTCAGTCTGACGCGCCATCAATGTCCGGACACGATCTGCACGATCAGTCTTATCCTGGACTAACGCTGAAAATGCCGGACGCCCGATTTCAGCAAGAGCAGCTGCAACAGCGTCGCGAACATGCTCTGCGTCATCATTCATCAACGCGATCAAGGCCGGTACGGAGCTCTCCCCTTCTTGAATAAATATCTGATTTTTCTCCTGAGCGACCAGCCAAACGACCCTGGCCTGCTGATTGGGCGGTATCCATCCTGTTCTGGTCAGCATCTTGGCTGCTTCTTTACGAAGCTGCGCATCATCGTTTCTCAAAAGCGGAACCAGCACAGTCTGTTTCTGTACGTTATGTCCTGAAATTTTTTCCAAGACATTAAAAGCATGACCACGCATTGCCGCATCCTTCCCGCGGAGAACATCTGCTAGTCTTTTGATCAACCCCGTGGCATCGCCTTCAATGCGTACAACAGCATTGATCAGCACCTGCTGCATCTGCTGATTATCCGTCGATAACAGCTTCTTGTTCATTTCCGGTACAGCGTCCCTGGCAGCTGCTCCCAGCGCTGCCAGGCTGTCCACAGCCGCCATGCGTACATCACGCGCGGGATCATGCAGACCCTTGAGAAGCAGGGAAACTGCTTCGTCATGAACATAGTTCACTGCGGCAAGATCCTTCATCGCTTGCTTGCGGATGGCCGGATCTGTATTGTTCATTCTTCTTGCAATATCTTCAATCCTGGATCGTTCTCGCGCGCGCTGCTGGACCAGCCGCTTCTCCGCCTGACTCTGACCTGCGGGTTTTTCTCTGCACCCAGCCGGAAGTATCACAAAACAGCTAACCAGCAGGAGGCCTGCAAGCGGAACAACCAAAGAACGCAGCCGCTTCACGAACAGCAGCTTCCCGTTCCGCCAACCATAAACAGCCGCCCCTAACAATACTATTCCGCCTGACCAGATAAAAAGACTCGACGTCATGATGCCGATAATCAAGCCCGTCGCTCCTGCCATCATAAACACAACAGCACTGCTCGCGGATCCTCTACGATCCCTGCCGCGATTACTGCCCTGTCCCCGACCTCTCCCGACACCGCTCTTTCGCCGCTTATCCCGAACCTGACTCAAGCCGCTCCAAATTTTGCGCATATACTCTTTAATCCCGCGCATTTGCATGGCGATACGCTGCGTGCGAAACTCCACAGAAGGCGCTGACCGCAAACGTTCAACAGTGCGCAAAAGTCCACGTATAGCGCTCAACCAGGTATGAACATTTTTATAATATTGTTCTGCGGCAATGGATTTGAAATGCTGTTCTATAAGACCATCAAGCTGGAGACGTACTTTTTGAATTTCTATATCATTCTCTGGAGCGGATCGGAGAACGGTTTCTAGTGACTGCATGGCTTGGCGAACCATATGATCGCGGAATAATAGGTAAAAATAATCCCGGCGCCTCTGAACCCCCCGGTCCTGCCGCTCGAGGACATTCAGACGCCCGTTGATCCATTCCTGCGCACTGGCAAGCATCTCCCGTGCTGTGCGGGCATCGCCGGCATCAAGCGCGGACAAGGCCGTCTCCAGGCTGATCTTGGGTAGACGGATCAAGCCTCCCCGCCGCCCACGGCTAACTTCCGCTGTTTTAAGCGCCAGCCCGTATTTCCCGGGACGGCTCCGTCCGTCTTTATTCTGCTTCGACTGCGGTCCGAAATACACCCCGCGGATCAAAGACAACGCCATCTCCCGCTCATACGGAACAGTCCTTTTCCCTGAAAGAAGGAACCGGGCCTGTCTCAAAGCCGCCTCATGATAAATCAAATGGGAATAATCTTTCTCGATGCTCTCTAGGGTATGCAGGGCCTGACGGAGATTCTTGTCAAGATCTCCCGGTGCCATCGGGGTTAAAACCGGATGAACTGCTGGCGGCCCGTCTTGAACGGCGACCTTCTTCCATATAATCTGATAAAACCGATACTGATCCGCTCCGAGACATTCAATGCGCAGGACCGGCTTGCGCTCATAAAACAGGGTGAACGTCACACGTCCCTGGGCGTCAACCATGGTCAGATTCTGTCCCTGAAGATCTCCCTGCCGCCGGGAACGGCGCCATATGTGTTCATGCGCAATGCGGGTATAGGATTTGATCACACTATTAAAGAGAAGATAGATCGGCCCCTGGCGTCCATACGCATCCCCGCGCAATTCATTCTGCAGACGCAGCAGCTGGGCCTTAAGCCGCAGCTTCGTCAAGTTAACTGCGATATCATTCAAACGATCAAGATGAAAATGGTCAAGACGGGCAAAGGCCTGTTCAAAGTACGGTGTCATTGCAGACAAACGTTTCCCCCATTGCCGCGCCAGCGTTTTCAAGCGATCGGGATCTAAACACTCCAGCCGGTCCAGCGCATCTTGAGTAGTTCCATTGCGGGACCGGATCTCCTGAATGTAGGGGGAAATATAATCGGCATAAGAAGAAAACTGGTTCTGGATGTCCTCAAGATATTCGGCCTGTTTCTGCCTGCGGGCCTTCTTGTATTCCGGCAATAAGCGGATAAACTCACTATGTATGCGATAAAATTCGCTGACCCGGGCATGTACGACCTCTTCCGGCTGCAGCCGTTCTAAAGAAGCAGCCCCGGCCATAAGATCCTTTTCCCGGATAATCCCACGTTTAAGCAAGCCATAAAGAGAATGGTATTCGTCTGACCCCTGCATAGCTGAGATATGCCAGAGCATCCGGTCTGTCTCTGCCAATGTCCCGACCCGTTTAGCATAAAGCTTATATTGCGCTTTTTTGGGAGCCAGTTCCCATATTTCCTGAAATTTTGCTGCTGATAATGCCGGTTTTACAGAATCTGAAATCTTCAGATATTCAAAATCCTCTGCACTATTTTGGCCAGCCTCTATTACACTATTCTGCAAAGCATCCGGGACAATTTGATGTAATGACCGTAAAGCACAATTCTCCTGCCATCCCGCACTCTTCTCTTCCGGAGCTGCAACCGGAACAATTTCCGGATCATATTCAGCCCTGGAAGCAGCAGACATTTTTATTTTTTGGGGAGAAATACCGGACCAGGCGATTTCCAGTTCTTCAGCAGAAATCCGCTTGATCTGCATCCCCAGATCGGTGTCGATCTTCTGACCAATGGGAAAGTCTACCACACGCCATTCATAAGGCAGTTCCCGCCCCGCTATAGTCATATCGACATAACTTCCTTGCCAGCGTAAGCTGAAATTTAACGGCATGGCTGGATCCGCAGGAATATAACGGGAAGAAACTTTTTTCCGCCGGCTGCTTTGACGGAGAATCATTTTTACATCTACCGTACGCAAACGACCATTCCAGGTCAGCTCTGATCTAGCCAGAAAGCGACCGTCTTTAATTACGTAAAATCCTCGTTCACCATCCGAAAACTTTACCGGCATAAAGTACATATTTTGGGTGGTCTTATAACGGAACCCTTCGAAATGGCGGGATACATTTTGAACCTTTGTCAGGCGGGGCCGGCTGACATGATGAGGGTCACGACACCACGCAATCAGCCGCTGGTTCCAGGATCGACGCGATCCGGCGGAGGGAACGCTGTCTTTCTTGCCCGGACCGTCACGCGGCTGCATGGCCCAGAAAAAGACTAATGAAAACAGAGCCGCTGCTGAAAGCAATACACCGACATACTGAACAGCTGTTGGACCATCAGCCTGGATCTGGATAAACGCCAAACCGATCAACAGCATCCGAATATTTTTACGGGCTTTTTTCTTTTGCGAAGACGTGTCCGAAGACGGTTTTTGTCGGTGAGTCTTGCGCTGTTTTCTTGTCCTATGAATGCGGTTTCTCAGCACACGAAGAGTTCCCGCTGCAATTATCATCAGCAAAATACCAGAATCAAAGTGAACGAAAACCAACCCCCCTGCCGCCGCGATAAACAAAATAGAAACCGCAGACGCAAATCCTTCACACAATAGAGCATCGCGCAAAAACCGTTCTCCGCGGGCTAATTTCTGCATCCAATGTATGATCCCTCGTGCAATATTGGCCAGTCCTTGCACCACATAAAACAGAAACTGGCTTACAGCGTAAACCACCGTGATGGCGATCAATCCCCCGAGCAGGAGGGCGCAAGCGCCCAGAAAGCTTTTGGGGAAAGCTCTCCACTTTACTAGATGCCATCTGGACATGAATTCCAGCAGATGCTGAATCCCCAGAAGATTGAATAAGATGACTCCAGAAAAAATATTTCCAAACAGGAACCCGCTGTCGACAAAAGCTTTGCGTTGCCCGTGACGACCAACCGAATTCCGGCTTCGATTTTTCCCGTGATCCGGATTATTACCCTTCAACGATGCGATTTTTTCCCGCGCAGTCTCTTTAAGAACATCGGCGTAATTTTCCAACACATCAGCATCAGCTTGATTTGCTTCGATCAGGCTATTGATCGCCGGACCCATTCGCTTAATGGCTTTTAATGCACTGCGCGCTTCTTTTTCAGTTGACGCCTGTTCTATCGCCTCCTCTAATACATACAAACCATTTGAACACATCGAAAAGATCTTATCAGGCGATAATTTTTCTCTGAACCGTTCCTGTTCCCTGTCTGTTCTCCCTCGCGCCGCAGACAAACGATCTGCTATAGCCTTGCTGAGGCGAGCCTCCAATGTGTCGAGTCGCTGATTACCAATGACTTTGATCTGCTGCGCCGCGGCAACCTTCTTTTCCTCCCGGGCAGCACGAATCTCACCCCTCAGCTCATCAGCTGATTTTCGGGCCTGCGGATTTTGCGCTACAGGTTCCAGCAGCTGGGAAATACGATCAAGCAGCGGCTGTCCTTCCAGGATTTTCTTTTTTCCATCTTTAATTTGCTTACGCAGATCGTCCATGCCCTGCTGAAACTGCTTAAACGCCCGCCGTTCATTTTCTTGCTGAGCTTTCCTAAGCATCTGCTCATCCTGACGACGCAAGATAACCTGAGCAAAATCATCAAAAATCTGTGCTGCCAATCTCTCGACATCCTCATCCTGATATTGTTCCACTAACTTTTCAACCGCTGCCTGAAGATGATCCCGGCGCACATAACGATCGACTTTTTTCTGTAATTGCTTGAGCCGGGCAACAACTTTCGGTTTCTTCGCCTGGTACTGTTTCTGCTCCCAATCTTTTCTCATACGGCGTTTTTGCAGAAAGGCCGGGATTTTCCGTAATATCCATACTGCCAGCCATAATGGGATCAAGCCTCCCAGAAAAGCGACAATGCCGATCAAGGCCGCAGCGAAACCGGCAAAAATATTGACATCTTTTGCTATATAAGCATAGATTCCTACGAATACCCCTGCGACAACTGAGAGGGCGACCAGCGCAAAGGGAACCTCGATACGAGTCTTGCCTGACCGCTGATTGGTCTTTTTCGCACTCCTCTGATCCTTGAACATATTTGGCCCATCAATGTCAAATTCGACCTCCGCAGCGGCGGAATAAAAATCTTTCGCTCCGTACAGCATGAGAAGGCGGACATGATGACCCCCATCAGATCGCTCGTCTTCACTGAGTTTGATCAATCCTTCAGGAAAAACATGATCCAAATCGCCTTTGAGGCCGTCTTTTTCCCAATCCATCTCCGGTATAATAATCGGCTCCTCTGAGCGCCAGAGGATACGGGTCGGATCATACTTGTCCAGGATCATCATATGTCCATAATATGAGCGATGACCGGGGTGCTCCATCTTGGGATCCAAAATAGCCGAATGATAAAACATCAGCAGACCGCAGGATAGTTCAACCAGATTTGTCCCGGCTCCGACCCACCCTTCCTGATACGGCCCGCCAAAAACATTCTTATCCCTCGGCGCGATGTAGATCGGGAGTTTGCGCCACGGGCCGTGGATATCCCCGTCGGAACGGCGAAAGCGGATACAGTGACGCGGCAGATCATGCTCATCGGTGCGGACAGGGCGGTCCAGCATCCATAACCGGCCCTGGCCGTCACGAAAGACGGGATCATCCTTATTGTATTCCGTATCCCGTTCCTCATTAACCAGAAACCGCTCCCACTCAAATACTGCTTCCTCACAGCCCGCAAGACGCTCTTCG
Source organism: uncultured Planctomycetales bacterium (assembly GCA_964595465.1). Taxonomy (GTDB): domain Bacteria; phylum Omnitrophota; class Gorgyraeia; order Zapsychrales; family JANLHA01; genus JAKLFA01. Next base: position 83,162 of record CAZQQI010000004.1, on the reverse strand, counting down.
GTTTTTCGCAAAAACATCTCCAAAGACATGACCGCCATGCCGGCCTGAGCGATAACGGCATCGTCCGGCTTGTCTTTGATCAGATTAAGCAAACGCAGGGTCGCCCCGGCGGGGTCTTTATCAAAATGCATCTCAAACCAGAGATGTTCCCGCGGCGCCAGCTTGACACCGGCATATGAGATCACCACCTGATCATCCACAATATCAACACGAGGGTCTTCACAGGCCAGCGTATCGAAATTACCCTCTAGCGGAGAGAGGATTGGTTCAGAAAAACGGATGATATTGTCTACATCCAAAGTGTTCTGATCATCTAACTCAGCGAGGGCCAATCCGAAACGCGAACGATGATCATCTCCCTGCGCCCGATAGATCATATACACAGTTTTTCCGACCAAAAACGCCGTTGGATTGAACGCGCCTTCCGTCTCCCACCAGACGCCCTCCCGCGGACCGAACAAGGGACGATCTTGTGTCAGACGATTCACTTCTAATCCCGCAACGTCCAAACTCCCTTCGCTCTCCAAACACTTGGTCATGCCCTGAGGATTATGTTCCTGCTGATAGGCCTCTTGACCAATGACCGCAATAAAGCTCCCCATTAAGGAAATCATCTGCTCGGACGTACTAGCCCTGCGGAGCTTAGGCAAAAGGATATATACCCGTCCGGTCAGCGGATCATAATGTTTGCGTATAGTCTTTTTGTCGAAACCATCCCATAAAATCGATCCTTCCTCTATCAATTGCAGGATCAAAGCTGTTTCTCTTTTGAAATTATGCGCCATCAGAAAACTCAGGGACATCAAAACGACGCGGTCGTCCCAATGAGCAGGAATGCATAATCCAATTTCGTCAAGCTTAACCGGCTCCCTGCTCGTCAAAGATTCCCGGGGAGCGATATGAATATGGGGTCGAAGAATTCTAAGCCATGATGAGTTCCCTTTAATGCCGTGTTTATTCGTCTCAAGATAGTTCAAATGATCGTATAGTAATTCATTAGCCAGCAAATAAAACAACGAATATCCCTGCACCATATCTTCCGAAAGATGCGGATATACCAGATGGAAAAATTCATGCCCCTGGAAAAACGGCCGAAGATCCTCATCATCCGCTGATAAAATCCTGGCATTGATATAAAGCTTATGCCCGCTCGCCACAGCAACCTTCTTCAAATGATCCACAATAAACATTTCAATATCATCCGGCACCGCCCCTCTCTCGACAAAAGCATGTTCACCGCCTAGAAGGACCATAAGACGTTCCCGTTCCTCAGATGATGCCGGCCGCAAACTTAACCGCCCTGCATCATCTTCAACGGATGCCGGATAGGCATGACCTGAGAATGGCGGACCCTCTTCTGCCGGTTTGCGGTCATCACTGTCCTGGGGCATCGCCCTTTTCCCCATCCTGCGTGTATCAATAACATTCAAGCGCTCAAGAAGATCTTCCAGGACCTTCCGCTCATGCCGATTCTTCAACCTTTTAAGATAATGCCCTCCATTTCTGAGCCGAGAACGCACGGTTTCTGGATTCAAGGGATGTCCTTCCTGATCAGTCAGGGGACGGTGGATCAGAATATTTTTAATGACCCTATGGGCCTCAGGGAACGAATCAACCGGAATAATATCCTTGGTAAAGAAAAACAACAGCGGCAAATACGGAACATAATAATTGGTAAACGCGCACTCCAGTTCAAAGATTACAGGATTCAAGCTCTGAACAAACTCCTCAAATCCGCCTGCCCCTGACGGAGGGGAACCCAGAGACAGGGGAATAAGCTCTTTCCATTTTTCAGCATGGAGTTCCTGATTCAATTCATCAGCCAAAATAGTGTTGGCATGCTGACAAAACGGGCGGTACACATTTAAAAGCGCCTCCAGGGCCCACAGACGATAGCTTTCAAAATGGGTATTCAAAATGCTCGGGGTCTTCTCCATCAACTTGGCCATATAATTGTAATCTGCCAGATTAAGATATTGTTCAACGGCATGCTCCATGGCTTCATCCGATACTCCGGCCACCGTCTCATTCCTGTCTTGTTCTACGGCCAGCCACTCATAACAGCGGGCCAGCTGCAAGATCAAACGAAATGGCAGCTGGCCGCCTTCATACTGAGCATGTTCGTAGTGCTGCTGAGCTTTTTTAAAATCTTCGATCGCCTCGATCTTCCGATCCATGAGAAAATAGATCGTCGCTCGTTCGTAGCGCAAAGAGGCTGCGGCAGTATAATACATAGTGGGGTCAGGGGCGGCAGCGATGGCCTCTTCAGCCTCTTTGATCTGCTGGTGAAGATTTTGTTTTTGGTTCGCCGTCTCTTTCAGCAAGCCCGCCGGATCGATCCCGGCTGTTGCGATCGCCCATACGGCCATCAAAACCACTTCTATATGCCGGCTGTCAAGAACTCCCCGAAGGATTTTAATGATGCCGTCTAACGTCGACGTATCGATGCCGGCATCTGCTAAAGGACGGTACAATACTCCCAGGGCTTTTGCGGCCAAAGAGCGCGCGCGTGCTTCTCCCTGGCGGTCAGCCAGGAGCGTCTGCAGACGGGAAAGGATGATCAGCCAGTGAATATCATATTGCGCCGGATTTATGCGCTGTGACAAACGGCTGGCATGATACGCCCCGACCCTTTGCCATCTGGGATCATCTTTAAAAAGATATTCCGTCGCTTCCTGTAACGGATCCTGCTCTCCCTCGTGATCTTTCGCTTTGGGCAATCCTTCCCGGCCATAAAAAACCTTATCGTAGGCGTCCTCAGAAAAACCGGTTAAGCCTCCCATACGCTGTTTCCAGGGGCTGTCTTGATCCATGCGGCGCACAAAATCCACATCTTCCTTAACCGCTTCTCCGCTAGAAAAGCCCATCTGTTCGGTTTCACGGATCGCCTTGGCAAGTCTCCGCGCGATCTGCCAGGGTTTAAAATTCTGGTCTTTCCAGCATGTTTGACGTAATTCTCCCTGCAATGCTTCTGCAGTCGAGAAAATATCCGCGATCAGATGCATACGCCACATCTTAGCGTCAAAGTTTTTACTCAATGACGGAATGAGAGTATGCAGGAGTTGTTCACGGAAAGCAACATGGATCCCTCCCCGCACCCAAACCGATGAACAATAGCTGAGGCTGGCTTCGGATAGTCGGTCACGCTGAGACCTGCCTAAAATCCTCGCGGCCCCTTCAACAAACTGCTTTCCAGTATAATCCGATAAGTCTCCCTGAAATATTTCCCTCGCCTCTTCAGCCAAAATAACCAAGTCGGCAAACTGCTTAAGGAACGCTTTCCCCCCAAGTGTCGAATAAAAAACCATCTTACTTCGATACTGTGCCAAACTCATGTCTCCGGCGTGCTCTTTAAAAGCTCGAACCATCAGTAGAAGGTCATGGCGGTCAAGCCCCGCGTTGTAATAAATCCCATTCTGTTGATCCCCCCAGCCCACAAGGATGACCTCCTTGGGAGAAAACTTGTCGATCAATGTACGTATAATCGAACGGGCCTTCCCGTTGGTGCCGTAAACCAAAACCTTTACGGGGCCTTCCCGTCTTCGCTCAGCCAGCATCCATTCAATTTGCGGGACAAATCCTTCTCCGTAGAGATCCCAATCATAGACCGGCACCCCGCCGGAATGCGCCTTGCCGCCCGCTGCCGGAAGGGCCATGCCGATCCGGAACCGCTGTTCTGCTGTCAAGCGGGTCCATCGGTCAAGTGCTGAACTCTCCAAAATAGCTGTCAATTCACGACGATCATCTTCAGATAGCCGCTGCTCTTTCTGCAGATAGTTTCTTACGGCCACTCCAAAGGCAATATCATTAATGAAGTCCATGTCCTCCTGCGTCGTGTTCAGATCCGGCAGCACAATATACTTCCACCCCAAAAGCTCTAAAAACATCATCGCATAGACCCATTCCCTAAGAATATCGTCCTTATTGCGGCTTTGATCCGAGCAAAGAACACAGGCCCCGCCCCGGGCATATGTATTCCATAACGCACAGGTCCGATCCTCATTGGCCGCCAGGTTCTTAACCTCGTCGATCAGTTCGCCTTCACGCTCCTTGCAGCGCTCTTTTTCAACTTCTTCATACTTCAGCCCTCCACAGCAAGGGCGCGGATCGCGCAGCGCCTCCCCGCACGTCATCAGCACCGAAAACCAGCCCTCTCCCTTCAGCATGACGGCCTGACGGGGATCATGCACAGACGGCATCGGTTCCGGGAATACGATACGGCGGTTATCTTTATGATAGCTATAATTCGGGACATCTTCCGGGGTGAATCGTCTGCTCTTGCCGCTGGGGTTAACGCGCAGGAAAATCGCCGGTATTGTGCGGCCGGCACCTTTCGTCTTATCTGCCGCAAAATCTTTGCCGGTTCTCAGGAATTTCGGTGGACCAACCACCTCATGTTCAATCTGACCAGCCCCTCTAACAAACAGCATATATAATTCTTCAATATTTTTGTTTGTTGCGTGTGCCGTCGCAAACCCCTGCTTTTGCGCGCTTAGGGCCGCTGCAACTTCATGGACAATAACCCGTCCCCGCTTCTCACCTTCACGTATAAAGATCTTCAGCACCCGTTGATCACCTTCTTGCTTGTACTGCCACACCCCCCTCACCTTTAGTCCGGAAAGGACATGGGCTTCAATGCGCACCTTGTTTAACTCTTTAGCGATCAGAGCCGATAGAAACATATAGTTCTTCTGGGTGTTGTCCCAGAAGAAAAATCTGCGCGCTAATCTGACCGGCTCATGATCTTCTCCTAAGACTTTGTGATCTTGATTTTCCGGCAGCTCAAGCGCACGCCTGATCTCGGCGTCAGCGTCTTTGCGCGTGGTGATCACACCGTCAGCGGAATAATCCCCCTCGCTGGAATTTCTACTGCGGCCGATCTTTCCGCGGATCTCACTGAAGGCGTGCTGCCAGCGTTCTTTCTCTTCCGAGGCATTACACCAACCTTGGATCGAACATAATTCCTGCTGCGCGCGTTCATACTCTTCTGCTTCATACAGCATTCCGATAAGGTCCATATGCAATTCGAAATTATAAAAATCTTTGCTCAGCGCCACTTCCAAGGCTTGAATAACGACCTGCGGATCGCCGTCATACCCTTGTTCACGCTGGTCATAATATTGAGCGGTAAATATCCGGGCCATCAGGACCATGATCTTGTTGTGGCTCGGCTTGCCTTGCGGAAACGTCTGCAGCCCGTCTTTCAGAAGCTCAAGGGCGCGATCATGTCGCTTATGCTCGACGTAGATCTCGGCGGCTCTAACGTATGCTTCCGTACCTTTGGGCTTAACGCCCATCGCAGAAAATAGCAATTGGATCGCCTTTTCCGGATGATATCTTTTAATCTTCTGCGCGCGGCTCAGCAACTGCTGATATTTGCGGTTTTGTTTTTCTTTAACAATACTCTGTTTTTCTCGCTCTATTTTTTTCCTAAGCGTTCTCTTCTCTTGTTTGGCTGTTTCTTTTAATGCCCCGGATAACCGGTTCACCGCCAGTTCGTAATGAATTTCCGCAATATCATAATTTTTTAGCTGAACCTCTACACGCGCCGCCGCGAGGGCTAATTTTCCGTTTTGCCAGAAATACTTATCCGCCTCAGCATACTTTTCCACGGCTTCATCTAAGCGTCCCTGATCGCGCAGCAGATCACCCAAACAGAAAAGCAGCATGCCGTAGCCGGCGCCCTGCGGAGTCATGCTCTCCAACCCAACATTCAAGGCTTCGACAGCATTATCTTTTTCACCAAGGCAGCGCCAGCATTCAGCTGCCATAAGATACGGCCGCGCGTTATCTGGACACTCATCAAAGACCATTTTTCCCAACGCGCTAACGGCTGTCTCATAATCTTCGGCACGCATAAGCTCGCGAATCTTCTCCAGCCTGATATTGATCTCGTGCGCGTTCTGCCTGCGGCGTTCACGTTTCAGCATGACCCCGTGATCGTGAAGAAATCTGCCGGGACGATCATTAAACGCGATACGCCAGAACAGGCTGGCGATAAGCATAAGAGAAAATGCGATAACCATCACATCAGCAAGCGGAAAAAACTTCGCTGATATTGCTAAGGGAACATGAAAACTCGGAATCAAGAATAAAGAAAGACTGTAAAATACTGCCGGTCGGCGGGTATAGTGTTTTGCTTTGAACGCTGGGGGAGCGCGGACAGAATGGTCTTTACCGGCCCCCAGTTGATCGATCGAACCGCTGCCATTTGCGGCGAAATACGTCGGCCGCGGTATGACTGAGTTCGACCCATCCGCCTTCACTGGTGCGGCCGCGGACCCGTCCGTCATCCTGGAAGAGAACGGCGTAGTCGCTGGCCCAGCCGGGATAGCTGACCGAGACGAAGGTGCCGATGTCCGAACGGACCGTGCGTTGAACTTCGAGTTTCTCCCATAAGGAATCCATGATGCCCCTCCTTGTTGTATCGTTCTGTTTTTGTGGACTATGGCTCTGACTTGAACCAGGATTTTCGTTACATATATCAAAACCATGAACGCACATGCTGCTGTAATGATCGCTCTATATTTGAACACATCCAGAGACGGCAGCCACTGGCCGGCCTCAGAGAACACCATCAGCGCAAAGATAATCGTCCCGCCTCTGGCAGTGAGCCGAGTGGATTGATCCTCTTCAGCATCCGCATCTCTCATCATAGAATTTTCTTGCAACTGCGCCAACAACTGCCCCAATTCTTCGCTGCTTCCATTTAACCTGGCAATACGTTCCAACAAAGCCTGAACGATCTTTTGCTCGAGGCCAGGGTTCATCTGGCTTGCTGTCTGCCACACATCGCGTATGGAAGAAGGCCTTCCCTGTGTTATTTCACTTTCGAGATCAAGAAGCCCGCGTTCACTGATGATCTTTTCACCATCTGAAATGGGTTGAGCCGTAATAGCAAATCCTTTCAATGCGCGCGGCGGGATTTTTATCATCTGCCACAAAACCCAGCGCATCCCTTCATTCTTTTCCACATCATTCATAAGGGCAGGATGCTTATGCGGATAATCCAGGGCCCAGCGCTGAAACAGAACATTGACCAGACGCACACGGTAGGCATATAATTTTGGTATGTTTTTCTTGGCCTGTGGGCTGTTAAATAAGGCCGGAATAATAAATGTCTCACGAAACTTTTTCTTTATGAAACGTGCCTGTGCCAGCATTTGGTCTACAGACCCCCGGGAAAAGTGATGCTGTCGAGCCGATAATATGTGCCGGACAATACGCCGTGAGAGACCTTGAAAGTCCTGCAGAACATATTGATAGATTTTCAGCTGACACTGTTCCAGGTCCGGATCATTAAAGACCGTGTTCATCTTCTGCTGCAGCGGCAGCGGGATGTCCGCCGGGCGGATAATCCCCAAACGCAAACCCAGCAGAATGTCCTCTTCCGCTTCCAGGACACTCAGCACAGCCAGCACCAGCCTGGCCTCGTCACTCAGGACGCTGACATCTCCATCGATATCCAAATTCAGATTATCATCAATATCCTGACGACTGAGCCATATCCCGGCATCGCGCAGCAATCGAATATTTTGTTCTTTAAGATCGAATCCGCTGTGCGCAATACGCCGCCCCAATTCACGCTCCTGTGATAAACAAAGGCTGCGAAAAGGAATGTCACTTAAATTATAAGTCAAGGCAATGAATTCCGTTCTCCTCGGGTTCAGCCCGATCTCATGCGCGATCTCACGGGAGATAGAAGCGATACGCAAACTTCGTCCCTGTACAGAAAGCAAGTTCGTTATATCGTCTGCTGTAAGTTCCCGTTTAAGAACATCGCGGTTCAGCAGCGAGGTAAAACTATATACTTCTTTGGTGCGGGCATGCATGGCGCTCTTTCGGATCCGTCGAATACGCCAAACATAACTATGTTTCTGCCAGGCCTTCACCGCTGTATATGCCAGAATGATACCGGCAAAAACTCCTGCCGGTAAAATCGCCTGCCCTGTCAGAAACACCAGACCCACAGCCAGACAGGCTGTCAGAGAAACAGCGAAAACGGCTCTGTATATCTTTTCATCCCACTCGGGTCCCGGGTTATAAGAATCATGCCCGGTATTCCTGACCGGTGGAACAGTTGAGTCGGCCGCGAAATCTTTCACTTCACCACCGAGCCGCCCTGACAAACGGTCACGTTCTTGAACGGGGGCCAGAAGCTGAATGGGCATTCCTGCTGTAATCCGGTGCAGCGCAGGATAATGCGGTTGAGGCAAGACATATGCCGCGGCTTCTGCGCTGAGCACACGCATCTTCAGTGTTCGAAGTATGATTTTCCGCCTAACCGGATCCAAAAACGGGATCGCTGTCTGCTTGCGCGCTCCCGCGGCCTGCAGGACCTGTTGAAAATCTGCAGGAGCGGCCAGAATAACGTCTTGGCCGATCTGTGCCAACAGCAACGGACCAGTATAATCCGCATAAACCTCCGGCAAAGAAATACGGATCCCTCTTTTTGCGGCATTATCCGGAACAGTTCCGACCGGCATAGTATCATCAGGATATTTCTTAAACCAACGCAAAACAGCCAAAATCGTCTGAAGCTGTTTAACCTGATCATGCCGCAGGCCGCCCTGCAGGGCGATCAATTCATGCTCAATGACCCAGCGGTGCGTCCGCTGTTCGCCCTCAAGGCTGTGACGGAAGACCTGATCCAGCTCACCATTTGCCACGCCCCGATCCAGGACCAATATTCTCCGACCGGACTGCTCATACCAGCAGGCACCGCATTCCAGATCATCGACTACCAAAATCCGGTTCGGAAAACGCAGACCCTTGTTCAACTCCAGCGCCAAAGAGACATAAACATCAAAAACCGCGTCTACGCCCCTTCTCTCAGCCGGATACAGCCACTTAGACTTAAGCAGGCTCACAACGTCTTCCACCTTCCGCCCATCGGCAGAACGATCTTCTTCATCCTGACCATGCCCTCTCTCATCTAACAAATCGGCTAATTCGGAGATCGTCGATTTGATCCCCGGATAATAAACAGGGCTGACGAACTTGAGAGCAATTGTACTCTGCAGCAGAGCTTCGGCATACCATCCCTTTTGCTGCAGAATAGAAATATAGGACAGCCATATCAGAGAATTACGTTTCAGATTTTGCAGCGTTCTACAGATAACGATCTCAGCCTCGTCAAGCCGTCCAAGATCCTCCAGGATACTACTGAAACCGATCACAATCATATAATAAAATTCACTATCCTGGTCAGCATTAAACAACGCCTGCCGATATGTATGCACGGCATCATCAACTTCAAATCTCTGATAAAAAAGATTACCCAAAGTGATATACACTCTGGGATCACGCAGGCCCTGATCAATAGCTGTAGACAAAATGCCGATGGCGCCCTCTATTTGACCGCACCCGATCAAGTATCCTGCTTGTGCAAGGACACCCTGGATATTCTGATCATCATACAGATCATCCCGCCCGCTTGTTTCTGCTGGTTTCAACACCGGAATATCTAACAATGTATTCAAGACGCGGTTTTTATCATCAATGATGTCTTCCCAGGCCGAGACATCCAGCTCAAGTTTCCTGAGCTCATTCAGAAAAGGCTCTTCCTGATCAACCACCTGTCTAATACGGAGTTCTTTCTGTAAAGCAATAATATGGTCATATGCCGAATCAAGAAGATTATTCATGCGGCAATAGAGATCCTCTTCTTCATCCCGACTTAGCTTCTCTTCTCTTTGATATACTGTCATTGCATCATAAAGCTGAATATTACAATCTTCGATACTTTTCAGACACTGACGGGCGGTTTGGAGAAACTCAAAATGATCGGCATAGCGGACGCCGGGGATAAGCGGATGCGTAAGCCGCCGCTGATCCGGGATATTCTGCTCCTCTGCCACATCAAGGCGGTGATCGTAAGATTCGCGATAAAACGAAGCCGCCACCTTATTGATCGCATAGGCGGTCCTGACAACGATCATCAGACCCAGTGCCAGCAGTATCGCCACAGTCAGCGGCAGAACCACAACTGCTGAAAAAGCGAATAAAGCAAAAAGGACAGGGGCAGAGACCGTACCTCTCCGTCTATGCCCGTGTTGCCCATGATGATTATTACGGTCATTTTGAATATCAAAATTTATCCGGCTTAAAACTTCCGAAACACGTAGGCGGATCTGTTTGCTGAACCGTTCATCAGTTAAACTCCGCTGACCCAAAAGGTAAGCAACCCGATCAAGGTCATTGTATGTGACCTGCCGGATAAAGTGCTTCTGCCAGGCCACCTGGCCCGGATTAATACTGCCATAAATGTTGTATCCCTGCCGGCGCAGGTGAAGCAAGATTAGCGTCATTTCATCATAATTGGCCAGTTCCCCGCAAAGGCAAAGCGGAACATTCATTTCATGCGCGGTCGCGGCCGCCTGAATGATCCATTCGAGAACACGGCGATTAAAGAGCGGCTTTCGTGTACCCCGGCCGTATTCCCGATTTCTGTGAGTAACTGTCGCCTCCAGATCATTCGTGCCCAGATTAATAACCCGGACATCTCCTAAAATCTCACTGATTTCGCGCATCGCCTCGACCGCTTCCGGATTCTCAACCATAAACCCGAGGTTCTGCAGGGCGGTCTGCGCCGGATAACGCTTGCGCATGTCATCCAGGATGCGCCTTACGCCCCGGGCATCCTCAATTGAATTCATCAGCGGAAAGGTCGTAATGGACGTGACCATGGTTTTCTGGCCGGCCGCTGTGCAGTCTGTATGGTACGTCTGCTGGGCATCCATAATAGCCGACAACGCGGCCTCCAGAACCTGCCTGCCGATAGATGTCCGGTAATACCACCGTGATCCCTCATAATCACTGCTCTCATCGATGCCCGGTAATTTCACATTGCGGCGGTCCCGATCAGGAGTGCGGACTGTATACTGAAGCGGGCTGCCATATGAATTGGCCGTTGTCTGCATCCTCTGAAGTATCGACAAGATCTCACGGCTGAACAGATCAATATCTTTCCAATTTCCCATAGCTAATTCCATGATCAGAAATTCAAAACGGTCCAGCCCGATCCCGTAAAGATCCGCCTGTCCGATCATACTGCAGGTCTGCCGGGTGTGGCGGTGATCATCGTTGTTCACGGCAAGCTGCATAGCTACACCATCAGCTGTTTTGAGCGTCTCTGCAATCTCGGCCTGCGCTTTCTTGCGGGTTTGTTCAATGCGGCGGTGATAATACCGGTATTTGTCTAAAGATTTCTGCGTGGGGAAAACTCTCATCTTACCGCCATGGACATTGATGACCACAGGTTCTTCACCCTTCAGCAGCTGATAGGCAGACCCTTTATGGATATCCCCATCCAAATACGCGCCGGTGAGCGTGACCAGGCCGAAAGCGCGGGCAAGAATCGCGGCATGGGCCGTGGCGGTTCCTTTCTCCGGAACAATTGCCGCCAGATTATACTTTTGAGCGTACATTAACAGCTGCAGAGGAGAGATCTCCGGCAGCAGAAGTACAACATCAGGCTGATCCGTAAGATCATCAAGATCATTCATAGCGCGTAAATATTCGGGATGCATGAGGTCTACCAGAATGGCGGATAACCCGTCTATAAACTCTAACGCCTTATTCCGCATATGGGCATTATCTGCAAACATATTCCTTGCTGTCATGTGCAGCTGAGGGATCGATTGCTCGGCAGCTCCGATCGCCGTCAGACGGCGTCCTGTTGCCGCGTCCTGCTCAGCGATCAGAGGACGAACCATCTGCTCAAGCTCCATAAGGAAGACCACACTGTCTGCAAACGCCTGAATTTCGCGATTTTCGGAAAAGGCCTGTTTGGTCTCGTTCAGGACATTCTTCCAGGACTCGACAACCTGGTTGAACTTGGCGATCTCACGCCGCCGCGCCGCGTCAGGATCCTCCTCATTTCCAATATAACGATCGCTGTCCCGAATATCAGGGTTTTCCAGCCGCAGGGTCACACCTTCGACAATACGGTGCAGGGCGCAGCAGTTGCCTTTGAAGACCAATTCGGCAGGTGCTTCCTCATCCGCTGGGCCAGAAGAAAACGGATCACGATTAAGGACTCTCTCGCCGTTCTTGCGTTTCTGAATGATCGTATGGATCTGCCGACGAATACGATTTAAGTGGGCTGTATGTAGGGGATTTTCGGACTGTGAACTCAGCAATGATCGCTCCAGATCATAATTGTCCTCATGCCGCAGCCCGAATATGGCGCCTAATTCATGAACGATGGCCTGCTTAATTTCCATGGGCCTTAAATCAGGATTAATGACGATCCACAATTGTCCGGTTTTCCGATCCGTCCGGTTGAAGGCATTGACCTTCTGTTCTAAGACCAGCGCCAACTCATAAAACAGGTCCTGTGTACCATAAACAACTTTGACCGCGTCAACATTCTCGGTCAGGACAGACAATTTCTCGCGGTTCATGTTCTCTTTGACGGCACTCAAATATTCTTCTTCGACAGACTTATATTCACGCAATTCATCTATATAATGCAAAATAACAGCCGCTCCGTCTGTTTTTTGCACATCCGTCAAATCGATGCGGTTGCTACGTGAAAAAGAATCTTCTTCGCTGTCTAAGAGATCGGTCAATTCGGAAATCAGCTCTTTAATCTCTGCTGAATCAGAAGGATTAATGAATTTTTCGGCTATATGACATTGCAGTAAAGCTTCAGCATACCAGCCTTTGCGCTTCAAGATCGCTATATGACAAACCCACAAGGCAGAGTTGTATCTGTCTATTGACAGCGCTTCTCTAATAACATCCTCGGCTTCATCAAAACGGCCCAGATCATCCAGAATACTGGCGAAACTAAGCGCGATTATGTCATAAAATTCATGCGTTTTATCGACATTATCCAGACCCGCTTGATACGTATCTATAGCCGCGTTTAATTTTAAACTTTCATAGAGAACATCGCCCAACATAACATATACTCTGGGATCATGCATCCCCAGATCTATAGCTGTTCTCAAAACTTTTATCGCATCCTCTTTCTGATTGCGCAGGATAAAATCTTGTGCGCTCGTGAGAATAGCCAGAACCGAATCCATGTCTGAACTCTCTATTCCCTTTTCTCCAAGCTTTGTCGTATCCAGCAATTTCTTCACAAGCCGCTCTTTTGCATCTATACTTTCTGTCAAAACTAAGAGCTTTACTTCAAACTGATTGAGCTCACCCAGTTTACTTCTCTTTCTCTCATACATTTTTCGAATATAAATTTTTTCTCTTATAAAGGAAATAGACTGATGCGCCTTGCACAGAAGAACAACGCTTTGATCGTATAGCGCGGCCTTCTCACTATAGGACAATTCATTATTATCTTGGTACCGTTCAAGTTCGCGTTGAAGTTGTTCATCACAATCGGCTATCTCCTGGATAAGATTGTGAAATACGCGGACAAACGCAGCGTGATTTCTTTGATCTCGTTTGAATAAATGGGAGAACCAGGCATTAAATCGCGCACCTCTTGTCCTTGTCGGGAGATCCCGGGATATTTCGTAAATTTCTTCAATAATCCTATTAGTCCCATAATTACATGTCACTACAACCGCAATTGCTAATAATATTAAAATAACCATCGCTAAAGGAAACAGCACGAAGATAGAAATACTGGATAAAATCGTGAGCATCAAGATAGAGACGATGCCGGAGCGGGAACGATGCTCACTCTGCCTTAAATCCCTGGCCTGACTTGAGTTTACGTCATGGATATCAACACCATTGCGGACATCACGAATACCACGGGACATGTCCGTAATGATCTCTTCCAGCTCTTTAGAAAAGACTGACGGGCTCTGTTTTTTATTCATATCAGACGCTTGCTGGCCTGCCAATTTTTGCAATTCTCGCTGCACTTCTGCCAACTTAGCATTGACCGCATACATCATTCCCCGTACATTAATCGCGATCTTGCTTACCTCTTGCTGTGCCTCCATGAGCGTCTGCCGTGCTTGTTCCCATACTCGTTTAACCTGAGCTAAGGTGCGCGCTGTTGTTTCGTCGAATTCATCCCGTTTATTCTGCTCTGCCACATGAAGATAATGTTTGCCGTTTTTCAGCGCCTGGTTAAGAACGTTGAGCTCACATTGCCCTCTCATTAAAGCCAGCGCTAAGCGTTCAACATAGTCCTGCTCAGTATTCTTTTCTGCCTGCTCATATTTCCACCGAATAGTTTTCATCGCTGACTCTATTCTTAGCATGCCGTCTTGAATGGAGGAAAGCAGTCCTGCTGCCTGGTCATCTGCGATATTGTTCGATGAAGAAGGCGACGGTTCGGTGCCGGCGGTTCTCACATCAAGCGTTTTCCGAGGTTGTGTTTTAGCCCTCATGAATTCATGCAGCAATTCTATTATCCCGGCAAAACTTCTAGTGTCTCTGTAATGCTCCTCAAAATCTTTGCCGTTTTTTCCATCAAGATCGTAAAATGCCCGGGCGATCTCTCTCTGGTTATCTTCAACCTGAACAATAAATCCCAGCGCCTTCTGCGCCAGCTTATTTAAAACAGCTGAAGAATTCTTCAAAACATACATCGCATGGCTTCGCATATCGCGGGCATCCTCAACTCCCGCAGTAACCGAATGTCCTTCCAATTCCCCGGCATGGATCTCTTTGCTCAGGACCTTTATTTTATCCTTAAACGCCCGGTGAGCTTCCTCAGCCCCGATTAAAGAAGAAACAAGATCCAGAACCTTATCCTCCTCTTCCTCTATCTTCGTCTGCTCGATCCGGGCATAAACCTCTTCAGCCTTCTGCACACGCACCCGCATGATCTCTAACATGTCCCCGACCTCTTCCAGGGTCTCAAAAAAGATCTCGTCCGCCTTCTCCTCAGCGCCGAAGACGGCAGGATACTTTGTGCCCATCATCTCCTGACCTTCGTCTTCTATCTTTGAGCCTTGGTCTGCGGCAGCCTTATCTAAAAGCCTGTCTCTTCGCGAAATGAAAACAGCCATGATCTTTTTCACAATGACAATGCCAAGGTAGATCATAAAACAGCCGAAGCCGGTATCAATGATCTTGTGATCCCCTTTATACGCGCCGAAAAGGGTCACCGCGATCGCGCCCCAGAACCAGACCTGGGATAATGTCCAAGAGCGTTTGATGATAATGCGCTGAGGTTCGGGCTCGTCCTGTTCATCGGCATCATTCGTTTTCACATAATCACGCATCGGTAATTGCACTGTTCTTTCTACGCACTGAGCAGGCTTTTCTGGCGTACTATCAACACGGTTATCTCCTGTAGCAGGCCGATCCGCCCTTTCTGCACCATCTCCTCTGCGTACGAATATATAAGGAAGGATCACCGCAGCCAGCAGACTCACACCCAACACAGACAGGCTGACGTAGAAAACAATTTCCAGATCGAACACACGGCTGATAAGGGCCAGCAGACCAAAGGTCATTAAGGACACATATAATCCCTTACCGATCTTCTTTACGGCCGGAGCATCATAATCCAATGTGCGTTCTGCTGCGGGGTGGTGCATGGCCGCGATCTGTTTTTTGGTTCCCACCGGATAGATAAAAAATCCCGGCTGCGACGGGATCGCTGTGATCTCTCTCACAGGATAGGTGTTGTCGCCTTTGCGCACAGCCAGGATCACGCCGGCATACTCTAATTTGCGGGAGACAACCTCATATCTTTCAGGCTGGTCAAATGTCCGGCGTTGCTGATAAAAATACGTTTCAATGAAATCTGCCGCTGATGCCGGCGTGCCCTTGACTTCAACCAGATATTCCCGGCTCTGGTCATTTTCACCGAACACGACAATAAGATCCGCGTCAATGCCTGTTCGCTTATGTGCTTCGCCAGTCCTCTCATCTTCATCTAACGCCACCTTAAGACGCGCCTCAAACGCCTTGATCACGGCGCCATCTTCTTCAAGCGCCTGCGCTGTTCGCAAGATCAGCTCGGCGAGCGGTCTTTCCGAAGGATTATTCAAGGCTTTACGCACTTTCTCAACGCCCGGAATATTCTTATATGTCCCGAGTAATCTGCTGATCTCTTCGGATATCTTCTGCGGTTCTTCAGCCTTTTTGTGTGATGAGGACCTCTTAGGCTGAACGGTTTCTTCTGCCTGATCTGACCCCTGCGCTCCGGCGGCACACCCCACACGGGAAACAAAGTCCGGATTATCCTGACCCAGCAGTAACTTTTCTTCCAAGTCGAATTCCGTATCCATCCAGCGGGTCTCATGAGAAAAATAGACCGAATCAATAATAATAGGTGCCGGCAGGTCAAGGTCCTGCAGAGTAACCGTGCTATATGTCCCGGCGAATGCTTCAACCGCGGTCTTAAGGTCTGCTGTAACGACGGGGTTGCTCAACGTACGCGCTATAGTGACCAGAACCAGCGGCTTGGCGCGGCCGGTATATTTACCGTTAGTGGCCTTCTGTACCGCTGCGATAGATTTTTCTTTAAGCATCTGCAGTTGGTCATCATATTCAAAAGCGAAGACCAGGCCTCCGTCTGTGCCGATACGGATACCAACCGGCCGCAGCGTAATGATGCCTGTCTGCCTCACAATGTCACGCAGAGCACGGGCAGCATCAATGATCTGTTCAGAAGTTAACGCATCATCAGGATGCCCCAGGACACCGGTATGGTCCGGATCCGCGGCCAGGTCCTGCGGCACAGCAATACTGATATGATAGGTGTTTTCAGCAGGCAGGAAGAACTCAACTTCCTCAGATGTGTTTTTGAAAACATTCACCCAGTCTTCGGCCGCCTTGAACAAGAAAGCTTTCAAGGCTTCGGGCAGCTCACGAATCGAAATAGAATAAATATCGGTCTTAATAGCCCGGCGTTCACCGTTCTCATCCTGGGGAAACATCGCGCGCATGGCCTGCATTTTATCATTATCAGCGAACATACGCTGACCGGTCTGAACATCATAATTATCGCGTAATTTCGCATTGATCTTACGGACCTTGGCGGCGGGCGGCTCGATCTTTTGCGGCTTTGCTGCAACAACGGCGGGCTTGGTTTCGAGAGCCGCGGGCTGTTCCGGGAGGATTTCTTTGCCCTCTTTTATTTCAACGCGAATATCGGTCAGCGATTCTTTGTGTTCGATAATAAAGTGCACACTGGAGAAGCGGATGGTGATCTGATCGGCGGGGATGGTGATCTCTTGCCCTTCAGCGTCAACCGCCTTGATCAGGATCGCGCCTTCCTGAAGCATTTTGCGTAAGGATGCTTCCACCGCCGGCTGGTATTGTTCGGGGATCTGGACATCGCTGACGCGTAGGTCGTAGCCGTTTTCCGCAGGCATAGAATGGACTCTATCGGCATTAATCCCTTCAATAATTTTTACCTTATAATGATCCCCTAACAGTCCTTCTATATAATCCAAAGCGTCTTGAGCAAACTGCTCATGATCCTGTTCAATAAACTCGGCGGCATCGTTAAAGGCTGCTGCGGTCTTCGCATGATGCAACTCATCCATATCCTGCCGAGAATACTCGCGGTAAAGTGCAGAAAACCGAATATGGCTTCCCTTCTTCTCGCGGAGCATAGATTTGATCCTCTGGAGACCAAAATCATGGCGTAACGCCCAGGCCACCAAAGATCCGAGCGCAGCGGTTATGACCACAAAAACCACGGCTGTGGCAATATCACTCATTAACGACGACAGGGTCATCATGATTCGATAAGCCCCTGCTTCCAGCATCAAGACCCCCGGGACGGGAACGATAAAAAACCAGAAAAGAACAAATAAGCCAATCACAAAATGCCGGGCAAATTCAGAAGATAGTCTCCGTGATCTTTGACCCTGAATCTTTGAGAATATCCAATCTATAGATTCAATTGCAGGATAGCCGATAAAATACAACACTGAATATCCGTTCCAGCGCCAGCCCTTTTCTTGAACATCCTTTTTCGATACCCAACCTAAAAGAACCAAGCCGGTATAAACGACAAGAGCTGATCCCAAATACGCGCCACCCAAGCCCAGTCCGAAAAGCGCTGTCGCGAGAAGGCAGAACACGCCTGCAACAACCCATCCTGATGACTGAACGATAAATTCCAGAACCGGATGACAAGCCTGCCCCTCTTTCGTTTTCTCCACAAACGGCCCGATAATCAGGCCCAAATTAAACATCAGGCTCGGGAAAAGCAGAATAACGTTGAGCATATCCAAGCTCATCAGCGCCCAAACATTCAACCCGAACAATATCAGCCCCATCAAGGCAATCGTACGCGTATTGATAAAATCTTTTTCTGACTTTGTCATGATCATTCTCATGTCCACCGTCTCGTGATCGGTGGCAGAACCCTTAGAGGGGATAAACTCCAGCGTCTGACGCATGGTCTGTCCAAGAACATGGATGGCGATCAAATTCGCGAATAACAACATATCGCGCCCGCGGGTCTTGACCCACTGCCCGATGGCAGTAATATACCCTCCTATAACAAAACCGATCAAGGCTCCGGCAGGATTCCCCGCGCTCAGGATTCCGCCACCCACAGCACCGATCACAGCGGGAACAGTATGGAACCCGTGCCCTTCCATATGAGCCAATAAACCGTTAATAGTCAAAACCTGGTTAAAAATAAAACCCAGCAACCAAAGGATTACATTGATCCCGACAAAAGGAAGAATGCCGAGTTTGATAGCCGGCGCGGTCAAGAGGATATTCAAAAGGCCGATCTTGGCATAAAGGAAGAAGCGGCCGCCATGCGCCCGGATCTCTTTGGCCTGCAAGGACAACGGCCCCATATCCATGATCTCCTGCATGATCCAGTCGCCCATCTTCTGCGGATAACCACCGGCCCAGCGCGGCATGGCCGCGAGCCAGTCTGTCTGAGACCAGGATTCACGGATCTTATGCCAAAACGCACGAGAACGGCGGAATTTCGGGATACCGCCAAGTGCGATCGTAGAATGTGCCTGTTGCTGAACTGCCCAAATATCCTCACTGATCCCGACAGCGTTGGGATTGAACCCGATCATCCCAAACGTATTGGACATCAGACGATTCCAGAAGCCCTTCTGCAGACGGCGGGCATCCGGGGTCAACGCACGATACGGGAAATCCGGATTCAGTCCAGCCATCTGAGTTTCCCAGTAGAGGTTGCGCAGGATATTCCCCCATCCTGTTCCAACGGCTTCCCCGGCGGAGCCGCCGAACGCCATAACGCCGACCACATAAGCACGATGGCCTTCCTCAATATTCTGAGACCCCTGCCCCATGGGCATAAAGGTGTTCGTCGTCCCACGACCGGTTACAATAATGACCGTATCGGGATCGGTAATGGCACGCTTAACATCAAATATCAAATTATCTACCTGTTGCACACAGGCATTGCGATCCATAATCACATTAAAATCATAATCCGTGGCATCCCGAGTCATATCGGCCCCGGTCATGGCCGTTGCTTTAGCACCGAACGGTGTCCAATCATGGATAATATTACTTTTAATACCGGTCTTTTGATAGATCAGCTGCGCGAGCTTTCTTCTCTGCCCGAAGTCCGCATCCCAAGAAAACTTTTCTTCCGTGGGTATAGCAGAGGCATCGTTAAATTTATTAGCCAGCATATTAAAAACAACAGATCCCGCCAGGCCTTTATCTTTAAAGGCCAAGGCCATATCCACAAGCGTGACCCCGGTATCCTGAGACTGCCCGCCGGAAGACATCATAGAGATCAAGTAACGGCGGATCTGAAACGCATGCAGAATCTTTTCGCGATCTCCCGGAAAAATATAAACATTCAGGTTTTCATCATCAATGTTCGGATTCTCCTTGGCTTTCGGGGTACCATCTTTCTCACGCTCATACTGCTCCGGCAACGTCCCTTTCACAGCATCCTCAACCAGCTGAGATTCATGGAACAAGGTGACCTTGGACCAATATTCATAAAGGTGCAGCAATTCAAGCCATTGCTTAATGGTCTGATCGATCTCTTCTTCTCCCAGATGTTCATCAAAATGAATGCCGGCCATGTAAGCTTGCAAGGCCTTTGATTTGCGCTGACGCAGCCAATCCCAACGGCTGCGGGAAAGTCCGTTCTTTAAACGACCAAGCGTGCCTAGAGCATCTCCGCCCATCATAACAATGCCGATTTTTCGTTGGGCGGCCTGCGGCGCAAGTAATTCAGCCAGCCAGGCCCTGGCCACGTTCAAGTATTTTGTCACTCCGTTCTCTTTCGGCATTAAGACCCTTGCTAATTTCTTCCGGTCGCTAGCGATGTCAAAACGCCATTCCACCAGTTTGCGTTCCAGCGCATAATACGCTTTGTGGATCAGCGGATCAACAAACCGCCCAGCGATCATCAGACCGGCGGCGATCGCCCAACTCACAGCCCAATGGAACGCGAACAATTCAGGGAACGCGAAAGACAGAACAGCATACAGAGTAGCGATGAATTTAACCGGCATAAGAACGAACGAACGGATAATTGAGATCATAACATTGTAGAGAGCCATCCTAGAAAGAAGGAAGGCCATAATCAGAAAACCGGAAGCCATCACTGTCTTGATCATTGCAGCGTCGATCAAATAATGTGTGTAGAACCAGCCACCCAGGACCGGAGACCCCATAACATAAAAGGCAAGGGCCGCGAACCCTAACGTCATCAGTATGTAGTTCAGCTTCATCGCGCCCCGTCCCCATAGATCCCCTGACGGTGCGGCCAGGTTAAAATGATACTTGAATGAGTCCGCAATGACTGAAGACGGGCGGGACTCAAAGAAATTGATCGAATTCAGCAGAGTGCGCTCAGCCAACAATACCGCGACACCAACCCCGGTTATAATTGAAGCGATCATGGCCGGCAGGGCCATCATGCTGATCAGACCGCCCAGAAACAAAATCACACCAATAAACTTCATCTGTTTGTGCTTTTTCAGAGATGAGGCAGGCGTCGGCCAACGGCGATGAAGAGCACGTGTCAGACGGCTTAAAAAGGTCTGACTGACCGGATAAACGATGCCGAAGGCCTCCATAACCAACGGAATAGGCAGAATATAATGCACCAACAACGTCTGCGCCGCACCGGTGGTAGAAAGCCCGCTTATAGCGAACAGCATACCAATGACACCCGCGAGACGAAGGAGATTGCGTGCATATTCCCACAGCTTCCAATTCCAGCTAATGCCTTTTTTCAGTTGGGAACTGCTTATATCCGGTCTGGCGTACCGATATGGTTCAATGATGAGCTTTTGAATCGCGTATAACAGTATAGACACCCCAACAAAGACCGCTCCCAGGATAAACAGCGGGCTCGTGACCAGTACAGGCGCGATCCTTTTCACGATCTGCGGGATCAATTGCCCACGGCTGAATACGGCATCAAAGGCTACCACCGCCGCTGTCAGCGCGCTCATCAGATACGGGAACGCCTTGGACATCTCCAGAGACCAGACATGTCGCGGCTTAACCTGTTCACGCTGATTGAAGGCATAGAATTTATCAATAAATTCCTTAAGAACAGGATTTTCCTCTTCGTCATACGCCATTTCCGATACGTTGTCTCTGCGCATCAATTTAGCGATTAACGTCATCACATCCTGAAGGCTCAAATCCTCAACGATATAATAACCATCAAAACTATTCTTCCCTGTATTGATAGCTGCTGTGATGCCTTTCCCTAAGATCAGCTTTATGGCCCTCAGCTCATCTTCTGTCCGGACATTATTCTGAATGACATTCTGTATAAGGTTCAAGCGCTGCAGAGGCGTCAACACCACATCTTGTTCCGGCTCTGCATAAATCAACACATTGCGCCCATTATTATCCTTGTGATGTCTGACGATAGCGGTATCATCGCCCTTACGAACCATATAATTCCCTTCTTCGTTCTCATCGATTGCATCGTCCTTGACCCCATAAATATGCTTTATTAAGACTACTTCATAGCCTGCAGGCACCTGTATCACAATATCACTGCCGTCATAATCGAAGGAATATGGTCTCTGCAGCGAAGGTGCGCTGTTTTTATCCGGCGACCGCATGCCCATATCGGTCAAGACCTTGCGGATGCTCCGGCTGATCCGTTTGATTTCTTGCATGTCTTCCAAGGCAGCATCATACTCAGCGAGCAGACGTCTCAGACGGTGCACATACGGATTGAAATAGATCATCAGGCGGGACCAGATATGATTACTGTCAAAGGTCGGGTTTTCAGCTCCTTTCCCGAAGATCCTCGCGATCCAATCCTGATCTCCACCGCCGTCCTTATTTCCTTCTTTAATAACGCGGCGGGCGAAGAAGGAAACCGCCAAGAAAAACTCATCCATGGCGTTCAAAACAGCATTGCCGTCACCGCTTAAAAATCTCCGCACCTGTTCTACATCCTCCGAATATTTATTCTTTTCTCTTAACTGCCAGGCCGCGATCAGCTTATAGATCTCACGCACCTGTGTGTCAAAGTTGATCTCCAGTGCTCCGGAACCGATCACGGTATCAACACCTTCAGCCGCAATCTCACGAGCCTCTGCGTCGTCATCCTCAACATACTGACCTTTCTTCTGATGGATTGACGTCACCATAATCTTTCTCAAGATCTTAAGCGCCCAGCGTTCCTCAACTTCCTTGGCATGAGCTTCTTTAAGCAGAAGCTTTTTCTCCGCCTCATCATTTTTCATCGGATTTTCATTTTTAGCCTTACGGCGATACTGTCTCCAGACGACATATCCTATCAGCGGCACAATGATGGTCGTCAGGAATAAACCTATGACCATGATGGCCCAGAAGATCTGACTGCTGTTCAGCCATTGCTGCGGCGCCTGGATGGCTGGAAGATCTCTTAAATCATCCGCGCCTGGTTCAGGCTGATTTTCGATCTGATCCAGCTTGACATAAGCCGCTGCCAGCGGAGAACGCGGCCATTCGCCTTCGACTGCCCGCGCGACGAATTGATTATCATGACCCGTCGCGATCCGGCTCATGTTGAAATCTTTAAACTCAGGAACGATCACTTCCGGCAAAGCCCCGTCTTTCACCATTTTGCCCAATTGAGATCTATAGAAATTTGCAGCCTCATCATAGCCCGCCTTCTCTGCGACTGAAATAAACTCACCCGTAATTTCTGTAGAAATAACATCTTGACGGGCCATCGGGAGACTATAATCAAGACCATGCAGCCCTTCGACCTCAACACCGAAATATGTGACAACCTGATCCAATGCCTGTTTTGCTTCTAAGCGAGTCATAGTCTTCCGCTTTAATTGCGCTTCAATATAAAGAAGGACGTCTTGCGGGGTAACAGATGGCGTTTCGCCATAAAGCGTTTTTTGATCATTTGTTGAATATTCCGGCACAACTTCCTGGATCTCAAAGATGCCCGAGGTAACAACTCCTTCACGCTGAAATCTTGGCTTAAGATAGTTATCTATCCATTGTTCCTGAGACGCTTTCAGGTTCTCAACCATCTGCTTAAATGGTCTTTTCTTAAATCCCTCTCCGGTCCTGGACATTTTTTCCAATAAGAGGTAAAAAGACACATTATCTGTGGTATCCATATACTCCGGTTCCGGCCACATAACGGTCCCATTCAGAACTTTCTTGTCGCCTTCTGATGGAACATTGCGTATACCGTAATCAAGATGCTGTGAATGATAATCCCGGATCAGTTTTTCAAGAATATTTTTTGCCAGTTCAGCCGCAGATCTGTCACCCGTGACCAAAGCGTATTCCCAGGCAACCTCTGCGACTGCAATAGAAGAGCCCGCTTTTGAAGCGGCATATGACGGCTTGGTGTAACCGAAGACTTGCTCAAGCGGCTCTCCGGACGGCGCATGGTAAGAGTTCTTAACATTTTCTGTCCCGTCACTGGTCATAATAGCGTAGAAACGAAGTGCGCGGGCAACGTCCTGATAACGGCCCATACGTAAGAGCGCTCGTAATATCACGGCCTCTGATCGAGTATTGATATATTCTTTCGACTGCGCCTCAGGGCTGGTAGGGATCAGCGCTGCGTGTGCGTCATCATGATATTTAATCTGCTGCGGAATCCAACCGTCATTGATAGGCAGAGCCGGAGTTTGAATGTCTTCCTCGCTGTCATTACGCCAGGGCACTGATCTTAACCCGACACCCTCCGGGACAAAATTAATACCTATGAGCGCCTTTTGAAACTCTTCCGCCTTACGCAGGTCCTGAATCTCTTCATACACTTCACTAAGATCCATGCCCTCCAGAGTTCTTCCGCCATTAACCAACTGCCGCATTTCCTGAATCGCGGCATCAAAAATATTGGAATTAACTCTGTTACGGAAATCTGAACGATTGGTCCAGGCACGGGAGCGAGATCTGAATCCCCAGGCACGAACAAGAGGTGTTATATCGCCAATCTCATAGATCTCCAGCCGAGGAGTATAAAAACCGCTCGCGAAACCGAAGATCGCCATACGATCATTTTTCCGCTCAATTTTAACAAGTTCAATCAGGCGCCCTGTCGTACGGTTCAGGGTAGCGATCGGAATACCGTATTGATCATAGACAACCTTTTTCGGAAGGTCGGGTTTCCCCTCACCCTGTTTCTGAATATATTTATCAACGATCTTCCGTCCTTGCAGAAAAACGGACGCCCTAAAATTTTCCACCGGCATATATGTATCATCTCCGCGGGATCCTTTATACCAGACGCCGGCTAGTTTGAACTCATTCTCATTTTCTGTCGCCGTATAGATATACTTCTTTGAGCCATCATATTCATAGTAGCCGATCAGTTCATTGAAACGATAAATCTGATTTTCTTTGCTGGCAGAATATACAAAACCATAACGCTGATGATTGTATATAAAATCAAATTCAACTCTATATCCGCCGGTAAGAGAACTGTCTCGCGTGATCTCCGCCAGAATCTTATCCTCATTACCCGATGACATCATAATATAGGATCGTACGAATTTACGGCTATCATCTTGTTCATCAGCAATAAAGATATCGCCCGCAACCGAGTGCGCTTCAAAATTATGTCTAAAGCCTTCCGGCAGGTTCTGCGGTAAGGCATGAAGGGCATCAGTGGATCGGACAATCCACCCCAGAGCATATTCTTCATTTAATGATCCGCTCAGAATTTCTTCGTTTCTTCCTACAAGCTGGTATTCCTTATTAAAATGATATATTATGCGTCGCTCGTCTTCTCTAAATCCGATAAGAGCCCTTCCTTCAACCGGCTTTCGTTTTTCAAATCGGGTAGGATAAAATTCTATATATTCTTTACCAATCTCATCACGGTTTTCTTCGCGGGTAACATCCGTGATGATGCCGAACGCCTTCTCATATGCGCCATTGCAAGCACTGCGTTCAAACACCTGCACCGTTCGGCCGTTCACATTCAACATCCCTGCCGGCCGCAGTTGCGCAATCTGCTCTCCGATAAGCCAGGACACATTATCAATACGACTAAGCCTGTGAATCGTATTGGTTTCAATTAACGTTATTTCATTCTTATCGGGGTAAAGCGCGGCATTAGTGTCTCCGGTTGACGGATCTGTTCCACCAAGTTCTTGCGGTTCATCTGTACGCCCTGTGATCACAGATCGAACCGTTGCGGTCTGCAGCGGATCTCCATAGTGGATCTCCTGTTCGATGACACCATGATGGATCACATCCGCTTTCTTTTCGCCGATAACACCATTTTCATATGTGTGGATCACATCATAATCCTTCAGGATGATTTCATTTTTATAGCTGGACGCCTCCGCGTTTGTTTCTCCCGTGGCAGGATCGATGCCTTTCAGTGTCAGCGGTTGATCGCTTCGTCTTGTCAGCTGAATCCGGACGATCACTTCTTCCCCTTCGATCTCGACTGACTGATCAATCACGCCAGCATCCCTTATCTCAGCGATCTGTTCACCAATAGCCTCCGCGCTTCCAAGTGTCTCTCCTCCTGCAATGGTGTGTACACTATTATTCTGGACATTCACCACTTCACCTTTAGCGGGATACCAGATATATTTTTGCGCGCCCAGCTGACTTAATGTTTCCCAAATCACTACTCCGTTGCGCGCATCCGTTCGCTTCCGCGTCACATCCCCATTTTGATAGATATAATCGGAATATCGATAAGCCGGCTCATATTTATCCGTCTCCAGATTTTTCTCATACATGACACCGCTGATCTCTGTACCATATTCATTGTATTGCGGCACATATAAACGGCCGGTTGTCGCATTCTCTTCCTGAATCACCAGGCCTTCTAAATCCCGTTCCCGGCGCATTTGCATTGGCAGAGATCCTTCCCCAAAGGCGGCCCATTCTGTCCCGTGTTCTTGCCAGAGACCGCGTTGAGGATCGAACTCTGATATAACCGTCTGCTGCGGCTCGCCGGTTTGGGTGATCGTTGCCGTTACTCTCGTGCCGTTTCTATTCCGCGCATATGCCGTGTGGCGAATATCGCCCAAACTATCTTCTACACGCGTTTCCGCAATATTGCCTTCACGGATAGCCACATTTTGTTCCCCTCCGGTCCACAGATCGGTGATCATTCCGTAAACGGTCTGAGTCGCAGTATCATACTCTGTTGCTTTGAATTCTTTAATGGGCTGGTCATTCTGAAATGTCGTACTATGCGCGGCAATTTTCCCGCCTACAAAATCTTGATCGAAGGTATAACGGGTCTCGGTGGAAAACTCGGGATGGCGTTCCACTTGGATGCGGCCATGACGATCCACTACCCGGATGTACACCTCATCTGTACGGCGATCCTGTACCTGCTCGATTGTCCGGTATTCTTCTCCGGCCGTATACTGGTGTCTTTCCGCCTGTAAGCCGGACTGCTGAATGATGTCCTCGATATCCATCCCTATCAGCAATTGTTCAGCCAAATTATCGGATTCAATGGGATTCACATAGACTAACGAGGCCTGTTTCTCTCCTTCAGGTGTATAAATATTCTGCACGATTTTGCTGTGGGTGACCTCAAAAATAGGACCGGCAAGCCCATGAATGCTATATTTCATTTCACCTGTTTGATAATCAATGTGTACACCGCGGCTGACTTCAGCATTTGTCTGATACGCCTTCGCGTGCTCCACATCCATAAAATGATGCCCTGTGACAACACTCTCTGCTATCACCTGCGGATCTTCGTTGAGAAAATCTTGAACACGTTCCACAATATTATCTTCGGTGAATTCAATCTCCCCGAAATCATAATTGTGTGATCCCGCAGGCAGCAGCACATCTATATCCTGACCGAGTTCTTTTTCAGCCCGTCTGAGCATATCAACAGCTTGTTCACTCCTAGGCGATTGAAAGGTATGCACCGTGAGGGTTCCATTGTGAACTTCATAGAGAGGGCGGCCATTTTTAAAGACACGGGTCACTGCCAGGCCGGTTTTTTCATGCATCGATCGGCGGACACTCAGCCTCTCCTCCATCGGAAAGACAATCGTGGCCCGTACGCTGTCCTTCGTGCCGTCTCCGTCAAGGTCTATATCGATATCAAAATCCGCGAAACGTTTATGATAAATCGCAGAACGTTCAATCTGAGTCAGTTCATCGACCGCGTCTAAAACTTTACCGACCCATTCTGATCCATAAATCCGTGAGCCATCATCTGTACGGATCGGCCGGCGGTCACTTCCTGTAAAGATCACACCGCCTTTCCTTAACGCCTGGGCATAGTCCCGGCTATCGCGGAACTGGCGGTCAAGCAGTGAGGCATACCGTTGACGCTCGCCGGCGGAAGGAATCAACTTAACATGCTGAAGCCTTCCAAGCTCGTCAATAAAGACTGCTTCTTGGGCGTTCGTTGCGTCATAATAAATCAGGCCTTCCACTTCTTCTCCCCGATTAGCGCGGTCGATCATGTTTTCGATATTGCGCCGCATGAGCTCATGGCTCTCTTCTCCTATATTCACCGTTGGTTGATTCCGCATCTCTTCGGCTGTGATCTCATGGCCGGGACGACCTTCCATATACAAGATAGGCCTGCTGTCTTGATCCAGGGTAAACATGTTTTCATTATCGATCACGCTGATTTGATATTGAGCAAGCGCCGCTAATGATCGGTCTCCGATAATTGTTGTATAACCCACCCCGGAATCAATTTCTTTCGTGTCCGGATTTATATCCAAAACATGCACAGCCTGTGGAAGTGTCCCATCCTGCTGGTTTTTCACGCTCCGGATAGATTTTGAATACTGCCGGGCATAAGCACGGACACGATCCGCCAATTCATGTTCATTCTGCTGTTCCAGTTCATCAGCGATCATACGGAACGCACCGATCATTTCTGAAGTCGCTTCAATAAACCCGGCTCGAATTTTTCGGCCGTTCACTTCCGGCCGATCGCTTCCAGCGATAAGAGTACGGTCTGCGACATCTATCAACCGCAGCTCGCCATAAACCGGATGATCGATGCTCACTTCAAAATGACTGCGGATATCCTGGACATAATTATAGAGATCTCTCGCATTCCACGCCTTGATCTGCATAATTTTATCCGGCCCAAGAACTGTGATCCAGCGTGACTGCGCGTCTGCCGAATATCCGGCACCATTCTGCGCATTGCGGATGAGATCGTCCTGCCACATGCGGGTCACCAGCCAGCGCTGAATATCATCAGCGGCACGTCCGCTTAAGGACCGATTATTGTGGCCGAAAATATTGCCGATCCTATCTATGCCTCGATACTCTTTATCGATACGGTCGTACGCGTTCAAGAACGCGAAAGCCACGGCATTCGGCTCGGCATATTTATTGAGCGGGCCATTCTCTGTTGAGCGTATACCTTGTCCTCCGCTGGCTTCTTGACGCGCGCGCAGCCAGTAAGCAATATCTTGAAGCATTTCATGATACTGACTGTCTCCGGTTGCTGTTTCGTAGCGAAGGATCATATATCCAACCGCAGCTGTCGAGGCCAGGTCAGCACGCGTTTCCGGTACGCCTGTGTAAGCATGATATGACGGAGCAAAGCCTTCAAAGTATTTACGGTCATTATCAAATAATCCCGCTAACCCAATCTTTTTGTTTTTTCGGATCTGCGTCTGATAGGCTTGATAATAAAAATCCAGAATATCACGGGCGCGCTCTCGATCATGCGCGTTCAGCATCCGTTCAGCCACCACCATCATGTCCCAGGTGTAGGCATTCGGATAGTCAGCCAGACGCTGCTGATCATAAGATTTCAACAGGCCGGTTGCGATATTCTGAGCATAGGTGCCCCCTCTCGCGCCATAACGGGCGCTATATCCGCCTTCCCGCTGAGACCTGATAAAATCTTGATACTGTGCGATTTCACGATCGATCCTGTGTGCTTCAGCTTCATAAGCCGCCGGTGTCAACATAAAGACCTGCAGCTCTGGTTTCCCATCAGCTTTTAGACGGGCGACAAGATAAAACGCCACTGTCTTGACGCGGCCTCCGACATTGACCTCTGTCTTGCCTACAACAACCCTTGCGTCAGCGACGGCTTTGGTAAGAACATCAAATTGCTCACGGGTATATGTTTCAAGGTCGCTGAAGAAAAACCCGTCCTTGATCTGGATCGCGTAAATATCTTCATCCTGATGCGCCTCCAGAACCTGACCCAACAACACCCGGTCAAGCACCAAAGATAGCGGAAATCCGCCGATATAAAGATTGAACCGCGTTCGTGTCGGTGCGGTAACGAAGCGTGTGCTGGTAGGATCCCCTGTTGCTGCTATGGCCCCCTGATTGATAACCGACTTAAGGTCAACAGTAATACCCAGCTGCAGCAAACTCTCCAAAAAGTTCATATTCTGACCGGTATTGACTCCGATGCTGGTATGTTCTCCCAGGGTCAATGTCGAAATCAGATTTAATTCCCCGGTGAAAGAAATATATTTTTGTGTCAAAATATCGACAGCTGCCTGATGCCGGGGGGCGTCAAACACAGCGGACTCCGGACCTAACGCCCGCGGCACAACAACCTGCCGGGTGTCATAGCGCTCCATGATCTCCCCGGCAAAACGCGCTCCCTGCGACAGCCAATTTAAGGCTGTCAGGACTTCCATTTCATTGTGCCGGCGCTGACTAAAGGCATCGAGCAGATCTCTCTCATCGGCGCTGAGTAGATCATTGACCAGGATATCGGCTTCTCTAAGCGCCCGGT
Source organism: uncultured Planctomycetales bacterium (assembly GCA_964595465.1). Lineage (GTDB taxonomy): Bacteria > Omnitrophota > Gorgyraeia > Zapsychrales > JANLHA01 > JAKLFA01. Next base: position 53,143 of record CAZQQI010000004.1, on the reverse strand, counting down.
CCTGCTCCTGCTTATTTAACATGTTCCATTTCTTCTGCCATAGATCCAAAGTAGAATCAGCATCCAGACGAGCGGAAACATTCTCACGATAAAGCGTTCTATACTGCGCCAAAAACTGCGTTTTTTCTTCATTGGTCAACGGTCTATACAGATCATTGTCCGGTTTAAACATCAGATCGAAGAGGATGCTTCCTGGCGTGCTGACTGGAACCGGACTCTGGATATAAAAATTTGCCGGCAGGAACAAGAGTTCAGATATGATCTTCTTATCCATATAGGCCTTTTGATCCTGCATCGCCTGCTGTTCCCGGGCCAGCATGATCCTGCCGATGCCGTTCTTAACGCCTTCAGCCTGATAAAAATATTCTCCGAGAATGATCGTCCCCCGCACCTGGTCCGCGCTGGTTAACGATCGTTTTAATTCTCTGATCACAGCCGCTCGTTCTTCTTTAATAACACGGCCTTCACCATTCAGTTCAACAGGTATGGGAATGTAGCGTTTGACTATATGATGGGTATCAAACGGCCAATAACGCAGCACAAACGTCTGACCATTTATGGTCATGGCAGGATACTGCGCGCCGTCAATATTAAGGCGATGAAAATTTCCGCTCGTCAGCAGCGACCGGACACTTCTAATAAATCCACGGTTATCTGTGCCAACCTGGGCGGCCACAAATAAAGATGTGTTTTTAAAGACAGCATTTCCGAAACTCGCAGGATATTTTGCCCGGACTGCCGCCCGCTGCTGTTCAATTGTGAGAACTCCGCCTTCGGCTGAACCTAACACCTTCTGCAGCCGTATCGTCTGCAGAAGGTGGTCCCTGACGCGGTCATTCAGCTCTTTGCGATCTTGAGCTGCCTCTGTGCCCGCGAATAATATTCCTTCAAAATGCTCATCTTCAACCGTTCCTTCCACGACAACAACGATATGTTCTCCATTTTGGATAGCTCTATCGATCTCCTCTATAGTAGATAAACGATATCGATCCTGCCGGATACTGGACATATCAAAACCACCACGTTCTACGTCTGCAGGCACCTGATAAATCTCCACTGTAGCAGTGGGGTTGTTGCGGATAAAATACATGAAAGAATTTTTATCCTGAACGTCATCCAGGGAACTGAATGAATAGACTTCTTTATAAAGAGTGCCTTTCGCAATCGAGGCCACGATCAGATCCGGCTCATCTTCGGTATCAATAAATAAGCGGTTATGCAGAACTTGGAAACGAGCCCGCTCGATAACGCTCATTATCTCCTGCTGCTGGCCGCTGTATTCTGTTCCGCTCACATCTGTTCGTAAATTGGCGGCCCTGTTTTCTATAATCTGTCTTTGCTTTTCATCCTGAGGTGCGCGATGGTTCGGTGAAGATGCATCTTTTTCTTGCTGCGAAAGGTTTACCTGTGTACTTGCGGCGCGCTGACTATCTACCTTTATTCTCTGGGCAACCTCTTCACGTGCGCTTTCGACCTCTTCTTCTGATGCCGGCAGACGGCCACCTGCGCGAACCTGAACGTTATTCAGGCCGACCATTTCGCCAGCCGTCACAATGTCGCCTTCACGAATGATCGTGGCCTCTAAACCGATAATGGCTCTTGGGGCACCCTTAATCATGACGCGGATGCCGGAATCTGTGCGCTCGACCTTATCGACTTTACCGGAATACGGGCTGTAAACCCGCTCATACGCAACATCCGTCTCAATGCCTTTGATGGTGCCTGCATAGCTGGCGCTCATGACCTCGCCTTCTTCGTAATACCGATACACCACAGATTCGGCCGGTCCGGCCTCGCGCTCAAAAAGGTAAGTCGGAACACGGTAAATGTTAAGCAGCTGAGTTTTATAATAATCAGAACCTATCACTTCTGCGGCCTCCCGCAGAAGCTGGCCGGCAAGGTCATGAAAAGTCTTTTTATCCTGCCCCTTGGTCTGTGCGCTGATGACCATAACCGCACCGCCGCGCAGACCTTCATACCCGTTGATACGCTGCTGCGGCAGGCGCCCGCTCAATTCACTGATGGTGCGTTTCATTATGATAATGCGGCTCCTGTCATCATCGAGCTGAGGAATAACGACCCAATCATCATCACTGAAATTTTCCTGAGCTGCGATCTCATCCCTCAACTCAGGCGAGATCACAAAACGGCGCCCGCCAGCGGTAATCGCTGCTATCTCATTGTCAGCGTTCTCATAAGCCAGAAACATTTGCGGTGCATGTGCGCGCACGTAAACGTTTTCGGCAATCTCCATCCGCTGGGCAGGGATTACAGGTTTGCCGTCTATGACCGGATCCTGCGCAATAATATGCGCGGTTACACCAATGACGGTCTGGCCTGAAGACGCTTCCTGACGATTCACCAGGGCTTCGTGCCAGAGATGCTCTTGGCCGGCCTTTTCCAATGCCTTGTAAATCGCTGCAGATTTTTCCTGCGCCATCATAATCTGTATGTCCTCCCGGGAAATATTCCGGGCTCCCAGGCCGACCAAGACATCTTCGCTGGAGGGCATACGGATATCATCTATGTCAAATCCGGTTTCTTGCGGCAACCCATGAAGTGATGCTTCCTGCTGATCGGCAGAGATGGTCTGCGCCATGACCGGTGCCGTCATCGCGTTGAGTGCTGACAAGCCGATTAAAAACACAATGATATAGACAGCAGCTTTACTCAGTTTGCGTAAACCTTTTGCAATATTTTCAGTTTTTCTGCGCTGAGCGGCGTTTTCTTTAAGTATGGTTAACCGCTCGACACCTCCTGCACCTTCTCCAGTTATCTGCGCCCATGCTTTCCGGGCGGCTTCTCTAATATCTTCTTTAATGCTGCGTTCGGTTAATTTTATCTCGCTCAGGTCTTCGCCATATTCTTTCTTGGCATCATCCGGTTCAGCAAACGCGCCTCTCACCGCCCGGCTGTAGAAACGGTAACGTGTCCGGCCAGTCAACTTAATTAAAATATTTTTGCCGGTCATCCATTCCTGTACATGCTCGTCATGAAACATAGCTTGTGCGATTAACCGGCCGACATACGCGTCGTAGCGCTGAGCGTTATAATCAGCATCCACTTCACCCCGGCGGACCAATTCTGCTGCCGCGCCTAATCCAACCACCTCCAACCCACGAGCTGCTGATTCCCGCGCTGAAAGAATATCAAGTTCTGTCCACTCTTCGATCAGATCATCAGAGGTGATTTCTTCATAATTCTGCTGTGCTTCGTGCTCTTTAGCTGTCTTGATCAATTTCCCTATCAAAACAGCACTGATCATCACGATCATACTGAATCCCAGCGCCGGCAGGATCCAGGCCGGGACAGCAGAAACAAACTCTTCAGCTGAAGCTGTAAAGGCTGCCGTGATGTCTTTGCTGACTCCCGGCAGATCGTTGTATTTGGCAAGGAGGAACAACGCGGAATAGGCGCTCAAGGAAACGATAGCCAGCATTGAAGAGATGCCCACGACACGGCGAATAAAACGGCGGAGGCGGCTTGTCCGGCTTGGTTGAGTTTCAACAACAGGTTTGACTTCTGCGGCTTTGGGTTCTTCAGATGGTTTTGCAGTTTCAGCCGGAGCCGTTTCGTTTTCCTGTATTGCAGACTTTTCAGCAGCTGCTTTATTTTCGTTTTCTGCTGCCGCCGGTTCTTTCTGGTCAGCGATTTTTTCTGCGGCAGGTTCAGCTTTTTGCGGTTCGGCTGCGGCGGCGGGCGGGTTTTGGGTATCTTCCGTCTGCTTCGCGGGGGTCTCGTTCTCTTCCTTCATTACAACGCGAAGGCTGGTCAGGGCTTGTTTGATATCGATGATAAAATGCACACTGGAGAAGCGGATGGTGATCTGATCGGCCGGGATGATGATTTCCTGACCTTCGGCATTAACCGCCTTGATCAGGATCGCGCCTTCCTGCAGGGCCTTGCGCAGAGCAGCCTCGACAGCCGGCTGGTATTGCTCAGGGATCTGAACATCGCTGACGCGCAGGTCGTAGCCGTCTTCCTGTGCGGTAATTGCCGGCCGCTCTGCGCGAATATCTTCCTGAATCTCTCTAATAAACGTCGGGGCTATCACTATTGATATAAATTCTTTTACCGCATCAGGATCATTCTCAGAGACGATGTCGATTCTGTTAAAGCCGGCCGCTTCGATGATCTGAAACATGCCCACAGCGAGGTCATTTTGATCAGATGCAGTAAGATCAGTGAAGAGCTGGGCCCCTGTTTTCCATATATTTGCCGGGATGGCGGGGAGACCGTCTTTGTCCTTGTAGACCGGCAGAATATCGCCTTTCTTGGTATAGGCGATAATTTTAATTAGCTCTGCGATAAGTAGACTTCTGAACTCTGCCGTAGGCTGAATGCGCAGGTCAATGGTGCGGCTGATGCCTTTTATTTTGTCAGCGGCAATTTCAGCTTGGAAAACACTATTAAAAGTGGCGTGTGTGCGGAACTGCTGGTGCGGCGTCTGAATGAAAAGGGCGCGGAATAACTGCCCGTCCTGCAGCCGGTCCTCATCGATCAGTTTTTGGCGGTAATTCACAAAATTCTGACGCGTATTGGCCGAATCTTCTTCAAGCACGACCGCTGCGTTAAACTTCCGGAGCATCTCATTATCCCCGCCTATCATCTGGACCATAATCTGGCGGATCATATCCGCTTCACTGCGGTTAATGATCTGCGACATATTCTCATCATTGACTTCCGCCATCAATTCGGCCAGCTGTTGGCCGTCACTGATGATCCGATCATCAGCCACCTTGATGGAGAAGCCGGCCTGCACGGCTTTTTGGATCAGCGGCAGGGTCAAACGGCCGTATCCGCCCAGGATCACGATCCGCTGGCCCACACCTGCTTCAAATAACCGCAGTGCTTCTTCAAAAGTTTTCAAGTCATCATTACCGGCCAAAACCAGATCATCTGCCTCATAGAGGCTTTCTTCACTGTCATGAGCGTTAAGGAAGCGGCTCAGTACTGCCAGCATTTCCGCTTCACTGATCATGGAGCGGTAAACAGCCTGCCGATCAAAATCATATTTAACCAATAGAGCCTGCTGTAAATCTGAACGCATTCTCGCGAAGATCCATTCCCCGCGGCTTGGGACATCGACTCCCGCCTTGATTGCCTGCTGTTTAAGCAGTTCGATGTCGTAACCATGCTTCTCTATATACAACTCGGCACGAATTTTTACTGATTTATCCAGCCGCTTCTTCAATTCTTTAGCCGCAGACGATCCTGCATCCTGTCGCTCCTGGTTCTTTTCTCCGACCAGCGCATGCAACAAACTCTTAATATTTTCGTTAATATCCTGTTCCCAAATATCAGAGAACATCTTTTGCTTTTCTCTTGACGTCACTGTTTGATATTCATCCCGTTTTCTTTTCTGGATGATCTTTAGTGCCTTTTCGAATTTTTGGTTGGAATAAATCTGATGCTGCTGGACAAGGGCCTTTATCACCTCTTGGATATCGGCTGCGTTCTCTAAATAATAGGTAATAACCGGGGTCGTAAGAGCGGGGACTTTTCTGGCCAACTCATTCTGAGCTTGAGTGATTTGCGCTTCAATTTCTGCTTTGCGCTCAGCTGACTGCTGGTTCTTAGCTTTTCTGTTTTCCTTTATCAAATCCTGTTGACGCTTGAAAAGTTCATTTAAGCCCTGACTGGCTTCGGCCTGCTCTTCTTCCCCCTGCAGATGAACCCCAAATGTCGCCAGATCGAGGGCAGGGATAATGGGCAGCAGTTGCCCTTCTACATTCGAAATCTTTTTCTTCAAGGCGTTCTTCTTAGCGTTATCTTTTTCTTTCTCTAACGCCTGCTCGAGTTCTGCGGCCTGAGCTATAAGAGAAATCGCGTCATTTATCTTCTCATGCGAATGACCAAGCAGATATTTCCACAATTTTTTGGCCTTTTTATCTACTTCAATCTGATCTTCGTTGTGATTGTATTCCCTCTTTATTGATTGCAACGTTCCAATGCTTAATTCTTTTGCAGTTTTTGAAGCGGAATCAGACACATCTGTATTCTTTTGTTTTTGGCTGCCGGCATCCTGTTCCTGACCGTCTTTAACGGACGTCTTTTGCTGGCCCTTATCTTTTGTCTCGCCTGGTGCGTCAGCCGAATGATTGGTTTCTGCCTGTTTTTGACCATAGCTACCCTCATCCTGTGTTTCCTTTAACCGTCCGTTCTGTCCGACACCGTTTTTATAAATCTTCTTGATCCAACCTATGCGTCCTTTAATGAGATCACGCGGCACAGCGTAAACTAAAGCGGCAATTCCTAGCACCGTCAGAATACTCATGACCACTGTAATGCTGACATATTCGTCAACCGTATCACGCACCTTTTTAACACGATTCCCCTCGCCAGAACGATCCTGGAAGAATCCCAGCGCCCAGTACGCCGTCATAACCCCAAAGATCGGCAAGAACGGCAGACCGCCTAAAACGAACCAAAGGGCGGCAAAGCTACCTGTAATGATGATCCATTTCTTACCCGCTTTATAGGCAGCATGTTTCATATCAAAGATATGATTCTTAACCCAGGTCTTGGAACTAACCGTCAGCGGAGTTGAACCCGGATTCAGCATATACGGGCCAACCATGGACGAGAAGATCATCATCAGCGGGAACAGAGACCAGATGCTGCCCCAGGTCTGCCAGAGGATCATCCCTAAAGCGGCATTAACAAAACCGTTAACGACCTTGCCGTATTTTGATACCGGCTTATCATCCAGGGCCACATATTTATAGAGTTCCATATGGTCGCTTGAACCGACATCTTTGCGGAACGGCGTGCGGTGTTCACGGCCCGGACGACGTCCGGTCTTGACATAGTCGGCATTATTAATGGTCGCCTTGATGACACCCGGAGCAAACGCACCGTAAATCAAAGCCTGATAAGATAACGCTGCGACCGGGAAGACCTTCATAAATCTCCATGTGCCTTTGAAGAACCCGTGTTCTTTGATCAGCTGAATATATCCGGTCATGGTGATGGCCTGCGACAGCATGAGACCAACAAGACCGAAGACGACTTCACCCGGAAATGCGGCAAAGAGGCTCAGACCGCCCAAAACGATGGTCAGGATATAAAGATTGTTCTGCAGAACAACCAACGGCTTGCGCAGGAAGTAGCCGATCGAGGCAATAAAGTGAACAAAGACACGGCCGAAACCGATCTTGCCGGAACGGTTGAACAGATAAAGCATACGGGTCACGGCCTGTTCTGCTGCGCCGGCGCCGAATTTATCCGAAATACCCAGCAGGCCTTCATAGACACCTTCACGGCCTTTGGCTGCCTGCATGATCTCACTGTTGGAAACTTCCTCACCATACAGCGTTCCCTTATAAGCCCCGAAAATGTCCTCGTTGACCCACGGCGCACTTAACAGACCCAGCTGACGGAAACTACGAGCCCGGACGAAGTCCGGATGTCCATAATGGAAGCGGACCCCGTTCCAGTTCAATGCCCGCTGAACCAGGGTGGCGAAGGTGTGGTCCCCAAAGGCGTGGACACTACCGGCCGGTGAACTGACGTCTGTCACAATATCTTCCGGATACCCCATAATAACCAGACGCTCATTTTTGCGGAATTCAGCGATCAGATTCGGCGCCTTGAAGGTTTCTTCCAGATAGAAATCCTGGTTCATATCCATCATCTGAACGACTTCTCCGCGCACGAAACGGTAAAGGTGATTCTGGTTGACGGGTTTCCCTTGTCCGGCAAAGTAATGGGCAGGCAGATCAATATGGTCTATTTCGACAATGTATCCGCCTTGTTCATCTTTAAATTCATACAGGATCTTCTTCTCTTTCCCGTTTAATTCTTTGCGGTAAGTAAAGACGGCCCCAAAAGGTTTACCAGATAAGTAGGCTCCTTTCAGACCCGGATATTTACGCAGGAGATAATTGGCGTCCTCAACCAAGATAATGTTTTTATCTTTCTCGGGCTTATCTTTGGTTGTGTCCCGCCTCCAATCTTCCATTGCTTCAAGATATTTTTCATAATTGGGTAAAAAGTCGCCATATTTCTGGAATCCAAGAAGGAATTCATATTTCTCCAGAGCCTTCTGCATAGCTTCTTCCTGACTCAGCTTCGGATTATTTACCCGAGCGTAGAACGCATACATCTTCTGATGATGCATAATCCCGCGCACGCTACGAGACAGCGGCTGATAACGGTAAGAAACCCACAGACTGACCTCGCGTTCCAGCTCTTCACTTTCCAGATGATAGTCTTGATCACGGCTGTCATATGTTCCGAGGATTTCTCCATTTTGATAATCAAACTCATCTAACCTTTTAACATCCGGATGATCAGAGCCATATTTTTCTCTCATACGTGTCTTAAAATTATGCCATTCGGCTCCATGCCGCTTGATAAAGTAGGTCAGCAAAGTTTCTCCGGTACGGTAGGGGGAATTAATCCCGTCATAATCCGCGCGGGTCTTAATGGAGAACGGATAGATCAAGACCTCATCAAAATGCGGCAGGGCAGTTGAAAGCATCTGCATCTGATCCCATACCGGTGTGCGCTCCATATCCATGAGCAGGGTGCCCAGGAAAAACTGGATGCGGTAACGGATACGTTTAACTTCCGGAGTGACCTTGCGCAGATTCGGCGCTGCTACAACCTCACCGGCAAAGAAATCTGCGTCATCGATCCCTTCAATTTTGAATTTCAGCTTATCGGCTTCGCCTTGCTTGTCTTTATCATCTCCATCAGTAGAAAGGTCATCGGTCACATACTGATCAATAAAGCTGTTCCAGGCCTTGGCAGTTGCCACGGCATGTTCGCGGCTCGGGAAGACGATTCCATTAATCTCAACCTGTTTTTTCGGATCTTTCTCCAGTGCTGTCAATTCTGGTGTCGCAGGCAGGTTCTGCACAGCAAACCGTTCCATCGCCCGCGGGAAGACATCAGCGGCCGAATCCCCGCCGATCTTGGCGATGCCGAACCGGAAGAATATAACGTTCAGCACGGAAATACCAGCAATCAGTATGGCCGATAATCCAGCCGTCCATAAGATGCCATGACCGAAGGCCAGCGCACTAAGCGTCCCTGTCGGATCCATGAACATGAATAACAGCACCACACCAGCGGTCATTGTATTGCGTAGCAGGCGATGCGGAGCAGATATGTTCCAGGCGCTGACACGGTACGCCCCTGTCCACTTGGCGATCCAGTTGCCCAGCTTCCCTTCCCAAAGGTACCAGTATGCATACGCGTCTAATAACAGGATGACGCTCATCATGGCCACAAACGGAACCGCTAATAACAACCCGACCCAGCTGTGGAATCCGAAGAAATAAGCCGCTGCAATAAGCAGAGTTCCGCTCAGCCCGATCGTTTTTGCCAAGGCTGTGCGGACCCTTTCTGCCGTTGTGCGGTTCGACCACTCCCACGAGCTGAATGCAAAGAGCACCGCGAACGGAATTCCCACAATAATAAACGTTGCAAACGGAACTGACCACGTGCTGGTCCCGATGATGAGCAGAGCACCGCCAATCCATTTCATAATATAGAGGTTAAATATCAATTTGGATGCCAGGACCACTATTGTCGATATCGTAGCCCGTATTTTGCGGCCGCGCGTGCCCTTCGGCGCCTTGTCATCATAAGCCGACTCTGCCACGCTTTCCCCATAACCGAAATCCTCCAGAGTGTTGCGGGCCTTAAAGTGCTCATCCAACAATCGGATTACAATGTTAACACCCAGTAAAACCGCAAAAGCCAATGCGGCCCACGGCAGCCAGGCGATCAACGCCGGCCAGGCGATGTTGCTTGTTCCTAAGGCTCCCAGCAGACTCGGCTGATAGGTAAACATCATCCCATATGATGAGAGGATCACGACACTGATGATGGCGCTGATCGGACGGTTAAAATTCCGCAGGATGCGGATCCAGCCGGCAAATCCATACATCGTGGTCTTAACATCAGAATACAACTTAGGCAGAACTTCGTTGGCTTTAAGGGTCTGCTCCAACAGATCGGCTTTCATGAGCTCGATTTCCACACGATCACGTCCGGTCAATCCGGTCTCATCCTGCTGTTCATACCAACGGATATATCCCGGCGTGCGGAAATAGCCGCTGATATCATCATGATGTGCAGCCCCGTGCTTGGTGTGAGCTTTGATCGCTTTATTGTGTGCCAGGACAACCTTATCCCACAGATCCAAGTGACGCTCTTCCAGCTTTCTACCGAACAGCGGATCATGGCCCATACTCTGCAGGGCGCGATAAAAGAAGTACGCGTCGGTCATGGTTACATTCGAGAGTCTTCCGCTGGAGCGGTTGACCATATCGTAAATATACATGTGACGGATATATTCTTTCCACTGCGTCTTGTCATAGACCATGTTTGCCTTGCCATTCTCGAGCTGATAGCCCACCTTAGAAAGGATCTCATTGGCCCGTTCTTCGACTTCTTCATAATTATGACCCAGGGCATATTTTTTGACCTTTCGGTCAATGCGCAAGAAGCGTTTGACCCTTACCCATAACCCGCGATCCGATATATCGCTCTGCTGATATTCTCCCATCCAGGCTTTGCGGGCCATGACCGGCACAAACCACACTTTAACAAACAATCTAAACTGATTTTTCACGATATCTTCTTTGCTGACCCCGGCCTTCAATAGGCTGCGCAGTTCGTCTTTGAGATTCTCTTTTGTCTTTTCAGCTGAACCCGCTTGAAATCCGTATGCCGGAAGAGCATCGATGAAGGCTTCCATCTCTTTAACCATATCTTCAATTCTTTCCTGACCCTCATCTGCTGAGTCAGCACGTTCCTTTTTATGTTTCCGTCCAAAGACAGCTATCAGACGAGACAATCCGAAACCGGTTTTTCGTCCTGCTGTCTTGAAAATTTCAATGATCTTGCCGAAGCCGAAATTGATAGCCAGATACAGCATCAGCAGGAAGATCGCCGTCTTCCACGGCAATGCTTCTAAATAATCCTTACCCAGCTGCCAGCGGGTCTTTTCCTGAAGCTCGTCATCAATATAGGTATACTTTTGAGCATTGATTGTTTGCGGCGCCACGCCCTCAGATTCATAAACCACAAATTCACTCTTCTGAGCACCCACATCGGCTTTTATAGGATCAGCGCTAAAATCCATCATGCTGTCCTGGTGAACAAAGGTCTTAACGATGGTGCCGTCCGCAAGATTCTCTCCTTCGGCATTCCTCATGTAAGCCTGGATCGGATAGCGGTATGGTTGGCGCGGATCAAAGACAATCGTTTCTTCCCCATTGGTTCCAACACCCAACAGCTCTTTGACGATCTGAACCGTGACATGGGAATACTTCTCAGCCAGAAGCTGACCACCGGCCGTATAGATGGCGCTGCGTTTGAATTCCGCGTCCATAATCTCATATTCATGACCGATGAACACATCCTTGGAGCCGTCTTCATTATAAAACGCTGTCTGGAACATCTGTCCGCCGCCAGCATGGACATCCACAATCGGGTCAGCGCCTTCCAGCGGACGGCCATTCTCGCGCTCATATAAGGTAATATCGAATTCAGCTTCACCCTGAGCCGGAGCACGGTATATGCCGACCTGCTTCAGCTCATTGTCTGCATCGATCGTGATCATACCCGGAAGAACCCCGGTCGGCATATCGTAATAACGCGGACCGCCGTTTATAACATGGACATTTTCTTCACCCTCCAGCCACCACAAGTTCAGGGTCATATCGCCGTTGGGATAGACCACCACAGCATCCCGCCCGCGGCTGTCATTGGGGATCAGGTAATGCAATTTCGGCCGGGCGAAATACTGATCAGAATATCCATCACCGGTCCAGAGGCGGGCCCGCTCACGCAAGACCGTAAATTCTGTGTCCGGGGTAATTCCCATGCGGCGCATGAATCCCCAGAAGATCTGCGGATAGTCTTCCGGCAGGATCTCATCTTCCTGCCCGATAATATCAAAGAACCGGGTCAGGCGTCCTGCACGATCAATCTTGACGGCTTCCGGGAACCGTCTGGCCATCGCGCCCATAAGGGTCTCGATCTTTTCTGCATCAAACAGCTGTCCAGCGTTGTCAATAATATCCAACTGCTCCCGTTCATCTTCTTCAAGATAATCAAATTGGGCTTTTTCGTCGTAGTTCATCTCCAGGACAGATGAACGGATCTGATCCCCGGTACGCTGATCAAATGCCAATCCGGCAATCATTTCGATCAGCTGACCATTCTCCATCCTAATCGTTAAAAAGATTCGCTCTAAAGGATCATTAGGAATACGGTAGTCATAGGTCTCAACTTTGTAATTGTTGCCGAAAACCCGTACGGTTTTGGCGATCTCCCATTCCATATCAGAAGTAATATTAAATTGACCCCAGCTCTGACCGACATCGCTTAAGGCCAGCAGTTTTTCCGTAATACCTTCAACCGGCCCATCCTGAACCTGCGGATAGATGGTCCATGCGTGTTGATCATGAACGCCAATACGGCGTTCGGCCAATTTATGCTCATTGTCGTAAACATAATCATCGGCATAGGTGAAGTCCGCTCCCTCAGCGATGTTCTGTAACGATTGACCGGTGTTGAGGATATTGATCACGTCATTTCTCTTTACAGTGGCAACCTCTTCTCGCTGTATGGCACCATTAGTATGGGTACGTTTCATGGTCGTGTACGATGGATTTTCTTCTGTCTCACGCAAACTAACGTATAACCCGGTGTCTTCGTCTTCATGAAATTCGAAGACGCCGGTGACATTCTCTTCGAAGCGATCCCCAATTTTGACCCGGACGCCCTCTTCGCCGTACAGATCAGTGGTGTAGCGTTCGTTCCCCTCGGCGTCAAACCAAACGATCTCTTCCTGCAGCGGGCGAATACTGACGATCGGATCGCTGGCGCCTTCTTCAAAGACTTCAATCGTATAATACGGTCCATCAAAATAGCGCGTCACATCCAGATCACGGATCTTAACGTATTTCAGATCCTCACCCAACCGCTGTACAGCATCCATAATCTTGTGGAAACGCTGAAGGGTCAATTCCGGAACATCGCTCATGTCGCTATAGGTCAGCTCATCCAACGTCGTCGCATCAGCGACAGGTTGCACATCGGCCGGGGATTCGATATAATCCGCCAAGTTGTAGATACGCTCAACGGCGCTATCGACAACTCCGATCCGTGATTTCTGAGGATTGTAATCAAGGTAGACATGGGCTGTCACATATCCGTCCGCATCCATTCGGACGATTTCAATTTTATCCTCAAGGGAACCTTCCAGCAGCGCTTCGAATCTAGAGGTCACCGCAATCAATTTCTGCGGATCCACGCTGGACGGAATAACGGTGTCTTCTTTAAGGACCAGCCAATGACCCTGCTCAAGAATGTTTTCGAACTGATCGCGCAAGTCACGCGATAACCCAACCGGTGAATAGGGGCTTTCTAAGATATAACGCGTGCGCCCGCCCTCTGTCTCTTTAGCCCATCTCAGGATGTTTTCGCTTATAAGCGCGTCCAGCCCTTCCGTGGTTTTATAAACGGATTGACCGGCTTCATTCACGACAACAGACGAATACGGCGCTAAGATATCAGACATCGCAGCGTATCCGATACGCCCGTCTTCGCCGGCAAAATCAAAGGTGTAAAATGTATCGGTCTGCGGATCATAGATACCGAAGGTCTTCAGCGGCTGCCACTGGTCACCGCGCGAAGATTCATTCGGCTGGGATTCATAGAAACGCGGGTCACCCTTGCTGAATGCATCGGTTTGCGGATCATATTCCTGGTCACCATCGATATCCTGATAATAAGGGAAGGCATCCATAAGGTTGTCCTTCAGATGACGCAGGACAAAGTGCGGCGCGTTCAGCTCTGACTCTTCAGTCGCCATGTTATCTATAATCATTTGCTCGGCTTCTTCACGGGTCAGCGATGTTGCTAAGGTGTCTGCCGTGACATTCGGACGGTTCAGGCGCATGACCACCGGTTCGCCATCCTTCTCCAGTGTCCCGGCGTTGAATTCTTCAGTCTCGCTATCCAGGCGGTCGTTCAATTCTCTGTTCATATATCCGACACCGATCACCCAGCGGCCGTCAATGGTTTCTTTGGCACCGGACATGCCTTCCTCAGCCGGGACAGCCAGCATGCGAATAGGTTCACCGTCTTGGTCCTTTTCTGTCAACAGGTAATAATCTAATCCATAGGTCCTGTCATTCAGCAAGTTGACCATCTCGGCCTCCGTTGCAAAAATCTTGACCCATTCTCCCTGGCTGTTGGGTACGATCAGAGCAAAATGGTTTGCCGTTGCTGCAATGCCCTGTTCACTGCGGACGATGATCGCCTCAGCCGGAATGTCTGTGGCATCCGGGTGCAGATCAAGCTGATTGTCGGTAATCTGATAAAGCCCTTCGCCCGGCACCACATAGTACCCATCCCCCTCGTAAGCCTGTTCGATCAATCTAAGCATATTCAGCTTCGCTTCGACCGGGATCGGATACGGGCTACGCAATTCTTCACGCAGATTATATTTTTCAGCTAACTCAGGAACGATGACCAGGCCTTTCCCGTCACCCATCGGGATCTCGATAATCTCACCACGGTACGGCATACGGAAGTAATACCCGCTGCCCGGAGCGAACCGGATCATGCCGTTCTCGTTGTATTCTTCATACGCCTTCTCGACCGTCACAGCCACGCTGTATTCTTCCATCGTCAGCCCCTGGCTCAAGCGGCCGAGCAAGCGGGCATAGCCGAAATAATCTTTATTGTTCGCGATCTTTAATTCATGAGCGATGCGCTTCCTGAGCCCGACAACGCTCGTATTGAGATCCCCGGCGTCCGTCTCAAGAACAGCATATCTGGTCTGCCACAAGTTCTCATTCAGGTAAACATTGACATCATACGGCTTGGGCTGATCGAACGGCTGAGGTGCAAGGGCCAGGGCCAGGAAAGGATCAATATCCGCTTTTTCATAAGCAACGAATTCTTCCGTAACGGTCTTAGTCCAAGCAAGCTTGCTGACAACCATGCGTTTATCTAGGATGTTCTTCAGGTCTTGATGAGATTTGAATTTCTCATGGGCCAGGATCTGATCAAAACCCGGATTGGTCTTCATGAAGTCTTTGTCGCTGCGGATCTGCATAATAATATTGACGATCTGTCGCGCGTCAGCATCGACCACACCGGCCAGATCCAGACCCACCATGATCTGAGTCCGGGAGAGATCTCTCAGGGTCACGGCCGCAGCCGCTTCGGTCTCTTCATTCACTGCCAATACTTTAGCCAGTTTAAAGATATCGATCGTGGCGCTGACCAGCGGATCTTTATTGCCCAACGAAGCGCTGAATTCGACACCGTCAAAAGGCTGGGCGGATGTCGCCAGATTCACCACAGGTGTGCCGAGAGCGTCAACCGACACACTGACATCCATCTTGACCTGCTCACGGTCGATGATCCGCGCGCCCGCGCCATAAGTCCAGGTGCCGTCCAGGTGACGCGCCCGCATCCAGACATTCTTGTAACGCGCCTCAATGTTAGTCATGTTGAACCCAAGGGCCTGTTCAAAAGCGACCTCAACCGGGAGTTTAAACTGCGCCAGGGTCTCATTATAGGTCTTCTGATACGCTGCCTGCAATTCAAACGGATCGGTCACACCGTCTTCTTTAAGCTCAGCCAACTTAGCCTCGGCCTGACGCTTGGCTGCGTCTTTCGGACTATAGGTAAGCCCCATAGACGGGAAGATACTGGTGTTTCCCTTGATCTTACGGGCAAAGCTGCCTTCCTGCACACGCATGAGCGAGATCTGACCGCGCAGACCGCCTTTTTCGGTCAGGACATGATCCAGTGTGATCTTCTGATAATTATAGTTATCGCTCCCGCGCAGGGTCCACGGCTTATAGGCCTGTGTGGCAGGATCGAAAACACTATAGGTCTCTTTTCGGCTAGATGCCGCGAATCCGCCTTCCACGATCAAACGCGCCTTTTCGTTGATCTTGTATTCTAGCGTACCCTGAAGACCACCGACATGTGTACCGTTCTTTGATGCTGAGATCTTACCGAACCCGACCACATTCAAAGAAAATTTATCATTGCGCCACGCTAATGTATCCAGGATCAAGGCGTACCGTTCAGTCACGGTCTCGCCCTCTTCGTCAAACGCACCCTGCTGTTCGGTGCGGGACCACTGCCCGCCTCCGATCGCGAAATGATGTGTAAAATTCCTGGCTTCTTCCGGCGTCAGATTAACCTCAAGCAGCATCAGCTGATGTCCGCCCATGCCCTCGGCATTCGGCTGAGCATTCATAATATAGACATTGCGGCCGTGTTCCGGATCCATCCAGGCGGTCATATGCGCGGACATCTCGCCGTTGCGAAAATCAGAAGAAGAGATCTCGGTAAATCGACCCTGACTGATCGTGCCGGCCGCGTCAACACGACGGCCGTCTAAGTACAATTGACCATTCATATATTTGATCCGCGGAGGTCCGCGCTGCATCCGGGCCAGCTGATAAGCAATATAATTACGGTCTTTCTGGGAGAGGACCACGCCTTCGTAATGCTCGTCCAAATGGTCGATGAATGAACGGCCAAAATTAGTCACCAAATCATCGAACTGCTGCTGAGCGTGAACAACTGCCTGATGCGCACGCGCAATATCTTTCTCAGCATTGTCGGACGCCCGGCGCAGATCAGAAATGCGATTAGCAATGTCACGCAGCGGCCAGTTATAACTGGCGAACTTCTTCATGTTCTCTAACATAGCACCGTGCGGGTTAGCGCCAAGACCGCGGCGGTCAAAGAAATTTTTGGCAGCAGTCAGCGCCAATTCACGCTCAAAGTCCAGAATGCGGCGTGTGCGTTCATCCAGATAATAACCCTGCCCAACCTGATCCAGCTCTGCCAGAACAGTCTGACGCGCCTCACGCCAAGCCTTTTCTGCCTGGAAGAGTTTCAACTTACGCGCGCGGATGTCTTCCACTGTCTCTTTATTCGGATTGTTGCCCTGGAATAACGCGTCCGCGGCCGCGTCTTTCGCCAGCAGATCCGCGTAGGCCTTCTGCAGCGGCAGAACCTGATCAGTATATTTCTGATAGACCGCGCGGGCTTCATCCGTGATATTCTGTATATCCTTAAATGCAAACGGCAGGGAGCGAACTTCCTCGCGCAAGCGGTCCGCCTCTTTCTGCGCGTCACTTACCGTATAAACGGTCTTGCTCTGGATCGGACGGATCCAGAGCCCTTCAAAACTCTCGACCCGTGTTGTATCGGCGATCTGCAGGAGAGAAATGTTGCGCTTATATCCAGCGATCCAGCGGTCAATATCTTCTAATTGATGTTCATGATACCAGGGACGATGTTTAATGAGCTCGCCATTCTTCCAGGTCCACTGTTCCTGACGGACATGAAAATCACTGATATCATAAGCGCCCTGCCAATAGGCCGCATTGTCATACCACTGTCCGATAAAATCAGCGGCCTTGACATAGCCTCCGTAAATATTCTGCTGATGGGCGATGTCAGACATGGCTTGACGCATTTGGATGCTTTCTGTGGTCAGCCAGTCATGAGATTCTGCTAATTCTTCCTGTGAACGCAGCAGGTTGTCATCTGCATCATCACTGTTCATCAAATTTATCAGATCCGTTTTATAGTCTTCTTTAAAGGTGTTGATCTGCCCTTTATTCCACGCGATGGCCTCATCAAAAGTCACTGTTCTTCCGGCAACAGTCGTTCCGCCGAGCTCGTATGCGCTGAATGCGGTACTGGTCTTCGGAGTAAAGTTGCGGAAGTGCTGAATGCCTTCTTCTGTCTGACGAAGCTTGCTCTGGTTGTCCTGCGCGGCCCCGCGCCCGAAAAGATGCGTCGGCGTAAACCGGTCATGCAGAAGCTTCATGATCTGATCTCGCAGGTCGCCGCGCTCCTCAAGCTGTTCGATCAGCTGATCAAGGCTCATATTATTCTCGATCGCGATCTCCTTGAGGTATTTCATCATCAACATACCGGAAACCATCTCCACCTCGATCTCGGTCATGTCTTTAAAGATACCGAAAACCGCCTGCGCGCGCTGACGCATAAGATCGCCTTCTTCGGCATAAGACGATTTGATCATCTGCATAATGCGGTCTTTGATGCGTACCTGCGCTTCAAAAGCCGCCTGTGTTGCTTGAACCTTATCCAGTGCTTTCTGGGCATCATTGGAAAATATCTGGAAGACACCTTTCCATTCAGCCGGAAAATCTTTATCCGTCAGCATGCGGCGGACAGTGTTCAGATCCATACGCTGATACTGATATTTACGCAGGAAGGTGACCAGCGCGTTCACATCGGCCTTCTCCAGGACCGGGATTACGATCTTCTGTGTCACAGGCTGATCGTTAGCATCATCATAGCGGACAATGGTGCCGTCCGGCTTCACAGCGGCTGTGTAGCTCTCGTTATCATCCAACGGCTCGGCATTAGCACCGAGGACCGCCAAACCGATCGCGCGCCCTTCGCCGATCAGCAGGCGAGTGTGCTTAAGTTGGTCATCACCGCTGTCATGCAGGATGTTCTCCCAGATCATTTTCTCATCAAGCTTCCAGGTAAGCTTCACAACACGGCGTTCGTCTTCTTTTGTGCGTGCCGGCGCCAGCTCTCCATACATCGCGGATTCCTGCGGTGAAGAAATAAACCGAACCTCATCACCCACCAGATGCATCTCGCGCGGAATACTCTGCGGACGCTCCACCCAGAAGGCGAACTGGTCTTTACCCAGGCGGTCGCCGGCGCGCTTAACCACCTTCACGCCTTCCGGCAGAGGACGTTTATAAACCGCACCCGTGCGCGGATCCACCGTGCGGATCATGACCGGGATACGGTTGCCATCCTTATCAACCGGATAGCGGATAACGCTCCAATCCCGCTGCGAAAGACGGCTGGTAAAAGCTAATGTCGGCGCCTGATCATAAATCCGCGGCTGACCCTGACCGCCGCCCTGCGCCAACTTGAACGGGATCAAATGTCCAGTAACCTGTGCCGGTCTGATACCGGCATTCTGCGAGCCTTCCGGAACGATCTCATTATTAAACCAGTAAGAAACAATGATCAGATCCATACCCGGGATAAATAGAGATTCAGCATAAGACCCGTCAAGATTCTTACCCACGGCCTGCGGCAGGGCCCGCGCCTGGGCCAGAGAAGAAAACAGATCAAAGGTGGTCCCGCTGCTCATCAATTTCAAAACCGGACGGGTGGCCGGAAAGACATTGTTGTAAGGATTGTCATAACGGCTGAAAATTCCTTTTGCCGGGTCATAACTCATGCCCTTGCCATACAATCCAGCCTGGACTTCCGGCAGATTATGTGTCACGCGCGCGATAGACGGAATAAAGAAGGCTGTGCCGGGCTGCATACGGTAGGCTGCACCCTCATCATCATTAGACAACCACTGCTGAATAACCGGCTTGCCGTTCTCATCTTCAATGAACATACGGATCCGCATGCGCTCTTCCAGCTGCCCGGTCCGTTTGTTATAACGGTAACCGTGCAAAAATTCCTGCGGTTTATATCCGTCCGCAGAGGCCTGGGCCAGCATTTTTTCAAGATACGGGATCGCGGATTTATAAAAATTTCGATAACTTTCACGTAAAGCCGCATCATCGATGCGGGTCTGTAGATTATTCCGGGCCTTACGCATCCGGGCCAGACGTTCGCGCATTTGATGCTTACTCATACCCCGCATTGAGATATATTGATAATCCGAATCAACCGGCTGATTGACTCCTTCCAGCCAGAAAAGGCGTTCACGGTCGCCCGGTACATAGATCGGATGATTGGTCATATATTCTTCCAGCAGGGTCTTCTCCGGCGGACTGAGTGACAAAGTGCTCAGGACATCTTCGATAATACGGGTCCAGTTCGACTTCAGGGTGATATATTCTTTATCCTTTTCGGTAAAGACATACTTACCGTCTTTCTTCTGCAGGTCGCGCTGAACCACCAGATGTTCGGTATAATCCAGCGGAAGCAGCATCAGCATTTCATTGGTATGCGGCATAATGATCATGCCCCGCTGCTCATCACCATGGTGGATCTCAGTGGCGATCGAATTCCAGATCTGTGTCGCGTACTTCATGGCATACAGCCATGCCAGCGCCTTGCCGGCCATAGCATTGCCGCCTTCGTAAAGCGCATCACCGAACATCAGATTGAGCGTATCAGCCGGGCCCTGCGTCGCGCCGGCACCGCTGATGTTGGT
This sequence comes from uncultured Planctomycetales bacterium, assembly GCA_964595465.1. Lineage (GTDB taxonomy): Bacteria > Omnitrophota > Gorgyraeia > Zapsychrales > JANLHA01 > JAKLFA01. The sequence goes on along the minus strand of CAZQQI010000004.1, from coordinate 32,958 downwards.
TCCGAACCCGTTCATGCCAAAGCTCATGCCCGGGATATTGCCCAGCGGCAGATTGCCATTGGTGGAAATACCCAGGGTCAGCTTCAATCCCGTTTCCACCTGATACGGGCTGACCGTGCCGTTAATCAGCATCTTAAGATGTTCCGCCACAACTTTCGGGTCAGCCTGATACTGGTCAATATTAATGCCCGCGATACTCCAACCGGACATCTGTGCCGCCTGTTCACGGCGGGCCTGGGCCACGGCGCTCTCACCGGCCTTTTCACGATCTTCAAGGCTCTTCAGTATCTTTTCCTTCTGCTCTCTATCCCGTTCGGCACGCTCAATGGCCTTATTTACTTTCGCCGCCTCATCCTGCGTTTCTTCAATCTGTTCTTTAATACTTACCAAGCGTTCCTCTGCCGGCGCTTTGTCGCGATCCAGACCGATCAGTTCACCAGCTTTGACGATCTCGCCTTCTCTAATGATCGTCGCCTCTAATCCAGTAATTACCTTGGGCGCCCCCTCGATCTCGATACGAATACCGAACCCTGTGCGCTCCACCTTCGTGACCTGGCCGGAATACGGGCTGTAGACCTTGTCATACGGAATGTCAGCCTTGAAACGATCGACGTTTCCAACATAACTGGCCCCGATCACTTCACCTTCTTCGAAGTAACGGTAGGCCAGAGATTCGGTCAAGCCGGCTTCACGTTCGAACATATAAGTGAGTGTGCGGTACATATTCAGCAGTTGGGTATCATAATACCCGGTACCGATCTCCTTAGCGGCTTCACGCAGAAGCTGGCCGGAGAGTTTATTAAAGGCAAACCGGTCCTGGCGTTGGGCCCGGGCGCTCAAGACCATGACGGCTCCGCCGCGCAGACCGTCGTGCCCATTAATGCGATGCTTAGGCAGACGCCCGTTCAATTCTCTGATGGTACGCTCTCTGATAATCACGCGTTTGGTCTTATCATCCCGCTGTGGAATGGCAACCCAATCAGTCTCACTGCCGGAACGCTTCGCCACGATCTCTTGTCTCAGGTCAGCCGGGATCACGAAATGACGTCCGCCGGCCGTAACCGCCACGATCGCATCCTCTTCATTTTCATAGGCCAGGAACATCTGCGGCGCATACACGCGCGCGTATATGCCCTTAGCGATCTCGATCTTCTGACCCAATGCCACATGCTGACCGTCAATGACCGGATCCTGAGCGATAATATGTCCGGTGACCCCGATCACGACCTCCCCGGAAGACGCGGCCTGGCGGTTCACCAGGGCCTCGTGCCATAATTGCAGCCGGCCAGACTTTTTAAGGGCGCCATAAATTTCACCTGATTTTTCCTGCGCCATCATAATGCGCATATCATCCCAGCCTGAATCGCGGACATTCAGTCCGACCAGGACATCATCACTGGACGGCAGGCGCAGCTTTTCAGGTTGCAGCCAGGATGAGGCTGCTTGTCCGCTGGAGATTGATGACGTATTGAGCGATGCTTCCTGCGTATCGGCGGAGATTGTCTGTGCCATAGCCGGTGCAGTCATCGCGTTAAATACTGCCAGCCCGATCAATGCCAAAATGATATAAACGGCGGCTTTGCTCAGTTTGCGTAAACCTTTTGCAATATTTTCAGTTTTTCTGCGCTGAGCGGCGTTTTCTTTAAGTATGGTTAACCGCTCGACACCTCCTGCACCTTCTCCAGTTATCTGCGCCCATGCTTTCCGGGCGGCTTCTCTAATATCTTCTTTAATGCTGCGTTCGGTTAATTTTATCTCGCTCAGGTCTTCGCCATATTCTTTCTTGGCATCATCCGGTTCAGCAAACGCGCCTCTCACCGCCCGGCTGTAGAAACGGTAACGTGTCCGGCCAGTCAACTTAATTAAAATATTTTTGCCGGTCATCCATTCCTGTACATGCTCGTCATGAAACATAGCTTGTGCGATTAACCGGCCGACATACGCGTCGTAGCGCTGAGCGTTATAATCAGCATCCACTTCACCCCGGCGGACCAATTCTGCTGCCGCGCCTAATCCAACCACCTCCAACCCACGAGCTGCTGATTCCCGCGCTGAAAGAATATCAAGTTCTGTCCACTCTTCGATCAGATCATCAGAGGTGATTTCTTCATAATTCTGCTGTGCTTCGTGCTCTTTAGCTGTCTTGATCAATTTCCCTATCAAAACAGCACTGATCATCACGATCATACTGAATCCCAGCGCCGGCAGGATCCAGGCCGGCACAGCAGAAACAATGCTTTCGGTCGAAGCGGCCTGGGCCGTTTCTGCTGTGCCGAGAATAACCGCCGCACTAATTAAGAATCGAATGGAACCGGTTACTCTTGAAGTGCGGGACGCGGTTACTGCTGAGCGCTTGGCTGTAGACGGAGTGGATCTGCCGGCGTTCCGCGCTGCTGGCGATCTCGTCCCAGGTTCCTTTGATCCCGTTGCGCTGATAGACCCGTTCCTGATCACGGAAGATGAGGTAAAGACGTGTGCGCCCTTCTTCATCCCGGCCTGAACAGAACGTGCAGCGGCTTTGAGGAATTTCCAGGAAGTACTTGAATTCCAATTCTCTGTGCGTGTTGATAAGTACCATTTTGCTCCTCCTTTGCTGAATAATGAAGAAACCCGGTCAAACGCACGCTTGGATTCACCAAGAACACGTCGAACCGGGTTCTTCACATTTTGTTTGATTGTCGGTTTAATAGAGGTATTCGGCGCACGAATGGCTATGCTGAATCCGATCAGACTCAGTATAAACGCACTCACAGCACCGAGTATCCGGGTAAGGATATTGTGATGTGTCTGTGTGGTGTTGCCGGCTTCAACCGCAAACACCTGGAACCTCGCATCCTTCCCTTCAAGGATGGTCCGGGTTCCAGCAGGAATTTCTGCCGGTGTTGATTTTCTGGAAGTCTTAACAGCTTTATCCTGAATCGGGCTTGCTTTTTCAGCGGTCAGCCACACTTCAAGAATATCAGATCCAGCCGTTTCAGAGCGTTCACTCTTGATTGCGGCTGTTTCTTCTCTATTGTTACGCTCAATGTTTTTGTTCCCGGCTTTGCGCACTCCAGGAACTCGATTTTCGGTGATCTCTACAGCATCACCGTTTATTGTCTTTCTAACAGAGCGATTGACTTCTATTTCAGGTACTTCATCAGTATTGGAACGAACCGTGGTCTGCTTGCGCACCCCACGAACGTCAGTTTGGGCGATTCTGCTCAAGACTCGCGCCTTGGCGTCATTGCCCACACTTCTAGAACCGATGACAGAGCGATTTCCTTCTACTGCCGTACTCTTCTTGTGAGAATCCGCACCTTCTGAACCATCCGCGTCAGCATCCGTGTCTCCACGCCCACGCTGAGCAGAATCTCTCGGTTCACGGTTACGTGTTCTCGCAGAACGAGTGTTACTGACAACCACCGCAACATACTGCGCCTTATTCAGATCAGCCTTCACGGTCTGTGCGTACACAGCCGCTTTACGGCCTTTCTCTAAGGTATGGATGCCTGCCACGCGTTTCCCGTCATTCTGACCGGTAATCCACACGACCGGAACCATAGGTGATGCTGAATTGCCGTTGGTGCTCGCTCTGTTGCCAGAGTCCACACTTGCAGAACCCAATACATCGCCATTGCTGCTGCGATTGCTGCTACCTTCAGTTGTTCTAACCAGGATCTCATTATCCAGGGTATCAGCCATATCGGCAAAGCCGTATGTCCACCCAGCATAGCTTGATCCTTCAAAGAGCGATACAACATACTGCGTATTTCTACTACTCGTCTCAACAGGTGTTTCTACTACTGGTCCTTCTGCTTCTACTGCGTGTGCGGTTGCAGGACCGAAGCCCTCAGGACGCACGCCTGTTTCTCTCCCAATCCGTGCTACTCCACCTACGCGTTCGTGAGTCAACCTTTCAGCCACTGGTGCTTCTACTACTGTTACAACAGGTCCTTCTACTACTGGTGTTTCTACTGCATTTACTTCAGGTACTTCTGATGCTTCTGCTTCTGTAACAAGTACTGCTTTTAGTGTTTCTACTACCTGCGTGAGGTTCGAGCCGAAGCTCACAGTCCACGCACCTGCTTCTCCCTCATCGAGCGCTACTTGACCTAAGTCGCGTGAGCTCAACAAGTTAGCCACATTGTTGTTTACTACAGTTACTGCATTACTACCTTTGTGTTCAAGTCCGGTCCACGCTTCTACCACTTCTGCCTGACCGTTTGTGGAAACGGCGGCAGACAGCCAAATCGTCGGACTCGTGCCGGTACTGCTAAAATTCATGCGTGATGCATGATCATTATCTGTGGTGTAATAATCGCTTTGTGTCGCCTGATAGTCTGCCGGTGCTGAGGTAATATCGGCCTTAGAGGACGGTGTCATGGCACGAACAAGCTGAACGTAAGGCGTATTACCGGCTGTACGGCCGCCTGAAGAGCCTGTAGAGCCGCCATCCTGCTGCGGGGCGGGCAGAACAGGCGTCTGAGAGCTGATCGGAATCATCGGGGACTGCCCGTCACGGGTAGAATCAGCGCCTAAAGGCCGATCCAAGTCGTATTGGACCTTACTTAAGGTAAAAGCCGGCATTATAATGGTCTGTGTGCCCGGAACAGGCTGCAGAGCAGGTGCCTGCGGTGCGCCAGGAGCCGCTGGTACGGCCGGTTGGACATCAATTTCCGGCACATCCGGTGTCTGAGGATCAAATTTCGCTTTTTCCGGTGCCTGCGGAGTGGCTGGTGATTGCTGATCGGCCAGTTCCGGCAGGGCCTTGTCTTCCTCTGTAATAGAGGCGGATTTGATCCGGACATTCTCTGTTGCTGCACGTTGCGGTTCTTGCGATACGGCTATCTTTGCTGTTACCGGGGTCTGTTGCGCTGTCCCAAGGGGTGCCTGGGCCTGCGTGGTCTCAGCTGTGCCGAAGAAGGCGGCGGCCCCCAGGGCCAGACTTGCCAACCATTTGCGCCAGCCGCTGAGATTGCCTTTGGCCAGGGCTTTTTCGTTTCTAGCTGCTTCTTGCTGAAGTTTTGAGGCATCCCTGGGCATCACAGCGCCAAGGTCTTCTGTGTTTTTAAATAAGTACTCAACCGCCGACCGGTAAACCGGAGAATCTTCGCCATGACGCCACTTCATGAACTGGAACCGCAGGCGGGTCGCCACACTCTGCTGAGCAATGATATCTTCTGCTGTCAAACCGTCCGCGGCATTCTCTTGCTCCGGAGTGGCTTTATCAGAAGCTGTCTGTGCTGCCTGCGTCTCTTCACTCTGCGCGTCGTCACCGCCCTCTGGATCCTGTTTCTCGGCCTGATTATGCTCTGCCATTTCTTCAATTCGTTCGGCCACGGCGTCTCTTGCTCGGACCAGGCGGGTTCTGGCCTCTGTGCTGTCTGCGCGAAGATCATTACTGAGAAAACGCAGGGCGAACAGCCTCTGCTCTTCTGAAAGGTCGGGATGCCGGCCGATTGCCGTAAAGACCTCACTGAGATTGACTTTGACCTGGGGAGCAAAATCCGCTGTAAACTCTACGGTACCGAGCACCGCAAGAATATCTTTTAGGGCAATGTCTTGGGCTTCGGTTTGTTTCAGCAGTTTCTGCAAATCTTTGATAGCCTTATTCTTTGATACCAGGCTGTATTCCGCAAAACTGCGTGAGGAATTCTGCAGGCGTTCAACAAGGGCTTGGACCCGACGCGTATTAACTGCAGCTGTGGCACTCTCACTTTGCATGAAGGCAATGAGCGCTTTGAGTACCTCAGCATGATCGGCATCTTCATTGATCTCCTGCGGCATAAGTCTAAGGGCGCTTTTGACATCATGGCTCAGAAACAGGGCGGTCTTAAGGGTCACCTGACTGAACCATTCCGCGGAGGCTTCTCTGAGAATACGGAGAATCTGCTGTTCTGATTTGATATCCCGGATTTCTGCCGGCGAGACAAATCCGTTGTCGGTCTCTGAAATAAAGGGCAGAGCGTTGACAAAGAGATGTACATTATTATTCCAGGCTTTCGGCAGGAGCTCTTCGAACTGTGTCAAAGACATTGCCGTCTCGCTCATAAGCCGCTCGCGGGCGTCGGTCAAGGTGCCGGCAGCCTTTTTCATTGCTTTACGCGCGGCGCGAGCGTCAAAAAATCCAAGTTTGGCGCCGCTTTGCGGGGCCTTGGAAATCCGTTTGATACGGTCTTCAACATCTTCTCGGGCGGCCGCCTCTTTAACCTTATCGTTAAGTTCGATCTGATAATTCTCCAGGGCATTGCGGGCGGCATGCAGATCTTCCCCTGCATCCAGAAGTCTATCGAGTTTCTGCACTAACGCGATCGCGTCCAGATCTTCCTTCTCTAATATCTTGCGGCGCAGGAGCTCGGCCTCAGGCAGAGCACTTTCACTGGCGTACAAAACCTGCATGTCGCGGCGCAGTTCATCAAACGAGCTGCTCAAACCCCTGCTCATCAGGAGCGCAGCCAGGTAGAATTCGCGCTGTTGGACACCGGCGCGCATCAGCTCCCGCGCGATAAAGATATTCTGCTCAATAACGGATGCGTTCTGGAGTTCCTGTGTTAAAACAGCATCGGCCAAAGACTGACGGCTGTCATCATCCAGCAGGCTGGTATTGGTCAGAAAATTAACGAAGCGGCGGCCTTCCTGGGTCAAAGAATCACTGCGCACCCACTCGTCATTGTTCTCGAGTGCCGTAATGACCCGGCGGGCCTCATCCTGATTGAGCCGGGCCGATGTCTTGAGTTCGGTCAGCAGCGTCTCGCGGTCGTAGGCCTCATCCCCGCGGCCGAGGATGTTGTCCTCGATCTCACGCATCATCTGCTTGCTCGGGGTCACGTAGCGGACCTGCCGCACATTATTGAGCGTGCGGTAGGCGATCTGAGCGTCAAGCTGAGCCGCGGTCTTCAATGCTTCAGCCGCGCGTTGTTCCGGGTTCAGGTCTGTCATCGCGCGCTGCTGGTCGTAGGTAAACCGATTGTCTTCGCGGGAAACAATGACATAGTTGTACGTGCCTTCAGCCGGGCCGACGCGGTTACCCTTGGTACGTCCGTGTTCCTGGGTCACGCGGGTCAGGCCTTCCAGGGTCGTGGTCATGACGTTAAGATGATCAAGCCCGCCGATCTTGCCCGGGTTCAGTCCGGTCACATCCCCGGCGATCAGCAGGATCAGCGGTTTGCCGGCCGACATCTCGGCGACGTACTGATCTTTCAGCTGGCGGCGGCGCGGATCTTTGCCGGAAACGAATTTTACAATGTCATCGCCATAGAGTTCTCGCAGACGCTGGTAGGTCTGCGGGAGCTCAGCGTCGGAGCCGACCATCAGCACACCGCCGGCCTTCCCGCGGCGATTGCTAAGGTCATAGGTCTGCTCGGCCGCTTGGACGATCTCATCCACATGCTGATCCGGCTCCGCAACAACAGTCCGGGTCACGCCGTCGGCCAAACGGATAAATTCTTCTTCAGAAACGACTGCATTCTTCACGCCCAGGGCCTTCAGCGCCTGGCTCATGACGCCCGGCGTCGCGGAGGTAAAGCCGATCTTTCCTTCACCCCAGGCGTCGCGCATCAGTTCGATCGCTTCGGCGAAATTGATCGACTTGGTCGGACTGGAATACCGCGCGTTGACAATGAACCGGATCGCGTCGTCTTCATTAAAATCGTCTTCGGATATCTCCGGATCAGACAAATAGTTTTGCGCCACAGCGGTCACGACCCAGGCCGCTAGTTCAGCGTCGCCGAAGACCGTGCTCTCCATGACCTCGTGCGCGGAATCGATCAGACCGTAGAGGTTGCCGGCCTGCGGGTTGAGCGCAGCGAGCTTCTCCCGGACCGCCTGCAGTTGTTGGGGTGTGGCCTTCTTGTCATTTTCCAGCTTACTCAGCTGATCACGCAGACGGCCGTACTGTATAAAATCTCTCAGCTGGGCCAGCGGGGTCCGGGCAAAATCACGGTCCTCGGTCAAACGGTAGAACGCTGCCCATTTGTCGACATATTCAATGAATTCGTCAATGCCGTCTTTGCCGGACAGTTTCTTCGTCACCCTTCCGCGCGGCCGGTAGGCCTTGGGCAGTTCGACCTCAGAATCGTCGACCAGCTTTTGATACAATTCTCTGATCTTGGCTTCAAAATTAGATCTACGGCGCACCTTGGCAGAAAAATGGTCTTTAACGCCCAGGCCGGAAATCGCGGGGTTGTCCAGGATCTCGTCGGCGGTCAGTTCTTTGAATTCTTCTGATTCCAAAATACTCTGAAGCTCGGCAAAAACTTTCAGATTAAATTCAGCAAATGTGCGTGCGGTTGCGCGTGCCTCAGTCGACAATTCGCCGAACGCGTCAAAGGCCGCTTCGATCAGGGTGCCTTTCTCAAACCCGACCTGCGGGTCGTCAAACAAGGCGTAAAGAACCTTGCGCGAGCCGTTAAGCGGCATGTCCAGCGGCTTACCGTGGTTCTTGGCGGCATTGGCGCGGGTCTTAAGCGCGTTGTTGCTGCTGAAGCGGACAATGAACGGCGCGTCGGCGTCACTCGGCAGAAAGGCAATCGGCTCATCGTAGACCTCGTTATGCCCATCGCCTTCCTTGAGTTCCACAAAGTGCACCAGATCACGCATCAGACCGAAGGCCGCCATGCTGAAGACATCATCCTGCAGGCCGGCAATATTGGCCTCACTCGGGACCACGACCTCGATCACACCCCCAGCCCCAGTGTCCGGATTTGTGCGGGCGTGCCAGCGCAGGAAGGCCATGTAGGCCGCATTCTCGGCAAAGGTCTTGCCCGCCCCGAGCTTCTGGAACACGGCCAGAGGATTCTCGCTCTGAACAGTGTCCAGAACACGGAGAACCGAGTGAGCGAACTGATCCGGTTTCATTTCATCCGGGGTCTGCCCGTTGATCGTCATCCCGGCAGCCTGCAGAACCTGGTAGGTCTCCTGGTAGATCCGCTTGACCTCGGCGATCAACTCTTCGCGGGTCTGCTGATCAACAGCATCGTATCCCTGGGCTGTGAGGACAGTCATCAACTGCTCGGCCTTGGTCAGCCCTTTACGGAAATCAGAATCTTCAAAGGCAAAAGCAGATTGACCGCGCAGGGCGCTGGCATTACGGAAGAGATCAACTTTCTGCTGATTTTCCGCTGTCAGCATCGCCGCGTCCGCCGGACGGCTGGCTGAGGCGAACGGTGCGGCCTGCTGGACCGGTACAGGCTGGACAGGGGCCGGTATTGCCGGGGAAACTGGTGTCAGCGCTGCAGGAGCAGCTGCCGGAGCCGGTGTAAGTTCTTCTGCGACAGGAGTTTGAGAGTTATCCACAGGTTTGCTGGATTCCGGTTCCTGCGGTTCAAAATCTCTTCTTTCGGCCCGCTGGTACTGCTGCGGGACCTGCGGAACCGTGTCTGGATCATCTGTGGTCTCTACGGCCTGGGCAGGCGGAGCACGTTCAGACTTCGGCTCGGCCGCAGGCTCAACCGGTTTTTCAGATCCCCGCTGTTCCGCCCTGATCGCCAAGGTCTCCTGGTAGACCGGCTCCCAAACCGCATCCCCGAATTCGCCCTGCTCGAACTGAGCGAGCAGTTCTTCGGCGGTCTCGCCAGCGACCAAGGTCGCCACAATACTGTCGTATTTCTCTTTCAGGTACGCCAGACGCGCGGTCTCTTCTTCAGTCAGAGCCTGGGCATCCTTGTCCCGCAGAACCTTGTATTCTTTCAAAATCTTGGTGTAGTACTCGCGCCAGGTCGCGTCGTCCAGATTCAGCATGGCCTTGTCACTGCTCTCGGTCTCAGCCTTAGCGTGAAACACCGAACCCACCTGGTCCGGCTTGCGGATCTGCAGGCGCTGCAGTGTGCGCGGCTGCCGGGTCAACTGAGCCTGATCACGCTGACGACGCTGAGCCGCTTCCACCGCGCGCTGTGCGTTGCGCAGGGCATCTCCCGTCTGGCGTGTCTGCGCCGTGGATGTCATCAGCGCCTGATCGCTTCTGCGCTGCTGCGCGCCGCTGATCGCGTTCTGAACATAGCGCCGGGTATCAGCGACATCTTCTGATGATATCTCATAGCCTTTAGCCTCCAGCATCTGTTGTGAACGCATCAGCAGATCGTCCATGCCCTGATTGATCTCGGTCACAGAGGCATTCTCCTGCGCCATCTCATGCCGGAACCGATCCCAGCCCCGTACCAGACTGTCAGCGCGCGGGTCACTCTTGCGGTCAGAGATCAGCTCTGCCAGCACCGTCGGCACCGCACTGGTTTCCAGACGGACTTCACGCAGCTCATGCCGCAAGGTCTCAGTGACCTGCTGATCATCCCAGCCCTCATGAACATTAACCGCGACGATCGTCTCGACATCAAATTCATCATTAGCGCGAAATCCGTCCACCCTTTCATCCAGATATTCAGGGGTGGTCAGCACGACCCGGACGTCTGTTCCGGTCGACAGGTCTTCTGCCGGCTTGACGTACCCGCCCTGACCGTCGTATTCAAACCCGCGGCGCGTCAGCATCTCAGCCGCGGATATGTGCCGGTCAAACAATGCTTCACTCGTTTTAAAAACCTCCGAATCCTGATCCACTCTGACGCGTTCCACAAAACGGTCTTCTGCCGCTTCGATCGACGGAACCGCAGACGGCTGCTCAGGCTGAGAGGACGGTTGGCGCTGCTGCTTGATCTCCCGGGCGCGACGCAGGAAATCCTCGTCCGACAGGCCATCCGGTAGGATATCATCTTCACCGCCTGTCATCGCCGGATCAGTGGATCGAGGAGAAAAATTAAACTCAGGCATGGACCGCACATATTCAGTAAAAAGGTTTCGTGTAAAGCCGGCAAGCGCCTTATATGCGGCCCGGCGTTCTTCATCACCATGTGCATTGACCGTAATAAAGAGGTAGCCGCCCTTTCTGTACATATCGTCCATAATCTCATCTTCATTCTTAGACGATAAATACGCCTGAATATCATCAAAGAGCGCGGCGGCTTCATCCGCTCCCATAATGTTCACCATCTCATCCAGAATAAATCTATCAGCCTGATTATGATAGCCGTAATGCTGTATCAGGCCCGCCAGGACAAAGAACACACCTCTGGAATGCGAAGGGTTTAATTTCTTTTGAGTGCGCGCGCTCGGCCGGACATCATAACGGTTTTTGCCAATATCCACCATTTTAACATCGCCGGATTCCGTCACGATAAAATTCTTGGCATGAAAGTCATACGGCATCTGTCCGCTTAAAGCGTCCGCGATTTGGAATAAGTCCCGGATGATCTTTTTGCGGATATCCAGCGTCAACCGCCCTTCTTCACGCAATTCATGCGCGGTCTTCCCGGCGACAAACTGCTCCAAATAGAGCTCCGTCCCGTCATCCGCCGTCAAGGTCGGCCCCAAATTCGGGACCGCACCGACATGCCGCCGGTCCAGACGCTTAAGCTGGGCGATTTCATTAGACGCAATATCCCCGCCAGTTTTTCCTTTCTTGGCGACAACCAGAATCTCCAGATCATCGCGGCCGCGGGTTTCAAATCTCAATTTATAGACCCGCTTATGCGTACCTTCCCGATAAAAACGTATCTGGATATTTTTGCTCAGGTCTTCCGCCGCGACATTCCGCCCTGTCAAATGAGTCAGCATTTTCGCGACATCAGCATCCACTGCCGTATTTAAATACTTGTCCAAGATCTCCGCCGCCACACGGATCTGTTCAGCATACGCCTCCACCTGCTGACGGTCAGCCAACGCAAAAGAGAACGGATCCACATTCACATGCCATTCTCCCCCCCTGCCGGCATCATCCCCGTCATCGCCCTGACTCATCATCGCCGAATCCGTCTTACGCAGATTGACAATAAAACCGCTGAACTGCTGGTTTCTTTGCGAATGCCTAACAAGCGCCTTAAGCGTATCATCAGCCGTTTCAGGATGAGACATATCCGGACGCAGAGAATTCAGCCCGACGCTGTCGACCTCCAGCCCGGCCTGGGAATAGATCTTGCCCATCGGGGTCGTACGGAAAACATCATTAAATGCCACCTGGCCGGGCGCTTCCGGCCCACCCACTGTGACAACAGGATCAGCAGGACTCGGCGCAGAAGCCTGCTGCCAGCGAACCCGCTCTTCTTTATCAAGGTAAAGACTCTCGTGTAAAATCCTGCGGGTTGGCTCGTTGGCAATGCCGGCGCTGTAGCTGATGCCCGGACGGACCGCCTGGCCGAACAGCTTGAAGAGCTGACTTCCCAGTCCGCCTTGCGTCAGATCCTCAGTGCGCTGAGCATCCAGAACCTTGGTTCCCACAATGCCCCGGCCAAACGTGACCTTCTCTAAGTTAATACCCAGCAGGGAAGATTCAACCTGATCGCCCGGCTTGACCGTAAACGACCACACCGGCGTCGACCGCAGGCCGGCGGCATCTTCCAGCCCGATCAAGACGGTCGATAGCCCGTTAAAGCGCTGGGCCCAGACCTTAAACTCCTGCCGTGTCCCGTCCGGTGCCGTGTAAATAGCGCTTTTACCGTTAATGCCGGCAACAATATCTTTGGCCGCCAGCATGGCCGCATCGGCCAGGCGTTCTTCCGCGAAATTCTCATCCAGCACCCGGCGGGCCTCGGCACGGGCATCACGACGGACACGGGCGACCTCAGCACGGAAACCATCCTGGGTCATCACACCGCCGTCAAAGATCTTGACATAATTATTGTTTTGCGTCGGAAGGGTCGGCACGGCCAACTGTTCGGCCCGAGTCTTATCAAAGGTATCCAGTGTTGCAATCGTCTCAGACACCTTCTCTGTTAAGGAAAGCTGCGGTTTGACCTGAGAAATCTCCCGGGTCGGGATCACGCTGGCGGTCATCCGCAGATCAGCGTCAACCGGCAGAGCATCCTGCGCGCGGACCTGCAGATCGTCCAACAGTACACCAACAGTCTGCGCAGGCATTTCGGCCTGTGGAATGAGCACATAGAAATTGTCCGGCGGACCGCGGACCACCGCAGCACCGCTGATTCCCTGATCCTGCAATCCGGCCTGCACCTGCTCAGTCAATGCCTGTATTGTCTTGTTTGCTGTTTCATGATCAGACGTTTCATTGATCGCCTTAAAGCCGAAGGAGGTCACGCCATCCGACTCTGTTCTGCCGCGCAGGGCCTGGACCGTAAAGCTGCCTTCCTCAATAGACTGCTCGACAGCCGCCTTGAGCGCGCCTTGCGGAACATAGCGGGTGCCGAGCTTAACGACCGTCGCTTCACCGCGCGACAAAGCGCGACTCAGCAGGACACCCAATTCATCCCGCTCAAACGCTTCATAATACGGCTCGACCTGATCCGGGTAGGCCTCAATCCCGGCGTCACGCACAGCCGAGACCATTTTCTGACGGCGCGCCTCCGCCACCGGCTCCAGCCCTTCGTCATCCTGCTGCAGCTGATCATATTCCTGCGCGTAACGGCGGCCCAGACTTCCGGGCAGGCCATCTTCTTTGGCGCGGTTCAGGACAAATTCCGCCTGACGGATCGAACGTCCGTAAGAAGCATCCACGTTCTCCAACTCCACCGCGCGGTCAACACCAAAGCCTACCTTAGGACTGTAGACCGGATACGGATCATCCACAGCGGCAATCTCCGCCGTGATCCCGTTGGCCGCCAATGCCGCGCGCACCCGGGTCAGGGCGTTCCCGCCGGCCGCAGCGACCTCCTGACCGCGACGGTCATAGACCATGTAATCGCCGTCCGCGTCACGGTACAGCCCGGTCAAAATATCATTACCCAGTTCCGCGGCCGCCACCTTACGGGCCGCGTCAAAATTTTCATCACTCAAGCCGCTCACCTTTACCATGGCAAAACGCTGACGCATCAGATCATTCACACGCGCCTGCGCCTCCTGACGGATCATATCTACAGCCTCCTCATCCAGAGACGACGGCAGAAAGACCCCGACCTCATCACCCGAAATGCGGATCGCACGTCCCCCGTACTGCTGAAACACATCATCCGCCACGCGCACCGCCGCCGGAATGATCCGGTCGACCATGTCCGCGTGATATCCTTTATCCATGGCCGCGATCTTACTCATGTCGCCGAATCCCACCCAGGCCTGACGGTCATTGGCCAGCATACCCTTGATCATATCCACGCCCGGCTGGCCGAAAGCCACATCCATCTGCGCGTTCCAATCGACCGCCTGCAGATCTTCCGTGGCCAATCTCGGTTCCAGCACGTGGCTGACGGCCCGGTCACGCTCGCGGCGGTCAACGGATACTCTGAAGATCTGCGGATCGATCCGCGGATTCTCCATAGCCTGAACCACCCCGCGGGCCGCTTCATTCGAAGGGCTGAAATTCGCGTCCGGATCAACCAGGACCCTGGCCTTCCCCGAAATATCTGCTATCCCCGCCGCCTGCCAGTCTCCCGCGGGATCCATTTTACGCAAACCCTCCCCGGTAAAACGAAAGACTTCTTGACCCGCAGCCCGCGCCTCCTGCGCCGTGGCCTCAGAAAAGATCCCAATACCTTCTCTCCTCATCGCCGAGGAAGGAGCCCGGCTTTCAGCAGATACTGCCGTTTGCGACACCTCTTGGTCCGCAAGAGCGTTTACCACGTCCAGCGGAAGTCCGATATTCTCCGCGATCCTGGCCTTCTGTTCTGCCGTATACTGCTGAGCGCGAACACGGAACAACTCACTCAAGGCCTTTCTTTTGCTCGGATCAGTCATATCCTTGAGCCGCACAGGCTCCTGAGTATGAAGAAACAACCCTCCCATACGATCCGCCTGTGTGGCATACCGCGCGTTCTTTCCCGTCAAAGCGTTCCGCCTGAATTCCAAAACAACCGGTTCCTGATAAAGCGGCTGGTCCGGTAAGACCTGCCGGAATTTTTTCACTGTTGCCCCGGCCGCGATGCTGGCAGCTGTTTCAGGGTCAACAAACTCCGCCCGATGCCCGTCATAGACCGTCGCGGCCCCAGTTCCGTATTTCCTCCTTGCCGCGTCATTATCCAGCACGCCCTCTCCCAACAGGATCTCTTCAAAAACACCCAAAACCGTCCCGTGCGCATTCCAGTTGGCCTCATCCCCTTTTCTGCGTTTCGTTTTAGAAAACCATCCGGGTTTGCGCTTTTTCAGATCAGGCGGATTGGCCGAAGGACGCTGGTCTGCCGTCAGCAGGGACTTGTCAGACGCCCGGGAGGCCTGCCAGTCCACTACCGAACGGCCATCCTTGTCGCGCGCGACAACGACATTCTGCGGATCAATACGTCTCAGATTGAGCGCGGCCTCACGTACCACCGCCGTATTCTGGCGGATCTTCTCAATCGCCTTGCCGCGTTTCTGCGGGACCATTCCGGCCAGCTGTACGGCTGAACTGATCCCTGTCAGCGCGTTGCGCACATCCACCGCATGCCGCGGCCCCTGCGCGTCATTGATACTGTCAGCCGTGATATTAGCATGCGCCAGTGTTTCATGCAGGGCATGCTCCGCGCTGTCCGTATTATCAGAAAATTTTAAATAACTCTTCTCCAGCCGGTCCGCCGCCGCCTGCACCTCAGCCAAAACCTTTTCCGTATCAACCGCCTCCCCCCGCTTTAGCTTTTCAGCCGTCCGGCCGAAGGCTTCTGCCCGGTCATCCAGATAATCCGCCAGCACACGGGCATACCCTTCATGCCGTAATTGACGGATATCACTTCCATCAGCCATCATGGCAGGATCAGGATCCTCAACGTCACGCCCGCTGTCAGGCATCATCTCGCTGGCCTGAGTCTTCTCCCCCGACGGCTGAATAAGCTGCTGAATAATGGACGGCATCCCGGCGTCCTCCGGAGAAACCGCAGCGGTACTATTCAGCCGCGCGATATTTTCGCGTGCGGTTTGCGCCGCCTGACGATAACGTCCGGCCTCGCGCGGATCATCCTGATTCGCCGCAAGATGTTCCAGATATTTCGGAGCTAATAATGCAGCCACCGCGCTGCTGTGACTGGCCACGGACATCCCGGTCGTACTCTGCACCAGCAATCTATCAAAAGCATCGGCCTCAACCGCCCAGGACAAACCGTTGACCGCCGTGTCCGCGCTGGCACCGATCTGACTTCCGGAAAACATGTCTTGATGATCCTGAATATATTGACGCAAGATATTTCTCGCAGAATCAGCCTGATCCGGAGTGAAATAGAAAACCATCATCTCCCCGGGCCGCACCAGCGCCGATTGAGTGTGCGCGGCTTTCGCCCGAACGTCCAGACCGGCCGCTTTCAGCATACGGGTCATATTTACAAAGTGCCCGGGAAGCTCCCCGATATTATTAAACGCAAGAGACACATACGCCTTAACCCTTTCCTTCGGGTACGACGGCTGATCCGCCGCGTTCGCCTCAAAACGGAACGGATGATCATAAGACCCCTGCGGATCAAGCAGCGTATAATCCTGAACAATCCGGCCCCTTGCTTCTGTACCATCAATAACCTGAATGCTGTCCCCGGTCTTGCGGACTTCCCGCCGGTAGCGATCAAAAACACTATCAAAATCCCCCTGTTCCTGCGGCTTGAACTCCACAGCGGCAGAAGACATCGTTCTGTAGATCTCCTTCAGGGCAGCGTAAGCCAGGTCCTTCTGCCATTCATCCCCTCCCAATGCAACATCGTTATCCTTTAAAAACTTCTCTGTCGGACGGCTGCTCTCATCCCTTAAGCGCTCAACAAAAGCCGGCTTGTGTCCGATCAACTGATCCCACACCCAATCAGCACCTTCGGGTGTTCTGACCTGGGTCTGCACAAGCCATTCAGGATAATATGCATCTTTGTTTTTGTCTCTGTCTGCCTGCGCATCCCTTGCCGCCTGGTCTTCCTCGCGGTCAGTCTGTCCCGCGCCGCGGTAGACCGGCGGCACCTGCGGGATGAAGGGCTTCAAGACCGGGCGACGGTCCCCGTCCGTCAGTAAACGGCCATCAGCACCGAGGACCGCGCCTTCAAAGATGCTGTGCGCCGGGATGCGGTATTCATCCGTAACCGCAACCGAACTCATCTCACCCGGAATATGATGCTGCATATAGGTCAGAACAGCACTGCCCGGGGTATACGATTTCACCAGGATATCCTTCACAGCCTGCTCAACCGGCTCTTCTCTCAATATATCCCCGATCGTGCGCAGGCGCTCACCCCGGTAAACCTTAATGCCCGACTTTTGCAGACGATCAAATACGCTGTCGGTCATATACGGGACCGTGACATGAACGCGCGTATCCGCGGCGATCACATCGCGGATCGGATCAAGCAGATCATCCTCGATCAATTCCCCGGTCACAGAAAGATCATCAGCGATCACAATGTCATGAACCTGATGCTGTTTCATGGCCTCGCGCAGGTCCTGCGGCTCCACAACCGCGGCCGGCCGGGCCAGACCCTTTTCTTGTGCCAGGGCCAGTACCCAGTCATTGCTCTTAGCCTCGCCGCTATCCCCGCGCAGGGTGACAGCGATATACGGCCGACCGGTGACCGCTTCATTGAGTCCGCTGACTGCCGCCTCCAATGTCTTTTCAAATTCAGGCTGGGTCACATATTGAATGTGGTCGAGAAGGAACCGCGCCGCCGATTGAAATTCCTCCGGATGGGCCTGCACCCATTCTTCGGCCTTCTGCGGATCGATCGACAGGTCCCGCGACGGACGGATCACAGAATGCGGCCGGTTTGGATCCGTCATCATAGCCTTATCCGGCTCCTGACCTCTACGGACATCCAGACCGCGCTTGCGCGCTTCGGCTTCCGCTGCCTGCCGGCGGGCCTGTTCTTTACGCGCTGAAATGATCATGCCGGATGAGGTCACCGCATCCCGCGGATCAGCAGACTGCCGGGTTTTTGTCTCCCCACGTCTGATCTGTTCACTTGCGCGGGCGATACGATCTCTGATCTGCCGGGCCGCTTTCGGCACAGCCGGACGTGTCTGACGCGGATCCTCCGGGACATCCGGCTGATAAGCGTCGGCCGCGCCGCGGGACATAACGGCCTGGTTCACGTTCTTGCCGGCAGACAAGTCCCTCTTCACACCCAGGACATCAGCTGCAGAACGGTCATCCTCCTGTACAGCATTAACGCGGATCCCGGTCAGGGCATCAGTCAAAAGATAACCCAGATTGGCTATCGATACTGTTTCATCCTCGCGGACATCTCCGGCAAAAGCCTCTTTCAGATCAGCCAGCGGAGAATCCAGGTTCGGGTTGACCAATCCGCTATGGATCTCCAGAACACGGACCCCGTCCGACGTGACACGCAATTCCACATCCTGGTTCAGAGGATCATCGACAATGCGGACATAATCAAATTCCGCGACATCCGCACGCTGGGCCAGTTTTTCGACCACACCGCGGATCACCTTCTGCTGTGACGCGTCAAAAGATTCCAAAACAGTACGGTCCATCATGACCGGCCGGCTGTAGCGCTGATCGGTTGAGGTGTCATCCGGATTGACCACCACATCCATATGCTGATAGCTTTTGCGCCCAGCGCTCTGCACATATTCCGGCTGGGCTAGGCGGGTCACCGCGGTCGCCAGCAGATCATTGGTGCGGATCGCCTTGCTCAGTTCCGGCACAGTCCGCTGCATAAAACCTGCCAGCTGATCAGGATTCAGGCGCAGATCAGTCCGTTCTCCCGGGGTCAGATCGTTCCAGCGGCTGCGGAAGCGGCTTAACGCGCTGACCGCATCCTGCTGATCCACGCCCCAGGCAAAGGCGATCTCCTGGATCTTGCGGCGGCTGATCTGCTCGGGCATATTCATTATAGAGAAGATAGCCTGTCTCTGCAGGTCGTTCACCCGGTCGACTTTGAACAAACTCTGGTCCACCACAACCTGCGCGCGCGGGTTATTCAGGATCTGATCCGCGAAGTCCGTATTGGCGCGGAACTGCTTTTCCTTCCCGGCCGCGCGCGACGGGGTGATCACCACACCCTGTGTGACCTGGCCGACATCCTGCCGCTTGACCGGTGTCGTCTTGATCTCCTCGCCGTTGATCTCATACCGGACCAGCGGAGCGCTCTCATTACCGTTGTAGACATAGACCGGAACATCCGGATTGTCCTCCACAAACCCACGCGCCTGATAATCCGGATCATCCCAGTCCGAGGCCACGATATGCAGGCGTTCGGCGGCCTGCAGATCCGCGTCCGCGGCCCGTTCGAGTACAGCCTTCTTGCCGAAAAAGGTGTCTTCGGCAGCCATTTCGCGTGACAGCTGAGCCGGGTCAGCGGGCTGGACAATCTGATCTGTCGCTTCCTTCACTGTCCCGGTGGTCAGAGTACGGCGTGTTTCCGAAGCTAAGGCAACCTGCTGCGGAGCGATCAGACGGACACCGGCCTCTCTCTGGTCGGCAATATTCTCTTCCGCCGTGATCGTGCGGTTCTGCACAACATTCCATTCATTGCGCAGGGCCGGCAGGTACGTCCCGGTCTCACGCATATCCGCGCGCGACCGCGCCTGCGGGGTGATCACGATCGACTCATTGCCTTCTTCACCCATAACAACAGAGGACGGTTCATACCCTTCGGTCATCCGGGTATAGGCGATCCGTTCAACCGGCGTTATATTAAGAGAAGACACGGCCTGCTGAGTCCATTCGGCTTCCTGCTGTTCTGACACATCCATAAACCGCACCCGGCCGGTCTCCAGCATCGTCTCAAACCGCTGGCGCTCAGCCTCGGGCAATTCCGAGATAAATGTTTCAATATCCTGCTTCAGCGGATGATCATTCGACAAGTCTGTCACCGGCTTGACCGCATCTCCGGCCTGCTCGATCTTGTTCTCCTGAACCCGTGCCGTGACCCGGTCACGCCACGCGGTATCATATCCCTGCTCTGCCAGCGCGCTTTCAGTCACCACGACCTGTCCGTCTTCCCGGCGGCCGATACTATAACCCTGCAGTGTCTGTGCTTCGCTGCTTTGCGCATCAAACCGCCAGCTGCGTTCAGAAGCAATATTGATCTCATGATCGCGCACGGTCACGGACTGCCCGGCCGGGACCGTTACTCCGCTCACCTCGACAGCGCGGTCATTAAAATTGCGGATCTCTGTCGTGCCGTCGTTATTCTGCTGGACACGAACCAGCCTGGCGCTGGTCTCCGGTGTAGCGTACAGCGCCGTATCTCTGACCGTTACCCGGCTGTCTGCTGCCGGACTGTCTGCCGGCAATTGTGCCAGAGGCATGATCGGAGCAGACGGCGG
>CAZQQI010000004.1:0-12722 GCA_964595465.1 uncultured Planctomycetales bacterium | reverse complement strand
CCCAGCATGCTTTCATCCGCGCCGGCGGGTTGTACTGTGTTCTCTACACTCAATCCCGACCAATCAATCGTTGAGCGGAAATCTTTGATCTCACCTATTGCTGTCCTTAGTCCATTTTCTGGTTCAACAGACTCCATCCGCAAAACACGGCCGGCTCTTAAAATACGGCTACTGCCTTGCTTTGCCGAATTTTCTTTCAGAAGGACAACGGCGCGACCTGTGTCAGGGTTAACATATCGAACTTCATTCTGCGCTAACCCATATCTGCCGCCTTCTTCCTTATGCCCACTTGATAAGATTTCAGCTAGAATACGGCGTGCGTTATGTTCGTCAATCTCTATTCCACGGAATCTTTGATCACTCTTAGCCGCTTTTTCCAATGTGCGGATTAAATGTTTTCCAGAATTAACCACGATCGATTTAAGCGGCAGAACATCTTCATGATGATTCTTAACAACGGCACGGGTTTGTTCGAACCGCGCTGTGCGTTTTTGCAGTTCCTTTTTGCCCTGTTGAATCAGTTTGGCGACGTAGTTTCGTCTCTCTTCCGCCGTCTTTAGCTCTTTAAAGTCGGGCTTAACCGGGACGATCACCTGACCATTGTGCTGAGCCGGAACAACCACAACATCCCACCCATTATCTTTCGTAATATGGAGATCCGGCTGCTCTGTCGCGATATAGCTTTGCGCCTGATCAAAAGCGATCTCATCGCCGTATCCTATGTTCCTTGCCATCTCAAGCCATTCGACCGCCTGGTCTTCAATCATGCTGGCTTTGGCCGTATCACCAAGAATTCTCAGGTGACTGGCCTCCATCAATTCAGAAACCACCTGTCGCTCATATCCAGTTACTTCACCAGCAGCTGTATTTTTAGCGCCCAAATATATTCCCGTATATTGTTCAATTCCTTCGACCGTCTTAGGTTTAGCTACATTTTTTGTACGGATACCTCCCAGCCCGGAATGCAATCCGCGACGTTTCTGCTGGTTGTCACGGGCATGAGAAACTTCATGGCGAATAACCCCGATACCGTCATTCGTTTTATGCGGTGTAAGCGCGGACACTAACGCGTTGAATCCGACAACCATCTGATTGATGCCTGGATCGACTTCCGCAGCAGTCCCTTTTTTACCGGATGATGGATCAGAACGCTCAAAATCCGGATCAAAAATAATATCTTTAAATCCCATATCCCAGGCATACTCTATATCATTGCTCTCATTGCTCGAGGTGTCGGCGGTTGAACGCTGAGGAAAGGAAATACGAAACCGGCCGTCTTTCGTCGGCTGCAGCCGTATATCTTCACCGTGAAAAGACCGGATCAAGCTTGCCACTTTCTCGGCAACCTCTTTTTGGGCCTGCTGAAGGTCATCCGACTGATTGTAGCGGATGCTTTGGGCCAGCTTATATGCTTTTTCGAACTGACGGCGGGCGTCTATAGCCCGGGCCAGCTCATCGCGATCGATCCGGACCGTCCCGCCCTTTAATTCTTGGATAGAATTCCTTTCCCCGACCCCCAGACGGCTAAGCAAAATACCGTCTTGTTTGACATCGAATTCAAAAACGCCATCTGATCCCGGCACTAATAATGTGCCATTGTAAACGACCGCATCCACATAACCTGTCTCAGCATTTCTCATGGTCACCATGGATGAATCAAATTCATCCTCATTGACAACTTCACCAGAAAGGCTAACCCTTTCGGCTGTATGTGTCTCCGCTGAAATCATAGCCGTACGACCCTCGACCGGCACCTGCAGGGCTTTTTTAAGAGCAATGGCTTCCGTAATCTTTTCATCATTCCCGTATTCTCTGATCCGATAGGTTTCCTGCAGGATGAATTCTTTCAAGCCGGGACGCAACGTGCGCTGCCCAGGCCGACGAATCGTATTCACTGCGACCGGTATCTCTAGCGTGTACGTTCCGTTATTCACCGGGGCGACCACGTTATCGGCTGTCATCTTTGCAGTAATGCGTCCGAATTTTTCCGTTGCAGGCTTCCGCAAATCGTCTTCACTCTCAAAGATATATCCTGTTTCGGCTTCAACGACATACCCCTTCGCGAAAACATGCGCATCGGCCTTAGGAGACTCTTCTATCTCAAGATATTCAAGACTATGCCGTCCCTGATCGATATCGGTATGATAAACCGGCCTAAAACTGGCTTGAATAGCGGATCCCTGCACGGTAAGCTCGCGCGTTTCCGTGTCGCCGGCAAAGCGGCCGTTATGGACCGCCCGATACTTCGTCGTATAATCCTGCCGCTCTGCATCATAGCTGTATTGAAAGACACCTGCGACATTGTCCACATCTTTCCTGTACTTATCCCAATCATCCGATCCCATGGCATAAATCGGCATGTGCTTATACACCAGATGATTGCCATGATCCAGAGTCTGGCCGGGCTGCAGTGCAGCGCCTCCGGAAAAACCCACCTCTTCCTCAGAAATATTAGTCGTCGCAATCCGTTTTCCACCGATCCGCCTGTCCGGTGTCAAGTCCGGAGCGAACGTCTTGGCAACGCGTCCGTCGCTGCTGGGCAATGTCACCCGCAGTGAGGCGTCGCTTCCGCCATTTTGAATGGCTTCCTGATAATACTTGCCCACCAACTTTTCGTCAGAGACCTGTTCACGTTCACCGACCATTTGGTTAATCACCTGATCTCTTAACGATTCGTCGACCTGGACATGTTTGACCAAATCACGGGCAAAATTATGGTTGGAAAAATCCTGTGCGATCTTCGCTACCGCTAAACGGATCCTCTGCTGATCCCCGGAAGCGCGGGCATCCGCCAGCATGACTTTATGCGCGTCCGTCAGCATAGAATGCTCTGCATCAACAATGCGGACATATTCCCCGACAATGCGCGGATTGCCCTCGCGGGTCGAAGCCCGCTCGGCCAGCTGAATATGGCGCGCTTCGGATCCCACAGTCAAATCAAACACTGTCATATATCCCTGACCGACTTCGCGTTTAGGGTTGGCCCCTTCGCGCATATTAGAAACGATCACATAATTTTTGGTACGGTCAAGGCCGTTCTCGAGCAGGTCCACAACTTCTGCCGGGTCGACTTCGAGGACCTCAAAATCGGCCATGTCGGAGCTCAGGGTCTCGGCTATCTGATGTCGGTTGGCGGCCGACATCTCAGAGACAACAACGATCTCTTGACCGCGACGTCCTCGATCCGCGGCCTTAAGTACACGCTGTTCGATCTGCTGTGATAAGGAAGAAAATACATCTTCCGTTATTACCACATCCGCGCCTTCACGCCCCCAACGGCTATTGATCTCTTCGGCCTTAACCGTAGCTTTTGCCTGATATACAGCATCGGTTAGACCGCTGGCGATAACGGGTTCCAGGTCTTCCGCGGACCCTGTCGCGGTATTCACGCTAACTCCCGCTTTTTCCGCGACTTCCCGTGTATTGGTCGTCATGGTTTTTTCTTTATACATCAGATCATAGCCGACATACGTCGCCAACGACACATCGTGGCCGGTCCGCAGTTCCCAGCTTTTCAGCATCAACTGATTCAGCAGAGGATCTCGCAATGTCGTGCGTTCCTGAACTTCTCCGACATTTTCGATATTCAGGGGATTGACCATCACATCGCCGTTACCTTCGCGAGTAATTTGGAAACGCGCCATCTGCCGGTCCTTGAGTGTCATTCCGATCTTGCGGGATACCTCTTCCATATCATATGGATTGCTATCGATGCCAGCATCTTCCAGGCGGCGGCCAACACGCTCACTAAGTTGTTGTTCATACTCTGGTTTTAGACGGAATTGTTCTATGCCCGGGGACGCAACCATCTCACTGATTGCGACGTATTCAGCAGAATTAACCGCATCACCGCTTATCCGCGACATAGTTTCCGCAAGCATACTGTGCGTCTCTTCAACGATGACCTGACGGATACGGTCCTGCGTCTGATGGGCAGCAACGTCTTTTTTAGAAGCGCGCTCTTCAAGAAATGTGCGTCCCAATTCGGACGTTGAACCAGTACTGACAATCATATCCTGGGCTCCCCACCAGACATGCCCTTCATCGTGGTATATGATCGCCTCACCAAGCACGTCTTCCCCTGTCAGCGTATGCTGCAGATGCATGGCTACGGCACGCTCCGTCGTCCCCACATGAACACGGTCGGGACGCAGGGCTTGATACTGTCCCAAAGGAAGATCCTGGATCTCGCTCACTTGCCCCCTATACCGCGAAAAAGATCCCTCTCCAGCCACGATCTTCTTCACCAAACCTTCATTCGCTGTTTCATAAATCACCGGACGGCCGTCATTCATACCGAGTTCGACCATCTTGGTCATGAGCGCCAACCCGGCATCAGTCTTCCCGCCGCCAGTGGGCTCCAAAAATATCCCAATATCTTTGGTCATCCGATTAAATTCTTCCTGTTCGGCCTGGGTGGGATCTTCTCTTAAGGCAATTTCACTCATACGCAAAAGGATCGTCGGTTTTCCTTCACCCTGAGTACCTTTGCCGAAATCCCAGCGCGACAGATCATCGGCCAGAACAGCGGCCGTTAATAATTCTGCCCGGCTCCCGGCGCCCAATTCTGCTTCCTGGCCAGTACTCTGAAGCTTTCTGATGGTCTCTGTAATGCGGGATGGGTCACCGGCGAAATCTGACAATTCCCGACTGATGCGTAATACCCTTTGATCTTCATTAACGAACGCGGCCAAACGTTCTTCTTCAGTGGATGCCTTGAATTGCGGCGCTTTAGCCTGTTTTGAATCCTGAGCCGACTGGTTGATGGCCTGAGAAACATTTTGGGCGGTCTTGCGAATAGCGTGAGAAATTTTCTTCGTTAATACTGCCGGGTCTGGCCTGAATGCATCGCTTTCTTCGCCCGTACTGAAGCCGATGCGCACCGGAGGAAGGTCGGTAGACGCGGCAACCGCCTGCGGCGGGCCGGTCTTCTGCGGAACAGCGTATTGATCTTGAGACGGTTTCTGAATAATATCCGCGGCGATGCCGGACGCCTGTTCCGCCGCTCGGGCCACGACAGCCCCCGTAGCAAGAGGAGCAGCAGCGGTCCTCATACCCCAAACATCCTGTAAAGAACGCTCGCGATAGGCTCCGACAGAGGCCATGCCGTCAGCATGCCGGCCGGTTTGGGCTTCGGCTAAGAGGCTATCCGGGGTAAGCTTCTTTGCCGTGACCGGCGGGTTCACGGATGCCGCTGCCATTTCCTCCAATGCCGCGGAAGCCTGCTCAACGCGGTCGGCAACCGCCGTGGCCGTTTCTCCTGTTCCGCCGGAGGACGCGATCAGGTCCACCTGGTCCAGAGAACCCTGCCCCCCGGACGAGGTCAGCATATCAGTGCCCTCGATCGCAGAAAAGGACGCGCTCCTGACCTGCGGGATAGCAGGAGCGTTGTCATGCGTGTTATCTAAAACTTTTTTGGCTGCTTGATCTCCGGTCAGGCCTCCGGCCAGCCGGACAGCTCTGAGACGCTGTGTGGGGGTCATGCCGTCTGATTGCCCGCCGGCTGTATCCAGGAGTTTCTGTCCGATCCTCCGGACCTGGGCCAATTCATTGCGTTCATGCCGGATCACATCATTGCTGAACGGATCTTCCGCGTCGAAATCCACCGCGGAATCCACCACCACCAAAACATGCCCGTCCTGAGCGATCCCGCCGACCCCCAGGCCCATATTAGGAGCTGTATCTGTCCGTGTGGCTTGATGCATTCCGGAGATTGTACGGACCTCGGTCACCCGGCGCGCATCCAGGGCCTTACCTTGCTCGTCAACAAACTGCCCGTTCTCGACCCGGGCGCGCTTGGTCTGTCCCTGTTCCTGATAATAATAGGACGGCGCGCTTAACTGTTGAGCGTTCTGACGGGCGTAGGTCACAGCCGGGTTCATATCCGGAGTGCCGGCCTGTCCGCCGGAAGAGACTTGCACACCGTTGGTCAGGATGTCCTGCGGGGCCTCGGCCCGGTCCGCCCCTGCCATGGCTGTCAACGCCTCACCTGCGGCCTCCATCCCTCTGGGGGCGGCCTGGTCGGCCAGCTCGGCCAGGGCCGTGGCTGTATCCGGAACCTGCGGCGTCTGCGGTTCCGCCTGCTGATCCTGGGCCGGGGTCGCAACACGCTGGGTGACATGACGGTCTGCCAGCGGGACAGCCACCGCTGTATCGTCCACTGTCAGGATCAAGGCTTCCTGACGCGGCCCGCGGACCAGCGGTACGCCCAACGGAACCAGCGGTGTCATGACCGGCGCACCTGTTGCCGGGGCAGCCGGTGTTGCCGGCAGAGGCGGCTGATGCTGCGGAACGGCCTGACGGCCGATCATACTCTCATCCGCGCCGGCCGGCTGAAATTCTGCAGATTCCTCTTGAGACGGCTGCCCGGCCCGGACGGCCTGCTGCTCCGTTGTCTGCCACGTCTGCTGCTCAGAGATTGTCTGGCTCATAACCTGGCGGCCGTAGGATACGATCGCCACTTCGTCGTTCATATCCCCTTCGTATCCGTTGCGCACGGCAAGCTCTTTAAACTGTTGGCGCTGTTCTGCCGGCATCTCGGCAATGGCGTCTGCCTGCTGAAGAGTATTCAGCGCCTGCTGATAATCCTGACGGTACACGCCCTGAACCTTGACCAGATCGCGCGCCTGATCGATCGTCTCAACATGAAGCCCCATGTCATCCTCACGGATCAAGCGGCTCTTCAGCAATTCCTGCCGGGTGCCCACCACATCAAGCCGTTCGGATACTGTGCCGTCGCCGCGGACCGAGCCGTGGACAAACGCGGTCAGCTCATCCGATCCGAGATCAGGCTTTTCGATATAATCGAATTTTCCGTCGACCACCGGACTCCACTGTTTGAGATCAGGGCTCAGGACCGCCTTAGGCATTCCATTCTGATCACTGAGCACTCGCGTTGCCAAATTGATCCGGTCACTATCCTTTGCCGGAAGGTTCAGAGAACGCAGTGCCTGACGGTCCTGCTGGGACAATTGAGAAACAGCCGCTTCAGAACCGAGCCCGGCCGACTGCTGTCCTTCAGGCCGCTCTCCGGACAATGTCTCCCAATCCTTCAAGTCGGCCACATGTGTATAATGACTGGCACTCTTCACTAGTCCCTGGGTTTCATGGATGATGGTATAAACCATGTTGTCCATAGCCGTGGCCTCACGGGCCAGATCATCACGGCCGATGTCCTTATAAAAATCACCAATATTCAGATCGCGCGAAATAAAGAGATTGCGCAAATTCTTGTAGCGTCCTCCGTGGGCAGCGGTCACGCGGCCGCGGAATTTATGCTTCACCCGGACACGCAGGGCCTCATTGATCGGCTGGCCGGATTCTTCAAGTTCTTTGCGGTACGCCTCAACATGCTCACGCTGAGCATCTGAAAGCTGAGCATATCCTTCAGCCTGCTCTCCTTTGATCACATAATCCAGAAACTGATCGATCTTGTGGCTGACATCCTTGCTGGTGTCCCCGGAATAATAGAGCGACACCCGGGTATCAGCGTCACTGCGCATATCTTCGAGCATCATACGCGTATCCCGCGCGCTCTGATACGTCTGCTGCCATTTCTGCTGGTCCTGCTCCTGCAGAGAATCCGGACCGCGGTCAAGGATACGCTTCTCCATTCTGGTAACCTTCTCGATCGCGGTATCCAGAGCCGCGGCAAAATCCTGCCGGCCGGCCACAACATCCGCGCGGTATTCCGCGGCAGCATTCTCCACGGCATCCGCGAGTTTTTCTGTGGTATCGGCATCCTGCAGGGCGCCCAACTCGCGGACCACGTTCTTGTGCCGCAGGATCTCCCGGGATAGATCCCGGTGGCGGGCAATAAAGCTGCTTGCCCGTTCATAGCGGGCCTGGTCCTTCACACGGAAATTCTCCAGACCATGACGCAGACGGGACTGTTCATCCAGGGTCAGCGCCGTGTCATCCGGGGTCTTTCCATCCACCAGCTTCTCGGCCAAAAAGCGGTCCGCCTTGACCATAGTCACAAAATCCGTCAGGGCCTGTTTGTCTTCCCGCGCCAGGCGGTAAAGGTTATCAATGACCCCTTGCGCTTTGCGTGAGATCTGTTCGGCAGACCCGGCCGTAACCGCAGTATCACCGTCCGCCGTGATCAGCCCGGCGTTATTAAAATTCTGTGTGTAGTGCATCAGGGTCTCAAACTGATCATTGCTCTGGGCGACCTTCTCTTTATAGGTCTTGGCTGACATTTCATAGATACGTGTGCCCTTGCGCTTGGCACCCTGATAATCTGTTACCTCGCTCACGGCTGCCTGGGGAATCTCAAGGGTCTTGAGCATCTCCGGCGTAGTCTCGATGCGGTAAACAGCCTCTTCGGTCTCAAGCTTGCCGTCATTGCGTTTGTCTGCCTGCAATGTGTAGGCACGTCCGCGTACCGCTACGTCTGTACCGTGGGTCTCATCCTCCATAGGCACCCAAAAACGGCGTGCATTGTCTCCTTCCGGCCCCGGCGTCCAGGCGTAGATTTTGTTGCGGTAAACCACTGCCTGACTATCGGCGGCATTCTGATCGCCGATCAGTCCGACCTCGCCCGGCAGCACGCCGGCATCATGGATCACGGTCCCGGCAGTAAGAGCTGTGGTCTGCCCGTCCGGCGTTTCAACCTCAACATCCTGAGCCAAACTCGCGCCGGCGATATCCATATCCTGTTCATGCCGCGCGTTCGCTGCCGGGGTATAGCTGACTTCGACCGGGACAGTATACCCGGCCTGCCCATCGGCGGACGGCACCTCATATTTCGCACGGATGGTCTGGCCCGTGATCTTATAGTCATACTCACGCACCGTGCGGCCGTCTTCCTGGCGCTCGCTGACACCTGTCACCTCATAGGTCATCTCGCCTTCCTGCTCACCGGCAGCGATGGTCACCCGGTCACCGGCCTGAACCGGAGCCTGCTGATCGATCTCAGCCAAACGCTGGCTCACGCGGCGATGGTTCTCTTTCTCTAAATTCTTTCTGACCAGGTCCTGCAATTCCTGCTGAGACAAATTCGTATCCGCGCGGCGCGCGACACGGTAGACCTTCTGCTGCTGGTCCTGGTGCTGAACGCGGGACAGGATGCGGCGGGCCAGGTCGGTCTGAGCGCGGCGGCGTTCCGTCTCATCCGTGATCTGCTGGCTTCTCTGATACTGCGCGTAATCCGCGGAATCCATGTTCATGTCCTGCTGGACATCAATGTAGAGCCCGACCTGATCAGCCAGCATACGGCTATTCCCTTTTTCCAGAATATCCGCGCGGCCGAACAGCTGTCCGATCGTGGCCGATGCCCGGCTGTACGTAGCAAAGACGTTGGCACGGGTGCCCTGCTGCATGTTCTCGGAGATCTCCAGGATATTCGATCCGGCAGATAACCCGGTGTAGACGACAGCCACATGTTTATTCGGATCAGACTGGGCCTGCTGAACCGCCTGAAGGGCGGCCTGTTTTTCCGCGATATTTTCCTGTCCTCTTTGCTCTCCCTGCCCTTCCCCAACGAACCGGACC
This sequence comes from uncultured Planctomycetales bacterium, assembly GCA_964595465.1. GTDB lineage: Bacteria > Omnitrophota > Gorgyraeia > Zapsychrales > JANLHA01 > JAKLFA01. The sequence continues at coordinate 3,227 of CAZQQI010000004.1, read as the reverse complement.
TCGATCACGACCTCCTGCCCGTCGCGGTTCGTCACGCGCATGGTGTTGTCTTTTCCGATCCTTTTACGCAATTCTGTTTCCTGGGCCTTATTGGCGGCCAGCAGTGTCACGCGGGTATCACGGCTGTGAGACCCGGCCAGCAGCTGACGGGTAAATTCAGCGAACGGCATTTGCTGAGAATCGTAGTAACGCATATCCCGGCCGGCGACATAATCTTCGGCCCGGCCCACCTCGCGGACCTGATATCCCATAGACTCCAGCATCATGCCGGCAGAATCCAGGGTACCGCTATCGGAGATCGTACCCTTGGCCAGGCTGATAACATCGGCCGCGCTGGTCCCGTTCTCCGACCCGTCATGCAGATAAGAATTCATGAATTTCTCGGTGGTGACCTCCTGCCCGTTCATGCGGTTGGCGGCCACGGTATACGCCATGCCCGTGTAACGGTCACCCGGCGTAGTGTCCGGCATAGTGTTGGCCTGATCCTGGTCAAGCAGGGCGAACCCGCTATCAGATGATGCATCTAAAATAAATTTTGACCCGCTGGTGATGATCGCGTCAGCGACAGAACGTTCCATCCGGGCAAAATCACCCTGGCCGCTAGCGATCGCGTTTTCAATATCCGCCTGATCAAAATGCTGCCAGTCCTGCCGGCTGGCCCAATCTAAAAACCGCTCCTTTTCCGATTGTGATCCGTTCTCACGGCGGCTGTTCAATCGGCTGCTGTAGCTTCCTTCTTTCTCAAAGATTGTCCAGCGGTCATTGCCAAGCTCAGCCAGGCGCTGAGCCTGATAATCGTAGACCTTTTCAAAATCGCTCTTATAGCCCTCGACCACCTCAACCAATTCCTGACTGGTCTTGTTCCCGCTCTTGGCGGCCTGCAGGATCTGTTTGGCGGCATTGCCGTGGCCGGTAATCAGATCATTGGCGCGCAGGAACGTATCCAATTCACTGACGTCCAGGAACGCGTCCTTGACAACCTCCGGATTATTGCGGGCCAGAGCCTGCGCCTGACGGGCTGTACCGATGATCACATTGCTGTCCCCGACAATGCGGACGTCCTGACCGTCACCTTCTATCCGCGCCAAAGGTGTGCCGGCATAGGCCCAGGCATCTTCACCCACGCGGGTATTATCATGCTGAGCGGCGGCGATCTTACTCTCCGGCATAATGATGATCAGATTCTGCCGGGGCGCGCCGTTGTTACCGGAATATTTTTCATGAAACATTGAGGCCACCAGCGAGGAAGCTACCGTCTTACCGGCGCCCAGAAACGCGCTGACCGAGAAATCGACCCGCTTTCCGTTTTCAGAGGCGTCCACCGCATCTTCCAGGGCCAGGTACAAGCTGGTCAAAACACGGGCCGTATCCTCGCGTTTCCCGGCGAACGACAGCGACGGACGGCTCTCCGCGTTCTTCATATAATCATTAACAAAACGGCCGACATCAGTCTTTTTCCGTTCCATAAAAGCGGAGATCTCCACGGCCTTGTCCAGGTCCTGCTCACTGGTACCCTGCGGCGCGGTGATCTGCGGCAAGATATTCGAGCGGATATGGTCTTCCAGCTGTTTCTGTGTCTCAAATCCGCTCAAATCCTGCGCGGATGCCATCTGGGAGAGCTGCATCACAGCATTCTCGACATTATCAAAGCGGTCCCAATCCAAGGTGCGGGACGCCCGCGCCGCCCCCTGCGGAGTTCGGTTATCTGCATCCTTAAAATAAGATGTTTCCGTGACCGCGGCCGGGCTCCAAGTATCAGTGGAAGCCAGCAGAGCCGGCTCAGCAGAGGTCTTTGAAGATGAGGCCGTCGAAATTTGACTCACATGATGATCAATGATCCTCTCGCGGGTCCGGTCACGAACCTGCGCGCCGACCGGATCGCTGGAACGCATGGCTGTACGCAGGGCCACCTTGTTCAAGGCACCATCCGCGATCCAGATCTCGCGGCCGCCATCCGGCCGCTCAACTGTGACCGCGCTTAAGTCCCGTCCGTCCGCATTCTGCCCGAAGCTATAGGTATCCATATGACGGATCACGACACCATCACGAATTTCACGCTGTTCTGTGCGTTCAGAATTCTGGTATTGAGAAAGGCTGTCAGCAGATACCGCAGGCGCGGTTTGATCGGTCCCGGTGCTGAAGGCAATGCGCACCGGAGGAAGGTCGGTAGACGCGGCAACCGCCTGCGGCGGGCCGGTCTTCTGCGGAACAGCGTATTGATCTTGAGACGGTTTCTGAATAATATCCGCGGCGATGCCGGACGCCTGTTCCGCCGCTCGGGCCACGACAGCCCCCGTAGCAAGAGGAGCAGCAGCGGTCCTCATACCCCAAACATCCTGTAAAGAACGCTCGCGATAGGCTCCGACAGAGGCCATGCCGTCAGCATGCCGGCCGGTTTGGGCTTCGGCTAATTCGTGGGCGACCAGCTCTTCCAGAGAAACCCGGACAAGATTGTCTACATCGGCCGGGGACATATCCATATCCTGAGCCGCCTCCCGGACCTGGTCAGCCACGCCGTAGGCGACCCAGACTTCACGGCTGCCGTCCGCCCCGCGCATATTGACCCCGGTGATAGGACGGCCCTGGTCGGTCGTTCCGAAATCCGCCGTAGCGATAAATTTGACCGCAACGCCGTCACGCTCCTGCTGCGCCACGACCGGCGCGTCCTTGTAATCCTGCCAGATCGCCCGTCCTTGATCTGCGGCAGCCTGCTGCGCCGGGCTCTGCGCCAGAATACGATCAACCCCTGCCCTCTGCACCCGTGTTTGAGCAGCGGTCAATAATTGCTGGGCAGCCTGAATATCATTCGCGGCCGCGGACAATTGGTCATACAATGCTTCTCGCTGTGTCTCCGCTGCGGCGATCTTGCTGTCCAGACGCTGGATCTGCGTGTTGATCGTATTGATGCGCTTTGTATCCCCGCCGCGTTTGAGACCCGTTTCATGCGCCGCGCGTGCGGCCTTCCAGCCGGAGATCTGATCTTCAATCCCTGCGATCTCTGTTTCCAAATCCTGCGCACGGCCTTCAACTGCAGCAACTTCTTCACCGGCCATGACAGCATTCTGTTTGATCTCCCGGGCCTGCTGAGGCGTGACAATATTACTGCGTGCTTCGGACAACAGCTCCCGGGCCGCCTGACTGTCGCCTTCGGCCGCCGCAAGCTGACCGTAAAGGGTCTCGTTCTGTGCTTCAGCCGCGGCGATCTTGCTGTCCAGACGCTGGATCTG
>CAZQQI010000003.1:82404-130755 GCA_964595465.1 uncultured Planctomycetales bacterium | reverse complement strand
AAACCCAATAAACCCAACAAACCCAATAAACCCAATAAACCCAATAAACCCAATAAACCCAAAACATCCATGCTTCCTAGCGATATCATAAAAAAAATCCGCAGGATCGAGATCACGACCAACCGTCTGGTCACGGATATCTTTGCCGGCCAATATCACAGTGTCTTTAAAGGGCGCGGGATGGAGTTCGATGAGGTTCGTGAATATCAGCCCGGAGATGATATCCGCAGTATTGATTGGAATGTCACGGCAAGGACCGGGACTCCTCATGTCAAAAAGTATATTGAAGAACGGGAATTGACTGTCATGCTCATGGTGGATGCTTCGGCATCCTGCCGTTTCGCGACCCGTGATAAGCTGAAGTCCCAGCTGGCTGCCGAGATTGCCGCGGTTTTGGCTTTCTCGGCGATCCGTAATCATGATAAGGTGGGTGCGCTGTTTTTTACTGATCGGGTAGAAAAGTTTATCCCGCCTCGAAAAGGATCGTCTCATGTCCTGCGCCTGATCCGCGAGATCTTGTATTTTGAGCCGGAGGGGCGGGGAACCGACATTGAAGGTGCTTTGCAGTATTTGAACCGTGTGGTGACCCGCCGGTGTGTGGGGTTTATGATCTCGGATTTTTTGACCGGCCGGGATCCTCTGGAGGAACCTGTCTACAAACAGGCTTTAAGCGCGGCTGCCCGGCGTCATGATCTGATCGCGGTATCGCTGAATGATCCGGCGGAAGAGCAAATGACCGGACGTGCCGTTGTCCGGCTGAGGGACGCAGAGACCGGAGGGCGTGTGGTTGTGGACAGCCGTGACCGGAACGTGCAGCAAGCCTTTGCCGAGCGGTCCCGGCGCCGCCGCAGCGGACAAACCCGTTTTTTCCGTTCTTTGGGGATGGATGAGATCAGGATCTCGACTGACGGGGTTTATGCCGATGAGATCGTGAAGTTTTTTCTTAAGCGGCGCAAAAGGAAGTAGGATCGTGAGCAAAGATAAAAACTCTAAATCCGGCAGCAAGCACCAAATACAATGAATACAAAGAATACAAAGAATACAGAATCCCATATCCGTTATTGTGCCGTCCGTATTTTTTTCATGGCCGCAGGGTGTATGCTGTTGATTGCGAATACTGCCGCCGCACAGAACGCTGAGGATATCCGTGATATCCGGGATCCGGTCGTTCTGCCTTACGGCTGGGCCTGGCTGATCATTTTGCTCGGAGCGGTATTGCTTATCGCTGGAGGGGTTGTGCTTTATCGTTATTTTGCCCGTCGGCGCATGATTAAAGAGATTTCTGCGCCGCCTGTTCCGCCGTGGCAGACGGCTTTCGCCCGATTGGACGCTCTTGAACAAAAACAGTACCCGCAGAAGAATCAGGTCGGTGCGTACTATACCGAACTGTCTGATATTCTGCGCAAGTATATTGAGGCCCGTTTTGATATCCAGGCGCCCGAGATGACCACTGAGGAATTTTTGCCCAGCATGGGGCGTTCCCCTGAAATATGTGACACGCATAAACAGTTGCTGAAGGATTTTTTGATCCGCTGTGATATGGTGAAATTTGCCCGTTCTATGGCAACAGTGTCCGAGATGGAAGAAGGCCTGGTATCGGCCCGGAATTTTATCCGTGAGACCCGAAGGGGAGAGGACGAGGGTTAGGGAGGAGATTTTCTCGGGCCGCATCCCTCACCCTGTCTCCCCTATAAAGGGGAATGAAAGAGTCTCTGTTATGATTTTTAGCGATATTTTTAAAACACCGCTTATTCTGGCTGCCATTCCGGTCATCCTTGCCGCTGTGATTTTTATGAAAAAACGGCGGAACGATCCGGCAGTGACCTATGCTGATGTGCAGCTTCTTCCTTCCCATAAAGGCGGGTGGCGTCTGCGTCTGCTGAATGTGCCGTTTTATCTGCGGCTGGCGGCCTTGATCTGTCTTCTTGTTGCGCTGGCCGGTCCCCGCCAAGTCCGGGATTATCAGGAATACTGGCAGGAAGGCATTGATATTGTTCTGGCGATCGATCTTTCGGGAAGTATGGCGGCAGAAGATTTTGTTGTGAAGGGAGAGCGGCGAAACCGCCTAGCGGTCGTGAAAGATGTGGTCAGGGATTTCATTCAGAAGCGCCGTAATGACCGTATCGGCATTGTCGCGTTTGCCCGCAATGCCTACACGGTCAGTCCTTTGACGCTGGATGAAGACTGGCTGATGAGCCATTTGGAACGTCTCCGTTTGGGCCTGATCGAGGACGGGACGGCTGTGGGTTCTGGCCTGAGTTCTGCGGTCCTGCGCCTGAAAGAAAGCGATGCGGAAAGCCGGGTGGTGATCCTGCTGACCGACGGGGTGAATAACGCTGGTGACGTCAAACCCCTTGAAGCGGCCGAAGCCGCCGAATCTCTGGGTATCCGGGCCTACACGGTCGGTGCCGGGAAGCGCGGGCCAGTTCCTTATCCGGTGGGGCAGAGAGGCGGCCGCACATTTTATCAGCGGGTTGAGATCGACATTGATGAGGAGACCCTGACCCGTATTGCCCAGATCACCGGGGGCGAATATTTCCGGGCCACGGATACTGAATCGCTTCGTCACGTCTATGAACAGATCGATCGTATGGAAACCACACGCATACAGCATACTGGTTACCGTGATTATCGGTATCGTTTTGCTGTATTGATCATGAGTGCGCTGGTCTTGATCCTGATTGCGCTGATCTTGGAAAATACCCTTTTATTTGTATTGCCGTAAGTATGAGGATGAGATGAGATTTGCCGAATCTGTTTGGTTATATTGGTTATGGACATTGGTCCCGCTGGCCGTCGTGCTGTGGTGGTGGCTGAGACGCCGGCATGATCGGCTGAGGGAATTTGCTGATGAACCCCTGCTGGCATACATTGCCGATTCTGTGAGCCGGAGAAAGGGGCGGTTTAAAGCAGCTGCTTTATGGCTGAGCGCGGCTGCGATGATTCTGGCATTAGCGCGTCCGCAGTGGGGTTTTGAATTAAGGGAAGTCCGCCGCAAAGGTGTTGATATTCTGCTGGCGGTCGATACATCCCGGAGTATGCTGACCCGGGATGTCCGGCCGAACCGTTTGGCCAGGGTGAAGCTGGCGGTGCGGGATCTCTTGACGGAGTTGCGCGGCGACCGGGCGGGTCTGATTGCCTTTGCCGGGTCTGCCTTTCCGGTTTGCCCGCTGACCAATGACTATAACGGTTTTCTGCTGAGTCTGGAAGATCTGTCTGCCGAGACCATTCCCCGGGGCGGGACCAATATTTCTGCCGCCATTGATGAAGCCCTGCGTATATATGAAGATGTGGAAACACCTGACCGGGTACTGATCGTGATGACAGACGGAGATAATCTGGAAGGCGATCCGTTATCTGCGGCACGCAAGGCTGCTGAAAAAGGTATGACGATCCATTGTGTCGGGATCGGCACACGTGAAGGGGAATTGATAAGAATCACCCGCCCTGACGGGAGCCGTGAGTTCCTGAAAGATCAGCAGGGCAATGTGGTTAAGTCCCGGCTTAATGAGGCCTTGTTAAAGGATATTGCCCTGGCCACCGGAGGGTTGTATGTGCGCGCGGCTGGAGCGCGTACCGGGCTGGACCTGATCTATGAGCGGTCATTGTCCAAGCGGCAGGCCCGCGAGTTTGAATCCCGTATGCAGAAGAATTATTATGAGCGCTTTCAGTGGCCCTTGACCCTGGCTGTGCTTTTTTTGGTTTTGGAAATGCTGACATCGCGTCTGCGCCGGCAAAGAAAGAATATTTTATAGAATATGATAAAAAGAATTTTAAAACCCGCTTATCTTTCATTGATCCTGGGGTTATCCCTAACCCGGACTGTTCAGGCAGCGACGGCGCCGGCTGTTGTGCGCCGGGGGAATCAATTTTTCGCTGAACAGAAATACGGGCAGGCACTGGAAAAATATCAGCAGGCCCTGCAGAAGCGTCCGGAATCTGGTATGATACATTTTAATGCCGGAGCCGCCCGTTACCGTCTTGGTGAGTACGCTCAGGCCGCTGAGGATTTCCGCCGGGCGCTTTTAAGCGAAGACCCTGATCTGGTTAAGCAGGCCCATTATAATTTGGGGAACAGTTTGTTCCGTCAGGGACAAGAGGTCAAGCAGACCGACCCGCAGAAAACGTCGTCTCTCTGGCAGGAGAGCATACAGCAGTATGAGCAGGCTATGCAGTTGGCCGAAGACCATGAGGATGCCCGCTTTAATCGGGACTATGTGCAGAAGGTGCTGGAGCAGTTAAAACAGCAGATGCAGCAAGACCAAGACCAAAAACAACAACAGCAGCAACAGGGTCAGCAGAAAGAAGAACAGGACGGACAGTCTAAGCAAGATCAGCAGGATCCCCGGCAGAAAAATGGGCAGCAGCAAAAGCGGGATCAGCAAGACGGGCAGAGGCAGCAGCAAAACGGCCGGCGCAGTGAAGAAGAGGATCAAAAGCAGGACGGCGAACAGCAAGGCCGGCGTGATCAGGGGCAGGAAGAACAGAAAAGAGATCAATCATCACCGGAGCAAAAGGCAGCCGCGTCAGGCCGGGAAGGTGAACAGGAAGACCTCTCCCGCAGACAGGCCCGCCGTCTGCTGGAAGAATATGAACAGAATGAACAGCCGAAAGGCTTGCTTAATCTGCAGGGAGAGCATGATTCCCGACCGGTACTGAAGGATTGGTAAATATATTTTCATAAAGGATATATTGAGGCTGATAAAATGCGTTGCATCAGTCATGTGTCAGATCAACGGGAAAAGCCTGCCGGCTATTGTATTCGCGCTGCTGTATTAAATCAAAAAATTCAAGCCGAAATAATTCTATACACATGATCAATTTAAGAGTTCAAAAATCATTTTGCTTCGTATGGGCATTCGTTGCGGCCCTGTGTTTCGGGCATTGTTTTTCCGATGCGGCATTGGCTCAGGATATTCAGTTCGAGGCTTCGGTGAACCGGACTACGGTTCCTCTCGACGGAGTGGTACAGCTGACCCTTACGGCCAGCGGAACACAGGATTTGGAGCCGATGGAGCTGCCGGACATCGAGGGTTTTCAGGCCCGTTACATCGGACCTTCGACCCGGGTTTCCATTGTTAACGGTCAGTACGCCAGTTCGATCGCTTTTATTTATAAGTTGTTCCCGCAGAAAACCGGAACGTTTACGGTTCCGGCATTGACCGCGGATATCGAGGGACAGTCTTACACAACACAGCCGATTACTCTGACTGTGGTGGAAGATGGTTCTCCGGCGGAAGCTGGTCAGGCGCATGATGAGAATCGTTCCGTCGGCCTGGATGATAAGATCTTTTTGGTCGCCTCATCGACGGAGAAAACCGCATACCGTCACGAGGCAATCCCGGTTACGGTGCGTCTGCTGATCTCCGGTCTGAACGTGCGCGATATTACTTTTCCGGAAATCAAGTCAGACGCGTTTCATATTGAAGAATTCGGGCAGCCGGATCAGTATCAGAAAGTCCTTAACGGAACCCGTTATTCTGTGGTTGAATTTCATACCCGGGTGTTTCCTCTGGAATCCGGCCTTCAGCAGCTGGGGCCGATCACACAATCGGCTCAGATCGTTGTTCGGGATGACGACCGCCGGGGCGGCGGGTTTTTCGATGATGATTTTTTCAGCGGGTTTTTTAACCGTTATCAGACCCGTCCGGTCACGGTCCAGTCTGAGGGGATGATGTTTGAGGTTAAGGATCTCCCGTCCGAAGGGAGACCGGCAGGATTTTCGGGCGGCGTGGGCGAATACCGTTTTACTGCCTCGGTCTCACCGGACGGGGTTAAGGTCGGTGATCCTCTGACTCTGAAAATGACCGTTAGCGGGAACGGCGATCTGTCGTTGGTCGATATGCCGGAAGTTCCGGAAACCGATACGTTCAAAGTTTATCAACCGGAAATCACCACGCAGGGACAGCAAAAGGTTTTGGAGCAGGTTCTGATCCCCAAATCGGCCGAGGTCAGCCGGGTTCCGGCAGTGGAATTTTCCTTTTTCGACCCGAAACAGGGGGAGTACCGCACGGTCAGCCAGGGCCCTTTTCCGGTTACAGTCCGTCCGCTCGAGGAAGGGGAGCAGTTTTCAATGGTCGGCGGCGGGCCGGCAAAAACACTGAAACGGGATGAGGTTTTGGGAGAAGGGATCGGTTTTATTAAAGAACAGCCCGGGCCTTTCCGTTCCGCCGGACGATATCCCTGGATGACGCCGCTGTACTGGATCGTATTGGTTTTCATCCTGAGTTTCTGGGGAGGTGGGATCTATGCCTATGCGTTCCGTGAACGCATGCGGACCGATATCCGCTTTGCCCGCCGGATGAAGGCACCGTCGTATGCCCGCAGGGGGTTGCGGGAAGCCGGTGCACTGCTGGATAATGAACAGGGGCGGGAATTTTATGATCATATTTACGGGACACTGCAGAAATATTTTGAACATAAATGTCATATTCCGGTCGGCGCCGTGACCTGTGATAAGATCACAGAGACGATGCCGGCGGGACCGAATGCCGAACAGATTCGCGCGCATCTTCGCGAGGTGATTGACCGGTGCGAAGCGGCCCGTTACGCATCGGCGGAATACGGGCCGGAAGAGCGCCGGTCGGTTCTTCAGCGTGTTCAGGAGATCATCGATTGGTTTGAGCGGCATGCGTGACGTTGTGATCGATCGACGTTCTGCTGTCCGATTTTGAAAAGGAAACCTGTTATGAAAACGAAAGTCACATTCAGGTGCTGTGTTTGCGTGGTGTTCAGGATCTGTCTTTGCCTGTTCGCTCTGAGCGCTGTTTTTACGGGGGCGGCCGGGGTTTCTGCGCAGGAGAACCCGGAGACGCCGCAAAGACTTTTGATCAAAGGGAACATGGCCTATTCCCGGGAAAATTATGATCAGGCTGCAACATATTATGAGCAGATCCTGTCTCAAGGAAAAACCAACGCTGCTGTTTATTATAATCTGGCAAACGCCTATTTTAAAACAGAGGAGATCGGCGCTGCTGTGCTGAATTATCAGCGCGCGCTGTTTTTGGATCCGCGGGATACCGATATCCGTGCCAATTACCGTTATGCCTTGTCCCGCGCGGCTGTCGAGCGGAAAACCGCGCCTATTTTTTTTCAGCGTTGGGCACAGGGGTATTTTGAATTTTTCTCTCTGCCGGAACTGGCCTGGTGTCCGCTGATCGTTCTAGCTTTGCTGGCGGTCGTGCAGACAGCTGGTCTGTTTTTTTATTGGCCCCGGTCATGGCGTATGACGGTGAATTGGGTTTTAGCCGTTTTTTTGTTTTGGAATTTAGGCGGGCTCATTTACCGCTGGCATGATATCCGTTCCCGCGCTGTTCTCTTGGCCGATGCTCCGGCCCGTTTTGAACCGCGTGACGATGCGACGGTGCATTTTCAGGTCGAAGAAGGAGAAACCGTGTATTTCCTGGACCGGGAAGGGGCGTGGGCAAAGGTCCGTCGTCCTGACAAGGTCAAGGGATGGGTGCCGTTGGAAAGCGTGGAAAAACTTTTGCCGGATGATTAAATCGTATTATTCATCACGTGTGCCCAAATGAGATTGCTTTTCCGTTGAGCAAAATGGTCAGGGATATGAAAGAGTGTAAAGTTCCGCCTCCTTTATGGGGAGGGAATCTTAATTTAGATACAAGAGATTATTCACAATCTTCTAAAACAAGGGGAAAACATGAATAAATTGATCGGACTTTTAACTGTCATGATTTTGGCCGGGGCCGGGCAGGGATTTGCCCAATCGGCCAATGAATTTTGTCGCACGCAGGCGATGACCACGGACGAATGTCCTGCGCCGTTATGCGAATGGAGATGTCAGGATGAAAATTGTGAGAAAAATGATTGCCGCGCGAAATCCTGTGAAACCCTTTCTGCCGAAGAATGCCCGTTGGAATTTTGTGAGCAGCGCGTCAATTGCCGCGGTAATGCGGTGTGCGTAGACAGGATTATCGATCCGCCGGCCTGCGGGGACATAGCCTATGCCGGACAGGATGTGCCCTGCTGTGACGGGCTGGTCCGGCGCTGCGGGATCCAGTTTTATGATCGCTCCTGCGATATGTACGGCGACCGTTCTGTTTATGCGTTTCCGATCTGTATTCCCTGTGGGGATGGGATCTGCACCAATTTTGAGAACGGGTGCAACTGTCCTGAAGACTGTGATGATGAACGGGAGCCCTATAGTGGACAATTATTTGATCAGGAACTCGAGGCCTGGCAAGAGGAGCAGATGGAAGAACGGAAAGGCAGGAAGAATCAGCAGAGATCTCAGGATGACGGGGGAATCGATTCTCTTGAAACGGAAGTCCCGTAAAGCGATTTTACACTGATGCCGATTCGGTTCGGTGTCTGATCCGGATCTTAAGATATTGTCTGGCGTTTTAAATTTTTGATCTTAATTTTAAATGTTCGCTGTTTGCTGCAGATTTTCTTCCGAAATTTCCTCCACCACAATCTGAGCGGCGTTATCGCTGGCGCCGCATTCGCCGAGTTTGTGACGGACATTTTTCAAGTCGTTAATTATTGTCTCCATTTTTAAAGGGTCTTTGACTATGCCGAGAAGACGGGCGGCGATCGTCCTGCCGTTTGCCTCATTTTGAATACATTCCGGGACAATATCTTTTTGGGCGACAATATTGACCAGACCGATATGGCGGATTTTGATCAGGCGGCGGGCTAAAAAGTAGGTGAGCGGTGTTGTCTTATAGACAATGACCATGGGTTTTTCCAGCAGGGCGGTTTCCAGAGTTGCGGTTCCCGATGTGACCAGACAGGCATCGCAGGCATTGACCGTATTGTAAAAATCTTGATCAACCAGATGGATTTTGAGATCGGGATACGCAGCGAGATATTCAGCAATAAGACCTGCAGAGATGCTGCCGGAGCGGGGAAGAAGAAAGTGAACGTTGTTATTGAGCTGGGTTTGGATTATGCGGGCGGCTTCAAGCATGGGGGGCAGAAGACGGACGATCTCTTTTTCACGGGAACCGGGAACAATGCCGATCGTTTGGGTTGATGGGTCTAACCCCAGGCCGGCAAGAAGATCATGGCGGGAGCGTGTGACACGGACGTTGTCGACTAAGGGATGTCCCACAAAATCAGCGGCCATACTGAATTGTTTGTAAAAGGCTTGTTCGAATTCGAACATGACCAGCATGCGGTCGACGGTTTTTTTGATGGTGTTGACCCGGCCGGAACGCCAGGCCCATACTTGCGGGGAAATGTAATAGATCACTTTTATGCCGCGTTTTTTCAGGGCGCGGGCCATGCGGAGGTTGAATCCCGGATAGTCGATCAGGATGACACAATCGGGCTGCCGACGGTCCACTTCTTCCAAAAACTGGTAAAAAATTCGCCGGATCTCGCCGAAATGTTTGAAGACATCGCAGAGTCCGATGACAGCCAGACGGGTCAGATCTTCAATGAGTTCAACGCCTTGGTCCTGCATGAAAGATCCACCCAGACCGGAAAAAGAGGCTGCGGGATCACGTTTGCGGATCGCGCGCACGAGTTCGGCGCCGTGTGTGTCTCCGGAGACTTCGCCGGCAATAAGCATGATGTGGTGTTGAGAAGAGGGAGTGGTCGTGGTCATCGCGCTGATTTTTTATAATACCGATCGACCGTCTCGCGATTGTCTGTCATATTCTGCTGGATGTCCAGGGCCAGGGCCAGGGCATCACGTCCGGCCTTTCCGCTGACCACCGGAGGCTTTCCGCGTAGAATACTGTCGGCAAAAGATTCCAGTTCCTGTTTAAGGGGTTCTTCTTTTTCGATCGGGAGGGCATGCTTCATAATGAGCGGCCCTTTTTTGCGGTAAATGAAGGCCTCTTGTTTGACATAATCAAGGGAGATATAGGCTTTGCGGGTGAATATGCGGATTTTGCGCATGACTTCATCAGAAATGCGGCTGGCGGTAAGATTGCAGGTACAGCCATTCTCGAAGACCAGACGCACGGAAGAGATGTCTTCTTTGTCGGTCAGGACATTGATCCCGACGGCATGAAAATTTTTGACAGCGCAGCGGTTAAGGGCCAGAACGATATCCAGATCATGGATCATCAGGTCCTGAACTACGCCGATGTCCAATGAGCGGTTGGGGAAACCGTTGAGACGGTGGCATTCGATAAAAAGAGGATCGCGGGTAAACTTGGTAATGGCCTGAAACGCGGAATTGAAGCGTTCGACATGCCCGACCTGCAGGCAGAGATTGTGTTTTTGGGCGGTGGAGATCAGGCTGTCTGCCTCGTCTAGTGTGGAGGCGATAGGTTTTTCGACAAAGACATGAACACTGTGGTCCAGAAAAAATTTTGCGACGTCGTGATGGGCGAAGGTGGGAACCACTATATCGACCGCGTCCACTTTCCCGAGTAAGGTGCGGTAATCTTTAACAAACGGGACGCCGTAATGCTCGGCGACTTTTTTGGTCCGTCGGACCTTGGTATCACAGACAGCGACAAGTTCGACTTTGGGAGCAAGGGCGCTGAGGCATTTGACATGTCGGGTGCCGAGGTGGCCGATCCCGATGACGGCAATACGGATTTTTTTCATGTTGGTATCCGTTATATAGGTTATTCCCAGTACGGGATGTGTTTTGAGTCGTGAAACAAGGCGGACAGAAAAACATTATCTGTTGGCGATTTTTCTATTGTTTTGTAGAATAACAAAGACCTTGCGGAAAGTCAAACAGCATGTTAGTATGCCAAATTCCCCGCAAATATACTAAGAAACTGCGCGGGAGAAGGTTGCGAACCAAAAGGAGACAACATGAGGGCCTATATCCGCCTGCTGGAGTATTTGCGCGATCATAAAAAGCTTTTCGGCTGGGCACTGTTTGCTATGTTTTTTGCCAGTATTTTTGAAGGATTTCAGATCTCATTTCTGATCCCGATCACTGACAGGATCTTCAATAAAAAAGAGATCGTTCTTCCTAATGATCTGCCCCAGCCCGTCATGAACGTGGTGGATTATCTCAATCAAGTCGATCCGGAGACCTTGTTTTGGACACTTCCGTTTGTGGCCCTCGGGCTGATTATCATCAAGCATATTTTTATTTTTATGTATGGGTATCTGATGAATGATGTGGCTCAGCGTGTGGTCCGGGATGTGCGCCTGAAATTATATGAAAAGATCCAGAGCCTCTCTCTTGATTTTTTCAATAAGCAGCGGACAGGGGAGCTGATCTCCCGTGTGACGAACGATGTTCCGATTATCGAAAGTGCTGTGTCTTATGCGATCACGGATCTGTTTACACAGACCTTTTTGATCATCACATATGCTATGATCGCGCTCTCCATTCATACGCAGGCGGCATTGGTGACATTTTTGGTCTTGCCCTGGATCATTTGGCCTGTGAGTGTGATCGGAAAGCGCCTGAAAAAGCTGGCCCACGGAGAGCAGGAGCGTATCGCGGATATCAGTTCCACTTTGATCGAGACGATCTCCGGGATCAAAGTGATCAAATCGTTCTGCACACAGCAAAGCGAGATCCAGAAATTTTTTCGCTCCAATTATCAATATTATAAGTTGAAGATGAAATCGACCAAGCGCCTCAAGGTTTTGGCGCCGATCACTGAGGTCTTCGGCGTGATCTGCGGTCTGATCATTATTTTTTGGCTGGGTCGTCAGGTCATGCAGGAAGAGCTGTCCTTCGGCGTGTTTGCGGTCTTTTTGGGATCCGTGCTCTCCATAGTCCGGCCGATAAAAAAATTAGGTAATGTGAACGCGATCGTTCAGCGGGCATTGTCGGCGAACGAGCGTATCCAGAGAGTGCTTTCGCAGGAGCCGACCGTCAAAGAGAGTGGACAGGCGGTGGATCTTGATGATTTACGGGAAGGTATTGTTTTCGAACATGTTGATTTTGCCTACGGCGCAGAGAATGAACAGGTGTTGAGCGATATCGATATGACTATCCCCAAAGGACAGCTGGTAGCGATCGTTGGGCCGACCGGCTCAGGAAAATCCACGCTGGTCAATCTGATCCCCCGCTTTCATGATCCGACAGCAGGAAGGGTGTTGTTCGACGGGAAAGATCTGCGTGAGGTGACCATTTCCTCTCTGCGCGGTCAGATCGGGATCGTCTCCCAGGAAACCTTCCTCTTCCATGATACTGTCCGCAATAATATTGCTTATGGACGTGATGATGTGTCTGAAAAAGAAGTTATTTCTGCGGCGGAAAAGGCCTATGCCCACCGTTTTATTCAGTCCATGGAGCAGGGTTACGATACCGTTCTGGGTGAGCGCGGTGTGCGTCTGTCCGGGGGGGAGCGTCAGCGGATCTCGATTGCCAGGGCGATCCTCAAGAATCCTCCTATCCTGATTTTGGATGAGGCCACAAGTGCGCTGGATTCGGAATCGGAAAAATATGTTAAAGAAGCTCTGGAAGAACTCATGAAAGGACGGACGGTCGTGGCGATCGCCCACCGTCTGTCGACCATACGCCAGGCTGACCGGATTATTGTTCTGGAAGAGGGGCGGGTCACGGATTCGGGTACCCATGATGAGCTGGTCGCACGGGGCGGTCTTTATAAACGTTTATATCAAACGCAGTTCGATGTGGTGCTGTAGCGGCCGGTGCTGAGCGGACAGGGGTTCCATATTCTATTCTGAATAGAAAGAGTGAGGGGGATGGGCGTGTTTTTTGCAGGGAACGCCGAAATTCAGTTATAGCCTCATTCAAAAAAAGGTTGCGTTTCTCATTTTTTTTGTTAAAATAACTCAACATTTTCCCGTTGTCGGATAAAGAACGAGTGGACGTTCCGGACGGGGAAGGGCAAGAGGCCCGTCCCGCGATTGCGGGTAGACCCAAGGCCGTCTGTGTTCACTGCTGGACAGACTCTGCAGACGGATAAGAAAGGAAACATCATGCCTTCAGAAGTAATCAAGACCCTGCTGGAATGTGGTGTGCATTTCGGCCATCAGACCCGCCGCTGGAATCCCAAAATGAAACGTTTTATTTTCGGGGAACGCAGCGGAATCTACATTATTGATCTCGAGAAAACAGAAGAACGCCTGAGCGCTGCCAAAGAATTTGTCAAGAATGTCGCTGCCGGAGGAGGGAATGTTTTATTTATCGGCACGAAGAAGCAGGCCCAGGATGTCATCGAGACAGAAGCCCGCCGCGCTGAGATGCCGTTTATTAACAACCGCTGGATGGGCGGTCTCTTGACCAATTTTGTGACTGTTCGCCAGTCTGTTAGCAAGCTGCGCCGTATCGAGGCGATGTCTGAAGACGGGACATTGGAAAATTTAAAGAAAAAAGAAGTTGTGACAATCAACAAAAATAAGGAGAAGCTTCTGCGTGATCTTGACGGGATCCGCGATATGGAAAAGCTGCCTGATGCTGTTTTTATTATCGATACCCGCCGGGAAGAGATCGCGGTGAAAGAAGCCGATCGTTTGGGGATTCCGATCGTTGCGTTGATCGATACAAATTGTGATCCGGATCTGATCACCTATCCGGTGCCCGGTAACGACGATGCCTTAAAGTCGATCCGTTTTATCGCTTCTACGATCTCTGATTCCATTATTGAAGGACGCAAACAGTTTGATGAGACCGAAGCGATCCGTAAACGGAAAGCGGCCGTTCCTGCTAAAGAGGAAAAACCCAAACCTGCGCAGGACATGGGTGGTGAATCAACTGGGAAATCTCAGCAGCAGGAAGAGAAAAAAGAAACATCCGGGGAGAAATCCGAAGAAAAACCCGCCGCATCCGAAGCCGAGCAGGGATAGGACAAGATTGAGAGGGATTGTTAGGGAAAGGAACATGATATGGCAACATCTGCAGATATGATCAAAGAGCTCCGCGAAATGACGTCGTGCGGGGTCATGGATTGCAAAAAAGCGCTGGAAGAATCCGGCGGTAATTTTGATAAAGCGAAAGAATTGCTCCGTCAACGCGGCCTGGAATTAGCCGCCAAAAAGGGTGGACGCGAGGCGAAGGAAGGCCGTGTTGAGGTTTACATTCATCCCGGGAACAAGGTCGGGGTTATGCTTGAACTGAATTGTGAGACAGACTTTGTGGCCCGGAACGAAGATTTTATCGCTTTCGGCCGTGATGTGGCGATGCATATCGCGGCGATGAGTCCGGAGTATGTGCGGGAAGACGATATTCCGGAAGAGGTCTTGTCCGGTGTGGAGGACCGCGCGGCGTTTATTAAAGATAAATGCCTCATGGCTCAGCCGTTTGTTAAGGACCCTAAGAAGACTATGAATGAATATCTCACCGAACTGGTCGCCAAGATTGGTGAAAATATGTTCGTGGGACGGTTTACACGCTACAAGGTGGGGCAAGTTGACTAAACCTGCTTACAGCCGCATTTTGTTAAAACTCAGCGGTGAGGCCATGATGGGTGCTCAGGATCATGGTATTGAAGCAGAGATGTGCGCGTCGTTGGCGCGGCAGATTAAAGAGATCAGGGGCCTGGATGTGACCGTGGCCCTGGTGGTCGGCGGAGGAAATATTTTTCGCGGGCAGGTGGCGTCGGAAGAATTCGGGCTGGACCGTTCGGTCGCGGACTATATGGGGATGCTGGCAACGGTTTTGAATGGACTGGCCCTGCAGAATGCCCTTGAAAAAGTCGGTGTTCCGTCCCGGGTGATGACCGCGATCGCCATGAGCGCGGTGGCCGAGCCATACATCCGCCGTCGTGCTATGCGGCATTTGGAAAAGGGACGCGTTATCATTTTTGTCGCCGGAACCGGCAATCCCTATTTTACTACGGATACGGCCGCAGCCCTCAGGGCGGCGGAAATCGACGCGGATGTTATTTTTAAAGCCACGAAAGTCGATGGGGTGTACTCCGCAGATCCGGTGAGCAATCCGGATGCGAAAAAGTACGATAAGATGAGCTACATGGATGTGCTTAAAGAGGATCTGCGGGTGATGGACAATACCGCGGTCAGTATGTGCATGAATAACCGGATTCCATTGGTAATCTTTAATCTTACGAAAGACGGCAATATTAAAAAAGCGGTTTTGGGCGAAACTATTGGAACATTGGTTCAATAAGGGGGGCGCAACGATGATCAAAGATCTTAAGAAAGACACGGAGAGTAAGATGCAGAAGGCGCTGGATGCGACCCGCCGGGAGATGGCCGAAGTCCGCACAGGCCGCGCGCACCCGGGACTGGTCGAGGGCCTGAGGGTGGATTATTACGGGACACCGACCGTTCTCAAGCAGATGGCATCGATCACGGTCCCTGACCCGCGCACGATTATGATTCAGCCCTGGGACCCGTCTGCGGTGACTGAGATCGAAAAGGCTATCGCGAACAATCCTAAGATCGGCATGACGCCGAGCCATGACGGAAAGGTTCTGCGTCTGAATGTGCCCCAGCTTTCAAAAGAGCGCCGTGAAGAGCTGACCAAGGTGGCTAAACAAATGGCTGAACACGGCCGGATATCTCTGCGTACGATCCGGCGTGAGGCCAACGATAGGCTCAAGAAGCTGCAGAGCGATGAGCATATTTCAGAAGACGAGGTTTTCCGCGGTCAGGAAGATATTCAGAAGATCACCGACCAATACATTAAAGAGGTCGACGATGCTATGGATAAGAAGCTGAAAGAATTGGTTGAGATTTAAGTTGGTTTGTGTTTTAATGGAGTCGTTCTTTGACGAAGATTTGAAAACATTTTGACCCACTAGCTCATCCGGTAGAGCACTGCCCTTTTAAGGCAGGTGTGCCGCGTTCGAGTCGCGGGTGGGTCACCATTTTGGGGCGAGTGGCGGAATTGGTAGACGCGCTAGTCTTAGGAACTAGTGGGGAGACCCGTGGAGGTTCAAGTCCTCTCTCGCCCATAGAGATTAGTGGCGGTAAAGAGCCGGTATTTCTCTTGATTTTGTCTGTGTTTTCATATATCTTTTTATGAAAGACGAAGACGTATTTTGCGGCGGTAATTCAGTTGGCTAGAATGCCACCTTGCCAAGGTGGATGTCGTGGGTTCGAATCCCATCCGCCGCTTTTTTTGTCCGCAATGACAGCCGGGAGGTGCTTCCGGTTATGCTGTGATTTTAAGGAGGATTAACGTGATGAAGATCAGTGAATTTTTGTGTGCTGACGCCGTGACCGCAGAATTGAAATCCAAGACAAAAAAGGATGTGATTACCGAGATGGTGGATCTGTTGATCGGGTCCGGCGCGATCGATAAAAAGATCAGGGCGAAGCTGATCGAGGTCCTGCTGGCCCGCGAAGCGCTCGGATCGACGGCGATCGGTCAGGGCATTGCGATCCCGCATGGAAAATGTGAACAGGTCTCTGAACTGACAGCTGCCCTTGCGATTAGTAAAGAGGGCGTGGATTTTGATTCTCTCGACGGTGAACCGGCACATATTTTTTTCCTTTTAGTCGCACCGATCGATTCCGCCGGACCACACCTTAAAGCCCTGGCCCGGATCTCCCGTTTACTTAAAGACAAATATTTCCGTGAAAATCTGAAGACGGCGAAAGACAAACAGACGATCCTCGATCTCGTTATGAATGATATCGGCCAGCCGTAACAAGTTAAACATTCATGTCTAAAGACCTTATCAAATGGCTCTACCCCGGCATGCGTGTCAAGCGGTGGCTTGGGACGGTCATACTGGGTGTGTTTATTGTCGCCGGAGGAGCCCTTACCCTTGATACCAGTTATCTTTTTGTAAAAATTTTCGGTTTTGTTATTATTCTCTGCGGCGTGATTCTGATCGTTCTCGGTATGGGAAAGATGATCGTATCTTTGATCACGATTTTTTTGCCTAAAGGCGAACGCGAATTGGTGAATATCCTTTATCAGAGGCGTTACCTTGAACGCGGTCCTAAGATCGTGTGTATGGGCGGCGGTCACGGGCTTTCGCATTTGCTCTTCGGCCTGAAGGAATACACCTCTAATTTGACCGCGATTGTCACTGTTGCTGACAGCGGAGGATCTTCCGGCAGGCTGAGAGAAGAGTTCAATATCGTCGCACCCGGGGACATTCGCAATTGTCTTGTTGCTCTGGCCGATGCGCCGGCTTTGATGGGCGAATTATTCCAGTTTCGTTTTCATAAAGATTCTGCTCTGCAGGGACACAATTTCGGCAACTTATTTTTAACCGCCATGGTTCAGCTGACCGGAGGAGACTTTGAAAAAGCGGTTCAGGAATGTTCCAAGGTTCTGGCCATCCGCGGTGATGTGCTTCCGTCCACCGTCCGTAATGTACATTTGGTTGCGGAGTACGAAGACGGCTCAGTGACTGAGGGAGAAGCGGATATTCCCAATACCCGTACCCGGATCCGCAGGATCACGCTCAATCCGCCCGAGGCCGAGGCGACCCAGCAGGCCCTGGACGCCATAGAAGACGCGGACATCGTTATCATGGGCCCGGGAAGCCTTTACACCAGTATTGCCCCGAACCTTGTCGTGCGCGGTATTTCTGAAGCCCTTAATGCCTCTGACGCGTTCAAAATTTATGTCTGTAATGTTATGACACAGCGGGGAGAAACAGACGGTTATAATGCCGGGGATCATTTGCAGGCATTGCTCGATCATGGCGGGGAGCGTGTTGTCGATGTCATTTTGGCCAACGATGCTCCTGTTTCGGATGAGATCCTGGAACGCTACAAAGATGAAGCCTCGTTCCCGGTTGACCCGGATGTTGACCGGATCCGCAAACAGGGATATATGGTGTACGCGACGGATTTACTCAGCGCCGATGCCTTCGCGCGTCATGATTCGGCAAAATTAACCAAAGCTTTGATCCGTCTGATCGAAAAATATCGTATTATCAAGAGGTAGTGAAAATGGCTAAGATCGAAAAAGCATGCGTTATCCGCAATCCGCAGGGCCTTCACGCCCGGCCGGCGGCTTTATTCGTTCAGATCGCCTCAAAATATGATGCCTCGTTATCCATTCAGAAAGACGATGAACAGGTCAACGGCAAATCGATCATGGGGGTTCTGATGCTCGGCGCCCAGCAGGGGGCCAAGATCACACTTATCGCTGAAGGAGAGGACGCCCAGATTATGATCGACGAGCTAGAGGAGTTTTTGAATAAAAATGAATGAGATCATTTTAAAAGGGATACCGGCTGCACCCGGAATCGCAATTGGTCCAGCCTATATCCTGGATAAACAAGAACTGATCGTGGCTCCGCGTTCGATCATGGAGCAGGAGATCCCTATCGAGATCGCGCGGTTTGAAGAGGCCCTTATCCGCACCCGTGAAGAGGTCGCCACTCTGCAGAAAAAGATCGCAGACGAGATGGGCAGCCAGCACGCCCAGATCTTTGACGCCCATCTTATGGCCTTGGAAGACCGTTCCCTGATCGAAGATGTAGTAAAAGGAATTCGTCATCAGAAGCAGTCGGCGGAATACGTCTTTTCACATGTTTTGAAGAAATATGCCAAAGTTTTTGCCAACATGGAAGATGAATACCTGCGTGACCGCATCACGGATGTCAATGATATCGGACGGAGGGTCCTTAAGAACCTTGTCGATGAAGACAAGATGCACGAGATGGAAAGTCTCGAAGACGACCTGATCATTATCGCACATGACCTTTCCCCGTCGGATACCGTGAATATGTTCCATAAAAATATTTTAGGGTTTGCCACTGATGTCGGCAGCCGTACCTCGCATACCGCCATTATGGCTAAATCTTTGGGTGTCCCCGCAGTTGTCGGGTTAAAAGATACCACCCTGCGCATCTCCAACCAAGATCAGCTGATTATCGACGGGCGTATGGGCATGATCATCGTTCACCCTTCGGAAAAGACGCTGGAAGTGTACCGCGTCGAGCAGGCCAGGGTGGATACGATGCGGCACCGTTTTGATCAGGTGAAAGAACTTCCGGCCCAGACCATGGATGAACGCCAGGTTAAGATCCTGGCTAATCTGGAATTGCCCGAAGAGATCCCCCAGATCAAGTCTCAGGGCGCAGAAGGGATCGGCCTGTACCGTACGGAATATTTCTACATGAACCGCGCGGATCTTCCCAGTGAGGACGAACAGTATGCAGCTTACCGCAAAGTCGTTGAAGAAATGGCTCCGGATCCGGTTACGATCCGCACGCTGGATATTGGCGGGGATAAATATCTTTCGACACTGCAGATTCCCCGGGACATGTATCCCTTTCTCGGCTGGCGGGCCGTGAAATTTTGTTTTGCCCGTCCGGACATTTTCAAGACACAGCTAAGGGCTATTCTGCGCGCTGCCGCGCATGGTTCACTCAAAGTCATGTTTCCCATGGTTGCCGGACCGGAAGATTTGAGGCGCGCCAAGGTTATCATGGATGAGGCCCGGCAGGAATTGGAAGACAAGGGAGTCGAGCATAACGCGGATATCCCTGTCGGAGTCATGATCGAAGTTCCTTCCGCAGCCATGACCGCTGATCTGCTGGCCCGGGATGCCGCGTTTTTCAGTATCGGCACCAATGATCTGATCCAGTACACTTTGGCGGTCGATCGCGGGAATGAACAGATGGCGGATTTCTATGATCCTTGCCATCCGGCGATCCTTCGTTTTATCCGGATGACCATCGATGCTGGACACCGTGAAGAGATCCCGGTATCTCTGTGCGGAGAAATGGCCAGCGAACCCAACTTTGCTCTGCTCCTTTTAGGCCTGGGTCTGGACGAATTCAGTATGAACCCGTTGAGTATCCTGCAGATCAAACAGCTGATCCGCTCCGTCAAATTGACTGACGCCCAGCTCATGGCCCGCGAAGCGTTGTCTATGGATGACGGCAAAAAGATCGAAAAATTCTGCAAGGCACGGGTTAAAGAATTGGCGCCGGATATTTTTGATACCAAAGAGCTGAACAATGACGCCGGAAGGAAAGAAGAATGAAGGTTTTGATTTTAGCTGCTGGGTACGGAACACGGTTATCAGAAGTGACCACCGATACTCCTAAAGCCCTTCTGGAAGTCGGCGGCAAGCCTCTCATTCAGCATCAGTGTGACACGCTGAAGAATGATCCTTCTTTGACCGAAGTCCTGGTCGTTACCAATGAGAAATTTTTCGGCCAGTTCACGGCCTGGCGTGATCATCTTTCACAATATTCTGTACCCGTAACCGTGATCAATGATGGCACAACAACGTCGGAAAACCGGCTGGGGTCTATCGGAGATATTCAGTATGCCTTGCAGAAACATCCGGTCAAGGAAGACCTGTTCGTTTTGGGCGGGGATAATTTATTCGATTTCTCTTTGACGGATTTCGTCCGGTTTGCCCAAAATCACAGCCCTTGTGTTTCCATCGGCGTCTATGATATTCAGTCGCGTGCAGAAGCCGGCCGCTTCGGCGTTGTCAGCGTGGATGAGGATGCGGTCATCACCTCATTTGAGGAAAAACCGGAGGATCCGGCTTCCAGTCTGATCGCCATGTGCGCGTATTATTTTCCCACTGAGACACTGGAGCGGGTTCCCGAATACCTTGCCGAAACCAAAACACATGACCGGGCCGGCGATTACATCCGCTGGTTGATGTCAAAAGACCGGGTTTACGCTTTCCGTTTTGACGGGACGTGGTATGATATCGGCAGTCCGGAATCATTGCGTGAGGCCCGGGAGCATTTTCAGAATACATAAACAGCACGTCTTAAATATTGAACAGGGTTATCTTCAAAGAAAGGACAACGATCGTGAACGGCAAATATTTCATTACGTCCGAATCTGTTGGGAATGGACATCCGGATAAAGTCTGCGACCAGATCTCAGATGCGGTCCTGGATGCGATCCTTAAAGAGGACCCAAAGGGCCGGGTGGCCTGCGAAACATTTATCACCACGGGATTGGTCATTGTGGGTGGCGAGATCACCACCGGGACCTTTGTGAATGTGCATAAACTCGTACGCCAGGTTCTTAAGGATATCGGCTACACCCATCCGAAATACGGATTTTCTTATGACACGTGTTCGATCCTCAACGCAATCAACGGCCAGTCGCCGGATATCGCCCAGGGCGTGGACACCGGCGGTGCTGGAGACCAGGGGATCATGATCGGGTATGCCTGCGACGACACCCCGGAACTGATGCCTTTGCCGATCATGCTGGCCCACAAATTGGTTAAGCGGGTCGAAGATGTGCGCAAAAGCGGAGAGCTGTCTTATCTGGGACCGGATTGTAAAAGCCAGGTCACGGTTGAGTATGACGGTGACACGCCCAAGCGGGTGGATGCGGTTGTCCTTGCCTGTCAGCATACCGAAGAGATCCTGGATGCCAGCGGTAAGTTTATTACCAAAGAGGCGAAACAGCAGATCATTGATGTTGTCGCGCTGCCTATTGTCGGCAACCTGATCGACGATCAAACGAAATTTTTCGTCAACGAAACCGGCAAATTTGTTGTCGGCGGCCCCCAGTCGGATACGGGTATGACCGGACGCAAAATTATCGTTGATACCTACGGAGGAGTCGTTTCTCACGGGGGCGGCGCTTTTTCCGGGAAAGACCCGACCAAGGTCGACCGTTCGGCCACCTATATGACCCGCTATGTGGCCAAAAATATCGTCGCCGCCGGACTGGCCAAAAAATGCTGGGTCCAGTTCGGTTACGCGATCGGACGTCCAGATCCGGTTTCTGTCACTGTGGATACTTTCGGTACAGGAACGGTAGCCGAAGACATCCTGACTGATCTGGTCAGGGAGCATTTTGATCTGACGCCAAAAGGCATCATCAAGTCTCTGGATCTGCTTAAACCGGTCTATCAGCAGACCGCGTCTTACGGACATTTCGGCCGTGAAGAATTCAGCTGGGAGAAGACTGATAAAGCGGAAACTCTGAAGAAAGCCGCGGCTAAACAATTGATCAAGAAATCATAAAATCTAAAAATGGTGCCTTATTTCATAAGTTGCTGTAAAACAGGTTGCCATGAATTCAGTATGACATGAAAAATGAGTGTTAGCTGTAGGAAATAATATCGACATAAAAGGAATACGCTATGCCTGATTACAAAGTTGCAGATATTAATCTGGCCGCTTTCGGCCATAAAGAGATCGAACTTGCGGAACACGAGATGCCGGGACTCATGGCCCTGCAGAAAAAATACGGCAAAGATCAGCCCCTTAAGGGAGCACGGATCACCGGGTCCCTGCATATGACGATACAGACTGCGGTTCTTATTAAAACACTGAAAGCGCTGGGTGCGGACGTGCGCTGGGCGAGCTGTAATATTTTTTCTACACAGGACCACGCCGCGGCTGCAATCGCAGATATCGGTGTTCCGGTCTTCGCCTGGAAAGGAGAGAGTTTAAAGGATTACTGGTGGTGTACCAAGCAGGCGTTATCATTTTCCGCAGGCGGTCCGACCCTGATCGTGGACGACGGAGGAGATGCCACCTTGATGGTCCATCGCGGAGTAGCGGCTGAAAAAGATGCCGGGATCCTTGATGCCGATGCGGATACAGAAGACGAAACCGCGCTGAATGCTATTTTGAAAGAAATCCTCGCTGAAGATCCGGCATTCTGGTCAAAGACTGCTAAGGATATTAAGGGTGTTTCCGAGGAGACCACCACCGGGGTTCACCGCCTGTATCATATGATGAAAGCCGGCACACTGTTGTTCCCGGCCTTTAACGTCAATGATTCCGTCACCAAATCCAAGTTCGATAACCTTTACGGCTGCCGCGAATCCCTGGCTGACGGTATTAAACGTGCTACGGACATCATGCTTGCCGGCAAGGTGGCTGTGGTCTGCGGATACGGGGATGTGGGAAAAGGCTGCGCACATTCTTTGAAGAGTTACGGCGCCCGGGTCCTGGTGACCGAGATCGATCCGATCTGCGCCCTGCAGGCGTCCATGGAAGGCTTTGAGGTGACCACAGTCGAGGATGCCTTGCCGGAAGGGGATGTTTATGTGACCGCGACCGGAAATTGCGAGGTGATCACCGCCGAACACATGTCGAAGATGAAAGACCAGGCCATCGTCTGCAACATCGGCCACTTCGATAATGAGATCCAGGCCGGCAAGCTTGAACAGTGGCCCGGCATCAAAAAGGTGAACATTAAGCCGCAGGTCGATGTCTACAAGTTCCCGGATGGGCATGCTATTATTCTGCTGGCGGAAGGCCGTCTGGTCAATCTGGGCTGCGCGACCGGACATCCGTCGTTCGTGATGAGCAACTCGTTCACCAATCAGACCTTGGCGCAGATCGAGCTCTGGAATAACGATTATGAGACAGCTGTCTATTGTCTTCCTAAACATCTAGACGAAGAAGTCGCCCGTCTGCATCTGGGCCGCGTCGGTGTCAAGCTGACCAAAATGACACAGAAACAGGCTGATTATATTGGTGTCCCGTTGGAAGGGCCGTATAAACCTGAGCATTATCGTTATTGACCGAAAAGCCGATGGCAGTTAACTCAAACCGCGAACAATTGCGATCGTCTGGTGTCATCATGTCAAAAAGAACAGCATCGACAGCTTTCTGAATAGCAAAGGACAGGCATTACCGCCTGTCCTTTTTCGGTATATCGTTTATCTACGGTTTAACATAACCAGGAGGATAATATGGCAGGGTATTACACACAAAAGGCTGCAAGCGCTTGGGATTCCGCGGCGCACCCAGTACGAGAGATTGATCTGAATGTTTTGGTCCTGCAGCCGCTCAAAAATTTGCTGGCCAATATTATCGGATTTGTTCCGGTGATCATCGAAGCTGCCGGCGTGGTCTTGATCGGCTGGCTGATCTCAAAATTGGTCCGTATGCTGATCAAACTTTTTCTGACAGAGATCCGCTTTGACCAGATCGCGGAGACAACCGGTATCGCCGGTGTCCTGGATGAGCAAAAGATCAAAATGACCCCGTCGGCCTGGGTCGCAGCTTTATGCTATTGGTTCGGGATATTCATGACCTGGATCATCGCCCTGCAGGTGCTGCGTCTGCGGATCCCGTCGATGGTTATGGAAGAGATCGGACATTTGCTGACCAGCATATTTGTAGGATTTTTAGTTTTTATAATCGGTCTGTTTTTAAGTATGGTTATTTCCCGGTTTATCGAGACTACAGCCCGCAGCCTCAAGATCGCCCATCCCGGCGTTCAGGCCGGTATTATCCGCTGGGTAATCATTGTCATGACTTTCGGTGTCACGTTGGCTTATTTCGGTTTTCCCATGGATTTCTTGCTGGCGGTTTTTGCCGCTGTCGGCGGGTCGTTATGTATTGCTTTCGTGATCTCTTTCGGCGTGGGCGGTATTCAGTGGGCGCCGAAAATTCTGGAAAAGTTGTCGAGATAATGCCGGTCATTCCTATTGATCAGCAGCAGCCTCTGCCAACGGAATTAATCGATGTGTGTGCGGCTTGGGATATTATATTCCGGCCGCTGCAGGAGAAGGATCGTTTTGTTTTGATCTTCGCGGAGGATCGGCTGCAGCTGAAGGACCGGAAATATGCGCAGCGCAACGCCCTCTGCGTCAATTTTCTGGAAGGGAAAGCCTGGTACCGCCTGCGCTTTGCCCGGGGCAAAGAGGCAGTTGTCCGTGCCGTCGGCATCAGGAAAGGTGAGCGCCCGAGTGTACTGGATGCCACCGCTGGGCTGGGACGCGACGCCTTTGTTCTGGCTGCGTCCGGCTGCCGGGTGTATATGGTCGAACGCTCGCCCAGGATCGCTTTGCTCGTTTTCGACGCGCTGCGGCGGGCCCGGCAGGACCCAGCGATAGGGGCTTGGGTCGACGAACGCCTTTCCATTGCCTGCCAGGACAGCTGCGATATGCTCTCAAGTCTTCCGTTCAGCCTCGATGTGATCTATCTCGATCCCATGTTTCCTGAACGGAAAAAGTCTGCGCGGGTTAAAAAAGATATGCAGATCCTGCAGGAGCTGATCGGTCCCGATCAGGATGCCGATCTTTTGTTGAAGAAGTCCTTGTCCGCCGCGGACAAGAGGGTTGTGGTTAAGCGCCCATCGGCAGCAGACCCTTTGGCAGAGCTCCCCCCGGATACAGCCGTTCGGACCCGCAAGCACCGTTTTGATATTTTTATCAGTAAGCCGCCTTCCAGGAGGGATGTCCGCGGTTAAACCTTTGAGCTGACTAATGTATGAAATCGTTTTTTTTCTCATAATCTCTGCTTTTTTTGTTTTTGTTCTTTGGCTGCTTAACCGTCCAGTTGAGACGGAGTCATTGTGCTCCCGTCCCGGGCAGTCTACGGATTATTCAACAGTGGTGAAAACGATCGAGAGAATGGTGCGTGAGCAGGAGAGGGATGCCGCCGGACACGGCCGTTCACTTTTATTGACCCATGGCCAGAGAACAGAGCGTGTTATTGTATTTTTTCACGGTTATACAAATTGTCCCCGTCAATTTGAGATGCTTTCCCAGCGTTTTTTTGAAATGGGATTTTCCGTTTACGCTCCGCGTGTTCCGCATCATGGCCTGCGTGACTTGATGACCGGTGAGACATCACAATTGACCGCAGAAGAACTGAGGAGGGTGTGTGATTCCTCGGTTGATCTGGCCAGCGGCCTGGGCGACAGGGTTGCGGTCCTGGGTGTCTCCATGGGAGGGGTCATGGCAGCCTGGTGCGCTCAGTTCCGGGATGATGTCCAGCAGGCAGCCCTGATCGCCCCCAGTTTCGGCTGGCATTTTTTACCCGGGATGATCCGCCCGTTGATCAATTTGACCCGAATTATGCCCAACATCTTACTCTGGTGGGACCCGATACACCGCAGAAAACGCGACAAGCCCTTTTCCATGTACCACCGTTTTTCCAGCCGGGGTATGGGCCAGATCATGCGTCTGGGGCTGTCGGTTTTGGAGGCGGCAAAAAAGCACCCCCCCGCGTGCCGGGATGTTGTGATGATAACTAATGAGATGGATATCGCCGTGGATGATGCCAATATCGAAAAGCTTACCGAGTCCTGGCGATCACACGGAGTTCACGTCCTTCTGCACCGTTTTTCTAAGGATCTTGCCATGGAACATGATATTATCGATCCCCTGCATCCCTACGCCCGCCCAGAGCAGGTCTATGATACTATTCTTCAGCTTATGCGTGTTTAAAGATATTATAACGACCAACCGGCAGATCTTTTTCGGTCCGGATGCCGGTGGTCTTTTCCCCGTGTTACCGATTCACATCATTTTCATGCTGCGGATACGGCGGTGAGCCTAAGCCTCCGCCGAGTGCCGCGGCGAATGCACCGATAAGCAGCATAAATGTCGACCAGAGCAATGCTTCGGAAACAGCTTTACTGGTCTGTTCCGCGAATTGTTTTGTGTCCTGTTTAACGTTTTGCGCGGTCTCTTGGATTTCCGGCCATGTCTCCTGTTTGAATGTCTGCCATTGCGCATACCAGCGGTCTGCCGCCTGGCGGGCTTCCTGTTCATTGAGATCTGTTCTGGCGGTGATCACATTGACGACAGCGGATTTATCTAGTGCTCCGTCCACGGACTGCCATTGCTGACGCAGTTCCGTGATGACGCTATCGATTTGTTGCTCGATCGAGGATGGGCGCATTGCTGTTTTTTTTGCGCTTTTTGTAATCGTATTCTGGATTTCTTCGATCCGTGCGTCCACTTTTTCAGGTTTTAAACGTTTTTTATCGGTTTGCTTCAAGAGTTGATCCAATTCTTTTTCTAATGTCCTAAGGCCGGCATTTTTTTGATCGATTTGAGAAATGAGCTTTTGTGCTGTGGTGGTTGCTCCGTAATCCGCAGCGGTTAAACCGTTCTTTAAAGCCCAAAATCCTCCGCCGACAATGCTGCCGATAATACTGCTGGTCAGTAAGATCATCAGCAGGACAGATGCTGACCAAACCACCAGCCCGTGCAGGGTGCCGGGGATCCTGCCCGGTTGGCCAGATAAATTTCCGGCCGCCCAACCCCCGATAAATAATGATATCACAGCTGATAATGTCCACCATAACATTGAACCGATCATGAATCCTTCGGCTGGATTGGATTCACCTGCAGGGTTGATTGCGCTGATCCCGATGGCCAGTCCAAGCATGGATAATAAGAGATGGGTGCCCGCGGCTAGAAAAAGTCCGCCAAAAATGGCGCCCCAGGAGGCATGCCGCGGCTGTTCATACATGACATGTGTCGTTTGGTTCATGGTCGTCTCCTTATTCCGTTAAAATTTTATGTGTTTTATTTTGGCATAATATATATATAGAGAAATGACCGGAATCATTTTAAAGTGGACGTTTTTCTGCAGCTTTTATTTATAAAGTTAAATGTTTTAAATGAACGGGATTTCAGTAATTCTTTACAAAGGCCGTGATTTTGTGTATGCTCTAGCCGTTTACAGCCATTACAAGAAGGAGTATCATTATGATTTCAGCTAACGGTGTATCATTACAATACGGCTCGCAAAAACTCTTTTCCGGGGTGAATATTACTTTTTCCCCGGGGAATTGCTATGGCTTGATCGGGGCTAATGGTTCCGGCAAGTCGACTTTTTTAAAGATCCTTTCCGGTGAGGTCGAAACCACCGAAGGGTGCGTCGCGGTCACTCCGGGACAGCGGATATCGGTCCTGCGTCAGGATCAGTTTGCTTTTGATGAGCAGACGGTTTTGATGACTGTGATCATGGGGCATGACCGCTTGTATCAGATCATGACTGAAAAAGACGACCTGTATGCCAAGGGAGATTTCAGCGATGAGGACGGGAACCGCGCAGCTGAGCTGGAATGTGAGTTTGCCGATCTGGAAGGATGGAACGCGGACGCGGACGCGGCACAGTTGTTAAACGACCTGGGCATTCCTCAGGAGCTCTGTGATGTTCAGATGAAGACCCTTGAGGCCGGACAGAAGGTGCGCGTGCTCCTGGCTCAGGCCCTTTTCGGTGATCCGGATATTCTGCTTCTTGATGAGCCGACCAATCATCTGGACGTGGAGACATGTATCTGGCTGGAAGAATTTCTTTGTGAATTTCAGAACACGGCGATTGTTGTCTCACATGACCGCCATTTTCTGGATAAGGTCTGCACGCATATCGCGGATATCGATTTTGGTAAGATCCAGCTTTATCCCGGAAATTTTTCCTTCTGGCAGGAATCGAGCCAGCTGGCATTGCGCCAGCGCAGTGACGCGAATAAAAAAATAGAAGAGAAACGGAAAGAACTGCAGGATTTTGTCGCCCGGTTCAGTGCTAATGCTTCAAAGTCCCGCCAGGCGACCAGCCGTAAAAAGATCCTGGAAAAATTAACACTGGAAGATATACGCCCGTCATCCCGCAAATATCCTTATATCAATTTTGAACAGGAGCGGGAAGCCGGCAATGATCTGCTTTCTGTGACCGGGTTGTCGAAATCTATTGACGGCCAGGTTATGTTCAGAAATCTGATGCTGAATATTGAAAAAGGCGATAAGGTCGCGTTTGTGGGGCCGGACGATTTAACAAAGACGGTTTTATTTCAGGTTCTAATGGGCGAATTGCCTCCGGATGAAGGGGGTTTTAAATGGGGGGTTTCCACGTCCCGAGCGTACTATCCTCGGGATAATGCTTCCTATTTTCAGCAAGACCTTAATCTGATCGATTGGCTCCGCCAGTATTCAGAAAACACAGATGAAAGTTTTGTGCGCGGGTTTTTAGGACGCATGCTGTTTTCCGGAGAGGACGCTTTTAAATCGGTCAATGTTCTTTCCGGGGGAGAGCGGGTCCGCTGTATGATGGCCCGTATGATGCTCGCCCAGCCCAATGTTCTGGTCCTGGATGAGCCGACCAATCATCTGGACCTGGAATCCATTACCGCGCTCAATGAAGGCCTGCAACGGTTTAAGGGCACACTTCTGTTCTCCTCCCACGACCATCAGCTTGTACAGACCGTGGCCAACCGTGTCGTCGAGGTGACTGCCCTGGGGTGTATTGATCGGGTGCATACGACCTTTGATGAATATCTGAATGATCCCGGAGTTAAAGAGCGCCGCCGCGGACTTTACAGGGAAGAGGCCTCTATCGATTAAGATGCGGTATCCCGGCGTACGCCTCTGTGCAAACATTTTTCTTTCTGGAGCAGGAAAAATCTTTGTGTTATTATGTTGGTGTTTGCGTACGGATTGATATTATCGGCTGGTTATTGCGTCTTAGAAGAAAGGGGCTGATATGAAAAAAATTATGCCTGTCATGATCGCGCTGATCGGGTTCGGATGTTCCTTCGCCAGCGAGTCCTATGTCACGGACGCGGGGGATAAAGGGTACGAGATCAAAGGCTCTTACGTGGGTTATGACTGGAAAGAGGCTCAGGATAGGGTGGATTCCTTTTGCGGAGGAGACCCGAATATTCTGCGCAAGACCAATGCGGTGCCACGACTTCACGGATTGAAAAATGCCAAGATCGTACCCAAACACATGAAAGCCGAATGTCGGCCTTAAGTGCGGAACACGGAACCCGCATCCCGTCTTCCCAAAAGGAGCGGGCCGGCCGGATTTTAGCGTACCGTTACTTTATGACTTTCTTTTTAATCGCGGCTCTCGGCGCCTGCGACTATTACAAAAGCGGAACGGTCGAGCTTCGGCAGGGCAAATATCACCTGACATCCGGCAAAGACCGGCTGACCGCTGAATCAGCCGGAGAACAAAAGCAGGAGACCTTTCTGGTGGTTGGTGGGACCGGCCGCGGGTTTTTTCCTTTTACAGCCCATCTTTCAGTCATTCCTGCGGAGAACGTTGAGCGGGTGTTGTCCGACTGCGGCGGCTTTGAACAGTGCCGCGCGGCCGGAGAGCTTGAGCAGAACGCCTGGGTTGAGTCGATGTTCCTTTATGCCGCTGATGACGATGCTGCGCGTCAGCTGACCCGTATCGATGAGCTGGCCATGACCTGGGAATACCCGCTGGTTAGCCTGACTTTCCGAAAGATCCGCATACTGGATCATACCCGGGCCGTGCTTGATGGTGAGGTTCCCGTGCGGAGTGATTCTTTTTCTCCCAATTATATCGTTTCTCATATTAAAATCATCCGCAAAAATTACGGCGAATAAATCGCGTTTTCCCCCAAAAAAGATTTTAATTTACATCGCAAGACTTTATGTTAAAATAAAAACTCAATTTGCGGTCGTATTTGCGCTTAAAATTTAAAAAAATAAACGTTTTTTCAGAAAGGACACCAGCATGGCAAAGATCTACTATGAACAGGACGCCGACATTAACGCATTACAGGGACGCACGATCTCAGTGATCGGTTACGGGATCCAGGGCCGCGCCCAGGCCTTAAATTTACGTGACTCCGGCCTGAAGGTTCTGGTCAGTGAAGTTGAAGGCACGCCGAATTATGAAAAGGCGGTCGAGGATGGATTTAAACCGGTCAAGGCCAATGTGGCGGCCAAAAAAGGCGATGTTATTCAGATCTTGACCCAGGACCATGTGCAGGCAGCGCTTTACCGCCGAGCTATTCGTCGTCACCTTAAAGCCGGCAAAGCCATGGTTTTCTCTCACGGTTTCAATATTCATTTTAAGCAGATCGTTCCGCCGGAAGATGTTGATGTCTGGATGATCGCTCCGAAAGGTCCGGGGGCCCTGGTCCGCCGTCAATTCGAAGAAGGTGAAGGTGTGCCGTGCCTGGTAGCAGTCCATCAGGATGCATCCGGTCATGCCTTGCAGGATGCCCTGGCCTATGCCAAAGGGATCGGCGGAGCACGCGCCGGGGTTATTGAAACCACATTTAAAGAAGAGACCGAAACGGATCTTTTCGGCGAGCAGGCTGTTCTCTGCGGCGGAGCCAGTGAACTGGTTAAGGCTGGATTTGAAACCCTGGTCGATGCCGGGTATCAGCCTGAGATCGCTTATTTCGAATGTCTGCATGAATTAAAACTAATCGTGGACTTGTTTTATGAAGTCGGGATACAGGGGATGCGTCAGCGCGTGTCTGATACTGCCGAGTATGGTGATTACAGCCG
This sequence comes from uncultured Planctomycetales bacterium, assembly GCA_964595465.1. Lineage (GTDB taxonomy): Bacteria > Omnitrophota > Gorgyraeia > Zapsychrales > JANLHA01 > JAKLFA01. The sequence goes on along the minus strand of CAZQQI010000003.1, from coordinate 99,992 downwards.
CGGCCCGCGCATTATTAACAAGCGGACCCGTAAGGAAATGCAGAAAATTCTGACAGAAGTTCAAAGCGGAAAATTCGCCCGCGAGTGGATCCGTGAGAACCGTCGCGGCCGGGAAAATTTTCTTGCTATGCGTCAAGCCGGAGAAGATCATCAGATCGAAACGGTCGGCAAGCAGCTGCGTGACATGATGCCGTGGATGAAGAAGTAACACGGTTAAACGTTACAGGGCACAACGCCACATGTTATTAGAAAAAGTGATTATGGTTGATAATATGCGGGTGATGCATAACAGGTGATTTGTAACGGGTGACTGTCAACAGTGTGACAATGCCGCATAAAAGAGGGTATAATGGATACTGTAAAAATATTCGATACAACATTGCGCGATGGCGAACAGGCTCCCGGAGCCAGTCTGAACGAGGCTGAAAAGATGGAAGTGGCCCGCGCCCTGCAGCGTCTGGGTGTGGATATTATTGAGGCCGGTTTTCCGGTCAGCTCTCCCGGAGACTTCGCGTCTGTGCAGAATATTGCCCGCGAGATCAAGGGGGTAACGATCTGCGGTCTGGCCCGTTCGATCAAAAAAGATATCGACGCAGCCTATGATGCCGTCAAGGTAGCCGAAAGCGGCCGTGTCCATGTCTTTGTCGCCACATCCAAGATCCATCTCCAGCATAAACTGAAGAAAGATCCCGAGGCGGTTCTGGATATGGCGGTTGATGCGGTGAAATATGCCAAGGAGAAGATCGCGGATGTGGAATTTTCTCCGGAAGATGCGTCCCGCACCGAGCCGGAATTCTTGTACCGGATATTAGAAGCCGTGATCAAGGCCGGAGCGACAACGGTCAATATTCCTGATACCGTAGGATACGCCAATCCTGAAGAATACGGACAGCTGATCACCGGGATTATGAATCACGTTCCTAATATTAATAAGGCAGTTGTTTCGGTTCATTGTCACGACGATCTGGGCCTGGGGGTGGCTAACTCTTTGGCTGCGGTCAAGCATGGAGCCCGTCAGGTCGAGTGTACGATTAACGGTATTGGAGAACGCGCGGGGAACGCGGCGATGGAAGAGGTCGTTATGGCTCTGAAGACCAGGGCGGATTATTTCGGTGTTGCGACCCGTATCAATACCCGTGAGATCGCCCGTGCCTCACGTTTGGTTTCGAAGTTGACCGGTTTTCCGGTTCCGCCGAATAAGGCGATCGTCGGGGCGAATGCTTTTGCGCATGAATCCGGGATTCATCAGCACGGCATTCTGAGTGAACGCTCGACCTATGAGATTATGCAGGCTGAAGATGTCGGGGTTGTCGGATGCGGTTTGGTTTTGGGTAAACATTCCGGGCGGCATGCGTTTAAAGCCCGTTTGACAGAATTGGGTTTTGATTTGGATGAGGAAAAGATCGATCAGGCCTTTGAGCGTTTTAAACAGGTCGCTGACAAGAAAAAGGAAGTCTATGATGAAGACCTGCGCGCTATTGTCGAGGATGAGGCCCGTATTGTCGAGCCGGTCTGGACCCTGGAAGATCTGACCACCACCAGCGGCTCCAAATCCGAACCCCGGGTTGACGTCGAACTCCGTTCCTGTGAGGGTGAGGTCAAAGAAAACTCTTCCACCGGTGACGGTCCTGTTGACGCCTGCTATAAGGCGATCGATGAGATCACCTCAGTTCCGGGTACGCTGATGGATTATTCTTTGCGCTCGGTGACCCGCGGAAAAGACGCCATGGGGGAGGTTACAGTACGGGTCAAGTTCCGCGACCGGACTGTGATCGCGCATGGTGTCAGTACTGATATTATTGTGGCTTCGGCCAAGGCCTATCTGAATGCTCTGAATAAGGTCATCGGTTAGGCAAGACACACGTTCGCCAGAAAGCTGCCAATGATAAACTTCTGCTGACGGGGTCGCGTTAAAACTGGTAATTTTTCATGTCTGAATCTATCACAACATACGGTCTCATCGGTTTTCCGGTCGAGCACAGCCTCTCGCCGGTCATGCATAATACCGCTTTCCGGGCTCTTGATGTTCAAGCGGAATATAAGCTGTTTCCTTTGAGGCCGGAAGAGGTCGAGCCTTTTGTCCGTGAGCTGAAAAGGGAGGATTCTCCTATTTTCGGCGTTAATGTCACGGTTCCTTATAAAGAGACCGTGATCCCGTTCCTTGATGCTCTGTCCCCGCTGGCGAAAAAGATCGGGGCTGTGAATACGATCGTCCGTGATGACGAGAATCACAAACTGATCGGACATAACACCGACGGCCCGGGTTTTTTGGCCCATCTTGCCGAATTGAACGTCGCCTTCGCCGGAAAGCAGGTCGCGGTCCTCGGCGCCGGCGGAGCGTCACGGGCACTGATCAGTGTTCTCTGTCTTGGAGAGATTAAGCCGGCCGCGATCCACGTCTATGATATCGACTGGGAGAAGTCGGAGGCCCTGCTCAGGGACTTGGGAGGCCGTTTTGATGTCGGTCGGGTCCAGGTAGCCCAGAGCATTGATGATCTGCATATTGACGAGGCCGGACTGCTGGTCAATGCAACCCCGCTTGGTTTAAAGTCGGATGATCCGGTTCTAGTCGATGACAGTCTGCTTCATCCTGGTCTGTTTGTCTATGATCTGATCTACAACCCCGCCGAAACCCCTCTGCTCAAAATGGCCAGGAAAAACGGCTGCCGTGTTTCCAACGGATTAGGGATGCTGCTGTATCAGGGCATTCTGGCCTTTCAGCATTGGGCCAAAACAGAACTTTCCGAAACGGTCAAGACCCAAATGCGAATGAGTCTGGAAATAGGAGAAACAATATGACCCTGATCCTGTTTATGGGGGCGCTGATGTTTGTCCTCGGTGCGGTGATCGGCAGTTTTCTTAACGTCTGCATTGTCCGTATGCCGCATGGAAAATCGATCGTGACCCCGCGTTCGCATTGTGTCCGCTGTAACCGCATGATTCCCTGGTATGATAATATCCCGTTGTTTTCTTATCTTATTCTTCGCGGCCGATGCCGTTCCTGCGGGGAACGTTTTTCTGCCCGTTATTTTTTTGTTGAACTGATCAGCGGGCTGTCTTTTCTCGGTCTGTATCTGGCCTACGGTCTTCAGCCGGAGATCGCCGCCTACGCGGTAATGATCAGCTGTTTTATCGTGGCCACGTTTGTGGATTTTGAGCACCGTATTATTCCCGATGAGATCAGCGTGGGGGGGATGGTGCTGGGCCTGCTGTTAAGCGCTTTACTGCCCGGCCTGCATGATCTCTCGCCGGATAATTTAGCCTGGGGGCGTTTATGCATGCGTATCATTGTGGGGGCTTGTTTGCTGGTCCATGTCCTGGAATATTTTTTTCACCGTCATGATTTTGACCGTGAGGACGCGGTGCTTTTCGGCATCATTGCCGGAATGCTGGCCCTGGAAGGTGTTTTGGGGTTTGTGGTAAAGCGCACAGTGCTGAGCGGCTGGATCGTTCATCTCTGGAGCCTGGACGCCGCGTTGATCGGTGCGCTTCTGGGCGGTGGTGTGATCTATGGAATGGGGCTGGTCGGTGATGTTATTTTCCGCAAAGAATCCATGGGTGGAGGTGATGTGAAACTTATGGCTCTGGTCGGCGCGTTTTTGGGGTGGAAGCTCGCTCTGGTCACTTTTTTTGTGGCACCGTTTTTCGGAGCGGTTTACGGGATCGCGGAAAAACTGCGTACTAAAGACAGTGCGATCGCTTACGGTCCTTTCTTGGTTCTGGGAGCATTGATCAGCCTGTTCTTCGGCGATGTCATCATTGCGTGGGTAGTAGGACAGTACGGAATAAGCTATAATTTTTAGGCCGCCAGGTCACTGGGGTCAAGGAAGGGTGAAAAGTTTGAATGGTGAAAGGTGAAAAGGGAAGGGTGAAAAGCGGCGGGTTAATTGGGTTGAGGGTTTGTTGGGTTAAATAAACGGCACAAGAACCTCCACCAATCGAAACAACTCAAATAACTCAACTAAATCAAGACACCGTTTCCTGTATCACATTTCTCGTTCAACCCGACACACGCATAAATCAGACATGAAGATATGAATAGATCCATCGCGCTGACAGGCTTTATGGGGGCGGGGAAGACCGCCACAGCAGAGGTGCTATGCGCCCGGCTCGGCTGTCGCTGTTTTTCGACCGACGATGAGATCATCCGCCGCGAAGGACGCCCCATTACGGAAATTTTCCGCGAGAGGGGAGAAGCCTATTTCCGTCAGATGGAGCGGGACATCGTTCGGGAAATAACGGCCGGAGAGCCCTGTGTGATCGATTGCGGCGGCGGGCTGGTTATGGACGAGCAGAACCGGAGCGTCCTGCGCGAATGCGCTCTGGTCATATATCTCAAGACATCTCCGGACCAGGTGTTTCAGCGCGTGAAGGATTCCACTCACCGCCCGCTCCTTAATGTTGCTGACCCCTATGCTGAGATCTGCCGCCTGATTGAACTCAGGTCCCCGGTCTATGAACAGGCCGATATTATTGTGAATACCGACGGCAAATCCCCCGACGCTGTCGCTGACGAAATCTTGAAATCCATCCCTTTTTAATGTAACCGATCCCCTCAGGGAAAACCACCATGACAGATCAGGAAGCCTTACGGGCACTGAACGCGGTTCCGGGATTGGGTCCGCGCCGTATCCGTGCCTGCTGCCGGGAGGCCGGCGGTGCGCGCCGTGTTTTTCAATGTCACGAGCTCCGGTTGAGCTGTATTGAAGGGATCGGCACAGAATTGGCACACAGGATCCGGACGTTTGATTGCCGGAGATTTTTGATAAATGAAAACCGTTTATTAAAAGAGCTCTCAGCTGATGTCCTGACACATGATAATGCGCAATATCCGCGTCTGCTGAAAGAAGTGCCGGACCCGCCTCCGGTCATCTATATCAAAGGCGATCCGGCGGTTCTCGATTCTTTGCCCGGTATCGCCATTGTGGGTTCCCGCCGGGCGTCATTCTATGGCCGGGAAGTCGCGTCACGTTTTTCTGCTGAATTGGCGGAATGCGGGTTCAACGTTATTTCCGGGATGGCCCGGGGGATCGACGCCGCGGCCCATGAATCCGCCCTGCGTGCCGGCGGAATAACCACGGCCGTTCTCGGGAGCGGTTTGGCGGATATTTATCCCGTTGAAAATCGCCGTCTCTTTGAGCAGATCAGCGGTCAGGGACTTGTGTTGTCCGAGTTTCCTCTGCAGACCGCGCCGATTCCCGGACATTTTTCCCGCCGCAACCGTATCGTCAGCGGGCTGGCTCTGGGCGTTGTTGTGGTGGAGGCGGCTTCTCGCAGCGGTGCACTGATCACCGCGCGTCTGGCTATGGAACAGGGTCGTGAGGTCTTTGCGGTTCCCGGCCGCATCGACCAGTCCCGCAGCAGGGGTACGCATCGTCTTCTGCGCGAAGGCGCTTGTCTGGTTCAGGAGGCCGGCGATATTCTGGAAGAATTGGCTGTTCATCTTCAGCGGTTCCGTCCGCCGGATGAGGTGCTGCAGAAGGAGAAGAAAGAGGATTTTTCCGACGCCCTGTCCGCCGCGGCACCTCAGCAGCAGCGCATTCTGACTGTCCTGCGGGACGGCCCGCGGCATATCGATCAATTAACCGCTGCCTGTGAGGCGACTTTACAAAACACGATCTCTTCGGTATTATGTCTAGAATGTGACGGGCGGATCAAGCGTCTTCCCGGAAATATTTTTCAACTTAATCCGAAATCAGCAAAGAGGACCTATGGCTAAAAAGCTTGTCATTGTCGAGTCTCCGACCAAGATCAAGACGATCGGCAAAATGCTGGGGCGCAGTTATAAAGTAACATCATCCATGGGACATTTGATCGATCTGCCGAAATCGACTTTGGGTGTAGACGTTGAACATAAATTCGAACCTAAGATGATCGTGGTCCGTGCCAAGCAGAAGACCCTTAAAGCCCTGAAAAAGGACGCGAAGAATAAAACCGAGATCTATTTCGCGACTGACCCGGACCGCGAAGGGGAGGCCATCGGCTGGAATTTGGCTCAGGAGATCGGGGATGATAAAGAGGTGTTCCGCGTAACTTTCCAGGAGATCACCAAGGATGCGGTGAAGAAGGCCTTTGAAAACCCCCGCGGTTTTAACAAGGACCTGATTAACGCGCAGGTGGCGCGGCGTGTCCTGGACCGTATCGTGGGGTATAAGATCAGCCCGATCCTTTGGAAAAAGGTGGGGTCCCGTTTAAGCGCTGGCCGCGTACAGAGTGTCGCTCTCAGGATCATTGTGGAACGGGAAAAAGCGATCCGTGCTTTCGAACCGCAGGAATACTGGAAGATTTCTGCTGATCTGCAGAAAGAAGGCGTAGAGGGTGTTCTGCCGGCGCAGCTGTCCAGGATCAAGGGGGAAAAGCCAGAGATCCCGGATGAAGAAACCGCCCGCCGTATCGCGGATGATCTCGCTGAATCCGAGTACGCGATCGAGAAGATCACCGACCGCAAGCGCCAGCGCAAACCTCAGCCGCCTTTTATCACCAGTACACTTCAGCAGGACGCTTTTAACAAGCTCAACTTCAACGCCGACCGGACGATGCGTATCGCCCAGCAGTTGTACGAAGGGATTGAGGTTGGTGACGGAGAGGCCGCCGGTCTGATCACCTATATGCGAACCGACTCGGTCAATATTTCCAAAGAAGCTTTGGGTAAGGTCCGCGGTTTTATTAAGGAACAGTACGGGGACGATTATCTTCCGGATAAACCCAATAAATATCGGTCCAAAAAATCAGCCCAGGAAGCTCATGAAGCGATCCGTCCGACCGATATCACAATGCGTCCGGAAGTTCTGAGGTCCTTTCTGGATCAGGATCAGTACGCTCTATACGAACTGATCTGGAATCGTTTTGTCAGCTGTCAGATGACGCCGGGGATTTATAAAAATCGCCGCATCGAGATCGCCAGCGGGGACTATCAGCTGGCCGCGTCAGGGTCTGTGCTGGTCTTCGACGGGTTTCTCAAGGTCTATAGGGACCAGGATGAGAAAGAAGACGAAGACAGCACAACAGCGGATCTTTCTTCTTATGAGCAGGGCGACACCCTCAGTGTTGTCGAGGTTAAGCCCACCCAGCATTTCACCAAACCCCCGCCTCGCTATTCTGACGCCAGCCTGGTTAAGGCCCTGGAAGAAGAAGGGATCGGGCGGCCGAGCACGTATGCGTCTATTATCCGCACGCTGGTGTATCGCAGCTATGTTTTGCGGGAGCGCGGTTACTTTCATGCGACAGGCTTGGGGATAAAGGTCTGTGATCTGCTGGTGGAGTATTTCCCCCGTGTGATGGATGTCAAGTTCACTGCGAGCATGGAGGAGCGTCTGGATAAGATCGAAGAGGGTGATCTCACGTATGAAGAGTTGCTGAGCAATTTTTATGAGCCCTTCAAGGCTGAGCTTGAGTACGCCAGTCAGAATATGGAAAAGACTCAGGAGTTCGTGGACGAAGAATGTCCGGAATGCGGCCGTAAGCTGATGATTAAGTGGGGGCGGCGCGGAAAATTCCTGAGTTGTTCGGGCTTTCCGCAATGCAAATTCGCCAAGGCCGTGACCACCGGGGTCAAATGCCCGGATGAAGAATGCGACGGGGAATTGGTCCGCCGCCAGTCCCGCGGACGGGTCTTTTACGGATGCAGCCGTTACCCCAAGTGCACGTACACCACCAATTCCCTGCCGGAAGAATAAATGCGGGAACGTGAAACGTGATATGTTTAGCGTGATACGTAGGACGTGAAACGTGATACGTTATTTCCCGACTTCTCCGTTCTCACCCAGCAGATCTTCCGCTATAATACAGTCATGAACCGGTATATTGATAAGTTCCTCTCCTACTTGGAGATCGAGAAGAATTATTCGCGGCATACTATCGTCAATTATGCGGTGGATCTTAATGAATTTGTGGATTTCACTGGAGAGGATACACCGCTCAAAAGTATCCGCTATTATCATTTCCGCCGGTTTTTGGCGCATTTGCGCACACACCGCCATAAACCGCGCACCCTGGCGCGCAAACTTTCGAGTTTGAGGAGTTTTTTTAAATTTCTCCACCGGGAAGGGCTGATCGATAAAAATCCCGCGCAGTTACTGATGACTCCCAAGTTGGACAAGCCTTTGCCCAAGTTTTTGTCCGAACAGGACATGACCGCGCTGCTGGCTAGTCCGCCGGAGCATACAGAGGCGGGAAAGCGGGACCGGGCTATTATGGAAACATTGTACAGCACCGGGATCCGGGTCTCGGAGTTGGTCGGGCTCAATGTTGAACACATTGATGTGATCAGCAATATTGTGAAGGTGGAGGGGAAGGGCAAAAAAGAACGCATGGTTCCGATCGGGGATCAGGCCCTGCAGGCTATCCGTAAGTATTTGAATAGCCGTTCCGGCAGCAGCCGGGCGCTGTTTTTGAACCGTTCCGGAGGACGGTTGACGGACCGCAGTGTGCGCAATATTCTGAACAAGCATATTCTCAAGGCCAGTGTGCTGACGCAGATCTCACCGCATACCCTGCGGCATTCTTTTGCCACGCATATGCTGGATCATGGGGCGGACTTGCGTTCCGTTCAGGAGCTGCTGGGCCATGCCAATTTGTCGACGACACAGATCTATACGCATGTGACCACTGACCGGCTGAAAAAGATCTATGATCAGGCCCATCCCAGGGCGTGACCCCCGCTTACAAGGGTATAAGGTCACAGGTCATAAAATTACCAGGGAATAATCAATATGAATATATTATATGATATTATTTTTTTCTTTTTTGTGTTGTTTTATTTCCCTATTTTGTTGGTCAAAGGCAAATGGCATGCAGGCATGTGGTCCCGGTTCGGATTTTTATCAGAGCTTCGATTGCCGGAAGACGTGAAGACGGTCTGGGTTCATGCCGTGAGTGTCGGTGAGGTTCAGGCGGTTTCCGGTCTGATCCGCCTGATCAAAGAGCAGTATCCCGAAGTTCCGCTGGTCATGACGACGGTGACACCCACAGGAAACGGCCTGGCCCGCAAATTGTTTCCCGATGACATTGTACTTTATGCCCCGCTTGATTTCAGCTTTTCCGTGCGCCGTTATCTGAAAAATATCCGTCCCGCGGTTTATATTGCGGCGGAGACGGAGATCTGGCCGAATCTTTTTACCGCGTTATTCCGCCGCAGGATACCGGTCGCGATCGTCAACGGCCGGATCTCTGATAAAAGTTTGCCTCGGTATAAGAGGGTCCGTCCTTTGATCCGAGGTATCCTCAGCAGGGTAGACTGTTTCGCCATGCAGAGCGAATCCGACCGCCGGCGTGTGATCGGTTTGGGTGCACGGCCTGATTATGCTTATTGTGCGGGCAATATGAAATTTGATATGGATGGATTAGACGGCGAATACATCCCTGCCGCGCCCTTTTCTCAAGAAGGGCCGGTCTGGGTTGCCGGGAGCACTCATCCCGGGGAGGAAGAAGTTGCTGCGGATATTTATCAGCGCATCAAGCCTGAGTTCCCCGCGCTGAAATTCATTTTGGCGCCCCGTCATATTGAAAGGGCCGATCAGGTCGCTGACCTTTTATCCCGTCGGGGGATGCGGTTCATCAGACTGTCTCAATGTTTACAGCGTCCGGTAGGTGAAGATGTTCTGCTGGTCGATACCATTGGTCATCTGCGCCGGCTATATGCCTGGGCTGATGTCGTTTTTGTCGGAAAAAGCCTGACTGGCTCCGGAGGACAGAATATGATCGAGCCGGCCGCGTATGCCCGGCCGGTTATTGTTGGACCGCACACAGAAAACTTCCGCGCGAGCATGGATCTGCTGGAAAAGGCCGGCGGCATCTTGCGAGTGCAATCTTCCAGAGAGCTCGAACAGGCCTTACGCTCGCTGTTGGCTGATCCTCACCAGGCCAGGGAGCTGGGGCGGCGGGCCCGCGAGGCAGTTAACGCACAGAAAGGCGCGACCCGTCGAACACTTCAGCACCTTTATCCTATCCTGACCCGGTGTGTTTTTCGTACTCAGCGTTAAGAGCGTCCTCGTCATCACACTCGGAGAGTTTTCACCTGGGATCCGGTTTGAGCTGTTAAATATTACTAATATGAATCTTCTTATTTAGTAGAAAAATCATAAAAATACGTTAAAATGATTACGGTTTGCCCAATGAGGGGTAAGTTGTTTCTGTAACAGGACGTTTTCAAGATATGTTTTCGGGAAAGAGAATATGCTGCGGCAAGATTTGATTAGTATAATGCGCAATGAACGTCGAGGTCTGTGCGCGGACACGGCCAGAGTTTTGCTGCGTGTTTTGAGTTGGGTCTACGGGACGATTGTCTGTTTTCAGCGCCGGCTGTATACCAGCGGAATGATTCCCCGTGCCGGTCTTGGCCGTCCGACGCTCTGTGTCGGGAATGTGACGACAGGCGGCGCTGGAAAAACACCCGTGGTTATGCGTATTCTGCGGTATTTGCGGGCGACGGGACACCGCCCGGCCGTGCTGATGCGGGGTTATATGCCGGGAAGAGCTTCTGATGGAGCGCCTTTGCCGAGTGATGAAGCGGCGGAATACCGGTATCATTTCTCGGACGTGCCTTTGGGTATACATCACAATCGCAGAACGGCTGCACAAAAGATATTAGCCGAGACTCCGGAAACGGATTGTTTTATTATGGATGATGGTTTTCAGCATTGGCCGGTCAAGCGTGATCTTGATATCGTGGTAATCGACGCGACCGATCCCTTCGGCGGGAGCCGCCTTTTGCCGCGGGGATTTTTGCGTGAACCGGTTTCGGGTATCCGGCGAGCTGATGCTGTCGTTGTCACACGGGCCGATCAGGCTCCGTCAGCGGTCCCGGATATCCGCCGCAAACTGTTGTCCCTTAAGCCGGATCTGATTTTTGCTGAAGCCCGGCATAAACCGGTCGGTTTTTTTGATCTCTGTGCCTGTGAAGAATTGTCCGCGGATGCTCTTGCGGCGCAGGAGGCTTTTTTGGTATCCGGTATAGGGAATCCGTCAGCGTTTGAATCGTCGGTACAGGCTTTGGGTATAAAGATTATTCAGCATTGGCGTTTCCCGGACCACTACGCTTATACAGAAGAGGATATGCATAATATCCGCCATACAGTACGGCGTCATCCCCGGCCGTTGGTTATCACGACCATGAAAGACTGCGGGAAATGGGTCCCTTTTCTCGGGACCATGCCTGACGATGTCCGCGTCCTTGCTGTTATGATCAACATTGAAATATTTAAGGGAGAGCATGAGATCCTGGAAAAAATCGACCACTTATTTTAGTTTACGTTTTGCCGCGAAGATTGTCCGGGTTCTTCCGCCCCGCGCCGCGTTGCTGGTTGCCCGGGTCCTGGGACGGATCTGGTATCTCTGTGACCGTAAACACCGTATTCAGGTCTACCGGAATATCAAGCAGGCCCTTTCTGTCGAGTGTTCGTCTTCCGATCCGGCAGTCCTGACCAGAAAGTATTTTTCAGCCTTCACCCAGAATTTTATTGAATTTCTGCGTCTGCCTGTTCTGCGGGCTGAGGATATTCAGAAATATGTCCGCATTGAAGGGCAGGAAGAGATCCAGCGGGTTATGGACCGGGGCAAGGGGGCGGTATTTATGACCATGCATTGCGGGAACTGGGAGATGGCGGTCCTGGCGCTCCGTTTGCTGGGGTACAAGGGGAATGTCATTTATAAACGGCAGGAAAATGCTTCGGTCCTGGACCATCTCTTGGAAGAATGCCGCCGCGGGGCATATGAGCAGGTCGGCGGTGTGGACATGTTTGAGAGAGGCGCTGGCGCGCGAAATTTGATCCGGTCCTTACAGAACAATGAGATGGTGGGGATGGTGATCGACCAGGGCGGAAAAGATGGTTTACCGGTAAAATTTTTCGGACGGGAAACCCGCATCGCCCAGGGCGGTCTTCGTCTCGCCGAGAAGACCGGAGCCGGTATCCTTCTCTTTGTTATGCAGAGGGAACGCGGTCCGTACCACCGTCTGGTGATCCGTGAATATGACTCCCGGTCTTCTGCTGCTGATACTGATCGGAGTGTGAAGCAGCAACTCAATCAGGCGGTTCAAATCTTTGAATATATGCTCCGTCCGTCTTTGCCTGAGTATATGTGGATGTATAAGATCTGGAAATTCGACCGCTCGCGTAATATTTTGATCCTGGATGACGGCCGCACCGGTCATCTGCGTCAGTCGCAGGCTGTGGCCCGGGAGATCGGGGCTGTTCAGGCGCTGTCTTCGAATGAAGGTTCTTCGTTTTCACGGACCGTTCCGGTTATTTACTGCAGCAAATGGTCCCGGAAAGCGCTGGTCATAACAGCCTGGCTTGGGCCGGCACTGCCTCTCGCGTTCTGCCGCTGGATGATCAAACGGTCTGTGACAGCAGAGACCTTTGACGTTTTATTCTGCGGCCGGGCCGATATCGTGATCTCCGCAGGGACATCGTGTGCTCCGCTTAACCGGCTCTGGTCCCGTGAAGACGGCGCTAAGAATATTCAGATCCTTAAGCCCGGCGTCCTGCCGATGGGCGTTTTTGATCAGGTCATTCTTCCCGAACATGATCTCAAGGACCGCCGTGGTCAGGCTGGGAACGTCACTGTTACCAAAGGCGCGCCCAACCTTATTGATGACGCGTATTTGGAGTCGTCATCCAGAGAACTATTGGGCCATTATTCTCATCTGAAGATGCGGGACAAATTCCGTATCGGTGTTCTGCTGGGAGGCGATACCAAAAATTATGTTCTGGATGAGTCTTTGGTCAAGATCCTTGTCAATCAATTGAAGGACGTGTCCGTACAGCTTAACGCGGATATCATGATCACCACGTCCCGGCGGACGTCGCGCAAAGTTGAGAATCTGCTTTTCCGGGAGTTGAAAAAAGATGACCGCTGTCCTTTGCTGATCATTGCCAACCGGCAGAATGTCCCGGAAGCTGTCGGCGGTATATTGGCGTTGTCTGATGTCTTGGTCGTTTCCGGGGACAGTATTTCCATGGTCTCGGAAGCGGCAACCGCGGGGAGGCGGGTCGTGGTTTTTCCGGTTAAACAGCGTTCCGGCGGGAGGAGAGCCGAGACGCACAAGCATCACCGGTTTATTGACCGCCTTAATGGGGACGGGTATATCCTTTCTTCAGAACCACGCCGTATCGGCCGGGCTATTTATGATCTGGCCAAGAATAAGATCGTTACCCGCCGGTTGGATTCCCGTTCCGCGCTCCGTGAAGGCCTGAAGGAGAGGATTCTTTAGCGACATGTCTGAATCATTACGGATAATGCAGGTTTTGCCGGAATTAAATGCCGGCGGTGTCGAGACCGGGACTGTGGATTTTGCCAGATATCTGCATGATCACGGCTATTTTTCGATTGTCGTCTCTAACGGCGGACGTCTGGTCGGCGGGCTGGAACGGTCCGGCATGAGACATGAAACGATGCCGGTTCATAAAAAAAATATTTTCACAGCCGTTAAATGTATACGTCCGCTCAGGGAACTGATCCTGCGGGAACGTATTGATATTGTTCACGCCCGTTCGCGGGTACCGGCCTGGATCGCTTTTTTTGCCTGCCGGCACACACCTGCCCAATTTATTACGACCTGTCATGGGCACTATTCTGTAAGTTTTTTTTCCAAGGTCATGGCTTTTCCCAAATTGATTATCGCGCCCAGCCGGGTGATCGGGCGGCATATGATCGAACGGTTTCAGTATGATCCGCAAAATATCCGTTATATTCCTCGCAGTGTTGACCTGGATCGTTTTCCTTTTCGTCAGCCTCGGGCTGATACCGGACGGTCCGTTCCGGTCATTACCATTGTGGGGCGACTGACTCCGCTTAAGGGGCATGTGTATTTTCTGAAGGCGATGGCCAAGGTCGTCCGCTCTATGCCGTATATTAAAATACGTGTCGTTGGGTCGCCGCCTAAGAAAAAAGAAGATTATCTGAAAGAGCTGCAGGTTATGGCTCGTCACCTGGGACTGGGCGAATTAGTGGAATTTTTGGGTGACCGTAAGGATGTGCCTCAACTGCTTGCTGATTCAGACGTACTGGTCATGTCTTCGATTGTGCCGGAAGCCTTCGGACGGGTGATCCTGGAGGCTCAGGCCGTAGGAGTACCTGTGGTGGCGACCAGTATCGGTGGGGCTGCTGAGATCATCGAAGACGGCCGGACCGGTCTGTTGGTTCTGCCGAAGGATACGGATGCCATGGCCCAGGCTGTCCTGCAGGTGCTGCAGGACAAGCCGTTGGCCAGATCCATGGCTGAAGCGGCCCGTCAAAAAGTCGAAAAAATGTACACTGTTGAGCAGATGTGCAGCCGGACCGTCACGGTTTATCATGAATTGCGCGCGAAGCAGACTATCCTGGTCATTAAGATCGGCGCCTTGGGAGACGTCATTCTGGTAACGCCCTCGCTGAAAGCCTTGCGCAGGAAATTTCCCAGCGCCCGGATCTGCTGTTTGGTGGGCGAGGCATCCCAGGCCGTCCTGCAGAAATGCCCCTATGTCGATGAGCTCATTGTGGCGGATTTTAAATCACGGCATAAGGGGGTGTGGGGAATGCTGAAGCTGGCCCGACAGCTGCGTAAAGAACATTTTGATAAGGTCATTGATTTTCAAAACAGCCGGCGCAGTCATATTCTGGGGGCCGCGTGTTTAGCCAAGAATTTTCTCGGCTACCGCCGGAAATGGGGTTTTTTATTAACGGATCCGGTCGAATTGCCAGATGAGAAGATCCCTCCGGTTCAGCATCAGTTTTGTGTTTTGGGTTTACTGGGCATCCCGTATGATCCGAGACTGCGTTTGGATATGCAGATCCCTGCCGTGGACCGAAAAAAGGCCGTGCAGATGCTGGCGTCAGAATGGATCAGCGAAGGGATGCGTGTTGTCGGGGTCCATATCGCCGCGTCGGCAGGATGGGAGACCAAGAACTGGTGCCATACCGCTATCGCGGAATTATGCGACCGTCTGGCTCAGGAAAATATCCGCACGGTCCTTACCGGTGCGGAAAAAGACCGTCCTGCAGCCGCCGCGGTGCTGGAGCGCACCCGGTCCAAGCCGGCGAATTTTGTCGGCCGGACAACGATCATGGAATTGGCGGCCGTAATCAAGCGCTGTGCGGTTTATGTGACCCCGGATTCCAGTCCCCTTCATATTGCTGCGGCTGTCGGCACACCGTTTGTCGCGTTGTTCGGACCGACGGATCCCGCGCGGCATTTGCCCCCGGCTGACCATGGCGCGGTCATTCAGCGTGAGATGGATTGTATACCCTGTTATAAAGGAAAATTCTGTAGAACACTGAACCACGCTTGTCTTGAAGAGATTTCCGCCGGGGAGGTCTTTGAACAGATCCTCGATCTGATGTCCGAGACAATAGGCGCCGGGGAGGGCAGGGAATGACCGTTTTATTTTTGACAACGCATCTGAATACCGGCGGGATCACCAGTTATATTCTGACACTCGGCCAGGAATTGAGGCGGCGCGGTCATCAGGTTATTGTGGCGTCTTCCGGTGGGAACATGGAACCAATTTTTGAACAGGCCGGTCTGACGCACGAGCAGCTGGATCTTCGGACCAAAAACATTTTTTCTCTGAAGCTGATCACGGCTCTGCCGCGTTTGCGGAAACTCTGCCGGCAGAACAATGTGGATATTGTGCACAGCCATACCCGAGTAACCCAGCTTTGCGGCATCTTGTTAAGCCGAATCGCTGGCTGTGTGCCGGTGACGACCTGTCACGGTTTCTTCCGGGTTAAACTGTCCCGCCGGATTCTGCCTTGCTGGGGCCGGGCGGTGATCGCGATCAGCCGTCAGGTCGCCGAACATCTGCAGAGAGATTTCGGTGTCAGCGCGCAGAAAATTCATATGATCCATAACGGCATCGATTTGAGCCGGTTTGTTCCTGTTGATGATCATTTCCGCAGTCAGATACGCAGCCGTTACGGTTTGGGGAACGAGAAGGTTATCGGGATCATCGCCCGTCTTTCTGATGTGAAAGGCCATGACGTCTTGGTTGAGGCCATGCCCCGGATATTGGTACATGTCCCCGATGCCCGGTTAATGATCGTTGGTGAAGGGAAACGCGCGGAATTTATTGAGAAGCGTGTTCAGGATCTGGGTCTGCAGCAGCGGGTTGATTTTTTTCCGGTTTCGGGGGAAACGGAAAAATTTCTGCCGGTATTCGATTGTTTCGTTATGCCGTCCCGGCAGGAAGGGTTGGGGCTTTCGGTTATGGAGGCCCAGTCTGTCGGTATGCCGGTGGTGGCTTCGAATGTCGGCGGCCTGCCGGATATTATCGAGCATGAGGTCAGCGGTCTGCTGGTCCCGCCGGGAGACGCGGATGCCTTGGCCGGATCCGTTATCCGCGTTCTGCGTGACAGAGAGCTTTCACGCCGGCTGGGGGAGAATGCCCGTTCTGCTGCAGTCAGGTTTTACGGGGTCGATCTCATGGCTGACCGTGTGCTGGATGTGTATATGCGCGTCGCCGGCCAAGCAGCCTCAGGGAAAACAGAAAATCGAATAGCTCGCCAGTTATAAGAAAGTCAGGATTTTGAATCAATCAGAGCAAAAAAATCTTAAGCGGATATTGGTCGTTAACGTCAACTGGATCGGTGACGCGGTTTTTTCGACACCGGTGTTCCGTGCCTTGAAGCAGACTTATCCGGGGGCGCAGGTCTCCTGTCTGGCCGTGCCGCGTATTGTACCGGTCCTGCGCTGCTGTCCGTGGGTCGATGAAATTATCGTTTATGATGAACAGGGCGTTCATAAAAGTTTATCCGGCAAGCTGCTCTTAATTTCTCTGCTGAGACGCCGCTGTTTCGACGCGGCATTTTTTCTGCACCGTTCACGGACACGGGCTTGGTTTGCCTTTTTGGCCGGCATTCCGCGACGTATCGGATACAATACGAAACGTCTTGGTTTTCTGCTGACCCATAAGGCCGTTCAGCCTCCCGCAGGCAGCCACCGGGCTGACCGCTATCTGAACGTTATTGAATCATTCGGCGTTCCGGTCCGGGATGGCTCAGTCGGTTTGAAGGTTGATCAGGGAATGCGGCAGGATATCGCGCGCCTTCTTCAGGCCTGCGGCATCGGCCGTGATGATCCTCTGTGTGTGGTGCACGTGGCCGGAAATTGGCAGGCCAAGAGATGGCCCGCGGGCTGTTTTGCTGAGCTGATCGGCCGTGTCAATGCAGAAACTCCGCTGAAGGTGGTGATCCCCAGCGCCCCGGCCGATAGGGACCTTGTGGACGATGTGGTCCGGCGGGCGGGGAGTAATCCTGTTGTTTTGGCGGGGAAGACTTCGCTTGAGCAATTGATCGCGCTTATGGACAGAGCGCGGGTGGTTGTTTCTTCAGATTCAGGACCGCTGCATATCGCTTCTGCTGTCGGCACGCCGGTCGTCGCGATTTTCGGCCCGACCCGGCCGGAAGAGACCGGGCCGCGGGGGCAGGGAGAGACGCGTGTTCTGCAGGAAGATGTGGGGTGTAACCGCGAGCCATGCTATGATTTGGAATGCCGCAAATTTAGCTGCATTTCCGCGGTTTCCGTTAATAAGGTGCTGGATGCTGTAAAGGAGTTTTGTCAAAAGAACAACGGGGACGCGGATAAAGGTGCAGGATTTTAATAATGAATGATT
>CAZQQI010000003.1:45139-82304 GCA_964595465.1 uncultured Planctomycetales bacterium | reverse complement strand
TCAAAAGAACAACGGGGACGCGGATAAAGGTGCAGGATTTTAATAATGAATGATTTGAGCGAGGACCGTTTTATGCCGAAAACACCGGACAACATTCTGTTTATCACGCTTTCGAATATCGGAGATGTGATTTTAACGTTTCCCGTATTGGATGCGGTTATCGAAGAATATCCTGAGGCCAGGATCTCTGTTATGACCGGGCCTAAAGGGAAGTCATTTTTTTTGGCGAACGATCGTGTGGAGAGTGTTTTTGTTTATGATAAACAGCGTTCTTGGCTGCAAAAATTGCGCTGGTTCACACAGCTCCGCAAATACAAGTTTGATCTGATCATCGATTTGCGGCATAGCGTGGCGCCTTTGCTGATCGGTGGAAAAAGGGGCACACCGCTCATCCGCAAACGCGTTCCCGGTCAGCATATGAGGGATTATCATTTTTCACATATCCGCCGGATGAGGATCAGATATTGGCCGAAAAAACGCCATTCCTGGGTCCCTTCCCTGGAGGATCTGGAAGCGGTGGAGGAGAAGTTTGACGGAAAAATTTTGGCGAATGAATCGTACATTGTTATTGCGCCGGGCGCCGCGGACCACCGTAAGCGCTGGACACCTGAGGGGTTCGCGAAAGCGGCTGATCAGCTTAGCCAGGAAGAGGATCTCAAGGTTGTTATCGTCGGTGATGAACGTGACAGAACGATTGCCGAACAGGTCGAAAGCCGTATGCGGCGTTCTGTTATGGATCTTTGCGGGCAAATCAGCCTGACCCAGCTCGGGGTTGTCCTGCGGGGCGCAGAATTGCTTTTGACCAATGACAGCGCGCCGCTTCATTTTGCTGGGTATTTGGATGTCCCGACAGTGGCGGTATTCGGCCCCACGGATCCTGCGTGTTACGGGCCCTGGAGCAGCCATTCGGCGTTTATTCGCCGTCATGAACAATGCCCCGCATGTCAGTCCGCTGACCTCGACGGAGAGCATGCCTGCATGCAGGCGGTGTCTGCTGATGAGGTTGTTGATACAGCTCAGCGTCTTCTGCATTGGGACCGCGTGATAGGGGGGAGCGGGTAAGCGTATGAAATTTCTGCCGGAAGATGTTAAAAAGATTCTGTTGATCCGTACAGACCGGATCGGGGATGTGGTCCTGACCACACCGGCCATGCAGACCGTCCGTGAACAGTTCCCTTCTGCGCATATAACGGTACTGCTCACTCCTGTGACCCGGTCATTGGTGGAAGGCCTGCCTTTTGTTGATGAGGTCTTCGTGGATGACCGCCGGGGGGCCCATGCCGGTCCCGGCGGCTTCGCGCGGCTGGTTGCGGATGTCCGTAAGAGACGGTTTGATCTGGCCCTGAATTATCATACCAAGCGCCGGACGAATTTTTTGTGCTTTTTATCGGGTATTCCTCGACGGGTCGGATACAACAGCGGCAAATGGGGGCATCTGATGAACATCCGGGTTCCGGACAGCAGGCATTTGGGTCAAAAACACGAGGTGGAATATTGTCTGGATTTTTTACGCTTTCTGGATGTTCCGGCTGCAACGCGGGACCCTGAGATCGCTATGTCTCCGGCATCTTTGCGCTGGGCCCGGGAATTAGCTGATGAACAGCGTTCTGCTTATCCCGGTCACGCCCTGGTCTGTGTGCACGCTGGTTCCAGCTGTCCGACCAAGCGCTGGCCGATCCCGAATTTTGTTCAGACTGTACGCCATGTCTATGCCCGCAGGAAATGTGTTGTTTTTGTCATCGGAGGACCTGAGGAACAGGCTGACGCGCGTTCATTTTGTTCGGGTCTTCCTCCTGAGATCCCGTGCCACGATTTGACTGGCCGGACATCATTATCTCAAACAGCTGCTCTTTTGAAGGAATGCGGTCTTTTGATTTCCAGCGATTCCGGCCCGGTCCATGTCGCGGACGCAGCCGGCACGGCCGTGGTTTCCATCTTTACCCGGAATCAGCCCGGTATCAACCCGGAGAGGTGGCGGCCCTGGGGGGCGCAATCCCGATGTGTGGCCCCTGAGCCGGGGGAAGGGGTTGATGTTTCCCGGGGGGGCAGACAGGATGCTGCATTGTTGTATCATATTGCGCCGCAGAAGGTTATGTCTGTCATTGACGCTGTATATGAACTGTGTTAAAATCAGCTTCCTTATTTATATATTATAGAGTCAGGAGAGGGTTTTGTCCGGTTATAAGACGATCATAAAAAAGTTTTCCCGCCAGAAAGTCCTGGTTGTGGGGGATATTATTCTTGACCGCTATATCCGTGGGGGGGTTTCACGGATATCCCCGGAAGCACCTGTTCCTGTTGTTTTGGAGCAGGATTTTTCTTATCAGCCGGGAGGCGCTGCCAACGTCGCGCATAATCTCGCGGTTATGGGGGCTCATGTCACTCAGGTCGGCAGGATCGGAAATGATTTTGAAGGACAACTGCTTAAGCGTGATCTCAAACGAAAAGGGATCGGTATCAGCGGGATATTTTTTGACAAGAACGCCCCGACCATAACCAAAACCCGGGTCATTGCTCAAAATCAGCAGGTTGTCCGGATTGACCGCGAAAAGACCGACGCCGCGTTTGGCCGGGAGACGCGTCAGCGGATCAAAACTTTTATAACGAAATATGTGCCTGAATGCGACGGAGTGATCGTATCCGATTACGGCAAGGGCATGATCTCTCCTGAGCTTGTAGATCTCTTGCGGGAAGAAACCGGCCGTGCGGGGATTCCGCTGACGGTCGATCCCAAGGTAGAGCATTTCGGCCGTTACCGTGGCGTTACCTGTATTACGCCCAATTTAAAAGAGGCGGAAAACGCTATCCGTAATATCAAGATCCAGGAATCGCGCGGGTCTAAATTGGCATTGCGCAGCGATAAGCTGAATTCTATGAAAGACATCGAATTCGCCGGAGAGAAATTGCTGGATTTTCTTGAGCTGGATTCCCTTCTCATCACTCTGGGAGAGCAGGGGATGCGTTTGTTCGAAAAAGGTAAGACACCTTTTGCTATTCAAACACGTGCCCGGGATGTTTATGATGTGACCGGTGCGGGTGATGCGGTGATCTCAGTCTTTACGCTGGCTCTGATGGCCGGCGCGGATAAACGCCGTGCCGCAGAGCTGGCCAATTACGCGGCTGGAGTCGTTGTGGCCAGGATGGGTGCTGTCGCGGTGACCCCAGAAGAACTTTTTGCGGCAACGGAAGAATAGCTGATATTTCCGGGCGCACACAGCGTCTTTTCGTGATAGGAAGATTTATGACTATACTCGGAGTTATCCCGGCCCGGTGGGCCTCGACACGGTTTCCCGGCAAGATCCTTGCTGATTTAAATGGTAAACCCATGATCCAGCACGTCTGGGAGCGTGCCGTACAGGCGTCTGCCCTGGATTATGTCCTGATAGCGGTCGATGATCCTGACGTCCGGGCGGCCTGTAAAGGCTTTGGTGCCGAGACAGTTATGACGTCTTCCGATCATGTGTCCGGCACAGACCGTATCGCTGAAGCAGTAAAAGACCGCAGCGAAGATATTATTGTGAATATTCAGGGCGATGAGCCTCTGATCGCGCCCGAGGTGATCAACGCTTTGGCCGCGGCCCTTAAAGAGGACGCCGTTTGTCCCATGGCGACAGTGATTAAACAGATCAGCGATCCGGCGGAGGCCCTAGACCCTAACATTGTTAAAGCGGTAATCGACAGCGCAGGATACGCCCTGTATTTTTCCCGGCAGGCAATTCCGTTTAACCGGGAAGGACGTCCGTTTCAGGAACTGACAGTCTATAAACATCTCGGCCTTTACGCCTATCGCCGAACCTTTTTACAGCAGTTTTTCGGACTGCCGGTATCCCTTTTGGAACAGACCGAAAAACTTGAGCAGCTGCGTGTCCTCGAATCCGGCCAAAAGATCAAGACAGTGAAAACAGATTATGAAAGTATCGGTGTTGATACACCGGAGGACCTGCAGAAGGCGGCAGGACTTTTGAAAAAGGAGAATCATGTCTAAGCATGTGACTGTAGAATCCATAAAGATCGGGCCGGGATGTCCTTTGGTCCTGATCGCCGGGCCGTGTGTGATCGAAAGCCAACGCGTTGTGATGACAACTGCGCGCAGATTGACGGAACTGGCCGGACGTCTGCAGATCCCATTGATTTTTAAAGCCAGTTATGATAAGGCCAACCGTACGTCGCTAAGATCCTATCGCGGCCCCGGGATCGAGAAGGGGCTGGAGGTTTTGGCTGAGGTCCGTGACCGTTTTGATATCCCGGTTCTGACCGATGTCCATACTCCTGCCGAGGCGCAACGGGCAGGACGGGTCGTGGATATTCTGCAGATCCCCGCTTTTTTATGCCGGCAGACCGATCTGCTGGCAGCCGCGGCAAAAACCGGCAAAGTGGTCAATATCAAAAAAGGTCAGTATATGGCTCCCTGGGATATGGCCGAAGCAGCCCGCAAGGTCAGCGGAAGCGGCAATAAAAAGATCCTGCTCACTGATCGGGGAACGTCATTCGGGTATAATACTCTTGTTTCCGATATGCGGGGTTTGAAGATTATGCGGGATCTGGGATATCCGGTTGTTTTCGATGCCACCCACAGCGTTCAGCAGCCGGGAGGCCGCGGGAAAACGTCCGGCGGAGAATCCTGTTTTGTTCCGCTTTTGTCGCGATCGGCTGTCGCGGCCGGCTGTGATGCTGTATTTATGGAAGTTCATCCTGATCCGCAAAAGGCTAAGTCTGACGGGCCTAATATGCTGGCTCTTGACAGCCTTGAAGATCTTCTGGTTGACCTGAGTGCTATTCACGCTGTTACCAACCGTAAAAACAGAGGAAGCTCATGTCGTTAGACCGTGCCCGTAAAGTTATAGCCATAGAAGCCGGTGCTGTCCAGAAATTAGCAGAGCACCTTGATGAAAATTTTGTCCGCGCTTTGGATGTGATTTCCGCTTCCTCCGGACGGGTCGTTGTTTCGGGAATGGGCAAGACTGGGATCATCGGCCGCAAGATCGCCGCGACGTTGTCATCGACCGGCACCCCCAGTATATTTATGCACAGCGCCGAAGCGGTCCACGGGGACCTGGGACAGGTAACCAAAGATGACACCGCGATCGTGATCTCGACCAGCGGGGAGACAGAGGAAACAACGCGCCTTTTGCCGCTGCTGAAAAAGATCGGGGTCGTGACCATTGTCATGACCGGCAATCCGAACTCCAGAATGGCGCGTTTTGCTGATATTGTGCTGAACGTGGCGGTCGAACAGGAAGGCTGTCCATTGGGGGTCGCTCCGATGGCCTCGACAACTGCGACTTTGGTTATGGGAGACGCCTTGGCCGCCTGCCTGATTATCCGCCGGGGGTTCCGTAAAGAAGATTTTGCTTTTTATCATCCCGGCGGCGCTTTAGGACGTCAGCTTTATCTGAAGGTTGAAGATATTATGCGGACCGGAGATCATTATGCCAGTGTCTCTCCGGATACCAGGGTCAGGGATGTTCTGGTGGCGATTACCCGCGCGCGCTGCGGATCCGCTTCAGTCCTCGACGATGATGGGAAGCTATTGGGTCTTTTGACCGATGGAGATATCCGGCGCCATCTCGAACAGGGAGAACATTTTCTGGATGAGCGCGTCGGAGATCTGATGACCGCGGACCCAAGGGCGATTCAGAGCGATCAGCTGGCAGCCGATGCGTTTGCCGTGTTAAAGGCGAAACAGGTCGATGAATTACCGGTTGTTGATCAGGAAGGGCATTCGGTCGGTCTGTTGGATATACAGGATTTATTACGGGCCGGATTATTTTAAGGAGAGCGGCATGCATACGGATTTCAGCCGGATCAAAGCGGTGATCATGGATGTCGACGGTGTTTTAACGGAAGGCAAGATCATCTATGACGCCCGCGGGGAAGAGATCAAAGTTTTTGACGTCAAAGATGGATACGGCATCGCCAAACTCCGGGATGCCGGGATTAAAACAGCGATCATCAGCGCCAGGATATCCGCTCCGGTCGAGGCCCGTGCGCGGGGGTTGGGGATTGATTTAGTCTATCAGGATGCTCATCCCAAATTGTCTTTCTATGAGAAAGCAAAAGCTGAGCTGAACGTGGACGATGATGATATTTGTTATGTAGGTGATGATATTCCGGATATCCCTCCGATGCAGCGGGCGGGGATCGCTGCTGCTGTGGCAGATGCCTCGGCAGAAGTGAAGGATGCCGCGGATTATATATCCCGATCCCGCGGCGGACAGGGGGCCATACGGGAAATCGCCGAACAGATATTAAAATCTCAGGGGGCATGGGATGCCTAAAGTCCGGCAAAAGACATTACAGACTGTCCGAATGATTATGAAATCTTTTTTGCTCTTGATGCTGTTGTACCCGGTAAGTGTTTGGGCCCAATCTGTGGATCAGAAGATCGACGGGTTTTCTCTGGAAGGGTTCCAAGATGACGGGCAGCGGGCGTGGGAGGTCAAGGGGGCGACCGCGGATATTCTGGGAGAACAGATCGAGATCTCTGACGTTGATGCTAATGCCTTTGGCGAACATGATGTCAATATTACGGCCCGGACAGGGACCCTGGATAAAAAGAATGGGGATATTTTTTTAAAAGAGGATGTCGTGGTCACGACCGCCAAGGGCAGTCAGCTTAAAACGGATTCTCTGTATTGGGGGAAAAAGGCCAACACTGTCAGCACGGAAGACCGTGCTGTGATCACGGATGAGGGCATGACGGTCAGCGGCCAGGGTCTTAAAGCTAACTCCGAACTCAAGACTGCTCAGTTGGGATGGGATGTGCAGGTCGAGGTTGAGGCCCAGGGCCGGGAGGCATTGCAGAAACAGGACCGTATTGTGATTACCTGCGCGGGGCCTATGGAGCTCGATCAGCTTAATCACCGCGCCACCTTGCGGAAAGATGTCATCGCGGTACGCGGCGATCAGACCCTGAAGGCTGACCATGTTGAGGTGATTTTTGATGCCGAGACCCGTAAGATCAAGACCATTATCTGCACGGATAATGTGGTTGTGACCCGCGGAGAACACACCACGTATTCCGACAAAGCGATCTACAGTGCGGTGGATCAGAAGGTCATCCTGGTCGGCCGGCCGAAACTGGTTCTACCGTCCGAAGAGCTGGAAGAGGAGAATCTGTTTGCCCAGTAATTTTTGTCAGGGCTTTTCTTTTCAGGAAAAGACGTTATAATTAATGTCCAATCAACGGATAAACTATGTCTGTTCATCTTTTAGAAACACATGGTCTGGCTAAGCAATACGGCGGGCGCCGTGTCGTGGACGGTCTGAGCATCTCTGTCGGGCGTTCGGAGATCGTGGGGATATTGGGTCCCAACGGAGCGGGAAAGACGACGTCTTTTTATATGATCGTCGGCATTATCCCGTCTGATGCCGGCCATATTTATTTTGATCAGGAGGATGTGACCCGGCGTCCGATCCATTCGCGCTGCCGTCTGGGGATGGGCTACCTTGCACAGGAGCCTTCCATTTTCCGCAAACTGACGGTAGAAGAGAATATCATGGCGATCCTGGAGACGCTGGATATCGGGCCGCGGGAGCGCCGGCGCCGTCTGGAATCTCTTCTGGAAGAACTGAACATTTCACATTTGGCCCGCAGTAAGGCCTATACCTTATCCGGGGGAGAGCGCCGCCGGTTGGAGATCACACGCGCCCTTGTGACCAACCCGTCATTCCTATTGCTGGATGAACCGTTTTCAGGGATCGACCCGATCGTGGTGGCCGAAGCTCAGGAGATCATCAAAGATCTGAAAGACCGCGGGCTGGGTATTCTGCTTACGGACCATAACGTGCGCGAGACATTGTCGATCACCGACAGGGCGTATATGATCTCCGAAGGTCAGGTCTTGTTATCGGGATCTGCCGATGAATTGATCAATGATCCCAAGGCGCGGGAGATCTATCTGGGGGAGCGGTTCAGAATGTAAACGATGCCGGGAAGTGTCCGGTATGATGTCTAATGAGAATATGGAGAAAAGGAGCGGTATGAAAGTTGCAGTAAAAAAGATTGACGCATTACGGCGTGAGCTGTCATTTCAAATTCCCAAAGAGCGGGTCGCTGTTAAGCAGGATGAGGTGTATAAGGACGTTGCCCGCCGCGCTAAGATTAAAGGATTCCGTCCCGGCAAGGCCCCGCGTGATGTTGTGGAGGCGGAATACGGCGCGCTGATCAAGGAAGAGACCCTCAAAAAGATCATTCCGGAAGCTTATCAGGAAGGCATTGAGGGTCAGGATCTGCTTCCGTTGGATTATCCGGAGATCAAAGATGTGGATTTTAAGGACGGGAACGTGACATTTAAGGCCGCGATCGAGATCCGTCCGGAGATCAAGCTCGGCAATTACCGCGGTATCAAAGTGACCCGAAAAAGTAACGAAGTGACGGATGAAGATATCAATAAGACCCTGGATTATTTCCGTAAAAGCCAGGGGAAGGAAGACGGCGCGGAACTGGACGATGACTTTGTTAAGGGGCTGGGATATCCGAATTTGGATGATTTCAAGCAGGCCCTGACCCGTCAAATGGAGCTGGATAAGGACCGTCAGAATAAAATGGATGTTGAACGTCAGATTACGGAACATTTGGTCAAGATCGCCAAGATGGCTGTCCCTCAGTCTCTGGTCAGCCGTCAGCTGGAACATCGTCTGGCCGATCTCAAAAAGCGGCTCAAGTCACAGGGTCTGCCGGAAGAAGAAATGCTCAAAAAAGAGCAGGAAATGCGGAAAGAACTGAAAGATCCTGTTGAGAAGGATGTTAAGCTTTATCTGATTTTTAGTAAGATCGCAGAAGAAGAAAAGATCGAGGTGAAAGAAGGAGAAAACCTTCCGCATAAGGTTATGGAATTCCTGATGAAAGAAGCTGATTGGCAGGATGAAAAAGCGGGAAAGGCATAAAACGGTAACGAAAAAATTTTACCCTGTATAATAGAGGAGGTTGTAATGTCGGAATACGCTCAGACATTAGTTCCTATGGTTGTGGAAAAGACCGGTCACGCGGAACGGGCTTATGATATTTTTTCCCGCCTGCTGAAAGACCGTATTATTTTTATCGGGACAGCAATCGATGATAATGTGGCGAATCTGATCATCGCCCAGCTGCTGTTTCTGCAGAGTGAAGACGCCAATAAGGATATTCATATTTATGTCAATTCTCCCGGAGGATCGGTCACCGCCGGTCTGGCGATTTATGACACCATGCAGTATATTAAGCCTGATGTGTGTACCTATTGTATCGGTCAGGCAGCGAGTATGGGCGCTGTCCTTTTGGCCGCCGGCGCCAAGGGAAAGAGGTTTTCATTGCCGTATTCACGCATTATGATCCATCAGCCCTGGGGCGGCGCGCAGGGGACAGCCAGTGATATTTCGATCCAGGCTAAAGAAATTCTGCGTATGAAAGAGACTCTGATCAATATTATGGCTCATCATACCGGCCAGAGCGTTGAGAAGATCGTTCAGGACAGTGACCGGGACTTTTTTATGTCTGCAGTCGACGCGAAATCCTATGGTCTGGTTGATGAGGTTATCGATAGCACGAAAAAATAATTTTTCGTACCTTCCGGATCGCATCCCTGAGGAAAAGAGTAAATCATGAAGCGGAATCTAATGCTGACTCCCGGCCCGACGAATGTGCCGCAGAGGCTGTGTGAAGTTTTGGGCCGGCCGATCATACACCACCGTACGCCTCAGTTTCAGCAGTATTTGAAAGAGGCTGTTGAAGGCCTGCAGTATGTTCTGCAGACGGAGAATGATGTCTATATTCTAGCTTCTTCAGGGACCGGGGCTATGGAGGCCAGCGTCTGCAGCCTGGTTTCTCCGGGAGATAAAGTCATTACCGTTCAGGGAGGGAAGTTCGGTGAGCGCTGGACAGATCTGTGCCGTGCGTTCCAGGCGGAACCATATGTTCTGGATGGCGAGTGGGGCCGCGCGGTAACGGCTGCGCAGATCAAGGACTGTCTCGAGAAAGACCGGTCTATTAAAGCGGTTTATGTGACGTTGTGTGAGACATCGACCGGGGTGACCCCGGACATTAAAGCGATCGGAGAAGTGGTGGCGGCAACGGATGCCGTGTTGGTTGTTGACGCGGTCAGCGGTCTGGGCGTTGAGGATCTGCAGACGGACAACTGGAAGGTTGATGTGGTGGCGTCCGGCTCGCATAAAGGGTTTATGCTTCCTCCCGGCGTCGGGTTTGTTTCCATGAGCGGTAAAGCAAAAGCTTTGATGGCGCGTTCCTCGGCCCCGAAATTTTATTTCGATCTCCGCAAATACGAGAGTGTTTTTGCTAAGCCGGATACACCGTTTACTCCGGCCATCGGTATTATTATGGCTTTGACGGAAAGCCTGAAAATTTTTCAGGAACAGGGCCTGCAGAAATTGTTCGCGCACTATGCCCGTTTGGCGCAGGGGGTCCGCGCCGGGATAAAGGCGCTTGGCCTGAATATTTTTACGGCTGAAGGGTCCCGCTCAAATGTCCTGACCGCCGTCTGTATTCCTGACGGCATAGACGGCAGCGAGGTTGTTAAACGGATGCGCGACGAGCATGGGGTCACGATAGCAGGAGGGCAGGGAGAGCTCAAAGGAAGGGTTGTGCGCATCGCGCATATGGGATCTTTGGACGAATATGATCTTCTGACAGGGATCGCGTGCTTTGAAAAGGTGCTGAATGATTTGGGGTATTCCTTTGAGCTCGGCAGCGGAGTCGCTGCGGTACAGAAATATTTCAATGAACATTGATCAAAGGCAGGGTATGAGGGTCCTCATTACCGACAAACTCGCCCGGGAAGGCGTTGATATTCTGAAGGCTGTGCCGGAATTCACCGTGGACTGTCCTCCCAAAATGTCGGCACAGGATCTGAAAAAAGCGGTTAAAGATTATGATGCTTTGATCGTGCGCAGCGGGACCACGCTGACGTCCGATATTATTGCGGCGGCTGATCGATTGAAGTTTATCGGACGGGCCGGTGTCGGGCTTGATAACGTTGATCTTGAAGCGGCGACCCGGAAAGGGATCGTTGTTATGAACACGCCGGCAGGCAATACAACAGCGACTGCTGAGCAGACCATGAGTCTGATCCTTGCCCTTTCCCGGAATATCCCGCAGGCCGCCGCTTCGATGAAAAAGGGCCGGTGGGACCGCGCAAAATTTAAAGGCGTGGAACTCCACGGTAAGACATTAGGTATCGTCGGTCTGGGCCGTATCGGGTCAACAGTGGCGTCCATGGCGAAAGGGTTCGGCATGCGCATCATTGGACATGACCCCTATCTTTCGGCGGATGTCGCGCAGAAGTGGGGTATCCGTCTGATGACGCTTGCCGAGCTTCTGCGGGAAGCGGATTATTTGACCCTGCATATCCCCAAGACGCCCGAAACAACTGATTTGATCACGGCCAAAGAGCTTGTCACGATGAAACGTTCGGCCTTTGTGATCAACTGTGCCCGGGGCGGGATTATCAATGAAGAGGACCTGGCCCGGGCATTAAATGAGGGTGTGATCAAGGGAGCAGCGGTTGACGTCTATTCCCAGGAGCCGCCTGATATGGCTATGCCCCTGTTTAAATGCGAAACGTGTGTGGCAACACCTCATCTTGGCGCGTCGACCAGCGAGGCCCAGATCAATGTGGCTGTTGAGATCGCGGAGACGATCCGTGACGCCTTGCTCGGGAAAAGCATTATGAATGCAGCAAATTTTCCCTCGGTTTCTTCCGAAGCTTACGACATTCTGGCGCCTTATATTGATCTTTCTGAAAAGATGGGCCTCTTTGCCGGACAGTTGACATCCGGGGCGTTTAAGCGTGTCAGGATTTTTTACAGCGGAGAAATGACCGCTTATAATTTAGCCCCGTTAAGTATGTCTCTGGTCTATGGTCTTCTGTCTCCGCATTTAGAAGAGTCTGTAAACCGTGTCAATGTGATGGGTATTGCCAGGGAGAGGGGCATTGAGATCGAGGCGGTTAAGTCTGAACGGGAAGAAGAATTTGTGAATTTGGTCCGCGTTGAGATCCAAACTGACGGGGACATGCTGACCGTTTGGGGCACATTGTCAGGTAATAAACAGCCCCGCATTGTGAAAGTGAATAAGGTCTATGTTGAGGCTGTCCCCGAAGGCTGGATGCTGGTTATTCATAACCATGATAAACCTGGTGTCGTCGGTACGGTCGGGACCCTTCTAGCTGAAAACCATATCAATATTGGAGGGATCACGTTCGGACGTGAGGCACCGGGAAGGCTGGCTGTTTCTGTGGTCAATGTAGACCATGAGGTAGATGATCGCACGGTCGACGCGATCAGACAGAACCGGGATGTGATCGCCGTGAAACAGCTCAAGCTGTGAGCGGAATTTTTACGAACGGGAAAAAGGCAACATGGATGCTGATCAGACAATAACGATAGGCGGTATTTTCTGGGCGGGGATCCGGGACGCGTTTCATCCCGGTTCATTACTGTCGGCGTATCTTTTTGTGTTTTTGCTTTTCGGGATGCTCTGGAGGCAGAGACGGTACGTTTTTTTGGGGTGGCTTTATTTGGCACTATACATGGCTGCGGTTTTTGCGCTGATTCTGATCGGTATTGACCTGCTTCTGCAATATAAAACGGTGCTGGCGCATATTCTGGAAGGTGCGCGGCTTGTGCTGGCTGTTTCGGCCGCGGTTTTCGGTGTGCTGATGATCGGTGATCTGGTCAAGATTAAGCGCGGGACTCCGATAGATCAAGCTTTTTTTCGTTCTGTTTATTGCTATGTGCCGCAAGAGGTCCGCCGCGGTAAAATGATATCATTTATTTGGATTCTGATGATTGTTGTCATGGCTGTTTTCGCGGCGCTTCTGCAGGCGAGCTGGCCCATGGACGATTATATCGCCGGAATTTTTCTGCAAGCGCTGCAGGGTAAGGTCGAAGGGTTTCTGATCGTTATCGTTGGGTATGCCCTGATCCTGCCTCTGCCGCATTGTCTGATCTTTTTGGGGATACACCGTTACGCGCGGATGGATATCCAGCGCCGGCGCAATCGTTTGACCCGGATCCTGGCAGTCGTTTCCGGGTTTTCGATCGCGATCGCGTTTGGATTCGGTTTTATAATTTAGAGATACGCAAGAAAGGATGTTGTTATGAACTGTGTTGTCGTCGGTGCTCAGTGGGGTGATGAGGGAAAAGGCAAACTGATAGATTTTTTGTCCAAGAATGCTGATATTACCGTCCGCTATCAGGGAGGAAATAATGCCGGACACACGATTGTTGTGGATGATAAGACATATGTTTTTCATCTGATCCCGTCTTCGATCCTGCATAAAGGCAAGGTCTGTGTGATCGGCAACGGTGTGGTGGTCGATCCCAAGGCTTTGATCGGAGAACTGGATGAGCTTAAAGAACAGGGGATTGATGTTACGCCCAAGCAGCTTAAGATCTCGGGCTTTTCTCATATTGTCATGCCGTATCACCGTGTGCTTGACGGCCTGCGGGAATCAAAACGTAAAAACAAGATCGGCACAACCGGTCGCGGCATCGGCCCGTGCTATGCCGACAAGGTCACCCGCTGCGGGATCCGCGCTATTGATCTGCTGAATCCGCGTCTGCTTAAGGCTAAACTTGAAGATAATCTCCGTGAAAAGAATGAGACCTACCGCAAAGTCTTCGGACATCAGGATTATTCTCTGGATGAAATATATAAAGAGTATATCCGCTACGGCAAAAAGATCGGTCCGTTCATTGAGAATACAGCTCTTTATCTGAATCAGCAGATCGACCGTAAAAAGTCGGTTTTGTTTGAAGGCGCGCAGGGCACATTTCTGGATATTGATTTCGGGACATATCCTTATGTGACGTCTTCCAATTGTATTGTGGGGGGGGTGTGCGTGGGGACGGGTGTTCCTCCGACTAAGATCGATAAAGCCGTGGCCGCGGTCAAGGCTTATACCACCCGTGTGGGCGAGGGTCCTTTTCCGACGGAGTTCAGTTCCAGAATGCTGAATAAGATCCAGCAGAAAGGGATGGAGTTCGGAGCCACAACAGGCCGTCCGCGGCGCTGCGGGTGGTTCGATAGTGTGATGGTGCGCAACTCGGTCATGGTCAACGGCATTACCGAGTTGGCGATCATGAAGCTGGATGTCCTCGACGGCCTTGATAAGATCAAGATCTGCACGGGATATACGTATCACGGAACGACCTATAAAGATTATCCCATGGATTATGATGTGGTCTGCTGCGCTAAACCGGTTTATATTGAGGTTCCGGGCTGGAAAAAACCGACTGCCGGTGTTCGGGACTATAAAGATTTGCCGGCTGCGGCGCGCCGGTACATCGAAAAACTGGAGAAACTGCTCAAGGTCCGGATCCGCTATGTTTCGACCGGCTCCAAACGCGACGATACGATCATACGTTATTAAACTGTTTTAAAGCGGGCCTGCTTGATTTTGATTTTTTAAAATTTGTTTGAGGGTTGGGCTGTAATTTCTGCGGAGATTTAAGAATTTACAAGAAAGTGTTATCTTCTTTAATTTCAATCGTGTAGAATCATCTTGACTTTAAAATACAGCTTTGTTAATATTTTTAAGAATATAAAAAAGGAGGCATTCATGCGGAAACAGATTCCCGTGATCGGTGTAGTACTGCTTTTAACACTTTCGATGGTGACCAGCGGCTGTACGTTTATCTTCCAGAAAGGCCGCAAAAAGGATGTCGAGACCATCACGCAGCTGCAGAAACAAAACACGCAACTTCGCAATAAGATGACAGATCTCGAACGCGCTCAGCAGGAACTGCAGAGCCGTCTGAAAGGTGAGATCGCTGACCGTAACGTGAAGGTGGAAATGATGGATCGCGGTCTGGTCATTACCTTCTTGGCTGAGGTTCTCTTTAATTCCGGTAAAGCTGTTCTGCGTGATGAAGCCCTTTCGACTCTGGACAAAGTCGCCCGTGTTCTCAAGACCACGGTCGAACAGATGCGTGTCGGTGTGGAAGGCCATACGGATAATGTTCCCATCACCCATTCCAAATGGGAGTCCAATTGGGAGCTCTCCACGGCCAGGGCCCTGAGCGTTCTGCATTATCTGGTCGGTGAGCATACGATCGACCCTCATCGTTTGTCAGCGACAGGGTATGGAGAATATCATCCGGTGGCATCCAACGCGACACCGGAGGGACGCCAGAAAAACCGGCGTGTCGAGATCGTTATTTTGCCGCCTACGGAAAAAAAGCCGGCCGAAGCAGTCAAATCGGAAAATCTAAAGTAGCTTTTTTATAACGTTTGCTGAGGAGGGAATATGAACACAAGTTCCAAATTCTGGGTCGCTATTGCGGTCGCTTTAGTCTGTATTTTGGTCGCGGTCAGCGCGAATCTGACAGCTTCGAATATCCGTCAGGACCTTGATCAGGAGCGTTTTCAGCGTCTGCAGGCAGAAAAGCAGCTGCAGAAAGCTCAGCAGAAGATCACGGGTCTTGAACAGAAACTCGCCGCCACATCGAGTAAGATGCGCAGTATAGAAAAGATCCTGAATGAAGGACGTTCCTCTGCGGACGAAATGCAGTCTCAAATGGATAAGCTGCGCAAGGAGCGTGACGCGGCAGCGAAAAAGTTTGAGGACATGAAAAAGCAAGCCGATATTCAGGCCCAAAAAGAGGCTGAGCAGCAAAACGCGGAAACTACCGAGCCGGCATCATAGCCTGATGGGATCGGCTTGAATCGGCAGGCAGGTCGTATTAAGCGGGGGATAATGATCCCCCGTTTTTTTAAGGAAGAGCTGGTATGCGTGATCATAATACTCCCCGGCATGTCGCCATTATCATGGACGGCAACGGACGCTGGGCAAAACAAAAAGGGCTCTCCCGCAGTCAGGGGCATCTCGCCGGAGTGCAGCGAGTGTCGGATATTGTCGATGCGGCGATCAAAAGCGGTGTGGAGGTCCTGACTCTATATGTTTTTTCGCGCGAGAATTGGAAGCGTCCGGCCGGAGAGGTGGAGGCTCTCATGAAGATTATCGCGGCGGCATTGGAGCGAAAATTGTCCGAACTGATGGAGCGCCGGGTGGCGCTGCGTCTGACCGGACGCAGGGACGGGATCCCCAACGATCTTTTCGAGGCCCTGCAGAGGACCATTCAGGCGACCTCCGGCAATGACCGCCTTATTCTGAATCTGGCTTTTAATTATGGAGCACGGACAGAGATTGTCGATGCAGTTAAGGAGATCGTTACTGAAGTTATGGAAGGTGACTTGCAAAGGGAAGATGTTGACGCGGACGTGATCAGCAGCCATATGTATACGGCCGGGCTTCCGGATCCTGATTTGCTGATCAGGACATCCGGAGAGAAGCGTATCAGCAATTTTTTGCTCTGGCAGTTATCCTACGCAGAGCTGTATTTTTCTCCGGTCTATTGGCCGGAATTTGACGGAGAGGAATTTCAAAAGGCGTTGGATGATTATGCCGCCCGGGAGAGACGGTTCGGGGCGGTTTCCGCGGGAAGCGAAACGCAGGGGGATAAGGGATGAATCTGAACCGTTTGATCAGTTCGGTGGTCTGTATCGCTGTGATCCTGGCCGGGATTTTCTACAACTGGGCCTTTATGCTGATCATTATCGGGCTTACCGTAGGCGGGTTATATGAGTTTTTCTATATGATCCGCAAGAAAGAGATCCCGATCTACAGTTATGTCGGTATCTTTATCGGGGTTATGATCCCGCTCACGATTTATCACCGGTTCGAATTGACCCGGAATTGGGAATTGCTCTTTATTACTCTGATGTTTTTAATGGTGCTGCTGCTGCAGTTCACCCGCAAGGAGAACCGTAATGCGATCATCGGGATCTCAACAACCATGTTCGGTGTTTTCTACGTCTCGTGGTTGTTCAGTTTTTTGGTGAAGATCCGTTTTTTACTCCCGGGGATACAGGGAATTAAATTATTAGCCTTTATTCTGATTGTGACCAAGGCTGGTGATGTCGGGGCTTTACTTATTGGTTCACGGTTCGGCAAGCATCCTCTTCTCCCGCGGGTCAGCCCGAACAAGTCGATTGAGGGTGCTATTGGCAGTCTGATCTGCAGTTTAGGATCGGCTTTGATCTTTCGCGGATTTCTCCCGGTCGAATGTACTTTTCCCTGGTGGCAGGTGGCCATGATGGGCGCGTTTTTCGGCGCGATCGGTCAGCTGGGTGATCTTTCGGAGTCTTTGATCAAAAGGGATTGTCAGGTTAAGGATTCTGGAAAGTTCCTTCCCGGTATGGGCGGGGTATTAGATATTATCGATAGTCTGCTGTTTTCCGCGCCGGCCTTTTATCTTTATATGGCGTCGATTATGGATGTGATCTAGGATGGGAACGATATGAAACGGATTTTGGTTTTAGGTTCGACCGGCACGATCGGTATCAACACCCTGGATGTCATCTCCAGGTTCCCGCAGCATTTTGAGGTCGCGGGGCTGAGTGCCTATAATAATATTGATCTTTTAAAAGAACAGGTGAGATCGTTTAAGCCGTCCTGTGCCGCCGTCCGTCGGGACCATAGGGAAGATCTGAAGGCTGTCTCCGGCGCGTCCTGTCCGGATATTTATGATGTCGAAAATGAACTGGCTGATCTGGCATCACGCGATGACATCGACTTGATCGTTTTGGGGATTTCCGGGCGTGCCGCACTGGAGCCGTTTCTGGCCGGGATCCGTGCCGGCAAAACGATCGCCCCGGCAAACAAAGAAGCATTGGTTATTGCCGGGGATATTCTGATGAAGGAGGCGGGAAAATCCGGCGCGCGGATCATCCCGGTCGATTCCGAGCAGAGTGCGATCTTCCAGTGTCTGGACGGACAGCGGAGGGAGGATGTCCGCCGTATTCATTTAACCGCCTCGGGCGGCCCCTTACGCACAGTGCCGGTTGACAGGTTTGACCGTTTGACGGTGTCCGATATACTGGCGCATCCGCGCTGGGAAATGGGCCGTAAGATCACGGTGGATTCCGCTACGTTGATGAATAAAGGATTTGAATTGATAGAGGCCCAGCGCCTTTTCGGTCTGACGGTCGATGAGATTGAGGTTGTGATCCATCCGGAGGCCATAATCCATTCGCTGGTCAGCTTCCGTGACGGCTCTGCTTTGGCCCAGCTGGGCAATCCGGATATGCGCATCCCGATCCAGTACGCCTTGACCTATCCGGAACGCTGGGAATCGCCTGTCTGTGATTTGGACCTTTTTGAACTGGGGTCATTACATTTTGAACGTCCGGATCTTAAGCGGTTTCCCCTTTTCGCATTGGCCGTTGAGGCCGCGCGCGCGGCAGGAACAGCACCGGCTGTTCTGAATGCTGCCAATGAGGTGGCGGTGGAGGCATTTTTAGAAGAGCGCATCCCGTTCCTTTCTCTTTATAAGATCTCTGCGGATGTCATGGAGCAACATGATTGCACCGGGGGTGCAACACTGGAAGAATTACTCGCCGCCGATGAATGGGCCAGAAGCAGGGCGCGGGAGATGTTAACCGCTTTACGATAGAGGATACTATGAGTTTACTGATATTTTTGATCGTTCTGGGCGTTCTGATCATTGTTCACGAATGGGGTCATTTTATGGCCGCGCGTTTTCTGGGTATCGGTGTGGAAAAATTTTCTATCGGTTTTGGACCGAAATTGTTTTCCCGGCATCATAAAGGGACGGATTTCATGGTCTCGGCCATTCCTCTGGGGGGGTACGTGAAATTGGCCGGTGATGAACGCTCCGCCTGCACGGGCCGTGCCGATGAGTTTTACAGCAGACCGGTGGGGCACCGCGCTTTGGTGGTTATGATGGGGCCGGTGGTGAATTTCATTTTTGCCTATTTGTGTTTTTATTTAATCCTGGTGACAGGGTTTCCTATGGCCGCGACCACGGTCGGTAAGGTCATGGATGATTATCCTGCCCAGGAAGCCGGACTGCTGGAAGGGGACCGCATCACAAAGATCGACGGAGAACCGGTTCAGTACTGGGAGGACCTGCAGTCTGCGGTTAACCGGTCTCAGGGGCAGCCTTTGCAATTCACTGTTGCGCGCGGGGATGGGACCAGGGTCCTGCGGATCGAGCCCAGGCAGACAACGATCAAGAATATTTTCGGAAAAGAGATGCCCCGGGCATTGATCGGGGTTCAGCCCGGTGAAGACGTTATCTTTGCGCGATACGGGATTTTTGAATCCTTTGGCCGCGCGCTGGCGGAGATGGTGCAGATCATCACTATGACCCTGACCGCCTTATTTCATGTCTTTGCCGGATCACTTCCGGCCAAGGACGCTTTGGCCGGTCCGGTGCGCATATTTGATGTGGTCAAGCAGGCTGCGGAAATGGGCTTCGCCTATTTGACCTATATCACCGCGGTCATCAGCACCAGCCTGGGGTTGTTCAATCTGTTTCCGATCCCTGTTCTCGACGGCGGGCACTTATTGTTCTTCGGAATAGAAAAGATCCGCCGCCGCCCTCTGCCGGAAAAAGTTGAAGAAGGTTTCGTTAAGGCTGGTTTCGGTCTGCTGATGCTGCTTATGGTTTTTGTCTTTTATAATGATATTGTTGAAGTGGGCTGGATCGATCAGGCCAGACAATTCATCGGACGTTTCACGCAATAAGTGAGGAGGTTGCTATGGTTCAGGAGGATCTGCGTGGTAGGGTCAGCCGGTATTTGATCGAAAAAACGGATTTCGTTAAAGTCAAAGATCAGCTTAATGAAGATCAGTTGAGAGGGTATGTTGACCGGGCGATCACGGACCTTTGCTTTGAAGAGCAATGGGATATTCCCATGGAGACCCGCATGGGTCTGATACGGGAGATGGTTTCGGCCACCGCCAGTCTGGGACCGCTGCGTCCTCTAATGGAAGACGAAGAGATAGCTGAGATCATGGTCAACGGCCCGGACAGGATCTATGTGCAGAAAGACGGCAAGATCACCCTGACCGATGTGAAATTCGACAATATTCAGCAATTGCTGCATACCGTTCAGAAGCTGCTGGCATCTTCCGGGACCAACCGGCGCATTGATGAGTCGTCGCCTTATGTCGACTTCTCCCTGCCTGACGGGTCGCGGGTCAATGCCATCGTGCCCCCGTGTTCTCTTGCCGGTCCGGTCATCACGATCCGGAAATTTTCCAAGGATATTAATTCCATCGACGACCTGCTAAACCGGGGCATGCTGGATAAGAAAATGGCCGTTCTCTTGATCGCGGCGGTTAAGGCTAAGCTGAACATCGTCTTCAGTGGGTCGACTGGAACGGGTAAAACGACAGCACTGAATGTTTTATCCGGTCACATTCCTCAGCATGAGCGCATCATTACCATAGAGGATACCCCGGAGCTCCGCTTAAAGCAGGACCATGTGGTGACCCTGCAGACCAAAGCGGCGAATATTGAGGGGCGCGGACAAATTGATATCAAGGACCTGTTCGTCAATTCTCTGCGTATGCGTCCTGACCGTATTATTATCGGGGAGGTCCGTTCTGATGAAATGCTCGACCTGATCCAGTCGATCGCCAGCGGACATGCCGGGTCATTAGCTGTTATTCACGCCGAGTCTCCGGAAGATTGTTTCAACCGCATGGTGACCATGATGATGATGGCGGGTCTTCAGCTCAGCACACAAGAGATCCGCAAGCAGGTGGCCCGGGCCATGGACCTGATCGTTCATATTGAGCTGTTCAAGGACGGTGTCCGCAGGATTACCAATATTACCGATGTCTGTTACGATAAAGAAGAGAATGAGGCCCGGACCCGTGATATTTTTGAATTCGTCCAGGACAGTGTTTCTGAAGACGGCAAGATCACCGGGCACTGGGAGATGGATGACCGGGCTCCGTCGTTTTATGAAAAATTCGATAAACGAAATGTTAAATTGCCGGATGATTTTTTTAAAGTATAAAGGAGCGGTATTGATATGTATTGGTCAAAATATTTTATCCCGACACTAAAAGAGACGCCCGCAGGAGCGGAAGCCGTAAGCCATCGCTTGTCTCTGCGGGCCGGCATGATTAACATGCTGACCGCCGGGGTCTATTCCTATCTTCCGTTGGGGCTGCGTGTTTTAAACCGTATTGAGACCGTGATCCGGGAAGAGATGAACGCTGCCGGGGCCCATGAGGCGTTTTTGCCGTGTCTGCATCCGTTGGATATCTGGAAACAGACCGGCCGGGACCAGACCCTGTCTGATGTTATGATCCGTTTTCAGGATCAGAAGGGCAGGGAGATGTGTCTGGGGCCGACCCACGAGGAGATCATTACCGATCTGGTGAAGAATTATGTTCAGTCCTATCGTCAGCTTCCGGTGACCCTATATCAGATTCAGACCAAGTTTCGTGATGAAATGCGTCCCCGGTTCGGCATCGTGCGCGCCTGCGAGTTCATTATGAAAGATGCCTACAGTTTTGACCGTGATCAGGCCGGAATGGAAAAAAATTACCGGATCATGTACGAGGCTTATCAGCGTGTCTTTGAGCGCTGCGGCCTGGATTATGTGATCGCGTCCGCAGACTCCGGCGCAATGGGCGGCAGTGTTTCCCATGAGTTTATGGTGCCTTCTGAGATCGGAGAAGATGCGGTTTTGGTCTGTCAGGAGTGCGGGTTTAAGACCGGTGTACAGGGTAAGCTCAAGGAGGGTGACGTCTGCCCGGAATGCGGCGCTCCTGATCTGAAAAAAGTTCCCGCCCTCGAGGTCGGACATGTCTTTCAGCTGGGGACAAAATATAGTGAGGCTCTTGGCGCGTTGTTTGTGGATGAGGATGGACAGCGCCGCCCGGTTATTATGGGCTGTTACGGTATCGGTGTCAGCCGTATGATCGCTGCGGTGATCGAATCGCATCATGATGACAACGGCATCTGCTGGCCGCTTGAGGTCGCGCCGTTTGCTGTCGAGATCCTCCCTCTGCAGACAGATGAAGAAACGATGTCGGTCGCGGACCGATTATACAGCGACCTGCAGGATGCCGGCCATGATGTCTTAATGGATGACCGGGATGAAAGCCCGGGAAGAAAATTCAAAGATGCCGATCTGATCGGCATCCCTTACCGGATCGTGATCGGGAAACGTTCCCTGAAAGAAGGAAAGGTTGAGGTCAAACGCAGGACGGACCGTGACGCCGAGCAGGTTCCTCATCCGGATGCCGCGAAAAAAATCAAGGAGTGGATTCGTCATGGCTGTTGATCAGGAAATGACCGGACGCGTTCGGGAATGGGCCGAGGCCGCCGCCGCAGGCCTGGAACTGGAGATCTTTGCCTGCCGGATAAAACCGTATGCGGGTGGAGCGGCTGTCGAGGTCCTGGCGGATCATGCCAGCGGGGGCATGACCATGGATGAATGCGGTGCCCTCAATAAAGAGCTCGTCCGTATCTTTGAAGATCAGAATTTTATGACCGGCAATTATATCTTAAATGTGTCGTCGCCGGGAATGGACTGGCCGCTTCACGAACCCCGTGACTACCGGAGGGTGGTGGGGCATCGTCTGGATGTCACGTATCTGACAGAAAACGAGACGGTGAAGAGTGTCAGCGGAAACCTGACCGCTGTTCATGAGGATGCCATTGTCCTGGCGGCCCGTGAGCAGGAACATGTTATCAATTTCAAATATATTCAGAAAGCCGTACAAACGATATAAGGAAGGTGGAAGATGGACAACTCAGAATTGATGGTGATCCTGGACCAGCTGGAACGTGATAAAGGGATCGATAAGGAG
This sequence comes from uncultured Planctomycetales bacterium, assembly GCA_964595465.1. Taxonomy (GTDB): domain Bacteria; phylum Omnitrophota; class Gorgyraeia; order Zapsychrales; family JANLHA01; genus JAKLFA01. The sequence goes on along the minus strand of CAZQQI010000003.1, from coordinate 59,664 downwards.
ATCTTGATTCAGGCAGTGGAGTCCGCTGTTTCTTCAGCGGCCCGCAAGATCTGGACAGTCGATGAAGAAGAAGAGATCCGCGTTGTGCTGGACCGCAAGACCGGAAAGATCACGGCCTACGCGGATGATAATGAGATCCGCTCCAGTGAGTTCGGCCGGATCGCCGCGCAGACCGCCAAGCAGGTCGTGATCCAAAAGATCCGCGAGGCGGAAAAAGATGTTATCTACAGTGAATTCAAGGAGCGCGAAGGCCAGATCGTCAGCGGCGGGATTTACCGTTTTGAACGGGGGAATATTATTGTCGACCTGGGCAAGACCGAGGCCTTTATTCCCCGCAGTGAGCAGTCGCCCAAAGAAGAGTTCCGGCAGGGAGACCGGGTCAAGGCTTATGTGCTGGAGGTGCGGCGGGAAGCCCGTGGACCGCAGATCGTTCTTTCCCGCGCGAATCCGGTATTGGTGAAACGCCTGTTTGAACTTGAGGTTCCGGAGATCTATGACGGGATCGTTGAGATCAAATCTATCGCTCGTTCCGTGGGTGACCGCACAAAGATCGCGGTTTCCTCAAAGGATGAACGCGTTGATTGTGTTGGGGCCTGTGTCGGTATGCGCGGGGCCCGTGTGAAAAATATTGTACTTGAACTGCAGGGGGAGAAGATCGATATTGTGCGCTATTCCGAAGACATCAAGGAATATATTCAGGCAGCGCTTTCCCCGGCCGAGTTGTCGCAGATCCAGCTTAACTATGAAGACAAGGTCGCCAATCTGATCGTGGCGGAAGACCAGTTGTCTCTGGCTATCGGAAAAAGGGGACAGAATGTCCGTTTGGCCAGTGAACTGGTTGACTGGGAACTGAATATTTTTACAGCCGAACAGTGGTTCGATCAGCAGACAGGCGGAGGAGAAGGTGCTAAAGAAATCTCCGGAGAGGAAGGTGTGACGGAGTCCGCTGAGCAAGCTTCAGCTGAAGGTGACGCCGAGACGTCAGGGGAAGAGGCCGTTCCGTCTGAAAAGGGTGCTGAAAAAGCTCCCGCCCCCGCCTCCCCACTGCAGCAGCTGCAGGGTGTGGGAGAAAAAACGATCGCGGCGTTGGAAAACGCAGGGTTTTCTACCCTGGAAAAGATCGCCGGTTCCGCGCCTGATGATTTGACAGTCGTGAAAGGATTGGGTACAATGAAAGCCGAGAAATTGATCGCGCAGGCAAAAGAGCTTTCCGGTCAAAAGGAATCAGCAGAATAATGCCCTCTCGGAGGGCATTTTTCGTATTAACGGAGGAGCCGATCGCAGTATGAAAGTTGCGGAATTAGCCAAAGAGTTCAAAGTCAGCACGGAAGACGTCCTGGATAAATTACGCTCAATGAAATTGAAAGCCAAAGATGGTGATCAGGAATTGAGTAAAGCGCTTTTGGTGGTCATCAAGAGTGAGCTGATCAAGGACATGAAGTCCAAGTCCCGTCAGAAAGCCGCGCCTAAGACCCGCCGCAGAAGCGCGCGGCCGGCTGCAGCCAAAGCTGAGGAAAAGAAAAAGAGTGAGGAAAAGCCTGAGACGGAAACAGCTGAACAGGGAGAATCCGCGGCGGCCGAAAAGAAAAAGTCCGGGAAAAAGACGGCAGAATCCGAAAAGTCTGTAAAAGAGAAAAAGAAGGCGGAAAAGCTGCCGGAAGCGACTGGGGCAGAACAGCCGGCCAAAGAAACTGTTCAAAAGGAAGAGCCCGCTCCCGCTGAAAAGGCGGAAACCGCGCCGGAAAAATCGGCTCCGGAAAAACCGGTCAAGAAAACCCACTCGGGGAAAGATGTTAGCAAGACCGCGCGTAAGAAAACCACCAAAGTCAGTGACCAGCCATTTATCCCTTTGAAACCTTTCAATAAGAAAAAGAAGAAAAAAACCGATGCCCGCGGACAGAAACCGGCACCGGTTCTGGCCGGTGCTGAAGAAATGCCGCAGGGCCCTGTTGGTGAGTTGAAACCGCTGGAAATTAAGGTCCCTTTGACCGTTAAAGATTTTGCTAACGCCATCGAAAAAAAGACCAGTGTGGTCCTGCAGACTCTGATCCGCATGGGTGTCTTTGCCAATATCAATCAAGTTTTGGATGAAGAGGTTGTTCGGCGCCTGTCTGAAGAATTCGGATTTGAATATGTACAGGCTAAGTCTGAAGAAGAACAGCTGGTAGAGACCCATCGCGAAGAAGAGGAAGACCCCTCCAAGCTGTCTCCCCGTGCTCCGGTCATCACCTTTATGGGCCATGTCGATCACGGCAAGACATCCCTGCTGGACCGTATCCGTGAGTCCAAAGTGGTCGATCAGGAACACGGCGGGATCACCCAGCATATCGCGGCTTATTCCGTTTCGATCGATCGTGGAAAAATTACGTTTTTGGATACGCCGGGTCATGCCGCTTTTACCGCGATGCGAGGACGGGGGGCGCATATTACCGATATTGTGGTTCTGGTCATTGCCGCGGACGAAGGCATCAAGCCGCAGACTGAGGAAGCGATCGCTCATGCCAAGGCCGCTGAGGTCCCTCTGGTGGTCGCCTTGAACAAGATGGATCGTCCCGGCGCGGATCCGGATAAGGTCAAGCAGGAACTGATGGAAAAAGGTTTGACCGCTGAGGATTGGGGCGGTGACACGATCGTGGTGCCGGTTTCAGCTATGACCGGGGAAGGTATCGATCAGCTTCTGGAAATGATTTTGCTGGAAAGTGAAATGCTCGAGCTGAAGGCTAACGAGGATAAAAAGGCTTTGGGGATCGTCGTAGAAGCTCACCTGAGTCAGGGAAGAGGAGCCGTTGCCACTCTGATCGTGCAGAGCGGAACCCTTTCCGTCAACGACTATATCGTGGCCGGGGCTCATTATGGAAAGATCAAAGCGATGTTCGATGATCATGGCCGTCCTCTGGAGAAGGCCGGTCCTTCGACACCAGTGGAAATTTTAGGATTGATGGGCGTTCCAGAGGCAGGCGCGCTGTTTTATGCGATCGAAGATGAAAAGCAGGCTAAAAATATCAGCGAGCGGCGGCAGGAACAGATCAAGGATAAGCGGTTCAGCGCCCAGAAACGCATTACCCTGGAGGATCTGTATTCCCAGATCCAGGAAGGTGAGGTCAAGGAGCTGAATGTTATTTTAAAGGCCGATGTTCAGGGGTCGCTTGAAGCGCTGAAAGATTCGTTGGCCAAGATCCCCAGCGACGAGGTCAAGGTGAATTTTGTCCATGCCGGTGTCGGAGATGTCAATGCGTCAGACGTTATCCTGGCCGTCGCGTCCAACGCTATTATTATCGGGTTTCATGTCGGGGTCGGACCCCGCGCGGCCCAGGAACTGGAAAAGACCCCTGTCGATGTCCGCCAGTACACGGTGATTTACGACGCGGTCAACGAAGTGAGGGATTCCCTTTCCGGTATGCTCAAACCGAAGATCCAGCGCACGCCTCTCGGGCAGGTCGAAGTCCGTCAGGTCTTCAAGCTGAGTAAGTCCGGCATGGTGGCCGGTTGTTTTGTCACCAAAGGCAAAGTCCACCGCAAGGACCTGGTCGATGTGTTGAGGGACGGGGAGATCGTGCATACCGGCGCGATATCGACCCTAAAACGGTTTAAAGACGATGTGCGTGAAGTCGCTGAAGGATATGAATGCGGTCTGACGCTGGAGAGGTATGACGATCTGCAGGAAGGCGATCTTCTCGACGTCTACACCGAAGAAGAGATCGCGCGCACATTGTAATTCAGCTGCGGGGCTTCATTCCGTTTTTCAATTCGGAAAAAAATGATATATATCCCGGGTTCATGAATAAGAGCATGATTCTATGACGGCGGAATCGGTCAAAAAAAAACGGATCTTCAGCGGAATGCGTCCGACAGGAAAACTGCACCTGGGGCATCTGGTCGGCGCCCTACGCAACTGGACCGCTCTGCAGGATGAGTATGATTGTATTTTTTCGGTTGCCGACTGGCACGCGTTCATGGGAGAATATGAGGTGCCGCAGAACATGCCGGAATATGCCCGGGAAATGGTCATCGACTGGCTGGCCTGCGGGATCGACCCCGACCGGTCCATTATTTTTGTCCAGTCCCAGGTGCCGGAACATCTCGAGCTGCAGATGATATTCGGCTGTCTCACCCCGCTGGGCTGGCTGGAACGCAATCCCACCTATAAAGAACAGCTGCGTGAAGTGACCACGCGCGATCTGCAGACGTTTGCTTTTCTCGGTTATCCTGTTCTTCAGGCAGCCGATATTCTGCTTTATAAGGCTCAGGCCGTTCCGGTCGGGGAGGACCAGCTCCCTCACATTGAACTGACCCGTGAGATCGGACGGCGTTTTAATCATCTGTATAAAACACCTGTTTTTGAAGACTGCAAGGCCCTGCTGACCACCACACCGCGCCTGCCCGGCATTGACGGCCGCAAAATGAGCAAGAGTTATCAGAATGCCATTGAATTGTCGGATTCTGAAGAGACGATACGTGAAAAGGTCCGTCAAATGATCACGGATCCCCAGCGCGTACGCAAGACCGATCCCGGCCGTCCGGATATCTGCAGTGTGTTTTCCTATTATGAAATTTTTGCTCCCCAGCTGACCGATGATGTCCGTGACTGGTGCACCGGCGCCAAGAAAGGGTGTACTGAATGCAAATCGATCCTGGCCGATCAGATCGTTGAGGTTTTGCGTCCGATCCAGGAAAAGAGGCGCACCTATGAAGCGGACTCTGCTTTGGTTGATGATATTCTGGAGCAGGGGCGTAAGCGCGCGGCAGAGATCGCCCGCCGGACTATGGGCGATGTAAAAAAGGCGGTTTATAAGCGATGAGTTATAAACTTAAACTTGATGTTTTTGAAGGTCCGCTGGATCTGCTTTTGTATCTCATTAAGAAAAATGATCTGGATGTGCGCGATATTCCCATTGCCGAGGTGACTGAACAGTATCTGGATTATATTGAAATGATGAAGATGCTGGATCTGGAAGTGGTGGGCGAATTTTTGGTCATGGCCGCCACCCTGATCCAGATCAAATCCCGCATGCTGCTGCCGCCGGACCCGTCTGAAGAGGAAGAGGACGAAGAGGACCCGCGCGACGACCTGGTCCGCCGTCTGGAAGAATATAAGGTGTTCAAAGAGATCGCCGAACAGCTCAAGGTCAAGGAGCAGGAACGCCAAAAGCTTTATCCCCGCCTTCAGGATGAAGGCGCCGCCCGCGAAATGCGTGACGACGCTAAAGAAGTTTATTTTGAGGCAAACCTTTTCGATCTGATCACGGCTTTTAATTCCGCCCTGAAAAAGTTCCAGGAAGAGCCGGTTTATGAAGTCGAGAAAGATGAGTACACGGTCGAGGATAAGATCCATTATATTCTGCATACTCTCCTGCAGAAGACCCGCCTGACCATTAACGAACTTTTCGGACGGGCCGGCGACAAGATGGAGGTCATCGTTACCTTTATGGCGGTGCTGGAATTGATCCGGATGAAGGAGGTCAAGGTCGTGCAGAAGCGGCTGTTTTCCGACATTGATCTTGTCCGCAATACCGAAAACATGGTGTCGCTTGATGCGCCGGAGCGTGAAGCAGATGCTTTGCAAGCCGACTCCGGGAGGGAAGATGTTTTCGGGGAGCCGCCGGACGAGGGTTCTTCGTCTGACGAGGCGGGGGAGTGATATGTGCCGCTCAATTTTATTTAAGCTTTGGTGATAATTTAAGATATGGACGAGCGCCGCAAAATGATCCTGAACCATGAGACCGATGAGGACAAGGTCCTCAGTCTGTCTTTGCGCCCGCAGAATCTCAATGAATTTGTGGGACAGGCCGATCTGGTGGAGAATCTGCGCGTGGCCATCCAGGCGGCGCGCCAGCGCGGCGAACCGTTGGAGCATATGCTGTTTTCCGGCCCGCCCGGTCTGGGGAAGACGTCACTGTCGTATATTATCGCTCAGGAAATGGGCGCACGGATCTCGATTACGTCGGGTCCGGCTATTGACCGTGCCGGCGATCTGATCGGCATCCTCACCAATCTCGAACAGGGCGATATCCTTTTTATTGATGAGATCCATCGTCTGGCTAAGGTGGTCGAGGAGTTTCTTTATCCGGCCATGGAAAACTTTAAGATCGATTTTGTGGTCGATAAGGGGCCGCACGCCCGCACGATCAATTTCAGTCTGAAGCCGTTCACGATTATCGGGGCTACCACCCGCAGCGGACTGCTGGCTTCCCCTCTGCGCGACCGTTTCGGCATCTTCCACCATCTGGATTTTTACGCGCCGGAAGATCTGGCGCGTATCGTGACCGCCTCAGCCGATAAACTTGATTTGAAGATCGCCCCGGATTCAGCCCTGGAGATCGCCCGGCGGGCGCGCGGGACACCGCGCATCGCCAACCGTCTGCTGAGACGGGTTCGGGATTACGCCCAGGTCAAGACCGCGACCGGGGAGATCACCGCCGAAGTTGTTCTCAAGTCCATGGGGACTCTCGGAATTGATCAGGAAGGGCTGGATGACAGCGACCGCCGTCTTCTGCGGATCATCGCGGAATATTACAGCGGCGGGCCGGTCGGCATCGACGCTCTGGCCGCGACCCTGAATGAGGAGACCGATACCCTGGTGGACGTGGTCGAGCCGTATCTGCTTAAGACCGGATTTCTCAAACGCACATCCCGGGGGAGAGAGCTGACCAAAAAAGGTTCCCGCCATATCGATATCAAAACCGCGTCCGAGCAGGAAGGCCTATTCGGTTAGATATTTCAATTCAGGCTCTATGAACTTTTGCGTGGGTAAAACAAGGGATAATGTGATGTTTCGTATTGAAAGAGTTCCTGCTTGAATGGCGATAAACAAGATTGGGAGGGACGCGCAGAGCGAGTTCCGAACCGAACGATTCATTATAAAAACGTTCGGGAGGCTGTTTGAGCGAACGGGTCCCTCCCGATCGTCATGAGCCATTCGGCTGTAAAATGGCACACGGAAGCATTATCGTATCCGTCATACCCATTTATTTTTCCAAAGAGACTCAATTCAATTGTAAATCGTGAATGCAATAGCGGGTATCAATATCTAATATTCATTATCCTTCTATCTATGCAGCTTTCTGATTTTGATTACATTTTGCCCGAAGAGCTTGTCGCCCAGGAACCGCTGAAAGAACGCGATCAGGCGCGTTTGATGGTCATTGATCGGAAGACGCGGACAATCGATCATGATGTTTTCGCCAATTTGGGGCGGCATCTTCCGCCGAAAAGTCTGCTGGTGGCTAATAACAGTAAGGTCATTGCTGCGCGCCTGCTGGGGACCAAAACACGTTCCGGCGGGGAAGTGGAGATCTTTCTGCTGGACCCCCTGGAGGACGGGTATTCTTACCGGGTCATGCTGCGGCCGGCCCGCCGGATCAAAGACGGGGACGAGGTGGTCTTTCAGGGGAGCGATATTAAAGCGGCGGTGGTCAGCAAAGACGAACGGGTGGTGCGCTTCAATAAAAAGGATGTGGTCAGGCATCTGGAGACGATCGGACATATCCCTCTGCCGCCCTATATCAAACGGGAGGACACCGTTGAGGACCGGGAGTTTTATCAGACGGTCTACGCCCGGCATTCCGGGTCAGTGGCCGCCCCGACAGCCGGCCTGCATTTTACCCGCAAGTTGATCCACGATCTGAAATCGGACGGACACCGCTTCGAACAGGTCATGCTGCACGTCAATTACGCCACGTTTAAGCCGGTGGAAGAGGAAAAGATTACCGACCATCAAATGCATGAAGAAGAATATGACGTGCCGCGGGAGGTCTGGCATCAGGTCAGTGAAGCCAAGGCGTTTCATCGTCCCGTCGTGGCGGTGGGGACCACCAGCTGCCGGACCCTTGAAGCCGTGGCCCGGACTCAAAAGTTAAAAGGAAAAACAGATCTTTTTCTTTATCCCGGCAAAGAATTTAAGATCATAGATGCCCTGATCACCAATTTTCACCTTCCGCGCAGTTCGCTTCTGATGCTGGTCTACGCCTTCGGCGGGGTGGAGCTCATGCGGCGGGCCTATGCCGAGGCTATTGAAAACCGGTACCGTTTTTACAGCTACGGCGACGCGATGCTGATTAAGTAGAGACAGCCCCTGTTTATGTTGAATTTAATATAAAGCAAAAAGAGAAAGATAGGGAGCTGTCTGTCCCGACTTATGAATATGTTTACGTTAAAAACAACCTGTTCAAAGACCCGCGCCCGGCTGGGGAGCTTGACCACGACACACGGGACGCTGGAGACGCCGTTTTTCATGCCCGTAGGGACCAGCGCGACGGTCAAGGGTCTGTGCGCACATGATCTCGAGGAGATTGGCGCCCAGCTGATGCTCTCCAACACGTATCATCTGTATCTGCGGCCTGGCCTGGAGACGATCGGGTCGTTTAAAGGACTGCATGGTTTTATGGACTGGCATCGCCCGATCCTGACCGATAGTGGAGGGTACCAGGTCTTCAGTCTCTCGCGTCTGCGCAAGATCACGCCTGACGGCGTGGTGTTTCAGTCGCATATTGACGGCAGCAGCCACAATTTCACTCCCGAAAAAGTTATGGATATCGAGCGGGTTTTGGATTCGGATATGATCATGCCGTTAGATGTCTGCGCGCCGTATCCCTGCGGCCGGGGTCAGGCCGAGGAATCAGCGGCCCTGACCACGGAATGGGCCAGGCGGACCCGCGCGCATTTTGACCGCAACGGCCAGGGAGAACGGCAGATCCTTTTCGGTATCGTTCAGGGTTCCACATATCAGGACCTGCGGGAGCGCTCCGCGCATGAGATCGTGGACGCCGGCATGGATGCTTACGCCATCGGCGGTGTCAGCGTCGGAGAGCCGGTCAAGGATATGTTCGAGGCGGTCGAATGGACCGTTCCCTTTTTGCCTCCGGACCGGCCGCGCTATCTGATGGGTATCGGCATGCCGGACCAGATCGTCAAGGCGGTCAGCGAAGGGATCGACATGTTTGATACCTGTATCCCCACGCGCTACGGCCGTCACGGCACCGCCTTTACCCGGCAGGGCCGCAAGATCATTCTCAACGCGCAGTTCGCCCAGGATCGTTCTCCCGTTGACCCCTCGTGTCAATGTTTTGTCTGCCGGCGCTACAGCAAGGCCTATATCCGGCATTTGATCAAGGCCCGCGAAATTCTGGGCCTGCGCCTGCTGTCTTATCACAATGTTTATTTTTACATTCAGCTGACCCGGGATATCCGCGCCGCTTTGGCCGCGGGTTTATTTCCCGAATTCATGGCTGATTTTTTAGCTGAATATGGTTCGGAGTTGCGGTAAAAATAAAGGTGACGGACACTTTTATTTTGGTATAATTTTCCTACGTTAGATTTTTTTAATCAGGCCGCCATTTTATATTATGCTTCGCATCGACATCATCACGATATTTCCGGAAATGTTTCAGGGTGTGTTCAGCGGATCTATTCTGAAACGCGCACAGGACAAGGGCAAGGTTGCGTATCATGTCCATGATCTGCGTGACTATGCCGAAGGCAATTACCGTCAGGTCGATGACCGGCCGTTCGGCGGGGGGCCGGGAATGGTCCTGATGGCCGAGCCCTTGTTCAAGGCGGTCAAGGCGGTCAAGGGCCGGCGTAAGGCCCGTGTCATTTTGACCTGTGCCGGGGGCAGATCTTTTGTGCAGAGTGACGCGCGGCGTTTGTCTCAGGAACGGAACATGATCATCATCTGCGGGCACTACGAAGGGGTGGATGAGCGCGTGCGCGAGGCCCTGGTGGATGAGAGTATCTCGATCGGAGACTATGTCTTGACCGGCGGGGAATTACCGGCTATGGTTATTACAGACGCCGTGACCCGGTTATTACCCGGTGTGTTGGGCAAGGAAGAATCTCTGGCCGATGAGTCGTTCGAAAACGGTCTGCTGGAATATCCGCAGTACACCCGGCCGGCCGAGTATAAAGGAAGGAAGGTGCCGGAGATCCTGCTGTCCGGCGACCATGCCAAAATAGAGCAATGGCGGCACGATCGGGCGGTTGAACGCACCCGCCGCGTCCGCCCGGACTTGTTGGAGAAGTAGGAACAGGCGGCTTCTGTTCGTTTTGTTCTCATTCCTTCATGGGAGGGGGTGGGGAGAGCGGCTGTCGGAATGAAAATGATAGATCCATAAAAAATATCTACCATGAAACTTATTGAAGATACAGTTTCACTTAAAGAACTTCAGAGCATGGCTGGCGCAATGTTCGGGGACCTTGTTAAAGCGGTCGTGGACATCGACCGCAGGATCATGGCCCTTGATGCTGAGCTCCACGCTGATCAAGAAGCAGTTCTGTTGGATCAAGGCTCCTCGCAGAAAAGTTTATGGGGCATCAATTTGTATCCTGAATTGTTTGGTACGACTGATTTTATCGAATTTGACTCTATGATCAATCTGCGCCCATCTCAGGGGAATATGTCGCGCGGTGTGGATGACCTGGAAGTGCAGCAGCGCATTTGTGATATCGTTAAGGATATGGTGAAGCCATGATCTATCAGCATAAAGAATTGGCACAGGGTCGCTGGGCAGAGCTTTCCGTAAGCGAACAGCTGGCTAATATAGGCAGTGAAGTCAGCCGGGCGCTGCGCTGGCAGGAGAAGAAGAATCTCCCTTACCGTGACCGCGCTGTCTATCGGGCTCTGGAATTGATCGATCTGTCCTTAGCGCAGGATCAAACGCTGCCCCGGCGGCGGGAACTGGCCCGTATGCGCGAGACGCTGGTTGACTATTTTTGCGAAGATAATTGCTATCGTTCAACAGCAGACTCATGGCGGAAGTATTTTGATCACTTTGCTTATTATGCCCGAAAAAGGTATAATGAATATTGAATTAATTGTAAACGGTTGAAGGAGAATCATTTATGAGATCCGACACCATTTTTTCACGATTTACGATTCGCCATTTACCATTCGCCGTTTTTGGTTTTTTGCTTTGCCTTTCACTCCTCACGTTTCCCGTTGCCCGTGCCGAGGCCAACGGCCTGTCGATCAGCAATGTCTCTCTCGAAGACCGCGACGCGGACGCGGATACGGTGGCGGTCGAGTTTGATATTTCCTGGAACAACTCCTGGCGCAATGCTATCAACCACGACGCGGCCTGGGTGTTCATCAAGGCCTGCGAGGATGACTGCGCGACCGCCGGCTGGGAACATGCCGATCTGTCACGAACGGGGACCGATCCGCAGGGGACCAGCACCGGCACAGCGCAGGATCCGCAGATCGAGATCCATGTACCCACCGATAAGAAAGGCGCGTTCATCCGCCCCAACGCGATGCATAACGGCACGATCTCAGCGCAGAACGTGCGGCTGACCGTGGATTATGGCAGTTTCGGCGCGGCCGACACCGACAAGATCCAGCTGAAAGTGTTCGGCATCGAGATGGTCTTCATCCCGGATGGGGATTTTACTATTGGGGATGGGGATGGGACGAATGAATCGAGCTATGCCTTTCATACCGGGACCGGCAACACGGCCGTGCAGATTACATCCGCTTTAACCAGTGATATTCGGGTTGATGCGAATTCTGGCGATGACAGCCAGATCGAAGACACCGGCATCGGTGTGGACGGCGACGGCGGCCTGGACACCAATGACGACGGCGATATCAATGATGACGCGGACAATGCCCTGTTTCCCACCGGCTGGAAGTCGTTTTATCTGATGAAATACGAGATGTCTCAGGGGCAGTACAAGGATTTTTTAAATACGTTAACTCAAGAACAGCAGGGTTCTAGAGTGGCTACAACTTTAAGTGGCGAAGGGGCTTCTGGATATTATGTGATGTATGATGAGGTGACACCAACGACTCGTGATACGATCAAAGCAGGGCCTGACCCTGCCGATGGTGATCCGTATACCTTTGGCAATGACTTGAATAATAATGATGTTTTTAATGAATATGATGATGGCGAGGGCATCGCCATGAATTATTGTTCTTGGATGGATCTATTGGCTTATGCGGATTGGTCGGGCCTGCGGCCCATGACTGAACTCGAATTCGAAAAAGCCGCTCGCGGCCCGCTTGATCCGGTTTATGGCGAATATGCCTGGGGAAGCACGAATCTTACACAGGCAGAAGGGCCGATTCAAGATGCTGGACAGGTCACAGAAGTTCCGTCTACTTCAGGCAGTGGTTTGGCCAATTATAGCGGCAGCGGAACAGATATCTCGGCTCCCCTGCGTGTGGGTTTTGCTGCCACTAGCGCGACCAGTCGTGCAACAGCTGGTGCCGGTTATTATGGAAATATGGAACTGAATGGCAATATTTATGATGAAGTCGTGACAGTAGGAAATTCGACCGGTCGGAGTTTCGAAGGGTCTCACGGGGATGGCATCTTAACAACAACGTCTAGCTATGAAGGCAATGCCACAAATACAGATTGGCCGGGGATAGACGGAACCACTGCGCGAGGGGTAACAGGTGCTACCGGAGCTGGACTTAGAGGGGGCACTTATGATACGTCTGCAGCAAACCTTGCGATATCGAATAGAACTTATGCAGATCCACAATATCGGACTGCCCAATACGGCGGCCGCCTGGCGCGGACAGAAAATTGGGCGGAATTTCAGTGCGGGGATGACCTGGTGGTCCATCATCATTCAGCTAACGGCGTGGCGCCGTATGACCGCACGATCCGGTATAAAACGGTCAGTACTAACCTGACCGGCAGCAGTAAATGCTGGATCACGCAGAATCTGGGCGCGACCAAACAAGCCGCAAGCGCGACCGACTCCACCGAGGCCGCGGCCGGGTGGTACTGGCAGTTCAACCGCAAACAGGGCTACAGCCACGATGGCACGACCAGGACGCCGAGCACAGCCTGGACATACCCCATTGATGAAGACAGCGACTGGACGAGCGCCAACGACCCCTGCACGCTGGAATTGGGCGACGGCTGGCGCCTGCCGACGGAGACTGAATGGACCAATGCGGACAGCAACGGAAGCTGGGACGATTATAATGACACCTACGCCTCGGTCTTAAAGCTTCATGCCGCCGGCAGCCTCCACAGCGGTGTTGGTGAGTTGACCGAGCGGGGCAGCGTCGGCCGCTATTGGAGCAGTACCCAGAACGATAGTACCTACGGGTACTACCTGTACACCCTCTTCATCGACTGCCTCGTGAATTACAACGATAAGGCGTATGGGTTGTCCGGCCGTTGCCTTAAAGATTGATGATTTGATTATTTCGGCGCATCCGCGAAAGCGGATGCGCCGAAAAATTCTATAATGAATAATAGAGTTGGCAGTATAAAAGTTGGAAAAGGCGGGACAGACTGTCCCGCCTTTTCCCATTGAGAATATATTTTTATGCAAATCAATATAAATAATTTGATTTTGCATAGAAATTATGCTATTCTTTTGTCATGGTTAATAAGAGATATATTCACCGCGAGTTGGAGCAGGAATTGCTTGAAAGAGCGGGGGAATTCCCGGTTCTTGTTCTGACCGGCCCGCGCCAGACCGGGAAGTCCACGCTTTTGAAGAGGCTTTTTCATGGACATCAGTATGTTTCATTGGATGATCCGCTGATCCGTAAGCAGGCCGCGGATGATCCTCACGTGTTTTTGGAAAATTATACTCCGCCTGTACTTGTTGATGAAATTCAGTACGCCCCGCAGCTGCTGCCTTATATTAAAACATTAGTGGATCAAGACCGCGGAAAGAACGGGGCCTATATTCTGACCGGCTCGCAGATGTTTCCGTTAATGCAGGGGATATCAGAATCGCTGGCCGGACGGGCGGCCTTGTTTGAATTGCTGGGGTTTTCTTTGGCGGAATTGTCTCCGGTTAAAAAGATGCGGACTGTCCGGGGATGCTATGAGCTAATCTTTCAGGGGGCTTTTCCGGAAGTTTGCGTGCATCATGCGGATGTCGATACCTTTTATAATTCCTATATCCAAACCTATCTGGAACGGGATGTCCGGCAGATCCGGGCTGTTCATGACCTGAATGTTTTTCAGAATTTTCTGGAACTGCTGGCCGCGCGATGCGGCAGCCTGTTAAATTTAAATGAAATATCAAAGGAGTGCGGTGTCAGCGCCGCCACGGCGCGAAATTGGCTTTCGATCCTTGAGATCAGCCGTGTTATTTATTTGTTGCGCCCCTATCATAAAAATATCAGTAAGCGTGTGGTGAAAAGCCCGAAGGTGTATTTTACTGATACCGGCTTGTTGAGTTATATTTTACGGTACCCTGATGCGGCGACACTGCAGAAAGGGCCGTTATCGGGGCAGGTGTTTGAAAATTTTATCGTCATGGAAATGTTGAAACATAAATTTAATTATAACAAACGCTATGAATTATATTTTTATCGGGATTCCAATCATAATGAAGCGGATATGATCATCGATATGGGGTATAAAAATATTTTGGTTGAGATCAAACAGACTAAGACGCTGCAGGAAAGACATTGGAAGCAAGCCGCCAAAATTGCCGATGAGCTGGATATTGAAGAGAGGTTTGTGGTTTCAAACTGTTCTGATAACATTCAATTGAGTCATCGGGTACGGAATGTGCCTTGGTGGTCGATCGCGGAGGTTGTTTAA
>CAZQQI010000003.1:14269-45039 GCA_964595465.1 uncultured Planctomycetales bacterium | reverse complement strand
ATTGAGTCATCGGGTACGGAATGTGCCTTGGTGGTCGATCGCGGAGGTTGTTTAATAAAGGTGACAGCGACCTTTTTATCCGTCAGGCCACTTTTAATAAAGGTAACAGCGACCTTTATACTTTCCTCTTGATAATTAGTCCCTCAAATGTTATCATTTCAGTGAGTGCAGTCCCCTAATTTATATAATATAAGGTATTAAGGTATGATTCTACAACGAGATGTTCAAAGACGGATAGAGTCTCATTTATTCAAAGGCAAGGCCATAGTCATTTACGGCGCGCGGCAGACCGGAAAGACGACCCTGGCACGCCTTATCCAGCAGAACTACGCGGATGATGCACAGTATTATAATTGTGACGAGATCGATATCCGCCAGGCCTTCGGCCGCAAGACCGTTACAGAGCTGCGTCCGCTGGTCGGCAGTAAAAGACTGGTCATCCTTGATGAGGCCCAGCGTGTGGAAGATATCGGCCTAACGATCAAGATCATGGTGGATAACTTCAAGGATGTTCAGGTTGTGGCCACCGGCTCGTCGGCGTTTGAATTGTCCGACAAGATCAAGGAGTCCCTGACCGGGCGGGCCTATGAATTTCACCTGTATCCGTTCAGCATGAGGGAATTAACCGCTTTGTATGCGCCGCATGAGCTCCCGCGGATGATCAATGACCGCATGATCTTCGGCATGTATCCCGAAGTTGTGTTTGACAATGACCAGGAACTGCTGGGGCAGCTGGCCGATACCTATTTGTATAAGGATATTCTGGCATATCAGAATATTAAAAGCCATGATGTCCTGATCCGTTTATTGCAGGCGCTGGCCCTGCAGATCGGGCAGGAGGTCTCGTATAATGAGCTGGGCAGTCTCGTCGGGATCGACAAAAAGACCGTGGAGAGTTATATCGGCATTTTGGAAAAGGCGTTTATTATTTTCCGGCTCAGCCCGTTCAGCCGCAACCTGCGTAATGAACTGAAGAAACTGCGCAAGATCTATTTTTATGACACCGGAATACGCAACGCGTTGATCAATAATTTCAATCCGCCGAACCTGCGGCAGGATACCGGCGCGCTGTTCGAAAATTTTCTCATTGCCGAACGGATCAAACAGAACAGCAACCTCGGCCGGCGGCGGAATATCTATTTTTGGCGGACGCATCAGCAGAAAGAGATCGATTATATAGAAGAGGCGGGCGGTGAATTGAAAGGATTTGAATTTAAAACGGCCAGGGGAAAATATAAACCGCCCCGGGAATTTTTGAAGGCGTACCCCAACAGTACCGTGGAACTGATCAACCGCGAGAACTGCATCGAGTTTGTTAAACAACAATAAAAATAAAGATACAGCGACCTTTTTAAACAGAGGCTTTATTATGCAGATCACAATAAAAGAAATGATTTTAAATAAAATAGGCGGGATCAGTTGCTGTTTATGCCTGCTGGCAGTGCTAATTGTTCCCAAGCATGTTTTAGCGCAAGAGGTTCAAGGTGTTCAGCCGGAGGCGCGCCGCGTCAGCGTTGAGATCGAAGGGGTCTATGACGCCAATGTTTTGGTCATTCCTTTCAACGGAGTAAAAGCGGAACATGACAATCCGCTGGATGAAGCGCCGGGTGTTAAGAGCGGTGAGACCGCAGAACTTGCCGTGCCGGCGGATCAATTGCCCGGGGAATTTGTCCTGCGGATCAATTACCGCGCCAAAGAGGAAGATTATCCTTATCCGGCCGAACGCATTATTTTCCTTAATGATCAGGATATCGAGCTTACTGTCAATCCGCCGTATATTAATAATGATCTGCGCACGAAATTTCAGGATGGGGAAAGGGAAAATACGGTCTACGCCGCGTTCATGAAAGAGAATGCCCAAAGGCGCAGGCCGGTCGAGGCGCTGAGGCAGTTTCTTCTGAATTATGATCGGCCGGATTCTGCGGTCTCGGGCGAAGCGCAAAAGGCGTTCGAACAGCGCCGCCGGGAATACAATAAATGGCTGGCGGAGCAACAGCAGGCGCACGAGAACCTTTTTGTCAGCCGGCTGTTCCAGTTTCATTACATTCCGCCCGTGGATTGGAGCGGAGATAACAGGGCCCGGGTTGAGGATATGCTGGCGCATTATTTTGACGGGATCGATTTTAATGATCCCTTGATCCTGCGCTCACGGGAATTGACGCGGTTTCTGGATCAGTATGTGCGTTTGTATGGCAAGCTGGCGCAAAATCGGCAAGAGCTGAATGAGTTTCTCATCCAGGCCGGTGATGCCATCACAAAGGCGGCAGAGCAGGGCCACCCGCGGGTGCGGGAGTGGATCGCGGACTATCTGCGCCGCGGATATGAGTCGCAGGGAATAATAAGGTGACAGCGACCTTTTTGGAGAGATTATGCAGAATTGATATGGGCGGCGAAAAAGGTCGCTGTCACCTTTATCAAAAAATAAAGGTCCGCCACTTTTATTTGACAAAAACGTATCTTTAGGGTATTATTTACGTTCATTATTCGAGTTGTGTCCTGCCGCGGCAGGGAGAAGGAGGATAGTATGGCCAGTTCAGCCGAAAAATTACATATGGTGCGGACCAAACAACTGCGCTCGGATCTGCCGGAGATCGAGGTCGGGGATACGGTGAAGATGCGGATCCGTGTTGAGGAAGCAGGTAAGGTGCGTTCTCACCCTTATCAGGGCACTGTTATCCGCAAGACCGGCGGAGGCGTGGGCGAGACATTTACCGTGCGCAAGATCTCTTTCGGGGAAGGCGTGGAGCGCACGTTTCCTTTGCATTCGCCGATGATCGAGAAGCTGGAGATCGCCTCCAAGGGGCGTATCCGCCGGGCTAAGCTCTATTATCTGCGTGACCGGATCGGAAAAAAGGCCCGCGTGCGTAAACGCACGACCTAAGATAACAGTTGAGCCGTTTGACATTTTTGCTACAATTAAAGCCGGGATAATCTCCCGGCTTTTTTAATATGTCGGGGCAGACCTTATTTTTTCCAAACGACGAAGAACGTCAATCCCTGCTGATCGAAGAAGAGGTGTTTACCGCATGGCTGACCTTTTGGCTTACGAACGATCCCTGTACGATGACGGCATGACCTGCCTGATCGGGCTCGATGAGGCCGGTCGGGGCCCGCTGGCCGGTCCGGTGGTGGCCGCGGCAGTTGCTCTCAAGAACTCTTCTTTCACTATTCCGGTCAGGGATTCCAAGACCCTTTCGGCGCGTCAGCGCGAGCGCGCGTTCATCAAGATCCTGGAGCAGGCCGATGTCGGCGTGGGTGTTATGAATGAGCAGGTCATTGATGACGTCAATATTCTGCAGGCCTCATTTTTGGCCATGGATCAGGCCGTGCGGAATCTTATGACCGCCGTCCGGCGGCAGGATCCCGTTTATCGGGATAGCCGGAAGATCTGTCTGCTGGTCGACGGTAATGCCTTCCGCACTGAACTTCCGTATTCATACCGCACCGTGGTCAAAGGCGACAGCCGCTGTCTGTCGATCGCCTGCGCTTCGATCGTGGCCAAGGTTCTGCGTGACCGCATGCTGGCGGTCTATCATCATGCTTTTCCTCAATACGGTTTTGACAAACATAAAGGATATCCGACCGCTGATCACCGCAGGGCGATCCTTAAACACGGCCCCAGTCTGATCCACCGCCGGAGTTTCCGGTTCAAGGCGGCGTCATGAACAAGCCGGCTCAGAATCCGTCCAGGCGGCAGAAGGGGGATTCCGCTGAAGATATTGCCGTGGATTTCCTGCGCCGTCAGCGCTACCGCATCCTTGAACGCAATTATCGTGTTCCCTGCGGAGAGATCGATATTATTGCCCGGCAGGGCGGGCATCTTTGTTTTATCGAAGTCAAATTCCGCCGGGGAGGTCTGGAAGACGCCCTGGAGGCAGTCTCGCCGGCCAAACAGCGCACCATTCGCCGGGTGGCGTCTTTTTATCTGCAGGAGCAGGGTAAGGATGACGCGTTTTGCCGTTTTGATGTCGTCGCCCTGATCGCTGATCATGAGAGGGACAACGTTCGTCCTCATTTGATCAAGGACGCGTTTTAAAAGCAGACGCGCGTCTCTATGTGTAATCATTGGGTGACTCGGATAAGGTAATGGTTCTGCGCGAAGTTTCGCAGCTGAATGGCTATGAAGAGTGTGAGGGGCTCGTTCGCTCAAACACCTTCATCGAACGTCTTTTATAATGTTTCTTTCGATTCAGAACTCGCTCTGCGACCGCATCCCGATCTTCATGAGCCATTCGGTTGCGTTGCCATTTTCTATTCTCCATTCGCTATTTCCCATTAATACACATATCTATTTGAAATCATTGTGTCTTTACGATATGATAGGGACGTATTAAGACCTATCCTGAAGAAATTTCACGCAATAGTATAAAGCCAAAAGGCAGATCCGTGCGCAAGCTGAAAAATCATACGATCGATGAGTTTTTGACCGCGTTATCCCGGCGTCAGCCGACTCCCGGAGGAGGATGCTGCGCGGCGTTGACCGCGGCTTCAGGCGCCGGCCTGCTGGCTATGGTGGCGCGGTATTCTCTTGGCCGTTCTCAGTCCCGGAGGCGCGAGGAGCGTCTAAAAAAGATCGTTGCGGATTATGATGATCTGCGCAAGGCCCTGACCGCGCTGATCGACGAAGACGCGCTGGCTTATCAGCAGGTCGTCAAGATGAGGGGGAAGAGCGCCGGGGAAAAGGACCGCGCCCGCAGGGCTGCCGCAAAGGTGCCTTCACGTGTCGCTCAACTCTGCCGGCGGGCGATGAAGCACGCGGTATATTTAGTGAAAAACGGCAATCCACATTTATTAAGCGATGTCGAGGTCGGGGCCGAACTCTTGTTCGCTGCCTACCGCTCGGCCCTGATCAACGTGAAGGTCAATCAATCCTAGCCACGGGTTTATTATGCCTGCCAGACTTCTCGACGGAAAACAATTAGCCCATCAGCTCAAACAGGACCTATGCCGCGAGACGGCCCTTATCCGAGAGACCTATCAGAAAGTTCCTCTGATGTGCAATATCCTGATCGGGGACGATCCCGGTGCGCGGTATTACGCCAATTCGCAGAAACGTGTGGCTGAGGAGATCGGGATCGATTATATTCAAAAAGCCTTTCCCGCAGAGGTGACCCAGGGGGCGCTGTCCAATTATCTGGATGATCTGAACGATGATCCGGCGGTGACCGGGATTATGGTCCATAAGCCGGTCCCGGACCATATTCATGAGCAGTCGGTGTTTAATGAGCTGGCGCCGCTGAAAGATATCGAGGGCATGAATTCTCTCAATATCGGCAATGTGCTTCTGGGGAAAGGGAATATTATCCCCTGTACCGCGGCCGCGGTCATGGCGCATCTTGATGCGGCGGATATCTCTTTACGGGGTAAAGAGGTGGTGATCGTCGGCGCCAGTGAGATCGTGGGTAAACCTCTGGCTATGCTGTGTCTGGCGAAAATGGCCACGGTCACGGTTTGTCATATCGCGACATCCGAGGCCGGCCGTCTTGACGAGCATGTGAAGCGCGCTGATGTGGTGATCGTGGCGGTGGGTAAGCCCGGATTGATCACCGGGGCTATGATCAAGGACGGTGCCGTAGTGATCGATGTCGGGATCAACAAGGTCGCCGGCGGTATTGTGGGAGATGTGGATTTTGAATCGGCTGTACAGCATGCCGGGTCGCTCACGCCGGTACCGGGAGGCGTGGGACCGGTCACGGTTATCATGCTCATGCGAAATATTATCGAATCGTTTTATCTTCAGCAGGAACAAATTCATCACACGGAGCCGAAATGAGCCATATCGTTATTATTGGACAGGACCTGCCCGCGGTACAGGCCGCTGAGCAGGTGCGGCGGGATCAGCCGGATTGGGAGATCTCTCTGGTGGGGCTGGACGGGGACGAACCGTATGACCCGCTGAAATTTCCGGATCTGATCGCTCAGAGCGCACAGCGCCGGGATGTCTTTGCCTGCACTGCCGACCGGTTAAAGAACCTGCGTATCGCGCATTATACCGAACAGCCGGTGACCCGGATCAATTTAAAGAGAAAGACGGTCAGTTTTCAGGATAAGTCCCGTCTGGAAGCGGATGTTATGATTCTGGCCGGCGCGCCGAAATACCGTTTTCCGGATATTAAAGGAACGCATCGCGGCGGGGTGTATCATATGAAAATGCCTGCGGATCTGGATCAGCTGCTGAAAGGGATCCTTGATCTGGATACGGTCTTTGTGCAGGCGGAATCTTTTTATGCTTTGCGCCTGGCACTGGCTCTGTCCCGCCGGGACAAAGAGGTGGTTATCTGTACTTCCGGAACTGCTCTGGTCCGGGATTGGGATGAAGAGAGCGGCCGCTGTCTCGCGGCGTTTCTGGAGACGCGCGGGATCAGGGTCATGCCCGCCTGCCCGATCAGCGAGGTTTTGGGCGACCAGGATGTCAAGGCGGTACGTTTAAGCTCCGGTAAGGTCATTTCGGCTGAAGCTGTGATCTTTGACGATGCCCGGCCTGATCTGCGCATTTACGGTGATGATATCCGTCTCTACGACGGGCGAATTGCGATAGACGGATGGGGGCGGACATCGCTGGAAAATATTTATGCCGCCGGCATGATCACGGCGCGCCCCGATCTTCCGAGCATGATAACCGATACTGAAGATTACCGGGAGGATGCCCCTGGGGTTTTGGCGTCTGTTCTGACCGGCCGGGAGGATGTTCCCTCTGTTGTCGCGGGTCTGCAGACGGCCTCTCTGGCGGAACAGCGTTTTGACTGGTGGGGAAGTCTGACCGCTGATGAGGCGCAGGCCTATGTCCGTCCAGCAGAATCCGGACGCTACGCGCGGCTGCTGGTCAAGGAGAATGAGATCACGGCCGGTGTTATCCAGAATGATGAACAGACAGCGCGTTTTTTTTATGGGCTGTCGAATGATATCAGCGCCGAAGATCTGTTCCGGCAGTTAGAGGAACAGGGGTTTGAGCCCTGGCAGGACCGGGATCAGCCTGAAGAAGCAGAGGCATTCCGGGTTCCGGATGAGCTTTCTGCGCAGGAGTCCCCGGCCGGGGAGACGAAATGATCCCGCGTGAGAGAGCCGTGGAAAATTATTACTTGTCAAAGGGGATAAAATGTATTATTCTTATGCACACAAGCTCCTGAACCGGATACAGCGGTTATGCGGAGTTTTCCTGCTCATTTCGGTGGCTTTCACCTATTCCCCCAAAACGGTTCATTCCGCAGAAAATGTCAAAAGAGAAGGGGAACAGTACCGCGTTGAGGGGTACGAAGCACAGCAGCGCGGGGATTTCCAGCGGGCCCTGAACTTATATGCCAAAGCGATTTCCATGGGTGTTGAGACTGCCGGGATCTATAATGATCTGGGTGTGCTGTACGAGCAGATGGGGTTTTTACCCCGGGCGGAAGAAAGTTATCTGCAGGCATTGAAGGTTGATCCGGAGTATCTCCCGCCGTATACGAATTTGGCTTATCTTTATAAATCGCGCGGAGAAACTGACAAGGCAATTGTATATTTTCAAAAACGCCTGGACCGGGCAGATGAGAACGATCCCTGGACCGGGCCGGTTATGGATGAGCTTCTGGCCCTGGACCCGAATTACCGCAACCGTATGGTTCAGACTGAGATGGCTGAAGCCACTGAAGAGATCGCCCGGAAAAAACAGGATCAGCTAATGCTGGACGTCAATCGGGCTGAGCATCATATTCAGGCGGGAGAGCAGTTTTTAGAGGATGATGATTTTAAACAGGCCATGCGCGAGTTTGACCGTGCTCTGAGCCTGACCCCGGATAATCCAAAGATCCTGAAACTCAAGGCGGAGACACGGTATCAAAGGCATGTTGAGGATGTTAAGGCCGGAACGCAGCGCGCCGTAGATTTTTTAGAGGCAGGCGACCCCCGGTCAGCGAAAGAGGAATTCGAGCGGATCTTTGCGCTCATTCCTGATGGTTCCGTCCAGAGAACTTCAGACCAATAGCTTTTTCCACCAGACAGCGATATGACCAAAGAAAAATTATTTTTGATTGACGCGCACGCGTTGTGTTACCGCGCTTTTTTCGCCGTCAGGGGGCTGGCCGACAGCAAAGGCCGTCCGACTAACGCAGTCTTCGGCTTCACAAATATTCTGCGTAAGTTTTTAGCGGATTTTCATCCGCGGTACTGCGCGGTCTGTTTTGATAAAGAAGGGCGGACCTTCCGTCAGGAGAAATACGCGGATTATAAGATCCAGCGCCCTACGATGCCGGATGAACTGCGCAGTCAGATCCCGCTGATCAAAAAGCTGATCAGTGCCTACGGCATACCGATTATGGAGGAGCAGGGTTTTGAGGCGGATGACCTGATCGCGGTCATCGCGCGGGGTCTTTCGTCAGCCGAACAGCCCGTGGTGGTGGTCAGCGATGATAAAGATTTTTTTCAATTGGTCAATCATGATGTGCAGGTCTACAGCCCCCGCCGGGAAAGTCTGCTTTACGCTGCGGATGTCAAGGATGTCCTGGGTGTTGAACCGTGCTATGTGACGGATTTTATCGCTCTGGCCGGGGACAGTTCGGATAATATTCCGGGTGTGGCCGGGATCGGCAAGGTGACGGCGCGCAAGCTGATCAATCAATTCGGTTCTTTGAAAGAGATCTATGCGCATTTAGAGGAGATTTCTTCTCCCGCGATTCGTAAGAAACTCAGTGAACAGCGTGAGGTCGCGGAATTAAGCAAGGAGCTGGCGGAACTGCGCACGGATCTGGTGCTCGAAAAGGACTGTAACGATCTCCGCTGCGGGGAGCCGGATCAGAACGCGCTGTTTGAGATGTTTACGGACCTGGAGTTTCACCGTTTCGCGGCCCAGTTCGCTCCGCAGACCACCGGTGAGGCAGGACAGCCTTGTGTTGATTCGCCGTCTGAAAAAGAGATCTCTGCCGCGGCTGACGCGGCCCGTACGGTCGGACGCTGCGCAGTGTGGATCCCGGAAAATGAAGACCGCCTGTTTTTTTCCGCCGGGGACGCGGTGCTTTCTTTGACCAGGGACCAGCTGCCGCTCGTGAGGGATGTCTTTGCCGCGCCGGAGATCATGAAGATCTGCTGTAACGGCAAACAGACCATTAAGCAGTTTTCCGGCTGGCAGATGGACATGACAGCCCCGGTATTTGATATTATTCTGGCGGGGTATATTCTGAATCCTGTTCGGGGTGGGCAGGATTTGACGGCCTTAAACTGGCAGTATTGCCGGGCCGGACTTCCGGACGAACCCGGACCGGGTGATATCACCAGTGTGATCTGGAATTTGTGGGATCCATTATCGCGCGAGCTTCAGGAACGCGATGTGGAAGCCCTTTTTTATGATATTGAGATCCCGCTGAGCCGGATCCTGGCCCGTATGGAGCAGGCCGGCGCGCGCATTAATACGGATCATCTGGCCGCCCTTTCGGCGGACTGTCTGAAGCAGATGGATTCTCTGCGGGAAAAGATCTTCCGTATGGCCGGGGAGGAATTCAATCTCAATTCTCCCAAGCAGTTGAGTGTGGTGCTCTTTGAGACATTACAGCTTCCGGTGATCAAGCGGACCAAGACCGGGTTTTCTACCAATGAAGAGGTCCTGAGGAAACTCGCACTCCAGCATGATCTGCCGGCTTTGATCCTGGAATTCCGTCAGCTGGCAAAATTGAAGTCCACTTATATTGACGCTTTGCCTCTGCTGGCCGGGGAAGATCATATTATTCACGCCCAGTTTAATCAGCTGATCACTGAAACCGGGCGGTTGAGTTCGAGCCATCCCAATCTGCAGAATATCCCGATCCGTACACCGTTGGGACGGGAGATCCGCAAGGCCTTCATTCCGCTGGAAGACGGGCATGAGCTTTTGTCGGCGGACTATTCGCAGATCGAACTGCGGGTCCTGGCGCATCTTTCGGAAGACCCGCAATTGATCCGCGCGTTTCAGGAGGATCAGGATATTCACGCCTATACAGCGGGTTTGATGTTCGATGTGGCGCCGGAGGATGTTCAGCCGGAAATGCGCATGGCCGCCAAAAGGGTGAATTTCGGCATCATTTACGGGATCAGCGCTTTTGGGCTGGCAAAAGATCTCAATGTCTCTCATCCTGAGGCCCAGGATTTTATTGACCGCTATTTTTTGCGTTATCCCCGGGTCAAAGAATTTATGGAAGAACAGGTCGCGTTCTGCCGGGAGAACGGATACGCCTGTACCCTGATGAACCGCAGACGTGATATTCCGGAGATCCAAAGCAGGAACACGGCGCTGCGCCAATTCGCCGAACGTCAGGCGATCAACACACCGGTTCAGGGCACAGCCGCTGACCTGATCAAACTGGCTATGGTGCGGGTTCAGGAGGCTATGGACCGCGGGGAGGCGGCCAGCCGGATGATCATCACTGTGCACGATGAATTGGTTTTTGATGTTCCTCCTGGGGAAATGGACCTGATGATCGGTTTAGTCAGGGAGCGTATGGAGACGGCCATGTCTCTGCGTGTTCCGATAGGTGTGGATCTAAAAAGAGGTGATAATTGGTGGGAAATGGAGAAAATATGACGACTGTGGCTTTTTGCTGTTCCGAAGCGGTGCCCTTCGCTAAGACCGGAGGGATGGCCGATGTCTGCGGAACACTGCCGGCGGAATTAACAGAGCAGGGCGTGGAGACTTTGATATTTTTGCCGTTCTACCGGCAGATACGTGATGAGCACGCGGGGGCCGAAGAGGTCCTTCCCGGGGTGTTCCGTCTTCAGCAGAAAAATGCGCCGGATATTTATCTGATCGATCAGCCGGAATATTTTGACCGGGAAGGCCTTTATGGAGATATTAACGGGGATTATCCGGATAATCTGGAGCGTTTTGATTTTTTCTGCCGGCGTTCGCTGGAGGCAATGCGCGATCTGAAACTCGGTGTGGATATCGTGCACTGTCACGACTGGCAGACCGGATTGATCCCGGTGTATCTGAATTATCAATATGCTGATGATCCGGTTCTGGGAACGATACGCAGCGTGCTGACAATACATAACCTGGCATATCAGGGGCTGTTCCCTAAAGAATATTTCGGCAAGCTTCCCTTTGCGGATAATGTTCTGCAGAAAGCGGGGTTTTATTTTTACGGCAAGCTCAGCCTGCTGAGGGCGGGCATTGTCAGTGCGGACCATGTTACGACAGTCAGTCCGCGTTATGCGCAAGAGATCCGTACGGAAGAGAAGGGCTGCGGTATGCATGATGTACTCGCGGACCGGGGAGACAGCCTGAGCGGTATTCTTAACGGCCTGGATTATGGGTTTTGGGATCCGGAACACGACGGTTTGATCAAACAGCGTTTTTCCGCTCAGACGCCGGAGGGTAAGACGGTTAACAAAAAGGAACTTCAGCTTTTATCCGGTCTGCCGCCGCGGGCTGATGTGCCGGTCTTCGGCTTTGTCGGCCGTCTCTCGCATCAGAAAGGCATCGATCTCCTGGCGGACAGCGTGAGCTCGCTTATGGAAAATGATGCTCAATTGATCATGCTGGGTGTCGGTGACCGTGACGCGCAGGATAAAGTTCTGCAGATCGCCGACCGTTTTCCTAATAAAGCGGCCGCGCATGTGGCCTTTGACGAAGACCTGGCACATCAGGTCTACGCCGGCAGTGATTTTTTTCTGATGCCGTCGGTGTTTGAACCGTGCGGACTGAGCCAGATGATCAGCATGGCCTACGGGACATTGCCGATCGTGTATCAGACCGGCGGTCTGGCTGACACTGTGATCGATGTGCGTGATGATGGCAACGGATTGGTCTTTGATGAATACAGCCGTGAGGCCTTTGTCAGCACATTGAACCGGGCTGTGGATATGTATACCGGGCATAGCGGCATGGATGAGGCGGTGTCCCAGGCCTTTGCCTCGCGGTTTCCCTGGGAGACCGCGGCGGAACAATATCGGGATCTTTACAGGACATTGCAGACAGTATGACGGTGATCGGATTGACAGGAGGGTTCGGGTCGGGTAAGACCACTGTTGCCGAAATGCTGGCGGATCTCGGCGCCCGCGTCATCGATGCCGACCGGGTGGTCAGTGATCTTTTTGAACAGCAGGAGATCCGGGCGCGGATACAGGAAGCGTTCCCCACTGCTGTGACGGATAAAGGCATGAACCGTTCAGCTTTGGCCGGGATCGTGTTTCATGATCCGCAAAAACTGGACCGTCTGGAAGGGATCATTCATCCTGCGGTCCGGCAGGAAATGCGCGGCAGGATAACGCGCTGGTCTGATGAAGGGTTTGACGGTGTTGTGGTCCTGGACGTACCTCTGCTGTTCGAGGCAGGAATGGAGGACATGGTTGATGTGACGATCGTTGTCCGGGCGGATCAGGAGCAGCAGATCGAGCGGGTCCTGGCAAGGGAAGACATCACCCGGGACGATGTTCTCAGGAGGATCAAGCGGCAGATGCCGCTGGAAGAAAAAATTCAACGGGCTGACTTTGTGGTCGATAACCGGCACAGCCGGCAGGAGACCCGTGAGCAGGTGCTCACTATCTGGAAGCCGCTCGTTCAAGCATAAATACAAAGTGTTCGGCCCGCGGCGGGCCGGCGTAGACATACGAAACAGGAGTGAAATATTATGGAAAAACCGGCAGTGCGTTCTGCGAACAAAAATTCGAGCCGTCATCAAAAGGATGTGATCCCGGAAGACGGCAAGATCGACATCCGGAAACTCAAGGCGATGAAGGTCGCCGAACTGAATAAGCTGGCCCGTGAACTGGAGATCGAGAATTTCAGCGGGATCAAAAAACAGGACCTGATCTTTAAGATCCTGCAAAAGAAAGCGGAGCAGGCCGGTTTGATGTACGGCGAAGGAGTTCTGGAGATCCTGTCTGAAGGGTTCGGGTTTCTGCGCAGCGCCAATTACAATTATCTGCCCTGTCCGGATGATATTTATATCTCTCCGTCCCAGATCCGGCGGTTTGATCTTAAGACCGGGCATGTGGTCAGCGGCCATATCCGTCCGCCCAAGGAAGGCGAGAAGTATTTCGCCCTGCTTAAGGTGGAGGCGGTCAATTATGAAGATCCGGAGAAGATCAAGGACAGCATCTTTTTTGATAATTTGACTCCGCTGTATCCTGACGAACGGCTTAAGCTGGAGACCGATCCCAAAGAGATCTCCACCAGGATCATGGACCTTCTGGCTCCCATCGGCAAAGGCCAGCGCTCTTTGATCGTGGCGCCGCCTTACAGCGGTAAGACGGTTCTCATGCAGAAAGTGGCCAACGCCATCACCACCAACAATCCAAATGTTGTGCTGATGGTGCTGCTGATCGACGAGCGTCCTGAAGAAGTAACGGATATGCAGCGCAGTGTCAACGGTGAGGTTATTGCCTCGACCTTTGATGAGCCGGCTGACCGTCATGTTCAGATCGCAGAGATCGTTATGGAAAAAGCTAAGCGGCTGGTCGAGCATAAACGTGATGTGGTGATCCTGCTGGACAGCATTACCCGTCTGGCCCGGGCGTATAACACGGTCGTTCCCCACAGCGGAAAGATCCTTTCCGGTGGTGTGGACTCCAATGCTCTGCATAAACCCAAGCGGTTTTTCGGAGCGGCCCGGAATATTGAAGAGGGCGGGAGTTTGACCATTATCGCGACATCGCTGGTCGATACCGGCAGCCGTATGGATGAGGTCATTTTTGAAGAGTTTAAGGGCACCGGGAATATGGAACTTCAGCTGGACCGCAGTCTGTTTCAGCGGCGGATCTATCCGGCGATCGACATGAAGCGGTCCAATACCCGGCATGAGGAACTGCTGATCCCGGAAGATCAGCTGCAGAGGATCTGGCTGATGCGTAAGGCGATCAGCGACCTCAATTCCGCCGAGGCTATGGAGCTGCTGATCAGCAAGATCAAAAAGTATAAGACCAACGAGGAATTCCTTGAGAATATGAATAAGTAAATTAATAGTGTGTCAGGCCCGGCGCGTGAAAAATCTGCCGGAGTCCGAAATATCCTGAAATATGGGAAAGGAGCTGGACAATGAAAAAAGGCATTCAACCCGAATACAAAGACACGACGATCACGTGTGCCTGCGGCCAGGTGATCCACACGCGTTCGACCAAACAGAATATCCGTGTGGAGATCTGCTCGAACTGCCATCCGTTCTTTACAGGCGAGAAGAAATATGTCGACTCGGCCGGACGGATCGAGCGCTTTAAGCAGAAATACGCTAAAGCCAAGAAGAAATAAGCCTTATGTCAGCAGCGCTGGACAAGCTCGCGGAAATGGAGCGGCGGCATACGGAACTTCAGGGCATGCTGGGGGACCCGGAGATCATTAATGATCAGCGGACTTATCAGAAGATCGCCAAGGAGTTCTCGCATATTACGCCTGCCGTGGAGGCCTATGGACGCTACCGGGATCTTCAGAAGCAGATCGAGGACCTCTCGTCTCTGATCAAGACGCCGTCTGAAGACCGGGATCTTGTGGATATGGCTAAAACCGAACGCGCGGAACTTTTGCGGCAGGCCGAGGAGATGGAGCCGGAATTGCATGAACTGGCCTTTCCCAAGGTCGAAGAAAAGGACCGCGATCTGATCTTTGAGATCCGGGCGGGAACCGGCGGCCAGGAAGCCAGTCTGTTCGCGGCGGATCTTTTCCGCATGTACAGCCGCTATGCTGAATCCAAAGGCTGGACCGTTGAGGTCATGAGTTCCCATGAGAGTGAGACCGGAGGGTTTAAGGAGATCGTTTTCGGGATATCCGGCTCCGGCGCGTCAAAACGCCTCAAATGGGAAGGCGGGGCGCATCGTGTTCAGCGGGTCCCGGCAACCGAGACCCAGGGCCGCATTCACACATCCGCTGCGACGGTGGCAGTGCTTTTTGAGCCGGAAGAAGTGGATATTCAAATCGATCCTAAAGATCTTAAGATCGATGTATTCCGTTCGTCCGGTCCCGGGGGACAAAGTGTCAACACCACGGACTCGGCTATCCGCATTACCCACGAGCCTTCGGGGCTGGTTGTTATCTGTCAGGATGAGCGGTCTCAGCTCAAGAACAAAGACAAGGCCATGCGTGTCCTGCGGGCCCGCCTGTTGGAAAAGACTGAGCGGGAGAATCAGAACCGTGAGGCGCAGGATCGCAAGGTCATGGTCGGCAGCGGGGACCGCAGTGAAAAGATCCGCACCTATAATTATCCCGAACGCCGGGTCACCGATCATCGTATCGGCCTCACCTTGTATAAACTGCCGAATATTATGGAAGGCGATCTCGAGGATGTGACCGAGGCCTTGATCAGAGCCGAAGAGGAGAAGCGGACCAGTGACGGAAACTGAACTGATGATGACTGAGATCCTCGGCTGCCGCAGGATCGATCTCTATACTAAGGCGGCTGTGATGACGCCGCAGCAGGACGCTCGTCTGCAGGGTATGCAGGCGGCTCGCTGTCAAGGGCGTCCTCTGCAGTATTTGCTGGGATATACTGAATTTATGGGTCAGCGGATAGCAGTCAATGAGAACGTCCTGATTCCCCGCCCGGAGACCGAGATCATGACGGATCATGCCTGCGGAATTTTACGCGGGTTGTCCCGGAATGATTTAAACGTGCTTGATATCGGGACTGGTTCCGGTAATATCGCCTGCGCGCTGGCAGATGCTGTTCCGCAGTGCCGTGTCACCGCGGTAGACGTATCCAGCGCGGCGCTGGACACGGCCCGGAAAAATGCCCTTAAGCTCGGTTGTGCTGACCGCGTTTCGTTCGTTTGCCGGGATATCCGTAAAGGCCTTGAGAGTATTCCTTCCGGCGGGTATGATATGATCATAACCAATCCTCCGTATATAGCTTCGGCTGATCTGAGCATGTTACCGGCTGATGTGCGCTGTGAGCCGGTGACGGCATTGGACGGGGGCGCGGATGGCCTTTCTGTTTATCGGGAGATGCTTCCTGTCGTTAGGGATGTGATTTCAAAAAAGGGATGGTTTGTCGGTGAGTATGGGGAAGAGCAGAAGGAAACCTTGGCCGTTTTGCTGGCCCGATTAGGTTTTAAGGCCGAGTTTTTTCAAGACCTTGCCGGACGGTGGCGGTACTTCGCGGCGACACATTTAATTGAGGAGCTATGATGGAAAAATTGATCCTGCAGGGGGGAAGCAAGCTGACCGGGGAAGTGACTGTCAGCGGGTCGAAAAACGCGGCATTGCCCATTCTGGCGGCGACGCTGCTGACCGATGCCCCCTGTGTGATCAATAATGTCCCCCGTCTGCGGGATACCTTGACTATGACCGCCTTATTAGAATCCTTGGGCAAGCATGTTTTGTTTGAAGGAAATACGGTCCGGATATCATCCTCCCGCCCCCTGAAATCCATTGCTCACTATGATCTGGTTTCGACGATGCGCGGTTCTTTCTGTGTCCTGGGGCCGCTTCTGGCCAAGCTCGGCCGGGCGCGTGTTTCCCTGCCGGGTGGATGCTTGATCGGGGTCCGTCCGGTGGACCTGCATTTGAAAGGGCTCAGGGCTTTGGGCGCAGCATTCGAGATCGATAACGGATATGTTATTGCCGAGACAAATGGTCTCAAGGGCGCTTCCATTTATCTCGGCGGGATTTTCGGTTCATCTGTTTTGGCGACCGCCAATGTCATGATGGCGGCGGTCTTATCCGAAGGCAGGACCATTATTGAATCCGCGGCCTGTGAACCCGAGATCGAAGATCTGGGAAATTTTCTTAACGCCCTGGGCGCGCAGGTCAGCGGTCACGGCACCCCCCGGATCACGGTAACCGGTGTCCGGGAATTGGGCGGCGCGGAATTCTGTGTCGGACCGGACAGGGTTGAGGCCGGGACATTTATCCTGTTAGCCGGAGCCACACACAGCAACATTACAGTGCGGGGGGTCAATCCGAATCAGCTGCTGGTTTTGTTCGATCATCTGGAAGAATACGGTATGGGTTTTGATATTCAGGATGATACCGTCGCGCTGAGATGCCCCGAACGGGGAAAACCGGTCAGTGTGACCACTTATCCTTATCCCGGATTTCCGACGGACCTGCAGGCCCAGTTCATGGCCCTGATGGCGGTGACCCCGGGGGTGTGTGTGATCACGGACAAAGTCTTTCCGGACCGGTTTATCCATATCGCGGAGCTGAACCGCATGGGCGCGAACATCCGCCGCGAGGGAAATATTGCGATCGTGGAAGGGGTTGAGGTCCTCCATGGGGCGCCGGTCATGGCTTCGGACCTAAGGGCCTCTGCTGCGTTAGTGATCGCGGCGTTGAGTGCTGAAGGATCAACCGAGATCAACCGTGTCTATCATCTCGAACGCGGGTATGAAAATCTTGATCAGAAATTATCCGGACTGGGTGTGCGTGTCAGCCGGATCGATGAGTAGCAGTGATAGGAAGGGATATGGATTCGGCCAGCTTTTTAGAAAAGATCGTTGCTGAGAAGAAGAAGAAGATTGCGGCGCGCCGTTTGTTTCTGGAAAATATCCGCCGGAATACGGAAACGGCGGAGCTGTCCTATTACGGGTTGTTTAAAAGCCGGCTGCAGGGTCAGGATGGTATCCGTCTGATCGCTGAGATCAAACGGGCGTCCCCCTCGCAGGGCGTGATCCGTGAAGAGTTCGGTGTTTCCCAATTGGCGCGGATCTATCGGGAAAGCGGGGCAGCGGCTTTGTCTGTACTGACCGAGCAGACATTTTTTTTGGGCCGTCCGGACTATATCCGCCTGGCCGCGGAATTCGGTCTCCCAGTCCTGGCCAAGGACTTCTTTATTGATCCTCTGCAGATCTATGAGGTGTATAGTTACGGTGCCAAAGCTATCCTGCTGATTGCCGCGGTCCTGACGGATGAACAGATCAATGTCTTCCGTGGGATTGCCCGCCGTCTGGATATGGACTGCCTGGTGGAGGTGCATACTCAGCAAGAGCTGGACCGCGTTTTAAACTGCGGAGTCGATATGATCGGGGTGAATAATCGCGACCTGCGGACATTTGAGATCGATTTTGATGCCGGTGAACGGCTGCTCCGGCAGATCCCGAAGGAATGTGTTCGGGTGATCGAGAGCGGGATACGCAGTCATGATGATGTTTTACGATTTCAGGATGCGGGAGCGCAGGCTGTTTTGATCGGAGAGACATTCATGCGCGCCGCTGATGTCGGAGCCAGGGTTAAAGAAATTATGGGGGAGCTCAGCTGAATTTTGCGTTTTTGAGTTCCCCGTGAACGATGAAATGATAATTGTTAATTGCCAGTTACTTTTTGCGAACGGCTATAAAAAGGATGGAGAGATATGACACGAGTTAAGATTTGCGGCATCACCAGCACGACTGATGCCCAGGATGCCGTCAAATGCGGCGCTACAGCGTTGGGCTTTATTTTTTACAAGAAGAGTCCCCGCAGTGTCGGCGCGTTCAAAGCCAAGAAGATCATTACCTCTCTGCCGCCGCTGGTCACCCCCGTGGGTGTTTTTGTAGACCAGAAGGAGGGGGCTGTTCGGGATATTCTTAAGTTCAGCGGGATACGCACAATACAGTTTCACGGCGAAGAAAGCCCGGCCTACTGCCGGCGTTTTGCCAAACAGTACACTGTGATCAAGGCATTCCGTGTGGGCGCGGAATTGGATCCCAAGCTTTTAAAATCTTATAAAGATGACGTACACGCTTTTTTGTTCGACACGTATGCCGAAGATCAGGCGGGCGGGACCGGCAAGACCTTCAACTGGGCGCTGGCCAAACGGGCCAAAAATGCCGGCCTTCCGATTATTCTCTCGGGCGGTCTTCATTATAATAATGTGATCGAGGCGATCGAAACGGTACGCCCCTACGCTGTAGATGTCTCCAGCGGGGTGGAGGTGCAGGATCAGCCAGGTAAAAAGCTGGAACGGTCGATGCGGTTATTCTGTGAAAAGGCCATGCTGTGACGATGTCACCGGTCACAAGTCGTCAGGTTATCGTAAATGAAATACATGAAGGGTGAAAAGTGGAACGTAAAACCCAGCACCCAGAACCAATCGATCCAAACACGCTTCACGCTTTACGTATTACGTTCACCGTCTCACCCGGCAAACACAATAAACGTAATAATTTTTTCTGCACGTTTTAATTTTGCAAGCTATTGTCCCCCAAGTGTTTATATAAAAACGCCTTTTATAAGAAAAGGCTTGCCTGAAATAGGCTTTTTTTTGCTGAACAAATATTTTCTATCTTATTTAATCCCAGCAGTTTACAAACGGCTGCCTCATAACAGGAATTTTTTTTAAATTCGTGTTTTGCCTGGACAGATGCTATATTTAGATTGAGCCGATAAAGGTAAACCCGGGGAAACTCGGGGGCACAAAACCACAGGCCTAAATTACCTGACGACCGGGAAGGCCCGATCAGCTGGCTGGGTCAGCCCCCCAGGTCAGCGGGGCATACGAAGACGCTCGCAGGGTTAGTAGGGTGATACGGTGGCTGGGTTGCCGAAGCGCACGGATACATACTCCATCTTTGTCGGCTCTTTTTTTCTTCTGCCGATCTCACGGCTGCACACCGCGGCCGTTTTTTTTATATCTGTTCGAGATGACGTTATGGAGAGTGAAGAACGGATAATCAATAGAAAGTCATGAACTGCCAATTTGCTTGTTAAAGGTTTATGTAAAAATGTGCGGATAACCGAGATACGGCAGCCTTTTCGTGTTCAGTTTTGCAGCCGAATGGCTATGAAGATGGTGAGGGACTCGTTCGCTCAAACAGCCTCCCCGAACGTTTTTATAATGAATCGTTCGGCTCGGAACTCGCTCGGCGAGCCCCTCACCATCTTCTGTGACGCCATTCGGACTAGGATCGTTTGAGCATGGAAGCATTACCTTATTTATTGATTTCCCCGCACTGGCAGCAGGGGGTAAGGATGTCTGGTATCATTCCCACTTTTTTCATGTCCCTGCCTTGTTTTGACCGCCCTCTTCCACTATAATACGGTTCATGTCGAAAGCATTCATTCGAATATACCGGGATCTTGACTTCCAGGATGTCCGGGAGCATACTCTGATCTACGGCGATCTGACCGCGGCCTGTTCCAAGTGTGACGCCCTGGATATCAAATTAACCGCGCCGGCCTGCCCGGAATGCCGCACCGATTTTAAATATATTGCTTTCCGCAATGTCAAACAGCATTTTGCCAAGCTTCAGCGTCTTTATGATGAGAATCCCAAGATCGCGTTCATCGATTTTGACGACTACAAGCGGGCGTTGGCGAATATAAAGGCTCAGGAGTTTTGGTCATGATCAAAGGCGAGCGTTTAACCCGTCTGACACAAAAGGTCTTGAGCTTCAATTCCGAAAATCCTCCCGGTAATGAATATGCCTTGTCACGCTTTATTGAACGGGATATGCGTTCTTTGGGTCTTAAGACGCGGACGCATAGTTATGCGCCCCGGCGGCCGAATGTGGTTGCGATCCTTCCCGGGAGCTTACCCCGCAAGAAGGCGGCTGCCGGTTCTCTTATGATCTCACCGCATTTTGATACGGTGCCCGTTGGGCAAGGGTGGAAATATGACCCGTTCGGCAAGGATATTGTCCGCGGCCGCCTTTATGGGCGGGGAGCGAGTGATGATAAAGGCAATACTGCTGTAGCTATGGAGGTTATGCGTTCGCTAGTCGAGGACGGTGTCCGTCTGAAACATGACCTGATCATGGCCGCGACGGTTGATGAAGAGACCGGAAGCCATTACGGTATTGTTCCGCTGCTGGACAAAAAAGCGGTGAAGCCCGGTTACGCGGTTGTTCTGGATTCCGATGATTATCTGGCGGTCATTGCGCAGAAAGGCCTGATCCATTGCCGCGTGCAGATCCGCGGAAAGAAGGCCCATGGCGCTTATAACTGGCGCGGACGCAATGCCATCGAGACCGCTGCGCGCTGCATTGCTCAGTTAAAGGCGCATAAATTCCCCTATATCAAACATCCTATCCTGCGGCATCCAACGGCCAATATCGGCACGATCCAGGGTGGAGACAAGGTCAATATGGTGGCGGATTTCTGTGAATTTTCTTTAGACCTGCGGTTTTTACCCGGAACGTCTTCCCGGGATGTTTTAAAAGATGTACGTGAAATTTTATCCCGGGAAACCCGTGATTTCAAGATCTGTATTGATGATATTCAGAAGCCGTATGAGATCTCTCCGGAACATCCTTTCGTGGCGTCTTACCTGGATGAGGCCCGCCGGATGCGTGTGCGCGCCGGCACCAAAGGCAGTGAAGGCGCCACGGTCATGACCTTTTTTCAGAAATACCGTATTCCGGCATTTGCTACCGGCTTTGGAACAGAAAAAACCGCCCACAGCACAGATGAATACGCCAGGCTGTCGACCCTGATCAAGGGCGCGCGTTTGCTGGAGAGCTATATTAAGCGTTTTGACCAGGAGAGGAGCTGATAATGAAGGATCTTTATAAAAAATTATTTTACATTTTTTTCGGTTTGCTGATCTGTGCGTTTCCGGCGATGGCCCGGCCGGCTTTTCAGCCGGGAGAGGCTGTCCAGTATCAGATTAAAAAATGGGCGCTGAAAGTCGGAACGTCGGAGCTGATCTATCACGGCACGGTTGACACAGATAAGGGTAGACGGGTCAAGATTGTTTTTACCGCGGACGGATTTAATTTTTATGATCAGGAGACCATATACGCTGACCCTGATACGCTTCTGCCGCTAAGGGTGGAGAGGGATCTTGATATTTTCGGAAATAAAGAGAACATTGTTGAGACCTATGATCCGGAAAACGGAAAAGTGACCGTTGTTAAGTATAATGACGGCGAGGAAACAGACCGGCAGATCTTTGAGCAGGAAAAGCCGATTGATAATCTCTATTGCTTTCTTTACCGCTACCGCAGGGACGGCGAATTTGAGCCCGGCAGGGAGATCGCCATGAACCTGCCGACACAGACCGTGAAGCTGGAGATCATCAGGGATGAAAAAATGGCTATTGCCGGGAAGGAGCGTTCCGTATATTATATGGAAAGCCGGCCGTCAAAGTACCGGGTATGGTTCAGCGCGGATGAAGAGCATGTTCCTTTGCGGATCGACGGCGCAGTCGGTCTGGCGAAAACCGCGATGATTTTTACATCGTGTGAGCAATGCGGGCTGACAGAGTCTCAGCACTAAAGACAGGACAGGAGGGTCCACATGGAGACATTCAATCAGATACTGGAAAAGGTCAAACAGGATTATGAAGACGTCACGGCCGACGGCGGAGGGAATGCCTACAGCCGGTTGTCCACGATCTTTGAAGAGCTTGACGGGTACATGCGGGAGCAGATGCAGGCTATGACGTCTCAAGACATCAAGGCGATCATTTCCAGGATCTCTGCCGGAGAAGATCTTTCATCGGAGGATCTGGCTCTGGTCAAGATGTGGATCGTCGGTGATGCTGAGACGTATACACGTCTGGAAAATAATGTCCAGGAATGGAAAAAGGAACTGGACCGTCTGGTCAATGAGATCAATGAAATGAGGGATAAGCCGGCGGATGTGCAGACCGCGGTCAAACTGCGCGGTCTTTTCCGTGACGGGGTTCGGGTGATTTCGGATATTTTCTTCTATGTTGAGCAGAAAGACCGTGTGGCCCGCTTTCAGGAGGCGACCCGGCAGTTGGACGCCCAAGAACGGGCTTTGCTGGTTGACTTGCTCGAGCAGAAGATGTCCTCTAAAGAATATTAAGCTGTAGATGTCAGGAGTGTATGATGTATCGAAAATCGATCTTGAATAACGGTTTGCGTGTGGTGTCTCACACCATGCGGGAGCGGGACGGGGTTTCTTTGGGGATACTGGTCGGAGCAGGGGGCCGTTCCGAACCCGATCAGATGAAAGGCGCGGCCCATTTTCTGGAGCATCTTCTGTTTAAGGGCAGCCGGAAGTATTCCTGTCAGCAGATCAAGGAGAATGTCGAGGGGGTTGGGGGCAGTCTGAACGCTTTTACCGCGGAAGAGCAGACCTGTTTTTACGCTAAAGTCCCGCGCAGGCATTTTTCTAAAACATTTGATGTTTTTGCGGATATGATCATGGGTCCGGCGATGAAGCCTGCGGATATCCGCCGTGAGCGCGGTGTGATCCTGGAAGAGATCAAGATGTATTATGACCTGCCGCAGTATCTCGTCTTTGAACTGATGGAAAAGATCTTATGGCCCGGGCATCCTCTGGGAAAGGGCTTGGCCGGAACGCTGGAATCTGTGGCCGGGCTGAACGGAAGAAAGCTGCGGGATTTTCACCGCAGTCATTATGTGCCTAATAATATGGTCGTTGCTGTGTGCGGGGATATTGATCATCACAGCGCCGTGTCCCTGGTCCGCAAAAAAATGGGAGGCATGACATTTGCTCCCTCACCGGAGTGGCAGCCGGTCATCGACGATCAAAAACAGCCCCGGGTGGCGGTCTGCCGCAAGCCGATCGAACAGACCCATATCGCTCTTGGTATGCCTGGATTACCGGCGGATGACCCGGCCCGGTATGCCCTGCGCCTTTTAAATATTGTTCTGGGCGGGAATATGTCCAGCCGTTTATTTAATGAACTGCGGGAACGGCGCGGTCTGGCTTATTCTATCGGCAGCGGCTGTAAGCATTTGAGCGATACGGGTCTGTTCATGATCCGCGCCGGGCTGAAAACCGGCAAGGTACAGGACGCCCTGCGCCTGATCATGAGCGAGCTGAAAAAGGTCAGCCGTTCCGGGATCACCCAGGCGGAGTTTACCCGCGCTAAAGAATATTATATCGGTCAAGTGCTTCTTGGAATGGAAGACAGCATGGAGCATATGCTCTGGATCGGAGAATCGACTATCGTGCGCGACCATATCCGCACCCTGGATGAAGTGATCCGCGCGATCAAGCAGGTTCGGATTAATGATGTGAAAAAGGCCGCGGCCGCTGTCTTTGACCCTTCACGGTACAACCTGGCCGTGGTGGGGCCGCTCCCCGATCGTCAGGCGCAGGACCTGCGCGCGATGTT
This sequence comes from uncultured Planctomycetales bacterium, assembly GCA_964595465.1. Taxonomy (GTDB): domain Bacteria; phylum Omnitrophota; class Gorgyraeia; order Zapsychrales; family JANLHA01; genus JAKLFA01. Next base: position 21,136 of record CAZQQI010000003.1, on the reverse strand, counting down.
CCAGGGCAGCGTCGAGTCTGTTCCTGAGGTGGCGGAAAGTGTTTTTTGAATTGACAGGGTAGGCATATTTGGGTAATATCAATAGCAACATGAAACCACAAACAGAAGGAGTCATTCATGGCAGAGATCCAATTTTATGACGTCAAAAGCAAATCGAAATTCACAACCACAGAATTTGATGTCCGCGAGAAGAACGGCCGTTTTTTTGCTGTGGCAAAATCACCGTCCGGAAGCCATGAGTGCTGGCGCGTGCTGAGCAAGGTTCAGGCGCAGGAGCTCAAGAAGTAAAAGGTCACCTCTCTGCCGAAGCAGAGACATGATGGAAAGGTGTTGTCGCTATTCATACACAGGAATCCTCTTCGGAAAAGCTAGCCAGAACGATTGCCGGTTTTGCCTCTGATATCAAGGCCCTGAATATTGCCATTCTGGACATGCGTCCGGTGGCCAATTTCTGCGATTATTTTGTGGTCTGTTCCGGGACATCCCAGCGGCAGGTCAAGGCGATCGCAGAAGGGATGGAAGACGGCCTCAAGAAAGAGGGTATCGCTGTCCGGTTTAAGCAGGGATACCGGGAAGGCCGCTGGATCATTCTTGATCTGGGCTCAGTCGTGGCGCATATTTTCGAATCTGATATGAGGGATTTTTACGGTTTGGAGTACCTGTGGAAAGAGGCGCAGCGTTTGGAGTGGTCAGAAGACTCCTGAGACAGCGCATGCTGACATATATCATATGCTTCGGGTGATCCCGCCCGAAGCATTTTTTCTTTCCAAGCTCTGTTTACGATTAAAGAATACGGCAAACTAAAAGGTGTGTTATGCTGCTGAAAATACGACATCAACTTAAGGGCTGTGTTGCGCGCGCGCTGACACCGGCTTTTCCTGACCCGGGGGTCATGCCCTCTGTGCAGATCGAAGAGCCGGCTGTCCCGGAACACGGGGATCTGGCCAGCAATATCGCCATGAAATCGGCCCGTGTTCTGCGCCGGGCGCCGATACAGATCGCGCAGGATTTTTGCGGCCGGATCAAAGACGCCCTGGCAAACGATCCGCTGGGAGAGTGGATCGAAGATGTCCGTGTCGCCCCTCCGGGATTTATCAACTTTATCTTTTCTCCATCTGCCGGTCATCATATAGTGGAGACGGTTCTGCTTGAACGCGAAGCCTTCGGCCGATCAGCTTCAGGAGAAGGACAGAGTGTTCAGCTGGAATTTGTGTCAGCCAACCCAACGGGCCCACTGAGCGTGGCGCATGCCCGACAGGCGGCTGTCGGCGACGCTCTGGCTAATATTTTAGAATTCTGCGGATATGCCGCGGTCCGGGAATATTATGTCAACGACGGCGGTAATCAGATCGCGATTTTAGGAAAGTCTGTCGAGCTGAGGGCACGCGAAATATTGGGCGAGATCGTGTCATTTCCTGAAGAATGCTATCAGGGCGCGTATATCAGCGATATGGCCCGGATCTTTCTGGAAAACCAGGGTATTCGCGATATTGCATCCCTTGATCAGCTTGAGAACAAAGACAACCGGCTGAAAACCTTCGGCGCGGAGTATCTGCTGGATGTGATCCGCTCTGAGTTGGAAGACTTCGGTGTCCATTTTGATTCCTGGTCATATGAATCCCGGGTCGCGGATGACGAAGCGATCCGTTCGGTTCTGAACGGCCTCGATCAGAAAGATCTGCTGTATGAAAAGGACGGTGCCCTGTGGTTCCGCTCCACAGATTTTGGGGACGATAAAGACCGGGTGGTGCGCAAGAGTGATGGGACCTATACCTATCTGACACCGGATATCGCCTACCATAAGAATAAATATGAACGCGGCTTTGTCAAAGTTTATAATATTTGGGGGCCGGATCATCATGGCTATATTCCGCGTATTAAAGCCGCGGTTCAGGCATTGGGTCATGATCCGGAATCACTGCAGGTATTGATCGTCCAGCTGGCCACAATATACCGCAACGGTCAGCCGGTTTCCATGTCCACCCGTAAGGGAGAATTCATCAGTCTGCGTGAAGTGCTGACTGAGGTGGGCCGGGACGCGGCGCGTTTTTTCTTTCTGATGCGCGGGATCAGCGCGCATTTGGACTTTGACCTTGATCTGGCCAAAAAAGAGACCCCGGAGAACCCGGTTTTTTATATTCAGTACGCTCACGCGCGCATACACAGCATTTTAGCTAAAGCCGCTGAAGAGGGGCTGGCGTATAAAGCCGACGGCCTGCAGTGTTTAAATCAGCCCGAGGAACAGGCTCTCATGAAAAAGATCGGGGTTCTTGATTTGATTGTTGATGTCTGCCGGCAGCAGATGGATGTTTTTCCTCTGGTGGCTTACCTGCAGGAACTGGCCACTGCTTTTCACCGGTTCTATGATCGTCATCGCGTGGTGGATGCTGCTCAGCCGGATCTTTCGGCTGAACGCCTGGCGCTGATCGAAGCCGCCCGGACTGTGCTGGCCAACGGCCTGCGTCTGCTGGGTGTCTCCGCCCCGGAGAAGATGTAGCGGGGGTGAGGGTGAAAAGTGAAACACTCAAGCATTCAATAAGCGCGATCAACTCAACCAACTCAACCAACTCAACAAACTCAACCAACTCAACCAACTCAACCAACTCAATCAACTCAATCAACTCAACAAACCCAACTAACTCAACCAACCCAACAAACCCAACAAACCCAATCAACCCAATCAACCCAATAAACCCGTTATCATGCCGACCTTGATCGTTCAGAAAAAATGGAAAATCCCCACACCCGATCCCCGGGCACAAAAATATCTTTGTGACGCACTTCCTATTCATCCTGTGGTCGCCCAAGTGCTGATCAACCGCAGGATCAGCGATCCGCTTGAGGCCAGGGATTTCATGTCCTCTGGTCCGGAACGGTTCCATGATCCTTTTTTAATGCGGGATATGGCCGCGGCCGCGGCCCGTCTTCAGCAGGCCGGTAAAGACCGGGAAAAGGTGCTGGTATTCGGGGATTATGATGTTGACGGGATCACGGCTTCTGTGGTCATGCGCCGCGGATTGGAGAAGGCGGGGTGCTGTGTTGAGAATCATATTCCAGACCGCATGAGTGATGGGTACGGCTTGAATGATAGTGTTGTGAAGACCGCTCAGGATGCCGGGGCTTCTCTTGTGGTAACCGTGGACTGCGGGATTACAGCCCGGGAAGAGGTCGCCATGCTGAACAACGCCGGGATCGACGTGATCGTGGTGGATCATCATGAACCGTCAGAATCCGGCCTGCCGGAGGCTCTCGCGGTGATCGATCCTAAACGCGCGGATTGTCCGTATCCCTTTAAAGAGTTGGCCGCTGTGGGGCTGGCCGCGAAGGTCGTTCAGGCCGTTCTGGGACGGCTCCCTGACGGTGTTCTGGATCTGGTGGCGTTGGGAACGATCGCTGACGTGGTCAGTCTGAGGGGAGAGAACCGGGCGCTGGTACGCGCGGGACTTCCGCACATCGAAAAGACCGTTAATACTGGTCTGCGGGCCCTGATGGCGTCGGCCGGTATTTTGGGTAAGGCGATGCGTCCGTATCATGCCGGGTTTATTATCGGACCGCGGATCAACGCCGCCGGACGTATGGAATCGGCGCGTATTGCCCTGGACCTGCTGCTCTCCGATGACGAGGAGGAAGCCCAGCTTCTGGCGGATCAGCTGAACACGATCAATAAACAGCGCCAGCAGCTGCAGAGACGGATCATTCAGGAGGCCCTGGATATGGCGGAAAAGAGTATCAATTTTAATGATCAGCAGGTGATCGTTCTGGCCCGTGAGGGCTGGCATAAGGGGGTTTTGGGCATTGTGGCCTCCCGGATCTGTGAGACCTATTACCGGCCGGCTGTTATTGCCTCACTGGCTGACGGATTGGCCACGGCTTCGGCCCGTTCGATCGAGGGCTTTCATCTTCATCAGGCGCTGACACATTGTCATGCTCAGCTGGAAGAATACGGCGGGCATCGTATGGCTGCCGGGCTGCGTTTGCGCTCGGCTTCTCTGGAAGATTTCCGTACCCTGATCAATGATTACGCGCGGGACAATTTGAAGCCTGAACATTTGGTGCCCACACTGACTGTGGACTGCGAAATTCCTCTGCAGCAGCTTGATCTGAACCTGGTTTACGCGCTGGACGCCCTGGAGCCCTACGGCGAAGGTAACCCGCGGCCGCTGTTATGCACCAGGGGTTTGGCCATCAAGAGTCATCCGGTGGTTCTGGGACGGCAAACTCTTAAATTTTGGGTTAGTGATGGACAGCGGGCGGTTTCGGTCATCGGCTTTGGTATGGGAAAATACAAGCGTGATCTAAAAGTCGGACAGATTGTCGACCTAGTCTATGAGCCCTCTATCGATGACTGGAATAAGGCTCCGGAGGTTCAGCTGAAATTGAAGGATATCCGGCTGGTCCGGACATAAAAAAGAGGATGCTTTGGGCATCCTCTTTTCCAATCAAATGAATAAGGCGTGTCTACGCCTTGACGACTTTACCAGCCTTGATGCATTTTGCACAGGCTGTGATTTTTTGGGTTCTGCCTTCCACAACAGCGCGTACGGGCTGAAGGTTGGGCTGAAAGGTCCGCAGGGTTTTTCCGATGATCTTGGAACCGGCTCCGCCTTTGCGTCTGATCATACCGCGGCGCTTATATTTGATGCCGGCCATTGGGCCTTTTCCGCAAATTTTGCATGTACGTGACATAATTTCCTCACTTCGGGTAGCACATAAAAATGAATTTAAATTCTATCAGAATTGATTGCTTTGTCAAGTCTAAATCATGGAGCAGGACCGCGCGGAATGAGTTCGCAAAAGTATGGTCCTGAATCGGGTTGCAGTGACGCTATGATCCGCTATAATAAGTTTTCTGTAACGTGACCGATATATGAACCGAAAAACCGTGACAGAAGGGATATTATGAACACTGTTGATTTTGAACAACTCAAACCATATGCCCCGCGCACTTTTGTGCCCCGAGATATGGATTTTCATGATCCGGATGCTGCTGTTTCCCTGTTCCAGCAATTGCTTAACCGGGAGGTGAATTCCGCGCAGGAATTTGAACAGTGGCTTAAGGATGGCTCGGAGTTGTCCGCGGCCTTTGACCAGTTCGGGTCGATCCTTTATATCCGTATGACCTGCCACACGGATAACGCCCATTATTCTGACGAATACCAGGCGTTTATCCAGTCTGTCCTTCCGGCGGTTAAACCTTTAGGAGATGAGATCAACCGTAAATATTTAAGCCTGAATGAACGCTTCCCTTTGGATCCCAACCGGTATTGGGTTATGGAGCGTTCTCTAAAGGCCGATATTGAACTGTACCGCAGTGAAAATATTCCGCTGGAAAGCGATCTGCAAATGCTCTCGCAGCAGTATCAGAACATTTTCGGTTCGATGACCGTATCGTTTCAGGGCCAGGATTATACCCTTCCGCAAATGGGAAAATTTCAGTATGAGACCGATCGTGAACTGCGTGAAGCGTCCTGGCGGGCGTCCGTGGAGCGGCGTCAGGCCGAAGCGGGTCAGCTGGAGACGCTTTTTGAAAAGATGTTCGCCCTGCGTGTGCAGGTGGCGCGTAATGCCGGGTTTGACAATTTCCGGGATTATCAGTTTAAGGCCTATCACCGTTTCGATTATTCCCCGGATCATTGCCGGCGGTATCATCAGACAGTGGAAAAGCTGGTGGTCCCCTTGTGGCGCAGGATTTTGGAGAGACGGAAAGAGCGCATGGGCCTGGACCACCTGCGTCCGTGGGATCTGAATGTCGATCCGCAAGGCCGTCCGCCTCTGCGTCCGTTTGAACAGACAGAAGATCTGATCAGCGGTGTCGGAAATATTATGGGCCGTTTGGACGCGGATCTGGCCGGTTATTTTCAGGAGATGTCCGGATTGGGTCTGCTGGATCTGGAGAGCCGCAAGGCCAAGGCACCCGGGGGATATCAGAGTGCACTGGCGGAATCGCGCAAACCCTTTATTTTCATGAACGCGGTGGGGCTGGATGATGATGTCCGAACATTGATGCATGAATCCGGGCACGCTTTTCATGTCTTTGCCGCGGCCGATGAGCCGATCTACGCCTACCGGCACGCTCCCATGGAGTTTTGTGAAGTGGCGTCTATGAGCATGGAACTGCTGGGCGGTGAGCATCTGGATGTGTTTTATGATCAGGATGAAAAAGTCCGTTCGATCAGGACCCATTTGGAAAATGTGGTCCATATCCTGGCCTGGGTGGCTACGGTGGACGCCTTTCAGCAGTGGATGTATGAGCACTCCGCACACACTCGTGCTGAACGCACCGCGAAATGGAATGAATTGTACAGCCAGTTTGACGGCGGCGTGACCGATTGGTCGGGATTAGAGAATTACCGCGACAACCTCTGGCACCGTCAGCTGCATGTTTTTGAGGTGCCGTTTTATTATATCGAATACGGGATCGCTCAATTGGGCGCGTTACAGCTGTGGCTCAACGCCTCAGAGGATTTGCCGGAGACTCTGCAGAGGTATAAATCCGCTCTTGCCTTGGGCGGCAGCCGTCCTTTGCCGGAATTATTCGCTACCGCTGGGCTGGATTTCGATTTTTCCGAGCGGACGATCGAACCGCTGATCCTTCGGGTTGCCCAAAAGCTGGATTTGGCTTAAGCGGGGAGAGCAGTGAGGTGCGGTTTTATTTGATTAGCTCTATGAAAAAGTGAGTGAGCAAGAAGGTCAAGGTGATGCATTCGCTCTTAACGAGTTCTCAGACGAATGGCGATAAAAAAGATTGGGATGTGCTCGTAGAGCGAGTTCCGAACCGAACGATTCATTATAAAAGCGTTCGGGAGGTTGTTTGAGCGAACGAGCACATCCCAATCTGCATAAGCCATTCGGTTGTGGGATTGAGCG
>CAZQQI010000003.1:0-14169 GCA_964595465.1 uncultured Planctomycetales bacterium | reverse complement strand
TGAGCGAACGAGCACATCCCAATCTGCATAAGCCATTCGGTTGTGGGATTGAGCGGGCTAGCAGAACCGCCACCTTTGATCTATTCACCTAAAATTTTAAAGAACATTTAAACGCAGGGGGGCTATGAAAGAAAATGCCGAAGTTTTAGCAGAAGGCCGTTTTGTCCGGTTTATTAAAAAAAACGGCTGGGAATATATTCAGCGGACCAATTGTACCGGGATCGTGGTGATCGTCCCGGTGACGGACGACGGCAAGGTCCTGCTGGTGAGGCAATACCGCGCTCCGGTCAACGGGGATGTTCTCGAATTTCCCGCGGGCCTGGTCAATGACGAAGCGGCCTGTGGTCTGGAAAGTGAAAAGCAGGCCGCCGAAAGGGAGCTTCTGGAAGAGACCGGCTACCGCGCGCAGGAGATCGTTCCGGTCTTCAGCGGTCCGGGAGGCGCGGGCGTATCTGCTGATATCCTGACGTTCTTTATCGCCCGCGGTCTGGTCCGCGAAAATGAAGGCGGGGGGGATGAAACTGAAAAGATCGCGGTACACGCTGTTGCTTTGGCCGAAGTCGACCAATGGCTGAGGGAGCGCGCTCAGGAAGGGGTCATGGCAGATCCCAAAATTTATGCTGGACTTTACTGGTTGAATTCATATAATAACAAGTCCGCATCCCGCACAGAGTAAGATTTAACGTATAACCCAATATGAAGGAGTGCACACATGGTTTCGTACAAAGACCTCGGACTCGTCAATACCCGTGAGATGTTTGCCAAGGCCCTTGAGGGCGGCTATGCCATCCCGGCGTATAACTTTAATAATATGGAACAGCTTCAGGCTATCATTACAGCCTGTGTGGAAAGTCAGTCTCCGGTTATTCTGCAGGTTTCCAGCGGCGCGCGGAAATATGCTAATCAGACCATGCTGCAGTATATGGGGCAGGGCGCGGTCGAGATGATGAAGGAGATGGCCAACGAAAAAGGGCTGAAAGAAGTTCCGATCGCTCTGCATTTGGACCACGGCGACACCTTTGAGCTGTGCAAAAGCTGTGTTGAGTCTGGATTTTCTTCGGTCATGATCGACGGATCTCATCATTCTTTTGAAGAAAATGTTGAATTAACCCGCAAGGTCGTGGAATACGCGCATCAGTATGATGTCACAGTCGAAGGGGAGCTCGGTGTTCTGGCCGGGATCGAAGATGACGTGGTGGCCGAGAAATCGACCTATACCAAGCCTGAAGAGGTGGTCGAGTTCGTAGAAAAGACCGGTGTGGATTCTCTGGCGATTTCTATCGGAACATCGCATGGTGCCAATAAATTCAAACCGGAACAGTGCACCAAGAACGAAGATGGTGTTTATGTTCCGCCGGATCTGCGTTTCGATATTCTGGAGCAGATCCAGGAAAAGATCCCTGGGTTTGTGATCGTCCTGCACGGATCATCATCTGTACCTGTAGAAGCGGTTAAGATCATCAATTCGCATGGCGGTGACCTTAAGGATTCGGTGGGGATCCCGGAAGAACAGATCCGCAAAGCCACCAAGTTCAACGTCTGTAAAGTGAACATTGATTCTGACGGACGTCTGTGGATGACTGCGGCGATCCGCAAGCATTTCGCGGACAAGCCGGCGGATTTTGATCCGCGTAAATATCTCGGCCCGGCGCGCCAGGCCTTGATCGAGATGTACAAGCATAAAAATGAAGACGTATTGGGTTCTGCCGGCAAAGCATAAGTTGCTCTTTTGCCGTTTACCAGGCCCTGAACCATCCGGTTCAGGGCCTGTTTTTTGCTCAAATCTTCAACATTTACTGAGAAGACATGAACTGTTCCGCCCATCTGACACGCGGTCCGGTCGGGCCGATGCTGCTGCAAAAGACACTGCCCATGTTGTTGGGGATGATGGCCCTGATGGCGTTCAACCTGGCTGATACCTATTTTATCGGTTTATTAGGGACCCGTGAATTGGCGGCCATGAGTTTTACTTTCCCCGTGGTTTTGCTGGTGATCAGTATCGGTATCGGTCTGGGCGCGGGAGCCAGTTCAATTATCTCCCGCACGATCGGGCAGGGGGATTTCGTCAAGGTGCGCCGATTGACAACTGATTGTCTGCTGCTTGCCTTGCTCACGTCGATCCTGATCGCGCTGATCGGTTTCTTTTCCATTGATCCCCTTTTTTCTTTTCTTGGGGCCCAGGAAGATATCCGCCCGTTAACGGCCCAATATATGCGTGTCTGGTACGCGGGGCTGCCTTTTTTGATTATCCCTATGGTCGGGAACCATGCGATCCGCGCGACCGGAGATATGCTGATTCCCGGGCTGATCATGGTCTTTGCCGCTATCCTGAATATTATTCTGGATCCTATTTTTATTTTCGGCTGGGGACGGTTTCCTGCAATGGGTATTGCCGGAGCAGCCTGGGCCACGGTCCTATCCAGATTTGTGACTGTTTTTCTTTCACTGGGGGTTTTGGCCTGGAGGGAGAAGATGCTCTCTTTCGGGATGCCCCTCTGGCGGGATGTGCGTGAGTCCTGGAAAGAGATCCTCTATGTCGGGGTTCCGGCGACCGGCGTGAATCTCTTAGTGGCTGTCGGGATCGGTATCGTGACGCGGCTGGTGTCTCCCTACGGGCCGGCAGTGGTGGCGGGTTACGGCGTGGCCCACCGCGTTGAAGCGGTCTGTCTGCATATTTATATGGCCCTTTGTGCTGTGGTCGCCCCTGCTGTGGGTCAGAATTGGGGCCGTGAGGATCTGGGCCGAGTGAAAAGTATCCTGCAGTTGAGTTTCCGTTTTTCCTGGGCTTGGGCGGTATTGGTTGCCTGCGGTTTGGCGGTTTTTGCCGAACCTTTGATCAGGATATTTGATCAGGACCCTGCGGTTGTGAGGGCCGGAACACTGTTTTTATGGATCGTTCCTTTCAGCTATGGGGCGGAAGCCATGATCATGATCTCCAGTACTGCGTTTAACGCGATACGCCGGCCCGGGATCGCTATTTCCATGGTTGCCCTGAGAATGGTGATTCTTTTTCTTCCCTTGGCTCTGCTTATGAGGATCTGGCAGGGTTATGCGGGAGTATTCTTGGCGGTTGCAGCGACAAATATTCTGGTCGGGGGAGGGGTATGGTTATGGGACCGGTATTTCTTTTTTACTCACGTTCATTCTGAGAGATGATCCTTTTTCGCTGTTTTCAGGAAAAACAGCTATCTTTGAGAAATAAAGAATAATTCTTTACACCTTTTGGCGGAATATATAAAATATTTTTGGAATAGCGGTAAGGGATATGTATACGTACATAGCCGTTATTCAGATGTGAATTCGCTAAAGGAGGATGTTCAGATGGTTAAAGGGAAAGTCAAATGGTTTAATGCCAAAAAGGGGTACGGGTTTATCGAAGCCGACGAGAATGACGGAGACATCTTTGTTCACTTCAGCGAAATTAAGCAAGACGGGTACCGGAGCCTCGATGAAGGAGATGAGGTTGAATTCGAAATGTTCAATGATGAAAAGGGTTCAAAAGCCCGCAATGTTCTGAAGATGTGACCGCTCGCTATCATTTTATTGGTGACGTGTCGGCCCGCGCTTTTCAGCGCGGGCTTGTTTATAATGGGTTGATGCTTTAACTCACTGCTGCGCAGGCGTTTGCTTGACAAAGATTCCCGCCTCGGTTAAAATAAAACAAATTTAAAGGAGGAAGGAATGGTTAATAAAAAGATAAAAGACAAGCAGGCACTCCTCAGGGATAAACGTGTTTTGGCAGAGATCGACCGGCATCTGTGGATCGAAAGTGAAAAGGCCGGTTATGATATCGGGTTTGAAGAGGCGAAAGAAGATTGGCTGAAAAATTTTTCTTCTGCCTGGATGTCTTATCACGCTCCTGATCTGGTCGGAAAAAAGCCATCTTCCGATAAATCACCGGCTAAAGCGAAGAACGGTTCCGGCAAAACCGGCAGGAAGAAACGCAGTGCGAAATCGTATTTGAAATAACATGGACAGACAGCATGCATGAAAAGGCCATGACAGAGATCATGGCCTTTTTTATTAGAAAGCTATTAACAAAACCCGCAAAATTGTGTAGAATCACTGCGATACCGGAGGCGATATGAATGATCAACCCAAATCGATCGATGTTTTAAATTCTGAAGTTAAAAAGATTTTCCATCCGTTTGTCAATCAATACGTGAAGGATTTCGGGGAAGATTTGCAAGCTATTTATATTTATGGTGAAGCGGCGGATCCTGAATTTTCTTTCAAGCACGGGCTGGTGACAGCGGTGCTTTTTCTTGCCGACACATCACCTGAAAGTTTAGAAAAGTCCTTAAAAACTGTTGCCCGCGGTCAGAGAAAAGGGATCGCGGCTCCTTTGTGTTTGACTGAGGAATGGGCCCGTTCATCCATGGATGTCTTTCCCCTGGAGTTTTTGGAGATGAAGCAGAGCGGGGTCTGTGTTTATGGGCGGGATGTGCTTGCGGATTTGGCCCCGCGCACCGAGCATCTCCGCTTGTTTTGTGAGCAGCAGATCAAGGGCAAGGCCCTGCGCATTCAGCAGGCTTATCTTGAAGTCGGACGCCGCCGTCACGGCGTGGAGTCTTTGCTGAAAGATTCTCTCAAGGCTCTGATCCCGGTATTCCGCGCGATCTTGTTTTTGCGCGGGAAACAGTTCGGGTATGACCGGGAAAAGATCCTGACTGATCTGTGTGATGAGTTTTCTCTTTCTAAAGAGACCTTGCTGGGGATATATGAGGACGCGGTCCATGACGACCGCATTAAGGGTGAGGACGCTTTCGTGGTGTTATCGGAATATTTACGCCAGTTGAATATTTTGGCTGATCAGGTGGACCGTCTATGAGCCGGTCCTTCTGTAAAATAGCTGGCGCTGTTCTGTTCGCGGCAGGTCTGCTGTCATGTTCCGTTCCGGCCCGTGCTCAGGCACCTTCCGCTGTAAGCCCGCAGGGATATGTGACCGATAACGCAAACGTGCTCGGGCCGTCTGATGAGGCGCGGATCGCGGCTCTGGCTAAAGAATTGGAAAACAAAACTGGTGATCAGTTGGCTGTTTTGACCGTTCCCAGTACGAAACCGTTGACCATTGAGCAGTATGCTGTCCGTCTTTTTGAAGAATGGGGCATCGGCCAAAAAGGGGAAGACAACGGCATTCTGCTTTTGGCCGCGGTCCAGGACCGCAAGGTCCGCGTTGAGGTCGGTTATGGTCTGGAAGGTGTTATGACCGACGCCCTTAGTAAAAGGGTGATCGAAAGGATCATGGTTCCTGCCTTCCGCCGGGGGGAGATGTCTGCCGGGATTTACGGCGGTGCTTCAGCTGTCGCTTCGATCATTGCCGAAGCCCGTCAGGTCACCTTGACCGGGGCCTCGGAACAGGTTTACCAGCAGGTGGCGCGCGAGGAAAAACCGGTCCATCCGGTCCTGCGTTTTTTGATCATCCTGTTTGCGTTTTTGTTCATTTTCGGAACACGGTCCGGCCTGTTAACGTATTTTTTGTTCGGGAGCATGGTAGGCGGCCGGCAGGGATATTGGTCCGGCGGGTCCGCGGGCGGTTTGGGCGGCGGATTCGGCGGAGGTTTTGGGGGATTCGGCGGAGGCCTTTCCGGAGGCGGGGGGGCGTCCGGAGGCTGGTAAAGATATCATAGGAGGAAGACATGAAGAGATCGAGTTCAGTATGGCTGGGTGTTTTAATCGCTGTTGTGGTTATTGCGTTGATGATGTTCGGCTGGTTTAAGGGAGGATACAACCGGGCGATCACGCTCGATGAACAGGTTACGGCATCCTGGGCACAGATCGAAAATCAGCTTCAGCGCCGTAATGATCTGATCCCCAATTTAGTCAATACGGTCAAAGGGTTTGCCGAACAGGAAAAAGAGGTGTTCACGGAAGTGACCCGTCTACGCAGTCAGTGGGCGAAGGCCAATACGGTTCCGCAGAAGATCGAAAAGGCCGGACAGCTCAGCGGGGCGCTTTCCCGCTTAATGCTGGTGGCTGAGAATTATCCCCAGTTAAAATCCAATCAGAATTTTTTGACGCTGCAGAGCCAGCTGGAAGGGACGGAGAACCGTATCGCGGTCGAACGCATGCGTTATAACCGCGCTGTGCAGACTTTCAATCAGTTTCGGCGTTCCTTTTTCGGCCGTTTTTTCACCAATCTTGCCGGTGTGAATGAGCCGGCGGAATATTTTGAAGCTGACGCGACCGCGACGGCCGTTCCGGATGTGGAGTTTTAAATCGCGGATAGCGAACAGTGAATAGCGAACAGTGAATAGTGAATAGTTAAGAGAACATAGGGACGGAATGTCCTTATTCATTGGAGGTTGTGATGGCAAAGTTGACATTACCGAAATTAAAAAATTATGAGCCGCGCAAAGGACCGTTGATGTTTATTGTCATGGACGGCATCGGTATCGGTAAGCGGGATGAGAGCGACGGGGTGTATCTTGCGGATACGCCCTGTCTGGACCATTTAATGAAGCAGGAGCTCTACACGCAGCTGCAGGCGCACGGCACAGCCGTCGGGATGCCTTCAGACGAGGATATGGGCAACAGCGAGGTGGGGCATAACGCACTGGGTGCCGGAAGGGTTATTGCCCAGGGCGCCAAACGCGTCCAGCTGGCCATGGACGACGGCAGTATTTTTGAAACAGAGGCCTGGAATGGCTTGATCGAGCGCGGAACCGGCGGAGGGACCCTGCATTTTCTTGGTCTGTTATCGGACGGGAATGTCCATTCTAACTACAAGCATCTCTTTGTGATGCTGCGTAGGTGCGCTGAAGCCGGAGTTAAGCGGGCCCGGGTCCATCCTCTGCTGGACGGCCGTGATGTGTATGAAAAATCCGCTTTGCAGTACATTGAACAGACCGAAAAGGTTTTGGATGAATTGAAAGAGGAGTACGGTGTGGATTACCGTATCGCTTCCGGCGGGGGGCGCATGGTCACGACCATGGACCGTTATAAAGCCGACTGGGATGTGGTCAAGCGGGGATGGTACGCGCATGTTCTGGGGGAAGGGCGCAAGTTTCCCTCTGCTTCTGAAGCGGTGCAGACGTATTATGATGAAGATCCCGAGATCACAGATCAGTATCTTGATCCGTTTGTCATTGCCGAAGACGATCAGCCTGTCGGCACGATCGAAGACGGCGACGGTGTGGTCTGTTTCAATTTCCGCGGGGACCGCGCGATCGAAATCTCCATGGCCTTTGAAGCGGGGGAGGATTTTGACGCGTTCGACCGCAAGCGTGTCCCGGATGTACTGTACACCGGGATGATGGAATATGACGGCGATCAGCATATTCCTAAGCATTTTCTGGTATCTCCGCCGGTGATCGAGCGTTCGGTCAGTGAATATATGTGTGATAATGAGATCCGCTCGTTCGCCATGTCTGAAACGCAGAAATTCGGTCATGTGACCTATTTCTGGAACGGCAACAAGTCCGGGTATATCTGTAAAGAGCTCGAGACCTTTTTGGAGATCACATCAGATAAAATCCAGTTTGACCGTAAGCCGGAAATGAAGGCCGCGGAGATCACGGATAAGGCCATTGAGCTGCTGCGCAGCGGGAAGTATGATTTCGGCCGTGTGAATTTTGCTAACGGCGATATGGTCGGGCATACCGGCAAACCTGAGGCGATCAAAACCGCTGTTTCTGCGGTAGACCGTTGTGTGGCCCGCCTGATCGAAGCTGTTAAGGAGCTGGGAGGTATCGTTATTGTCACGGCGGATCATGGAAACGCGGAAGAAATTTATAAAGAAAAGAATGGGGAAAAGAGTGTCATGACCGCGCATTCTTTAAATCAGGTTCCTTTCGCTATTGTTGATGCCGGTTATCAGGGAGAATACCGATTATCTGATGTTGAACGTCCGGGGCTGGCAAATGTTGCGGCCACACTTATGAATTTGCTCGGATTTGAGGCACCGCAGGATTATGAGCCGTCACTGATCACATTCCAGGATCAAAAATAGGCGGGATCTCAGCAAAAGGTAAAGGGGACTTATGGCGAAAAAGCAGACACATGACCGTTTTTTACTCGACCACGCTCCCGTGGCGATCATAGAATGGGATTACGGCTCCCTTAAGGCCCTGAGCAAGGATCTGTCCGGGGGAAAGCCTTCAGAGATCCGCAATTACCTGGCGAAGCATGCCAAAGAGCTGAAGGCAGCCTATTGTGATATCCGTCTGCTTTCGGCGAATCGTCCGGCGTTTTCTTTTTTCGGTGTGCGGGCGCGTAAGCGGTTGACGGAAATGCTGACCTCAGTTTTGACCAAAGCGTCTTTTGATGTTTTGATCGAGCAATGCGTGGCGGTGTTTTCCGGTGATCATGAATTTTCCGGTGAAATGAAATGCCGCGCGGGTAAAGGGCGTGCTCAGGATGTTTTTATCCGGGTGGTTGTGCCTCAAGGCGCGCGCAGGGATCTTTCTTCGGTGATCATGACCCTGCAGGATATTACTGCCTGGAAGCGGGTGGAACGGCGTCTGCGCAAGAAGGCTCAGATCGATGGATTGACCGGGCTGTTTAATCAGAGCGCGATCAATGAAAAGCTGGATATTGAACTGGTTCGCGCCAAGCGTTATGGCCTAGAGCTGTCCTGCATGATGATCGATATGGACTTTTTCAAGGTCATTAATGACAAGTTTGGACATCAGAAGGGCGATCAGATCTTGAAAAAAGTTGCCGTGATGATCCAGCAATGTTTCCGCAAGGTTGATGTTGTGGGGCGTTACGGCGGGGATGAATTCACGGTCATTTTACCCGAGACCAGCGCGCGGAATGCGAATTTTGCCGCTCAGCGCCTTCAGCGGCGTTTTGCCAAAGAATTGTTCCGCTACAAAAATGTGATCAAATTCCACATCACGCTCAGTATCGGCATAGCGGGTTATAAAAAACAAAAATCTGTTCAGGGCGCGAAGGATCTGATCGCGATCGCCGACAATGCCATGTATGACTGCAAGAAGGCCGGACGGAATCAGATCAAGGTGGCATGACACGGCCACCAGGTCGCCAATTAAAGCTGAAGATGAATTATGAATTAAAGATCTCTGTTCCTCACTACTCCGGTGCCAACCATGTGTTGACCGGTCTGCTTTGTACAAAGGGTTTTGACCTCTCCGATATTATCGAAACTCATGATCAGGGGCAAACATATTTGAGTGTCTATTTTTCTGAAGACAGCAGTGCGGGTGCTTTTGCTCAACAAATCCGCGCTCTTTCTTCGGACATCACTGTTGATGTCCGGCGTTGGGAGGACGCTCAGTGGCGTGATAAATGGAAAGAGTCCCTGCGTCCGTTTCCGTTGGGGAAAAATTTTATGGTTGTCCCGGTATGGCACGCGGATCATGCCGATTGCGGCAGCCGGACGCCGATCTGCCTGGATACAGTTTTATCATTTGGGACCGGAGAGCACGAGACGACGCGGTTTACGGCTGAGTATGTGGAGGAATATGCCGGCGGTGTCAGTAATTTTCTAGACGCCGGGACCGGCACGGGGCTTTTGGCGGTCCTGGCTGCAAAATGCGGCGCACGTACGGTTTGGGCGGTTGATATTGATCTTAATAGTATTAACACGGCCCAGGCCAACGCGCGGGCTAACGGGGTTGTTCTTGACCGCTGTGAACAGCTGGATATCCGAGAGATCCCCGACGATCATTCTTTTGACTTTATCGCGGCGAACATTATTACGGATGAACTGATCGCGCTGAAAGGCACTTTGCTGAATATCTTAGCGCCGGGAGGATATCTGGCGCTGTCCGGAATCTCATTAGGGAATCTGGAGCGGTTATGTTCTTGTTATGATGGCGATGCCCGTCTGTGCCGCTGCGGGATAAAAACCGGAAAAGAATGGGCGGCTCTGCTGTATCAGCGGTGTGAGGAGGGCGGTATATGAGCGCGTCTTCAAAAATTCGTCTGCCGGCCGAGTTGAGGGCGCGGATGAATGCGCTCGGACTTCGTGAAGAGGATCTGCAGGAAGAATTCGTGCTGTCGTCCGGTCCCGGTGGCCAGAATGTGAACAAGACCGCGACGTGTGTGCTTCTGATCCATCTCCCCAGCGGGGAGCAGGTCAAATGTCAAGAACAACGAACTCAAGCAGGGAACCGGCGCAGAGCCCGTGAGATCTTGGCTGAACGGTTCGCCGGACAGCGTGAGGCCGAAAAGAAAAAACGCGCCGCAGAGGCCGCCCGCAGAAGGGCCCGCAAACGGCGCCGCAGCCGGTCCGGCAAAGAAAAAATGCTTGAGCAGAAACGTCAGCGTTCTCAAAAAAAACAGTCCCGCCAGCGCATCCGTCCGCGAGAGATTTCCTGACCCGGAGTATTTTTAGAAATGGCTTTTGGAAGAAATGAATGCGCGCAGATAAGGTCATGCTTGCGTGGTCATTTCCGCAGCCGAATGGCTGCGAAGAGCGTGCGGGGCTTGTTCGCTCAAACAACCTCCCGAACGTTTTATATTGAATCGTTCGGTTCGGAGCTCGCTCTGCGAGCCTCACACGCTCTTCTGTAACGTCATTCGAGCAGGAACTGCTGAGCATGAGCGTCTAGCCTTATCTTCTGATTATTCACGCAGAAGGTCATAGACCCTAATAATAAGAGAAATATTTTTTGAATTTTAGAGCGCCTCGCTTTAAGATAGGGATATGTCTGAACCCTGTCCCCAGTATCTGGTTGGAATCTGTTCTTATAATGAAGGCGACAAGATCCGCCGGGTCATCGAAAAATTTTCCGACTACGCCTGTTATGACGTTTTGATCATTGATGACGGTTCAACGGACGGCTCGGTGGAGGGGCTAGCACCTCACGACGCGCGGACTGTGATCCGTAATCCCCGGCCTAAAGGAGCCGGCTATGGAACCCGTCAGATCATCCATTACGCTCATGAACAGGGATACACCGCTGTGATCTTTGTCTCGGGGAATGATAAGGATGATCCCGCTGATGTACCTTTGCTTGTCGCCGGGTTAAAGAGGGGCGCGGATTTGGTTCAGGGGTCGCGTTATCTCCCTGGCGGGGGGTATGGGAATATGCCGCTGTATCGCCGGATCAGCACTCAGTTCATCCACCCGGCCTTGTTTTCGCTGATCAGCGGTCAGCGGATCACGGACAGTACCAATGGTTTCCGTGCTGTACGGACAGAGATGTGCCGCGACCCCCGTATGGACCTTGGTCAGGAATGGCTCGATGCCTATGAACTGGAGCCGTATCTTTTTTATAAAGCGATCAAACTGGGGTATCATGTCATTGAGGTCCCTGTGCGGAAATACTATCCTCCCCATCAGGAGGGATATACGAAAATGAAACCGTTCAGCGGGTGGTGGAGTATTCTGCGTCCGTTGATTTATTTAGGTTTGAAGATCAAACGATGATCCGTACAAATCAGCCAAAGTCTCCGGGCCGCACGGCGACGGGCCATACAGCATCTGGCCGTCATGCGCCTGTTAACCGAAAATTTTTTCTGCTGGTCGCGTTTTGTCTGCTGCTGGTCAGCGTCGGGGTGCTTCTGCGCTTCTGGCAGATCACACAGAACTCGTTTGTGTTTTATGACGAGGCCTTCTATCTCCATCACAACCGTCAACTAGGGGAAATGATTAGAGAGCATGTTCCTCTCAGCGGGGAGGATCTCTGGCGGGCGGTTAAAGTCTATCTGCGCACGTCTTTAGCCAGCGGTAAGTCATTATGGTTCATGCTGATCGATTTGCGCATTTTTTTCGGCAATGTGTATGAATGGTTCTGGGCGAGGGTTCTGGCGGCGGTGTTCGGAACAGCGACTTTGTTTTTGACCTTTCTTTTTGCCCGGCGTTTTTACCGGGATGACCGTGTGGCCTGGATAGCTATCGCGCTTCTGGCGGTTCTGCCCAGCCATGTTTTTTATTCGCGCATTGCCCTGCAGGAGGCGCTGAGCACGTTTTTGGTTTTAGGGGGGATGTATTTATATTTGCGTACCCGGGAGTTATCCTGGCGGAGCTTCGCCGCGGGAGCTGTTTTTGCCCTGGCCTACTTTTCTAATTATCGTCTGATTATGCTGCCGTTTCTGCTGGCGGTGACTGAAGCCTGGCAGGTGCTGAGTGAACGGCAGCGGCCGGCTCTGCGTCGCTTTGTCTGGACAACGGTCATCTTTTTTGCGGGTGTCTTCGGGGTGGGCGCGGCTTTTGGCGGTGTGAATACCTATATCATTTTTTCCTGGATCTTTCATCAGGGGCATCTGGCCGGACCGGAGTTCCACCCGGTGAATCTGTTGTCATATCCGTATTACCTTTTCCGCCTGGAAGGGGTTTTGTTCGGCTTAATATTTCTGCTTGCTGTTGTGGAAGCCATTTTTCGGCGGGGCTGGTCATTCCGGCAATGGCCTCTGTTTCTGGTGATTACCCAGATGGCGGTCTTTTCTCTGCCGGAAGAAAAAGGCGCGCGGTATATTTGTGTGGTGCTTCCTTTTTTAGCCATGGCGGTTGCCGATGCTGCGGTGCGCTGGCAGGACGGAGATCTTCGTCCGTTCATGAAGAAAGGCCTGGCGGCGCTGTTTGTCATTATGATCCTTATGCTCGGGGTGCGGTCGCTGGCTGTGGCGAGTATTGATTCCGATTATCGCGAAGCGGTCATTTTGATCGAGCAGAAAGATCCCGGCGCCCGTTTTTTAAGTTCGCAGCGCTTTGTGCAGAGCCTTTATCTTCATGACCAGGACCGCATTGCTGATGTTTCTCCGCATTTTCCGGTTTTAGCGCAGCGCGCAGCCGAAGGGTACCGGTATTTCGTTCTGGGTCCGCAGGCGCATATTACTTATCCTCTGGAAGAAAAAAAATTCAGCGGCCGCCTGCAGGGTTATTTAGGATTCATCCGGCAGAGGGTTTCTCCCCTTGCCCGGTTTGATCATTTTTCAGCGGTTATGCTGGAGCGTTTTGTTTTTGAACATTCCAGTCATCTTTTGAGGTCGATCCGATTCTTGCGGCAGGCCGAAGAGCAGGGCTACGGCCGGCTGGAGGTTTATGACCTTCGCCAGTCTCTCCAGGCGGGGTTGGCGATTCTACGGCAGAGGCAATCGGAGGCGGGGCAATGATCGTTAAAACGCTTCCTTTGGACCAGGCTCTTTCCCGGCTTAATCTTCCCGATTTGAACCGCACTCTTTTTTCTTCCCCACGCTGGCTTGATGTGATTGTTAAAACCTACGGCACACATTTTGAAGTCAAATATATTGAAGAGGGCGGAGAGGTTGTCAGCTATTTGATCTACTCGGTGGTGCGGAATTTTCTGGAGTGGAAGATCTGTATGGCGTCGTATTGTGATTACTGTGATGCCTACGGCATGACGTCTGAGCGCTGGCGGGTTATGTTTCAGGCGCTGCGTGATGATTATCCCGAATACCGCATCGCCCTCCGGAATCTGCGTGACCGGTCTGCCCGGGAATCAGGCGTTTTTCAGGAATTGTCCCGGGAATGGTTTCATCAGCTGGACACAACGCCGTCGATCACAGAGCTCTGGAAAAAAGCGCACGCTTCTTACAAGGCGGCGGTGAATCAGGCGGTCCGCAAAGGTGTCACGTCACGGATCTGCGGGAAAGAGGACCTGCCGAAATTCTATGACGCTCATCTGCATGTGCGCAAAGATAAATACCGCATATTCCCCCAGCCGTATCTTTTTTTTGAAAATATTTGGGATACCTACATGACTGAGCAAAAGGGTTTCCTGTTGGGAGCGTTTGATCCGGACGGAGAATTTATCGGCGCTAATATTTATCTGGTCTGCGGGGATACGCTTTATTATAAATTCAACACTTCGCGCATGGAGGGTCTGCGGTTTCGTCCCAATAATTTTCTATTTTGGGAGGGTGTGAAGCTGGCCAAGGAACTCGGTCTTAATGCGATCGACCTGGGGTCAAGCGGATTGAACCAGAGCGGTCTGATCCGTTTTAAAGAACATGCCGGGGCTCACCGTCAGCCCATTGTTCACCTGGGATATCATCCTCCAGGCTATAAATTCAGTCAAAAACGGATCCTGCGCTGGTACACCGGGATCATGACCCGTAACTGGATGCCGGACACCGCAGTGCGATGGGGCAGCCGAGTGATCTATCCTTATCTGGCCTAGTTGGATCGATAGGGTTTATTGGGTTTGATGAGTTAATTAGGTTTTTTCGAGCGCGACCTGTTAGGCCTGCCAAACGTTATGTACGCAATAAACCCAAATAACCCAAATAACCCAA
>CAZQQI010000002.1:30600-134303 GCA_964595465.1 uncultured Planctomycetales bacterium | reverse complement strand
GTTTTAAAAGATCTATGGAGCTTTTTTTGTCGCACTTCTAATTACAATTCACTGTTGTGTCTTTAACCCGGAGGGAATATGTGGCAGGCGGAGACTGCAGAGGCAGCGTTAGTGCAGAGGCAGCGTTAGTGCAGAGGCAGCGTTAGTGCAGACACAGTTTCAGCTGCTCGAGAAGATCGGAAATTTCCTGAATATTTTTCTGAAAAACGGATGGATCATATTCGTCCTGCTTGATCATGAAGTTTATAACACGGAATTTATCGGAAAGCTGAGGGATCCGCAGATTAGCAAAATCCCCTTTTAAACGGTGAGAGATTCGGCCGATAACCTCTTCATCTTGAGTTCGGCCGGCTTCTTTTAAATGGAAAAGATCTTCCTCCGTTTGTTTTATGGCCTTTTCCAGAATCCTTTTATATATGGCGGGAGGAATCTTTAAGGCAGAACTGGATTCAGCCAGATTAAAATCTATTGGTGTTTCAGGCATACACCCCTCTCATTATCGTTTCGGCACAACTCCCATGCTCATATCCAGGATGACGCGCGGCTCACCTTCTATAGAACCGATCAGCTGATAATAATCATACTCAGCGGGGCAAAATGGGATCCCGACGACAGCATTATTTTTATAATTAATAAAATGCGACATTTCCAGATCAGCATATCCCGCGGACTTAATTTCAGATTTAAAACGGCCGGCAGTGATATTGCATAGCGTTCCGATAGAATCAAGCATCGCGTCTTCGTTCTCATCATCCACAGGGGGATACTGGAATTTTTTCATGAGCATAGGAAGATAATCCTTGGGGACATACATGATCAGAGCACCCAATGTCTTTTTCTTCTCCAGGGCTTCCGGGGAGACATAAAAATTTACAGCAGATACAAAGGTGACCGTATTGGGGAATTTTTCAATACCATTCGCGCGCATCTTCCCATCCGCTTCAATGATCTGATGCTGTTTAACGTCCAGGTCAGAAAATTTAATCTTCCCTCTTTCATGAAACAACGCGATAATTCCTTTTTTCAGCAATTCGGCAAACTGATCAAGCTCTTTATTCTTTTTTGCGAAAAACATAACAGCCTTTCTTTAAGATCCCGTTCCTGCCGAATAATGTGCACTCATTTCTTGGCTAATTTGACAAAAGGATAGATCACATCCAGCAACGACTCCGGAGTATAAGGTTTAACAATATACCCCACTAAATTCGGGTTAACCGTATGAGCTTTTTTCTTATTTTCTTCCGTACCCGAAGCCGTAACCATAATGATCGGTTTATCTGCAACAGCCGGAACTTTCACAACCGCCTCCATAAATTCCATTCCGGACATCTGAGGCATTTGCCAGTCCAGCAGGATCAGCCCGATCTCTTTATATCTGGTCCCTAACATCTCAATGGCATCTTCCCCGGTCTTTGCCTGCAAAAAATCATTCTGTACGCCGGCGCTTTTGAGAACTTCGATAAGCAATTCCCGTTCGAGATCAGAATCATCGACGACCAGAATTTTGCCGTTTTTCACGTCATCACCCATCATGCACTCCTGTGTTAGCAGTAAATTTTCTCAGTTTCTCTTTCAATTGATCCTGATCAAATGGTTTAGCAAGATAATCTGACATGCCTGCTTCGAGACACTGCTCGTGTTCCTCGTCCATCTCTGCAGCGGTTAAGGCGATAATCGGCAGCGTCTTGCCAAGCTCATGTCTAATAAGCTGCGCAGCTTCAATTCCATTCATAACCGGCATCTGAAGGTCCATGAAGCAGATATCAAAATCTCTTTCCTTCAAAAGTTCGACGGCTTCACGTCCATTCCCGGCAAAGATACAGCTGCATCCCAATTCTTCGAAATGGATCTTCAGCAGCTCCTGGTTCGGGATACTGTCTTCGACAGCTAAAATATCAATTTTACTAAAATCCTCCCCCTCAGGACCATTAGCTGTTTCAGAATAATGAGGAATAGAACGAAATGCCATCCGTATTGTACGGATAAATTCTTCACCGATAAACGGTTTATAAAATATCCCATCAGCCTTCTCAGCCAATTCCGATGAACAATGAGCGAATCGGACATCCGGGGTTAAAATGAAAAGCTTGGCTGCGGCAAAATGCTCCTGCTGAAGGATCTTTTTTATAAACGGTTTCACGCCGCCCCCTGTTTGCATATCAACGATAATCGCAGCGGGTTTGTGCGCGAGATCCTCCAAAGATTCCGCTGCCTGTTTTAAATTGGTATAAACAGCCGTATCCTGAATATGATATCGCTCACACAGGTCCTGCCAGGAAACCGCAGTTGATTGAAACGGTGTGATCAGGACGGCGCTATCCAACGGTAAATCAGGCAATTGCAATCTCTCTTCCTGCGCAGAGATCTGAAAAGGAATTTTAAAAGTGAACGCTGTTCCGCTGCCGAGTTCAGAGGAAACAGAGATCTCTCCGTCCATGGCCTGAACAAAAGCTTTACACAGAGCCAATCCCAAACCACTCCCTCCGTAAAGCCGTGTTGTCGATGGATCAACCTGGGAATAGGAATCAAATACCGTATCAGCGCGTTCACGGGGAATCCCGATGCCGGTATCGCGTATCGTAAATGACAAGAAACAGCCGTCATGTTCCGAACTTTGATCCGGCAGCGAAACATTAAGGACAATTTCCCCTTTATCTGTAAACTTTATGCCATTATCAAGCAGATTTATGAAGATCTGCTTGAGACGGGTAGGATCGCCGATAAGATTACGGGGGACATTCTCATCCAGGAAAAATGCCAGATTAATGGGCTTCCCTTCAAGACGGGTGCGGATAATTTGAAACACATCTTCGATCACTTGAGAAAGATCAAAAGGGATTTCTTCCAGTTTAAGTTTGCCGGATTCGACCTTGGAAAAATCCAGAATATTGTTAACAATCTCCAGCAGCATTTTCCCGCTGAGGATAATGGTATTTAAATGCTCAGCCTGCCGGCTGTCCGGTTCACAGCGGACACGAACCACATCAGCGAATCCCAGGATAGCATTAATCAGGGTGCGGATCTCATGGGACATATGTGCGAGATAATCACCTTTTGCCCGGGCCTCATCCTGAGCTTTTTGGGTAAGGCGCATTGCCAGCTCACGCTCACGGATCAATTCGTTCTGTCGTAACTGAACGCATTGTGAAGCGTTATTCAGCCGGGAAAGGATCTCGTTAAAATTTGTAAGACATTGCTCAAGATCTGTACGGTTAACAGCAACTTCATCACCGGAAGCCTGCAGAGCATTTCGCAAAGACTGCATAGCCTCTTCTTCGATATCCTGAGCAGACATGAAAGATATTTCGCAAAAATCCTCTGGGCTGGTATCCCCTTCGAGCACAACGTCTTCGCCGCGTGCCGCCCGTCGAAGTGTGTTGACTTGATCCTCTATATTCGGGTAATTATCCGGCGGAACGCCGTGCTGATCGATCTGCACATCCAGAAGCTCGAATAATTTCTGCAATGTCGCAACCACCTGTTTGATCAATGCTGAATAGGGATGCTTAAAAGGGAATGTTTTGCGACGGACCTGTCCGATGAGCTCCTGACAGGAATCGGTTAAGTGATAGATATCGTGGCACTGCAGAAAATCCGCAAATCCTCGGATCGCATGAATGGTTTTATACAGGTTTTCAATCGCTTCTTTATCAGTGGGGATACTGTCCAGAACAAGAAGGGCATTTCGGGCCGACATCAGATTGCGCTGTGACTCGCGGGAAAAATCACGCAGCATTTCAGGGCCGTCAGCCAGATCTAATTCAGGAATCTGTGAATGGAATTCCAACGTCTCTCCCCTTCAGCTCTCGATTAAACGGTACTGACATGCATCATTACTATACCATTTCAGACAGACTCTGCAAAGGCACATGCGCGGGAATTTAATCACCATATTCCTCCCTGATTCGAAACAGATCCGGCAGGATCCGTTCAAAGGCGTCAACCAATTCGGGCTTAAAAAAGGTCCCTTTGAACTTGATGATTTCCTGAGCCGCTTGTTGGGGTGTCCAGGCTTTTTTATAACAGCGCTTGGACATCAGGGCATCAAAAATATCACAGATACTGCAGATCTGTCCGACCAGAGGAATGTCATCCCCCTTCAGGCCGTTAGGATACCCGGTTCCGTCCCAGCGTTCATGATGTGTCAGCGTGATGAGGCGTGCCATTTTCATGACCGGAGACCGGCTTCCGGCGAGCAGTTCTCCACCGATCAATGCGTGCGTTTTCATGATCTTATATTCTTCGGTGGTCAGCTTGCCGGGTTTTAATAAAATATCATCCGGGATACCGATCTTACCAATATCATGGAGGGGACTGGCTATCTGTAATAATTCGCATTCCTCATCACTCAAACCCATCGCGCGACCCAGCCGTTCAGCATAATAGCTCATACGGATAATGTGTTTTCCAGTTTCATTATCACGGAATTCCGCTGCCTGCGCCAGCCGTTGAATGATCTCTTTCTGTGAGTCTTTCAGTTCCCGGGTCCGCTCTTCGACCACTTCTTCCAGAATACGGTTTTGACCTTCCAGCGCTAAATGAAGCTGACGCATTTCCAGCATATTCCGGATACGGAAAAGGATCTCAACATTTTCATAAGGCTTGGTTAAAAAATCTGTCGCTCCGGATTGCAGAACCTTCAAACGAAATTCCGGGCTGGTCTCAGCGGAAATCGCTAAAATGGGTAAATAATGTTCCTGGCGGAAATCCTGCAGCTGCTGCATGACCTGAAACCCGTCCATATGCGGCATTAAGATGTCAAGGATGATCAGATCCGGGTGGTAATCCTCCACTGTCGTAAAGGTGTCAAGCGGTTCAGCCAGACAACGCACATCATCGTATCCGGCATTCTTTAAAACATTCTGCAGATACAAATGATGCAGTTTTTGATCATCAATGATCAAAATGCGTGTTTTTGATGTTTTATCAGAACGCCCCATACTTTCCTTTATACGTGATCAATTGGCCTGCGGTACCATCCCACAGGTTCTTCCTTGGACACAGTTGGACAGCCATGGACAAAAACAGGCTAAGTTAAGTATAACAAACATAGCTGAAAAAACCGCTAAAATTTCATTTTTTCGCAATACCCTTTTTCGGTAACTCTTTATCCCTGAGCATGCGTTCGACAATTTTAACACTGCCGGACGGCATAGGGTACCGGCTTATAGCCAGCAGAGAAACCCAGCGCTGATTGGATTTTTTAGGGGGATTGTTTAGAAGCCGACAACGCCAGGCATCTAAATGGACGCGGTAATTCAGATAAAAATGATGTGTTTTCATATAAAGCGCGCAAGGACAAATTTCAGCACCGGCTTCTTCACGGACTTCACGGACCACAGCCTGCTGTGATGTTTCTCCCTTTTCCAGTTTCCCTCCGGGAAATTCCCAGAGCTCAGCCAGCAAACCTTTTCCGGAACGCTGCTGGATCAACCATTTGCCGTCCTGGCGCTGGATCAGTGCCACGGCCGCACGAATCCGGGTTAACGGTCTGATCTTACGAGGCGGGATCGCTGCCTGAATATCCTGTTCATAAGCTCGGCACCATGAACGAACCGGGCACTGCAGACATTGAGGAATTTTCCCGCAAAGCAAAGCACCGAGTTCCATCAGAGCCTGATTGAAATTTCCAGCACTTCGCGGTATGAGTTTAGATAATAGGATAAAGATATGGCGGTCTGTTTTACGATCTATCTCGCCGGTGAATGCCAGGATACGCATCATGACCCGCCGCACATTCGCGTCAATAAGCGGATTTCTTCGGTTATAAGCAATACTGGAAACAGCAGCGGCTGTATATGGACCAAATCCCGGCAGGCATTGTAATTTACGAAGATCATCAGGGACTTTCCCCTGATATTGCCGGGTGATCATTTTGGCTGCGTTATGAAGATTACGGGCGCGGGCATAATAACCTAATCCTTCCCACATCTTAAGAACCGTTTGGCGCCGGGCCCGGGAAAGAGTCTCAATATTCGGAAAACGATGAATCCAGGAATGAAATTTAGGGATCACAGCAGCGACAGTTGTCTGCTGGAGCATGATCTCGGAGATCCAGATGGCATACGGGTCCCGCGTCCTCCTCCAGGGAAGATCCCGTTTGTGACGGGAATACCAACGGAGCAACGCGCGGGAAAATGTTGGATCGAGTGTCTTCATGAATGGCCGCAGCGGATAACACGGAGAGGGCTTCCCGAACGTCTGATCACCGCCTCTTCACCTGAAGGAAAAGCCTGACGCTCGTGAGCCCCGTCAACGTAGATCACCCCTTCGGGCATCAGGGAGCGCAGACGGAGTTCGGCGTCAGCGGGAAGAACACCCCCTGTTAAAGAATACTCCCCTTCGTTCCAACCCGGATATAATTCCCGGGGCATGTACTGAAACTCACTTTTTTCGGGATCCAAAACCTCACCTCCGGCAGAACGGATCGCACCGGTTGAGCCGGCCGCTGTCGAGATCCAAATTCCCGAATCACGGTGCTCCTCGGTATGGCCATTCAGTGTGATCTCATATCTGCTGAGGACGGCGGGATGCGCGTGGCAGACCAGGATATCGTTAATAAATAAAATTGTTCGGGGATCCTTCACTGTTTCAACCTGAAGGCGAGTAAGCTCCTGAACATAGTGGCGGTCTTGCGTAAGAGCCGTTAGGGATTCAGCGAATGTGTCCGGCGTACAGGTGCAGAAACGGCCGACACTCCAATGCGGATCAGAATTCACTCCCAAGATCAATTGATTTTCCGTATACCGCGCACCCTCCAAAAACGTGCCGTCACCGCCGATTGTCACGATCAGATCATACCGGGCATAATCCTTCAGCGATCCCCGCTCCTGAAGGTGATAGGGGATCCCGGCCGAATGACAGGCTGATTCAACAGCCTCTAAAGCCCGGTAATGACGGTCATGGGTTATCTGAAAACGCGACATCTCCTGGTCGGAAACACCACCGGTCAAAGATGATTTTGTATAATAATCATAAATGCTGATTTTGTAGAGCAGCAGTGCGCGCTTAATGTCCATACCGTTCTCCGGTATTGAAAAATTCCGTATTCTCCCGGACTTCCTTTATGGAAGAAAAAATAAAGTCGGCCTGGTCCAGATAGGCCGATTCCAGAGATGTTGTCAGCGCCAGGCAGCGGATATCAGCGGCTTTGGCTGAGGCTATTCCTGAAGGAGCATTTTCAATAACGACCGCGTCATCCGCAGAAATACTCAGAGAAGACAGGGCCTGCTGGTACGGCTCGGGAGACGGCTTCCCGCGGCGGACATCATTTCCGGTCACGATCGTGCGGAACAATGCGCGCGTTTCTGCGGGAAGAAATGCTTCGACTTCACGCCGTGACGTGCCGGTGACCAAAGCTAAAGAAAAACCCTGCTTCTGCAGGAAAGCCAAAAAACTTAACGATCCCGGGATATAGCGCAAACCAACAATCTCAGGAAATACCGCTTCTTTCTTTTTGAGAAGATCGTTGGCCAATTCCTCTGTATAAGGAATATTATGCTCCTCAAGAATACCACGCACGCCATGCGGGCCGGTCTCCCCTTCCCGTAAATAAACATCTTTTTGTGTGATTTTGAGATCCAGGCGGTGTAAAAAAACCCGCCGCCAGGCTTCATAATGATCCGGCATGGTATCGGTGATCACACCATCCATATCAAAAATGACTGCCCGGCAGGCAAGAGAAATCTTTTTATATACTGTCGTCATAAAAAATCCTTGGAAAAGAGATTATATCGGAAAGCCGGTCACCGGTCAAACAGACAATGATCGTGGTGACAGCTCCAGAGACCGGCAGATATCAGGTGATTCCATACATAAATAAACCGGCCGCTCAGGATCAAAAGAGAAAATTTTATCACGTATAAAAGCATACATCTCATCACGAAAACGCCGCGGATACCGGATCTTATCATCATATCCCAGAACCTGTTCTTCCAGCAGGATATATGACGCAGGAAAACGCTTTTCAACAGCTTGATAAAGAGATTTGGTCATACGCAGACAGCCCAGACTGATCCAGGAAATTTTATGCGATGGTACGGATTTAAAAATTTGTTCCACAACCCGGGAATACTCCTCTCTCCATGCGGGAATACGGACAATGGGATCAAAATGGAAGGCAACCTGATATCCCTGTTCAGCACAGCGCCGGGCCGCTTCCACCCTTTTTTGCAGGGATGCTGTTCCGGCCTCAACCTCTGAGACGATGACTTCCGGATTAACAGACCAGGATATCACCACATTATCCGGAGGCGAAACCTGCAGTAAGTTCTCGATGCAGTCACTTTTTGTTTTCAGCTCCAGCCGGACCTCAGGAAACGAACGGAAAAATTCCAGCAGTTCAGTGGAATAGTGTGTCACATCATCCAGAAACAAAGAATCCGTATTTTGCCCGGTTCCCACACGCATCCCCGGGCGCAGAGTATGCCGGAGATGGTCAAAATAATCCCCAAGGTTCGCCGGAAAAACGAGTCCCGCCGCGTTAGTGTACCCTTGTAAAAAACAGTACGCGCAGTCATACGCACAGCCGTAGCCCAGGTTTAAATTGAAATATCCGCAGGGCAAGGCCCCTGGTGTACAGGGACATTGCTGAAGAAAATCATAGTGCTCCTGAACAATAAAAATCATCTCTCTGCGTTGGTTGTAATCACAGAGAGAATACGGACGGTCTTGAGAATAGTCACGATAAGACAAGATCTGCTGGAAACGGGCCTGCGGAAAGCGCGCGCGGAAACGGCGTGTCAATGGATGATCGTTAAGCCCCTGTTCATAATGAACTCTGCGCGGATAAAACTCCATTCCTGTCAAGGGCACCGCAGGAAAATTCTCTGCAGGCAGCGGGAAAAAAGGGACATTGGCTTTTTCCCGGGCATTTAATGCAGGGTAACGCCGATCAATAAGACTGGATTTGACTTCCGGGAAAGACGGACCGCCGCCTTCTTTCACACGAACCAGGATTTTCTCAACAGGTTCATTTTCCCGCCGGCTGATCTCCAGCGCGAGCCGGGCGATTTGTTCAGTCTTATTCCGTCCGAAATGCGCAAAAGCGCTCTTTACCATGGCACGGATGGCTGCAGAGTCCCGCTCACGATTCATCATCCAGACCTCGTAAGG
The DNA here is from genome assembly GCA_964595465.1 of uncultured Planctomycetales bacterium. Taxonomy (GTDB): domain Bacteria; phylum Omnitrophota; class Gorgyraeia; order Zapsychrales; family JANLHA01; genus JAKLFA01. The sequence continues at coordinate 125,189 of CAZQQI010000002.1, read as the reverse complement.
CTTGGGCAATAGACTCCACCTGTTCATCAGAAAGGGTCCAATCACATGCCGCGGCATTGGAAGCAACCTGCTCCGGATTACGGCAACCCACCAATACAGAACTGACACCTCTTGTCTGACGGACCCAGTTGATCGCGGTCTGATTAAGCGGCCTGCCGATCTCATCCAAAGTTTTCAGCAAGGTCTGAACACGTTCAAACCCTTTCCCGAAATAATATTTATAAAAAAAACTGCGCACATCCTGCGGCTTAAATTGTTGCGGCTTGCGGTATTTACCCGTCAGGATGCCCCCCGCCAGAGGTCCATAGGCCAGGAAACCGATACCATGCTGCCGGCAAAACGGCAAAATGCTTCGTTCGACATCACGCACCAGCATCGAATACTGGGATTGCAGGGTGACAACCGCAGCGACCGAATGGGCCCTGGCTAACAACTTGCCGTCAAAGTTCGACACCCCGATATGCCGGATCTTGCCTTCAGAACACAAAGATTTCAGACAATCCATGGTCACTTCAATATCCGTATCGGGATCCGGCCAATGACACTGGTAGATATCAATATAATCCGTATTCAGACGTTTCAAGGATCCTTCCAGTTCTCGGCGTATCGATTCCGGCTGCAGATTATTTTGTATTCCGCCGTCTACAGCAAGAAGACCGCATTTTGTCGCGACAATATATTTATCACGCTGTTCTTTGATCGCTTTTCCCACAATTTCTTCAGACCGGCCTTTTCCATAGATCGGAGCCGTATCGATCATGTTCATCCCGGCATCACGGGCCGCGTGAACGGTGCGGATACAGGATTTTTCATCAGCTCCTCCCCAATTCATTCCGCCGAAAACCCAGGTCCCTAAAGTCAAACCCGGGACTGTTAATTCGGTATTCGGTATGGTAACATAATCCATAATGACCTCCTTTAATCAGGATAATACATTCATTTTACCATGAACAGCACATCTGCAAATCCTCTCAAGCTGATCCAGCACATCCAGACACCCTGTGTCATGACCCCCTATCTCTATGCCGGGCTGACAGACACTCTGGGAGCTGAACATCTTAAACGTTACCGCCCGTATCGTATCGGCGGAAACCGAAAAGCCGCCATTATCGAAACCGGCATTGGAGCCCCTTATGTCGCGGATGCTGTCTTAAACCTTGGACGCGAATGCCCGTTGGCCATTTTTGTCGGAAGCTGCGGGGCTCTCTCCCTGCAGGGAGAACTGCAGGTCGGTTCCATTGTGAGTTTAAACCAAATCGCGGCAAATGAGAGCTTAGCCTCCGTTCTGCAGAAAGGACTCACCGCTGATCGACTCGTCAGATCAGACACCTCATGGCAAAAAAACCTTTTTACGCTAAAACCGGAAATCGCTGCGGTTCGCGGCGCGTCCCTTCCTTCTATCACACTGGAAGAATCCTGGCAGGACTGGCTGTTGAAAAACGACATCAAAGTGGTTGACCTGGAATCAGCGGCTTTTCTATCCGCCGCAGCGCATAAGAAAATTCCGGCGCTCGTTATTCTTTATGTAACAGATATCATCGGAGAAGATGACCCTTACGACCGCCCGTCTGACCAGAAGATCCAGGCGGTCCGCAAGGGACAGGAAATGATCACCGGCATTCTTCAGGATCTGCTCGCACTCGTCTGATCAGCTGTGCGGAAACGGCTCAGGATGAATGACAATGCGAAACCCATAATCATCAACACCACAGCCATTACCACACTACTGTCCATCTGCTGAGGCAGAACATTCAATTCTTCCGTCGGGATAATCTTCCCCCGCGGGGTAGTGATAAAACCGATACTCTCTTTCCAGGGCCAGATCTTCCGCAAGGAACCTAAAACCACTCCGCTTAAAATACTCAACGTCACATCATGATACTGCCGTAACAGCCAGGCCAGCAACCGGACAAAGCTTAAGAGACCGATCACACAGCCCAGTGCCAGCACACCCAAAGCGATCACATCATACTGATGGATCGCCTCCAGGACATATTCATATTTCCCTAAAAGCAAAAGAATAAACGCGCCGGAAATTCCAGGAAGGATCATCGCGCAGATAGCAAGCACTCCGGAAAAGAAAAGAAAGAACAGGTTGTCGGGTGTCTGCACCGGGATCATGCCCGCCAGCTGATACATTCCGAAGGCGCCGATCACCGCCAGAGAAAGTTTGGCAAAATCACGCGTGCGTAATGAAAAAAAGATGATAAAAACCGTGGCTGCGACCAGGCCGAAAAAAAACGAATGCACCGGGACCGGGTATACGCGTAAAAGCCATTTCAGCAAACCGGCCAGGATAAAAATAGCAGAAAAAATTCCGGCAAATACACTCAGCAAAAACGTTGCGTCAATATGATGCCAGGCCTCCTTCCAGCGTTTTTTGAACAGGCATTCCAGAAAAACCTTATCAATGGCTCTCAGGGAGGACACCAGACGCTCATAGATACCAAAAATGAAGGCAATAGTCCCGCCGGAAACCCCGGGAATGATATCAGCCACTCCCATACAAAATCCGCTGATATAGATTTTCAGCAGTCCAGAACGTATGTTTTTCGGCGGCATGAACAGGCTCCTTTAGAAAGCGTTTTCGCAAAACTGTCATAAATATTGCGTAACTGTATTCATCCTAACCTTTTAGACAAAAAATTGCAATATTTTATTCGAAAATTCATGACGAATTTTTTGATCAGGTCTTGGCAGAAGGCCTTGTCCGCATGCTATACTTTAATTGACAATTTAAAGGTAAACCACTTGAAAGAGTGGGGCACAAAGCTGTGAGCCTACGTCTGTCCGCAGATACGGCTGTCTGGCTGCCGTAACTTATTTAACAATGAGTTCCGTCAAATGAAAACAGCCCTGCCCCTTTCGGCAGGGTCTTTTTCGTTCGGGGCTCAGAAAGGAGCGCGTATCATGAAAAAGCTCTCCGTTCTGACAATCCTGCTCGTCCTGTTTCTCTTCTCAGTTCCGGCGCAGTGTGACTCAACCAAACTCCAAGTCACCGTGGAAATCCCCAAACTCTTAGGGCTGAACTATTTCCCCGAAGAAGCGGACCTGTCCGCAGAGAATACTGAGCAAAGTAAACTCCAGCTTATTGAAGAAAAAGCGGTGCGGGATGGGGAATTTGTTTTGGTGAAAACACGTCTTATGAAGTAAGGACACCGGACGTATCAGCCGCCGTTCTCATCAGATGAGGGGTTTTCTTTGAGAGGAAAATGCAGAAGATAGGTCGTCCCTTCCGTGATCTCAACAGTTTGTTCCAATTTAACAGTCGGCAAATACTGAAGCGGGACCGTCTGTATATCCAATTTGACAGTATGCGTCCCTTCCGCAATATTCTTGAAAAAATATCCGCCCTTTTGATCCGTTCTCACTGAGATATCTCCGTCGAGGATCAAACGGACATCCGGCACAGTCTTCTCCCCGCGGTCAGGTATGCCGTTACGGTTGTCATCAACAAAAACAACACCATGTATCCCGGATTGACTGACAATGGCAAAATCCGCGGTAAAGACCTGGCCATGAGAGATCAGAACTTTCTGCACGGGTTCACTGTTGACAACAAACCCTTCCGGCAGGGTTTTAAAATCCAGCGAGACATTCACCCAATCGGCCCTTGTCTGCGTACTGTACCAGCCTTCGTCATCGGTAACGGTCTCATCCCGTCCCACCTGAACCTTGACGCCGGGTATCCCCTGGTCCTGCTTTTCGTCATATTTTCCGTCAGCTGAAATATCCTTATAGACCCGTCCCGTGACAATACCGCGGGGGTTCCAGGCGAAGGGCAATTCCCAGTCGGAACGCATACCGACCCGGACATCAGCTTCTGTGTAGGCTTCCTGGTCAGCACTCTCAGCCCAGACTTCACGCGCGCGTGCGTCACAAAACAATTCCACCCCCCGAACCGGCCGGTACGTCAAGCTGGCGTTCGTTGTCAAACTGTCTTGACCGGCTAAGAAGCTTTTATCGCCTTCTGTATCCTCTTCATCGCGGTAATACAGGCTTCCGTTAAAGGTCCAGCGCTCACTAAAACGGCGATAGGTCGTCAGCGAGGCGGTTAAGGACGCGGGAGTCAGGGTTTCATTATCAGCGCGATCTTTTATATAATACATGTCATAATTCAAGCTGAGATTGGTATTTGCTGTAAGAGGTAAACGCATTCCTGTGTTCAGAGTCGTTCTATCGTAATCCGAAGCAGGATTGGAATCATATCGGTTCTGCTGAAACCCGCCGCTGCCAAAAACACGTATCCGGCGGTCAAAAACCTGCAGAGTTTTATAAAGGCCTGACGTCACACGGTAATCGGTTTGTTCCGCCCATAATCCGGGAGTATGGACAAAATAGACACTGTTCCGCCAGTCTAAATCCGGATTTAAAGGCATGATCCCGCTTAAGCTGAAATCAACATTCATGGCGTCCGGATTATCAGGGTTTTTGTTTTCCCGGTCCCGATAAAGATCTAAATAGGACCGCCAGACCGTGCTTCCCTGATTATAATTGTAGGTCAGACGGGTTCCCACCTCGCCCTGGTCAGCCGGAGTCCCCGTCACTGTGTTATAATTCCGCGGGATCTGGCGGAATTGGACCGAAGCTATGCGTTCATCATCGGCATATTGCGCCCGTAAATGAAGCCCGGCAGCATTTTCATCATAGCCTGTTTCGGAGTAAACGTGCCAGTGATCGGTAAGCTTTTTTTCCGTCACCACACTGTAAGCCCGTTCCGCAGCATTCCCGGGTTTATCCTCACCCCAGGACCGCGCAAAATTTACGGTATAGCGGTCTTCTTCATCAGGACGGAAGGAAAAGGCGCCCGCTTCAATATAAAAGTCGGAAAGATTTTCCAGGCCCGGAGAAAGGGAGCCGTAGATACTGCGGTTTCTTCCGCGCAAATAGGTATATTCAAAGCGTTCTTCATCGAAATACCCGTTAAGAAAAAAACCGCGAAAGGTTCGGCCAGGCAGAGTCAGAGGTGAGATCTGATGGGAAGAATCAAAAATACGGATATCAAAATTCCGCAAAGAACCCAGACGGGCATCTGTCAATCCCATGGAATAGGTAACCGGCTCCATCGAAGCGGTTTGAGTCTCATATAGATTAATTTTCGCATCAAAAAAACCGTAAGGCGTTCCGCCTTTCAGCATAAACCATTCCCGATGAGCATAACTGTTGCGTTCTAAACTATCCAGGCTGGATCCCCGCGCGTAATAATCATAAGACGCGTTATGGAGAAAATGAAAAGGTTGTACGGTGCCCCAGCGCGTATCTGCATGTCGGCGGACAGCAGCTAATGCCGGGCGGCTGGGAACAACGGTTATCAGAAAGGTCCAGCGCCGGTCATTATCCCAGATATGAAGGAAAGACTTTCCCATCCGTGCCGGTAAAAAACGGTAGGTCTGAGCGTCGATGCGGTCCGCTTCCAACACATCGGGTTCGATGACCAGGACGCGCTTGATATGATCGGGAGAACGAAAAATTAATTCTGCATCCGTGGGGATTTCTAACGGGGTATTAGGTTGAAGATCCCATGCTTCGTCATCCAGCAGAATGGAAGATGTTTGATATTTCTTCTGTTTATCAGCCGGTGCGGTGGCTTCCGGGGCTGTCTGCTCAGCAGCTGTCTCATACGGCCCGGCCGCAGGAGGACGGTTCCCTTCCGGAGAATACGGGGTCACAGACGGGGGTTTGGGGGATGGAGTCGGCGTGGACTCCGCCTGAATTTGCTCTTGCGCAAAGGATCGATCGGATGATGGAACGGATGACTGGTCCGAAACCTTTGTTTGATCAGAGCGGCGGGCTGTTGGCTCGCGCTCGGAAGAAACATCTTTGACCCGGTCATCCATCCTGCGTTTGATCAGATTAATATATTGAGGCAAATATTTATTTGCAGGATCAGCGGCGTAGGCAGCTTCAAAATAGATCAGCGCGGATTGATAATCTTCAGCTTCGAGAGCGGCCTTACCTTTTTCCAGAAAAAAATCATAGGTTCGGGTGTATTGAGCAGAGGCCGGGCCCGGCAAAGCATAACCAACCAGGATAGCCAGAAGCAAACAGCGTATGATGGCAGTAAAAAGACGCACTCGTCTCATAGATAATGGACTTTCTGTTCATCTCCCCCACCATGATAAATAGACATTCCGCTGATCTTATTGGGTATAATCCACGACTTCCAGAGTACCGGCCGATGTCTTGCGCAGTTCCGCCTCTAAAACAGCAGCATCCCCTTCTTCCATATCGTAGGTTATGACAGCTGTATAGCGGCCTTGGTCAAGATCATCCGGTAATGAAAAGGGGATATCTACAGCATCTCCAATCCCCAGATACCGGCTGTCCGCCTTTCCCCGCGAAACCGGAACTCCATTTTCATCAAGAACAAAGTAAACACTCGAAACGACCAAAACAACATTGCCGTCGTTTTTAACCCGTGTTACAAGCTGTTCATCACTCAATGACACATCAGTGACCTCAATCTTCTTGAGGCGGTCCTCTGTTTCCACAAAAAATAAAGTCCCGACCCGGGCGATAATAAGCAGCCCGGTGGAATCCAGCTGATCCGGTGAGCCCCCGGCGGCCTCAAAGAACATCACGCTATAGTAACCGCCCCGCGCATCTTCCGGTACATTGATGGTGTACCGTATCGTATCAGCACTGGAAGGCGGCAATGTGATCTCACTTGGATAAAAATTGATCCATTCCGCGTTAGACCGCTCGGCTGTCCCGGCTCTCATAAAATTCTTCTCACCGGTAAATGGGGGTTTATACTCAAAATCCTCCAAGTAAATATCGGCGTTGATCGCTTTTTGGCCTAAATTATGCACACTAAATGTGCCGACTACGGTTTCGCCAGGCTGAACGATCTTTTTGACCTTACCCTGCTCGAGCAATAACTGAGCCTGAACAGACACCGGAATGGTCAGCCAGGCAAGGATGACTGCAATATAAATAAAAAATTTCATTCTTTTTCCCATATAGAGGACGCACTGCAGACTCCAGACAGTCGGATACCGCAGTGCGTCCTAAATTGCGATTACTGTTTAATTCACAGTTGCCGAAACAGTCAATGATCCGCTGTAAATCCCCGGTTCATCGGCCAGTGTGAAGACCTCTCCCCCGCTAAGATTTGCGAAATCATCACTGTCGAATTCACCAGTATTGACCCCGATATAAATACGCGGCCATCCTCCGGTAAACTGGGTTTTCTGATAGGACGCCCCGCCTGCATTATTCAGGATCAACCGATCAAGAACTTCTTCCGCTTCCTCCTCATGCGCACGGGCTACAGCAAGGGTCACCTTGTCGCCGAGACCTCCTCGCGGGTTTCCTGCATCCTCATTCGGATCGGAAATCTTTTCATACGTAAAGTTAATATCATCCGCAGATCCAGCACCGGTTAGGTCTGTGCCCAGATCAAGCGCATAATACCGTCCGTTTTGCGGCAGGAATATCCCCAATTCTTCATCGTACGACAGAATTCCAAAGTCGACATTTGTGTCAGCTTCGGGTGTTTCCGGAAAGACATCATTATCGATCTCAAAAAGATTAAATACGATCGATCCGGCTTCCGGAACCTCTGCCGTAACGGCAAAGTTCTGAGTGCTTTGAGCATGAGCTGACTGCAAACCCAAACCGATCAGGCCCAAAGCAATGAATAAAGTGAATACGATTGTTCTTTTCATCTTACAACCCCCTTGTTTGTGTGTTTTCTTAATAAATTCCCATTTAGCGTTCTTCCAGTGAATAGGTGATTTCCGAAGTGTACGTTCCAGGATTCATTTCCGGATAAGGACGAAGCTGATAACGCACCTCAAACCGGGCCGGGCTTCCCTGATCATCAGAGCGGTAAATCACGGCGTCTTTACCCGTAAGAGGAACAAATTCCGGAAAAGCCCCTTTACCTTCTGTTTCCGGTGTTTTCTCAGTTTTGATCATAAAATATTGCGGATCAAACTCCTGACCGGCAGTGTTTGCCATCGGCTGGACAAAAATCTGCCTGACAACATAGGGCCTCTTTAAATTGGTATTCACCGTCACATCAACCCGTCGTGTCTGCGGCGGTGATACCGGCAGAATCTGCTCGAACTGCATACCCTGCGGGTCAAATTCCAGTTCCACAGAGAAAACCGGTTCTGCCACGGCAGTCAGATCAATGTCTTGTGTACGCACCTGATCATTACTTTCAAACGACAGCCGGAAACGGCCCTGGTACTCCCCCGCGGCAAGATCTTCAATGTAGTCGGGATTAAAGCGGAAACTTAACAGAACATCATCTTCGCGGCGGTCAGATGAATAAATCAAGGTCCGTAAAGGCGGCAGAGGCGCGAATTGACTGAACGGTAATTTCGCCGCAGAATCCGATTTAACAGAGAGTTCAATCGCATTCTCGTTCAGGCGGCTGCCGGTTTTATCCGAGCGCGGCCAGCTCTGCGTATCCAGATAAATGCGCGATGTCCCCGCACTGCCAGAGAAAGCGATCACAGCTGCGTCACGCATCTGTTCGTCAGAATCTGTCCGAAGGACGATGCCCGGAGCCCCGCCGCCCACATCAGTGACCTCAAATCGAAGCTCCATATCGGCTTCCACAAAGACATCCAGATAAACTTCCTGCGGGGATCCCCCTCCTAAAGGACGGACAGTATACAATAATCTGCCGAAATATTGACCGGCCTCGGTCAAGCGGTCCTGATCGACCGTGTAGATCATAGTGAAGCTGTCACTTTTTCCGTCCGTGCTGGACGCATAGAGCAGTTGATCTGACTGCGCCACATAATCCACTGTCTGACCGTAAAGGGTTCCGGATCCGTTTGAGCCGACCAAAGCATAATACTGCAGGATCCCCCTCTGAGCTGTCACGCCGCTCTGAGATGTCAAAGGCTCCACCATTCTCTGATAGACCTGATATTGCGTGGAATCTGTCGATGTGATGCGCATACGGACTTCTTTCTGCGCAACTGTCTTCAGATCAATGCGCCCAAAACGAAGATTCGTGCCTCCTTGAACAGGAGATGCCGAGAACGACACAGCAGCTTCACTGGTTGCCAAAGAGCTAAAGGAAAAAATCATCAGCAATATGAGAGTTTTTTTTACCATTCTACCTAAATAGTAGCAATATATATGCCACAAATACATTAATAAATATGTTTTTTTGGGACAAAATGAACATATTATCCCTTAAATGAAGTATATGATGCAATAATGTCTAAAATTCTAAACATTCAGTACTAATCAGTTAAGTCCGGAAGGATTTTTAGGGCGTCCGCTGATGCCGGCTCCTGGATATTATTCCGTCGTAGAATTTGATCATTCTTCTTAAATACCGCTTCACGATTAAGAACCAGACGGAAGCCGTCAATTGTCTCAAAAATCACATACTTGCCCAAGCCGGGCTGCAGAAGTTTGACAAACTCCTCAAAAGAATCAAAAGATTTTCCGTTAACCGATTTGATCACCGCCTTGGATGAGCCAAAATATCCCACATTGATATCGTCCGGCAGAACATCCAGCAAGACAACGATATCCTTTTTCCGATCCGGATTAAACCGGCCTCTGCCGATCAGATAATAAAGAAAATCAAACGGCGCCTTTTTCCACCAATGCTGACCCCAGGTTTTAAGAAGATCGGTGGTCAGCGTCGTAAAAACCATCCCCCCGTAAACAAGATACGACGGTTTTTCGATCTTATCAGGAGAGGGAACCAGTTTGCGGAATTGCTGCAAGGGCATGGTGATAGACTGTTTTCGGCCTTCCCGCCAAATTGTCATGCTGACTTCTTCACCAATGAATTTCTGATGAATCAAATGCGAAAACGTCAGGGTCTGTCCCGGGCGGAATTTAAAAGAACCGTCAAGGCCCACTTCCGTTCCTTCGACAGCACTAATAATGTCCCCCTCCTGGAGGACCCCTTCCGCAGAAGAAAACGGCATAATTTGTGTCACAACCACCCCGCCCTCAGCATTCCCCGGGAGATGATAATAATCACGCAGGGCGGGATTTTCCGTATTGTCATACTCAATACCCATCACTGGAAATCCGTCATACCGCTCATCCTGAATATCTTCAAGAAAATGCTGAATAACGGGCATCGGGATCATAAAGCCGATATTCTGGCTTTGGCTGATCGCCTGCATAGCCACTCCGACCAGCTTACCGTCTTTAACCACCGGACCGCCGCTGTTCCCGGGATTGATCGCAGCGTCGATCTGTATGGCCAGCAGATGGTTCGCGCTATGCGCGTAAGGGACGACTTCGATACGGGACACCACGCCTTCTGTGATCGAAAGCTTATCCCCGCCCAGAGGAAAACCGATAACGGTCACAGCCTCCTGGAGCTGGGGAATATCGCCCATAGGTATCGGGATGGTATCTTCAAAAAACGACTTATCCTGCACAGAGAGCAGGGCCAGATCACAATCGTTGCCCAGAGCCTCGAGTTGAGCGACGTATTTTTTCGGCGAAGACTGCTTGCGAACCTGAATGAAGGTGTGATCCGAGACAACATGGGCGTTGGTCAGGATAAGATCCCCCTCAATAACAAATCCGGAACCCGTACCGGATTGGCTGCCGACTGTCTGCCAGGGACGATGAAAATCAATAGGATTTTTTGTTGCAAAGACCTTTACGACAGAATCCGTCAACGAAGCGGCCCGGCATACAGCAGGGACCAACACAATACTGAAAAGGGTCAACACGATCAGCAGAAAAATTCCGAAATACGTTTTCGAATAGTGTAATCGCCTCTTCTGATAATCATTCATACCATCCTCCGCTATCTATCATTAAAATCATGCAGCCGTCAGCGAGTGCTTTTATTAGGAGATATAACCGGGCGTGTCAGCAATTCAATTAAACGATTTCTTGCCTGCTGATCTAAAGTTATTCTGCTGTTTATCGATTCGGGGACACCGCTCTTCCCGTTTTTCTGTTTTCCAAAAAGCTGTTGACGAAGGCGCTGCTGCTCCAATTCTGCGCCTGATAACCGCGCTGTCAAATCCGCGAGTTTTTCGCGGTAGACACGCAGAACCCCCTGGAGCTCCACCAGCTTCCTGTCCTTTGACATAAGCAGAATTTCGGCTTCAGAGATGGACTTTTCCTTGCGCTGGTTATCGATCCGGATCAAGGCGATCTGCTGTTCTTTATCCCTCAGCGATGACGATATCGCTGTGTTCCGTGACCGCAGAACAGCCACCTGATCTTCCAAGAGGCCTATACGTTTTTCATAATCGTTCTGCTGCTGTTTCGACTGCTCTTCTATTCGTATTAACCGCCCCCTCATCATATTAAATTCCATGTCCGCGTTTTGCTCCCTGCTGGTCCAAGACTCTTTCAAACCGGCGATCTGATCTTCAAGCGAGCGGATATGTTCATCTTTATCGGAAATGATCTTCTGCACGAGAGCCAAGCGCTGATGCACTTCTTCCAGATCCTCATCAAGAGAAGCAATCTGCTGCTGCTTATCCACCAGCTGCCCTTCTTTTTGATAAAGCTGGAGTGAAACATCCGCCAATTCTCTGGTCGTGCGTTCAGCGCGTTCATTTGAAAACTGAATTTTATCCCGCATCACTTTTAAGGAAAGGGCCAGCTTATCGACATTCTCAGACAATTGGGCAATCCGGTCATTCTGCCGTGTCACCGTACGTTCTTTGCTCAGCAGTTTTGTTTGCAGCCTGTCCAGACGGGAAGACAACTGCTGAACAATATCTCTGTTTTCCAAACGGCGCGATTCCTGGATAAAGGCCAATTTTCTCTGCCTTAATCTGGCGCTGCGATCAGTCGCAGCGGTCAGACGCGCTGTGATATGTTTTTTGATGTGATCCAGTGTCAGCAGAACATCATCCCAAAACAGCGGATCATGCACATCAAGGGAATCCCAGTCAGCCGGCGAAAATGTCAAACGGCCGCTCTGAACATTTTCCACGCCTCTTTTCATATCGAAATCGGTTAAAAGATGGAGCTTCTCTTCCAATTCAGCGTTACTTTGCTGATAATACTTCAGGCGCTCGATCAAAAAAACAATATATTCCTGAATTCTCACAACACGGTTCAGACGCCCGCCAAACGGGTGCATATCCTCTGTTTCCGAAAGCAGACGGGAAAGGTCCTGCCATTTTTCCTCATTAAAGACATCAGATTCTATTCCCTGAAGTCTGCGCATAACGGCAGCAGCCGGATCCCCCATCTTCTGCTGAACCGCAGCACTTTGGGAATAGATATCCGGCGAAGAGATTTCGCCCTTCTGAGAACCAGCCGCTACCGGAGGACACACAAAGAGTATCAATAAAAAGTTGAGCGTGAGTTTAAGACGTTTCATGAATGATCTTTAAATTCAATGTTTGCGAGGAAGTCAGCGCCTTCGAGTTGACAAGATACTCCGCAATGACAATAATTTCAAGTGTTTTCCCACTATCGGATGGAACACGGAGCTCATAACGGCCGACAGCATCAGAATCCGTCAGGATATAGTCCCCCATTAAAATATGAATACGGCGGGGTTTGGGCTGATCAGCAGGAAACCCGAGCTTAAGGAACATATTTTCCCCGGAATGATATGCGCCGGCTTCCCGGGGATACGCAATATGAAAAACAGGGGTCTGCATATCATTATCAGGATCCCATTGAGATCGCTGAATCGGAATCTCGCTGGCTAACCGGTCGTTGATGTAAACCTTCAGTGAGAGCGATGATGCCTCATCAACAGGAGGTTCGAAACGGATCGGCAATGACAGGGTTTGCCCGGGATAAAGGCTCATATCCGAAGACGGTTGACCTGTATCCCTCAACCGGTAAACGTTTCCGTACTCATCACTCAGAACAGGCGAAAAATCACTGGGAACATCAATTTTCCGGTAGGAAGTTTGATTGGACATCTCCAGCAAGACACACAGCCCCTCCCCTGTAAGTGAAACGGTGTTCAATCGAAAGGAGAGATCCGTTTGCGAAGAACGGGACGACTGCTCATGACTTCCCGCCTGGTTTTTAACCTGCGCAAAAACCATGCCGGTCTGCCCTAAACAGCACATCACATATATTGTCGTGAATACTCGTCGTATAATCATAGCCGAATAATAAATTTATCCGGCAATATTATACCATAACATAATCGAGTTACAACGACGGTTATACGGGAAAGACTACCGGGGAAGATGCTGCTCGATCGTTTCGATCAGTTCGGCGACACTGCAGGGTTTTGCTAAAAAGGGGTAGCCGCCGATCTGCCCATCCTGTTCGTCGACTTCGGTCTTACGGATGGTAGCCGTCAAAAAGATCACGGGAACATTCCGCAAAAGAGGCTCTTCTTTGAATTGACATAAGATATCCGGCCCCTCTTTCTCCGGCATGACCACATCCAGCAGGATCAGTTCCGGATTGAATGACGCCGCCGTCTGAACCGCGGCCAGGGAACGGTTTTCGATTTTTACCTGGTAAACTCCCGTCGACTCCAAATTCAACTTCACCATTTCCGTAAAAGCCGGTTCATCATCGATAATCAAAATACGTCTGCGGCCCATTGCTGATCTCCCTTAATTTTAAATAGTAGACGGACACACGCGCCCCCCTCCGGGCAATTCGAAATACTGATCGAACCACCATGCCCCATCATGATAGTACGTGAAATTGACAATCCCAGCCCTACGCCCCCGGCCGCGCGCCTTGTCGTAAAAAACGGATCAAAGATCTTTTCGAGCAGATCCGGATCAACCCCCGGACCTGTATCAACAAAATCCACCACGACAACGTCTTCTCCGGGCTGAATCGGATCCGTGATATCTGATACTCCAAAAATGTCGCGCGCCTCACAGGTTTTGAGCTGTGTTATGATCCGCAGTTCGCCGTTATGATGCATGGCAAAAATGGCATTTAAAATAATATCAACAATTACCTGTTCAATACGATTGGCATCGATCACGACATGCGGAACCTCTTCAGCATAATCCTTGTGCAGCTTGATCTTTTGCTTGTCCAGCTGATGATACGTCAGCTTAAGCGCGCGGTCGATGACGGTGTGAATATCCGTGTCTTCTTTCTTCAATTCTGAGAGGCTGGCAAAATCTAAAAGGTCTTTAATGATATCGTTCGCCTTAAGCGTAGCGGTTTTCATGGAGGTCAATGTCAATTCTATTTTATCGTCCGCACGCTCAAGGCGGTTATTGAGAAATTCGACACCGTATAAAATTGTGGCCAGCGGGTTTTTGACTTCGTGGGCGATCCCGCTGGCAACGCCGCCGATGACATTCATCTTTTCAGCACGGATCAGGTGGGTCTGCGCTTCCTGAAGATTTTTAAGCGCCGCCTCCAAATCAATTTCTGCTTTTTTGCGTTCAACGGCGTAATACAGCGCCTTGGTCAAGCCATAGGCTTTGTACATCCCCTTGATCAAATAATCCTGCGCACCCGATGTCACCGCATCCAGCCCGAGCTCGTCCTGGTATGCGCCCGTATTGACGACAATAGCCAGGTCAGGAAAATCATCATGGATCTGATGCAGCGACGATAACCCTCGCGAGTCATGCAGATCAAGATCCAGCAAAGCCACATCAATAAATTGAGATGATAAAATTTTCCTGGCCTCGTGAATCGTGCTGACGATATAAGAAACAAAAGCTCCGTACGGAGCTTTATCGAGCATGGCCTCCAGCAAACGCTGGTCAACCTCATTATCTTCAATAACGAGCACATGAAGTGTTGAGGCAAAATCTTTACGGGAATGAGCGGTCTGTGTATTCATATCTTTATTTTATCATCAGCCTCTCGGACAAAAAAGGAATATTATCTATTTCAGCTTGCGCACATGGTCTTCAAAGATCACACGAAAAAACGCATAATTTTCATGCACCGCTTTAATGCTCGGCCCCAACTGCATGGCCTTGACCGCGAAAGGAAGGGCCTTAAATTTTAACGTCTCAATATCATAGCGCAGGTCCTGCCTGGCCTGCAGCCGGTACAACTTGCTCATCCCTAAATACCCTAAAGGGGATCCCGGAAACTTATTAATGATTGTCAGGAAAAGTGTCCGGGCTTCGGTAAGATCGGACACGCTCTGATCACGCTGGAGAATGGCTTCACCCTTATCGAAAAGGATGACGGGATGAGGGCTTTCAGCCGCGTGGACGGAAACGGAAAAAACAAAAAGAAAAAAGAACATCAGCGCGTGCCGCGTTCGACTCATATGATCTCCTTTGCCGGCCGTCAGAACCTATTCAAAGGATATCATATTCAATATGAGAAAACCAAAAACGCTGAAGAATTTTTGCAAACTAGGGATGACGATATTTTTCCGCTAAATGAAAGTGCGTGCGGATCATTTCACTGCGTAAATATTTCATGATCATCAACATGGCCAAAGCCCAGAGAAAAAAGGTGCGGAAATACGGGACGGGATGTTTTACGAACACATAACCTAACGGAGCACGCCACAAGGCGAATTCTGTCCTTATCGTTTTAGTCTGCCAATTCATGATCAGAAAAAAAGAAACCGGCGGAACCAGGCGGATACTGACGTCGCGGGCCCATTGTCGGGACGAAAACAGCCCCACACCTAAAGAATAAAATATCAGCGGAGCACAACCGTACAAGAAAAACCCGAACAATGCCAACGGTGAAGAAATGACTATGGCCTCTACCCCCCAATACCGCACAGCATCGATGATTTCAAACAAGATCTGCAGGGTTGTCACTGCGCCCACAGAGGCAAAAACACCGGAGATCAGAATAATACCAAAAGGCCGTTTAATGATCATAACTAGAAAGGTTGGTAAATGGGGTTCCCTTTATCATCAAAGGTAATGACCGCGGACAAACGCCCATCAGAATGAAACTCCCGTTTTTTAACTAAATCACCGTTGTCGTAAACATATTCATAATGCAGAGCACCATTATCATAGAACTCTTCATACGTGCCGTGCATGGGGCGGAATTTGACCGGCTGCTGATGGGTTCCGGTTACCACATTGCCGCTGTTATCGACCCCCTCCATAGAACGCTGTTCTCTTTCACGCCTTGCTTCACTCTTCTTGTAAATCGCCACAACATAACCTGGAAGACGCAGAAGAAAAATAAAGACCACGACCCCGACCACAATATAAACACCGCTGAACACAGCACTGCGCCGGCGCTTGCGGTTGTCGATCTGCCAGGCGTCATAGATCTTGACGGCCAGAGCTTCCTCACTCAGCGGCTTTCCCCCGCGGGTCAATTCATTTTTTGAGAGCCCAAAAGATGCCGCCATCCGCCTCAGAGCGTTATAGCGCTGTTCTTTGTCGGGGATTGCTAATATGCGGTCCAGGTCTTGCAGATTCATAGGCCCCCGCCCTCCCCGATCTCTTTTTCCAAAAGATGGACCAGCATCCGCTCGGAATATTTCCCGAGATAGTCCTCAGCCCCGGCCTTGATAAATTTTTCGGCGGCCGAAGAAACCGCTAAAACATCTTTGCGGACGTCCGGATTTCCCAGCTGAGCTGTCTGATAAAAACTCAGACCGTATATTTTCACCTCCCGCATCCTCGGAATGTGCCGGAGAATGTAGACCAATTCCGCGGCAGGCTTATCCGTTAATTGAACATCGACAAAAGCCCACATAGGCAGAACGTCGAGCGCCTTCCCCACAGCATCAGCCGCCCCGACTGCCGGAATGGGATCAAAACCCGCCCGGGACAACTCCTGCTTCATACGTTTAAGTTCAGGTTCATGACATTGATCAACCACACATAAAACCTGACGGGTGTTTTGCACCGAACCCCGCAGAGAATCGGACAGATCATGGTCCTGCAGAACGCGCCGGATCTCCTGATAAAGCTGTTCCGGTGAAAACGGCTTCTGAATAAAGCCTTCAACACCCAGCGCGTCAAACGGTTCTTTCATTTGGCCGCGTCCGGTAATGACCACGATCGGTATGCGGCTGGTAAAAGAACACTTCCGCAATTCTTTAAACAACGCATAACCGTCCATGCCGGGCATCAGAACATCCGTAAGGATGATGTCCGGCTGATGGACTTTGACCGATTCCAAAGCCTCACGCCCATCACGTGCGGTCAAGACCTCCATGCCGCGTTTCTGCAAAGCGCGTCCGGTCAGCTCAAGAATGTCAGGATCATCATCCGCGATCAGGACTTTCTTGCCGGAGTGTACGTCATCATTTTTGTGAATATCATTTTCAGCCATAATAATAACTTATCACAGAACGGCAGTGCCTGTCCTATTCTTTTTGAATGTTTTGTCCTTTGCGGTACGGCAGTGTGCGGTAAAAATCATAATACCTTTCAGCTTTTTTATATTGCTTCAATTCATGGTAGACATTCGCCAGATTTTTATAGATCCCGCGGCGATCAGGATTGCAACGGCGGGCTTTCTCTAAAAAATGACGGGCAGCTTCCCAGTCTTTAAGCTGAAAATACACCACACCCAGATCATTATAGGCCTCCCAGCCTTCCGGATCCTGCCGGATGGCTCGTCGATAATACTCGACAGCCTGCTCGGGACTGCCTCTACCGAGTGCCATGCGGCCCCGCAAAAGGGGGATGTCCGGGCTGGCGGGATCGATCGCGCGGCATCGGTTTAAGACCCTCTCTGCTTGCGGATACCTCTTAAAAGAGATCAAAGACCGGGCATAGGACAGGCAAAGCTTTTCAGTTTGGATCTCTTCGAATCCGCGCCGATACCACTGAAGCGCGAGAACGGGCCGGCCGGCTTTTTGATAAAGAGATCCTAAATTAAGATATGGGCCGAAATACGATGGATCATGATGATGGGCCGCTAAAAATTCCTTTTCTGCCAGCTTGTATTCCCCGCGGTTCAGATAGATCAAACCGAGATTATTATGCGGGTCGGCAAACCCCGGCGACAGTGATACTGCTTTTTTAAAAAGCTGCTCGGCTTTATCTATGCTGCCGGCTTTAAGATAAAGCGCGCCCAGGGCTGATAAGGGCCGCGGCAGATCGGGATTTTTTTGGACCGTATCTTCCAGCAATGTGATCCGGGACATCCAGACCGTGTTGCGGAAACAGGTTAAGCTGAAAAAGGCGGCAACAATAACGATCATAACGAGACGGAACCGGCAGCTGTCTCTCACAACACGCAGCAGGAAAACCGTAACGGCCAAACCGAAACCCGCGATCGAGAAATACAGACGGTGCTCAAACACCGGTGTGGCGATCGAATTCAGACTGGTTGGTAAGAGATAAATAAAATACCAGCCAACACCCAGGACGATAAGAGGGAAACGCTGCGCGTAACGGATCAAAGCCGCCAAAATGAGCAGTAATCCCGCGGCACCAGTCAGCACGGCAGGATCCCAAAACGTATGGATCCAGCGGTAAGAATGTTCGAGACTAAGCCCGACCGGAATAAGAGTTAAACGGATGTATTTCCAAATGATCGGAAATTGCGTAAAAAAATAGGTGTCATAAAATGAGGGGACCACACCGAACAGAACCATGCTGATCGGCCGGTACAATACAAAACCGGATAAAACAATCAATATCCCTGCCAGCACCTTTTCTCGGCGGGAGCGAAAAAATCCTAAAAACGAACTGAGGCGTGTTCCCACGTCTCTCCAAAGTAATATTTCGATCAGCAGGATGAGAAGCGGCGCGGTCACCACTGTGCCTTTCGCATACATGCCGATGAAATAAAACAAGGCACTGTAAAGATAAAAACGGCGCTTACGCTCGACACGGGCCTTCAAGTACGACCATAAGATCAACGTGTAAAAGAACCCGCTCAAGACCTCGGAACGCTCCCAAATATATGTTACGGACTGCGTCTGCAGAGGATGCAGAAGAAATATTAAGGAAGCAAAAACGCTGAGTGCTTTCGCGTCCTGGAAAAGCCCGGCATCCGCACGGGGAGCCGCAAAAAGTTTTCGGAAAACATGATAAAGAAGAAGGCCAGTGCCGATATGCAGGCCGAGATTAACGGCATGATAACCGAACGTGTTTTCGCCGTGAAGAGCATAATTCAGCGCGAAACTCAGTAAGGTCAGCGCCTTGCGGGTATCCACCCCCCACCCCTGAACAGCCAGAGACACATTGCGGATACGGGGATCACCTAACAGCAAAACGATATCATCAAAATGAAACGGCGCCCGGAGCGTATGGAAATACGCCGCGAGCGCCGAGCCGGACAATAGGACACAGACAAACCATCGGTTATGAAATGACAGCCACTTTTTCATAAAAGTCTGACACCGCGCGGTTGTATTAGGATGCGACATCCTGAAAAACAGCACCGGTATCCGCGCTGGTCACCAAAGACGCATAGCGTGAAAGCCAGCCGGCCTTAACCTTGATCTTAAACGGCTTCAGGTCCTTCAGGCGCTTCTTGATCTCAGCAGCGGATAGTTCGATGTTTAATGAGCGTTTATGAACATCAATAGCGATCATATCGCCGTTACGGATGACAGCGATCTCCCCTCCGGCTGCGGCCTCAGGCGCGACATGCCCGATACAGAGGCCCCGTGTCCCGCCGGAAAAACGCCCGTCTGTGATCAAAGCCGCCCTGATGCCGGCCCCTTTGATCGCGGCAGTCGGTGAAAGCATTTCCTGCATCCCCGGCCCGCCCCGGGGACCCTCGTAACGGATCACCACAACGTCCCCGTCTTTGACCTTACCGCCGAGAATGGCATCCAGGGCTTTTTCCTGTGAACCATAGACCCTGGCTTTCCCGCGGAAAACGAACATATCCTCATCCACTCCGCTGGTCTTGAGAACCGCACCATTACGGGCAATATTGCCGAAAAGGATCGTCAGACCGCCTTCTTTCTGAAAAGCGTCCGGAACTGACCGCAGAATCTTTCCGTCAGGCTTGGGTGCTTTGCGGACATACGTCCCTAATGTGCCATAGACGGTCTTCGCATCAAGCTTTAAATACGGGTGCCCGGCATCATGGATCGCTTTCAGGATAGCCCCCATACCGCCAAGCTGATGCACGTCCTCAATATGCACGTCCGGTCGAGAGGGCGCGATCTTGATGACATTCGCGGTTTTTTTCGATAATTGATTCAGACGTTTCAGATCATATTTGATCCCGGCCTGACTGGCCAGAGCCAGGACATGCAGAACAGTATTCGTCGACCCTCCCATGGCCATGTCCAAAATAAAAGCATTATCGATCGCCTCACGCGTAATGATATCGAGCGGACGGATATTTTTCTTCATAAGACGGATCAGGGTTCTGGCTGCCTCACGGCAGAGTTCCAGCCGCTCCGGATTCAGACGGAATTGGCGGCGTTGACCTTTGACCCTTTTGGTCGCCGTGATCGTTCCGTTACCCGGCAGTGCCAAACCTAATACTTCACCCAGACAATTCATAGAATTCGCCGTAAACATCCCCGAACAGCTGCCGAAACCCGGACAGGCGCATTCCGTAAGATCCGTCAATTCAGAATCCGACATTTTTCCAACGGAATGCTTTCCAACGCCTTCAAAAACTGAGATCAGGTCCGTATTGCGGCTTCCGGCCAGCATGGGGCCGCCGCTGACGTAGATCGACGGCACATTCAAACGCGCCATGGCGTTATACATGGCCGGAACGATCTTGTCGCAGTTGCCGATGCCGATCCAGGCATCACAGGGATGAGCCCCGACGATCGTCTCGATCTGGTCTGTGATCAATTCCCGGGACGGCAGAGAATATTTCATACCGAAATGCCCCATGGCGATACCGTCGCAGACAGCCCCGCCGATATTGGTGTACCAGACATTAACGCCCTGCGACTCCAGCTCTTTTTTAATAACCTGGCCGAGCTGATCAAGATGAGCGTGGCCGGGGATCTGAGTCGTATAGGAGTTAATAATGGTAACAAACGGCTTCTTGAGATCTTTGACCTTTTGAATGACCCCTTCGGCCATCATCAAAGAGACACACGGCAGCATATGCGCTCCGGCTCGAAACACGCCGCTGCCATGTTCGCGGACAGATCTGATCCCTTCATTCGGTGCTTTCTTGGACATCCTTCCCTCCTGTACAATTTAGGAACATTCCCACGTTGTGGTAAATATTCACGTATTACAAAAAATTATTAAATGGGTAATATCATAACTGTCCAAATTAGACGGCTGTCATTCCTGCGTATGCAGGAATCTCGACGATAAGATTCCGGGACTTCGCCCGGAATGACATGCTTTAAGTTTTATGTCCGATATGTCTATCATCGTCGTATTATGCTTCTTAATTTGGACACTACTAGGGTAATATATTAACGATTTTTAAGCAGGAAAGCAAAGAATTATCGCGGAAATAGGTAATGAACATCCTAAAGGTACTTCTGCAGCTGTTCCGGGAAGGTCAGTTCATTAAAACGGTCAAAATATTCTGTTCCTCCGGCCGTAATACAGCGCTCGGCAGACTTTTCGATATTCAGGATCTTTTTGCGGAAATCATCACTGCCGAGTTCCGAAACCCGGTAAAAACTGTAGAGCAGGATTGGAATATCTTTACCCTGGGGAAGCAGGCGCACAGCCCGTATCACATCTTCGGCCGGTTCACCGTTCTCCATTTGAACTTCCATGATGAGAATATCTTCTTTAAATTCCACCGTGCGGGATATCACATCTGAGGCCTTTGAAACGGTCTCCACCACATGACGGCGCGCTCCGATCAACTCGACCATATCGTCTACAGTCTCCGGATACGTACCAAAGATCAGGATCCTGCGCGGGATTTGTGAACGTTTGACCACCGGGGCATGCTGGATCAAGTCGGAAACACATTTGAGTAAAGCCTCTGTCCCGGCTGTTTTTTCTAAAAACGCGTCCACTCCGACCGCTTCAAAAGCGTCTTCCATTGCCCCCCGGGCCGTCAAAATGATAACCGGAATATCGGCATGACGCGGAGTTTCTTTTAATGTTTTGTAGAACGCATACCCATCCATTTCAGGCATCAGGACATCGGTGATGATAAGGTCCGCAGATGCGGATTGAAGATACTCAAGGGCCGGCTTTGCTCCAGGAAAAAGAACGACATGGTAGCCGGCATCCTCCAGGGTCAGGGACAGCATATCCCTGACAGTCTGCTCGTCATCGACTACCATAATAACTTTTTCAGGATCACGCTCGCCGGAATCATTCATATGTCAAGTATATCACACAGGAACGGCACTCAAAATCAGAAATACAGAAAACCTCGCGGGATCAGGCAAGACAGTTCGCGCATAAAAAAAACAAAAAATGCCCATGATTCAAATCTGATGAATTGTCATGCTATGGTGAGGCGTTTAAGAGCTGATCATTAAAAAAGTGTGTAGATAAACGGGGCCACGGCAGAACTCTCGGTCAGAACGATCAAGAGGCCTAATAAAAAAAGAATAACAATGATCGGCGCCAGCCAGTAGCGTTTGCGGGTCTTCATGAACTCCCAGAATTCTTTAACTAATCCGACCTTGCTCATAACGCCCCCTTCTTTACTAAAATTGTTTTGTATAATGATCCGGATCAAATTCTTTCCGCTCGGGATCGCTCCAGTAGCTCTCAAGCTGACGCTCGATCTTCCGGGATAAAAGGTCTTTGCCCAGAAAGCGCATCAATAAACCGATCGGCGTGAAAACCAGATAAAAACACAACGTCAGGACGACATCCGTGGTCAGCCGCATGACACAGCGGAAAGCCGCGGCCATCAGCCAATGCACCGGCCGCAGCCACCCCGGGCGCCGGATGATCACCGGCAGCAGAAAGGCCGCCCCCAGAGGGATCAGGACCACAGCATGTCCGGCATGACCTCTGATGAGATGATATATGCCGAACAACGACCATACGATCCCCAGGATCAGACCGAAACGCCGCAGCTCTTTCTCTGTGCTTTTAATCCGGAACAAACTCACTGAGGTCTCCTGCTTGGATATCGTTTTGCTGCTGGTCTTTACGCCGGATGACATAATTCCCCATGATCAGGACGTCCATATGGGTCCGCAGAAGGCAATTATAGGCATCTTCCGGGGTGCAGACGATAGGTTCTCCGCGCACATTAAACGAGGTGTTGATCAGGATCGGACAGCCGGTCTTTTGATGAAAGGCCTTGAGCAAAGCGTAATAACGGGAGTTCGTCTGCTCCGCTACCGTCTGCACCCGGGCGGTATAATCCACATGCGTCACAGCGGGAATATCTGATCGTTTGATCTTAAGTTTATCCAGCCCGGTCACGCCCCTTTCTCCCCGGGGATCTAGATTTCTGCGGTCCTGCCGGATCCCGCTCACCAGAAGCATGTACGGGCTTTCCCCGTCATAGTCAAAATATTCACCGGCATGCTCCTGCAGAACACTCGGAGCGAACGGCCGGAACGATTCACGAAATTTGATCTTAAGGTTCATGACGCTCTGCATCTTTTCCGAACGGGGATCAGCCAGAATACTGCGATTGCCCAAAGCCCGCGGCCCGAATTCCATCCGCCCCTGAAACCAACCCACCACCTGTTCATCAGCCAAAATATCAGCCGCCCGTTGAAATAACTCGGCATCATCCAGACGCTCATAGACCGCGCCGCGGGAATCGAGAAAAGTACAGATTTCCTGATCTGAAAACTCCGGACCCAGCAGAGAAGATTTTTGTAAATCGCGCGCCTTGTCCGGGAAGCGGGGCTTACCCAAATGATTATGCCAGACCGCCAACGCCGCGCCGAGTGCTCCGCCTGCGTCAGACGCTGCCGGCTGGATCCAGACCCGGTCAAATGGCCCCTCCTGGACGATCTTGCCGTTGGCCACACAATTTAACGCCACGCCTCCGGCCAGACACAGATTCGATTCCCCGGTCAATTCATGGACATAACGGGCGATCTTAAAAATGATCTCCTCGGTCACGGCCTGGATCGAACGCGCCGCGTCCATATGGAATTGTTCCAGCGGTGCCTCCGGCTTCCGGTTAGGACGTCCAAAAAGGCGGTGGAAACGGCGGTTGGTCATGGTCAGACCGGAACAATAATTGAAATACCGCTGGTCCAGACGGAAAGATCCGTCTTCTTTGATATCGACCAGATGATCTTTGATCAGATCCACATAGCGCGGTTCACCGTAAGGGGCCAACCCCATCAATTTATACTCGCCGGAATTAACGCGGAAACCGGTGTAGTAAGTGAAAGCCGAATACAGCAGGCCCAGGGAATGCGGAAAACGGATCTCTTTTAAGATCCGCAGCTTGGTCCCCTCAGCCTGACCGACAGTCAGAGTGGACCATTCTCCTACCCCGTCCAGGGTGATGACCGCGGCCCGTTCAAACGGCGAAGGATAGAACGCGCTGGCCGCGTGCGATTCGTGATGATCAGCAAAAAGGATCTCTCGGTCATAATTCAGTTCATCAGCGATCGTATCACGCAGAAACAGCTTCTCCTTAAGCCACAGAGGCATGGCCTTGAGAAACGACCGCAGGCCCAGCGGCGCGGTCATCAGATAGGTTTCCAGCAGGCGCTCGAACTTAATGAACGGCTTATCATAAAACACAACATGGGTGAGGTCCCGGGATCGGATCCCGGCATAATCCAGACAATACTTAACAGCCCGGGCGGGAAAATTATGGTCATGCTTTTTTCGGGTAAAGCGCTCTTCCTGAGCCGCGGCGATGATCTCTCCGTCGCGGATCAGCGCGGCGGCTGAGTCATGGTAAAACGCGGATATTCCGAGGATATGAGCAGCCACTTGATCCTTTTATTACTTTAATGGCTTTTTTAAAATAAAATCTTATGGAGTATCTATCATCAAGAACAACGACTGATCTTGCTTTTGAAAAAAGGCCACAGCAATTTTAGATACTTCCGATAGACCTCGTCTTTCCTATTCAACAACTCGGTGCTCATCGTGGCCGGATCGGAATGCGCCGCACGATCGACAAATTTCTGAACGGCGCTTTCTACACCATCAGCTATATTTATTTTTTCCGCCAGGAATCCTTCGCATGTATGCGCGCGCACGTCATGCTGAATGCTTATACCGGGTATACCTAACGACGCCGCCATGGCAATACCATGAACTCGCGGGCCAACGACCATATCAAATTTCTGATAAATATCTGGATAATCTTTTGAATCATATGAATAGGTGCAGGTTCCACCAGAAAAATCTTTCTGAAAATATGGCAGTTCGTCAATGTAATGACAAATAAAATGGAATTCATACCGTTCGCCGTATCGTTCAAGTAGCGTCTGATAATATTTTTTTAAAAATTGATAATCACTATTCAAAAGAGTATTGGAACGGACGCCAGTGTTAGCCATATAAATCAATCCGATTTTCTTGACAGTGTGAACATGTTTTTCCATAGTAGACGGTGCTGAAAGCAAGGCAGGACACGGAAGATAATGGGCATTGAATCGTTTTAAGGCTTTCTCTAAAATCCGGTCACGCACCGTGATCAAGGGAGCATTCGATATTACTTTTTTGCACCCTCCCCGCAAAGAATCAAAATCAATATCCGATGATCCCGCTCCGATGCCGATGTAAAGAGCAGGTATCGAATGCGTTAAGATATATTCATATAATACATTCATCCGGTGACTTGCCCATTCCGGTGTCCCGGCCAAAATAACGATATCAATAAAATTTTCATACAAGACAGCTTCTTTGAAAGAATTATCATATCTAGTTAACTGAAGACGCTTACAACTAAGCGAGCGAAGTTTAAGCTGAAAACTAATAGTGGGTTCTTCTTTATGTTTCATTTCTGGACTGCGGTTAAAAATAATAGCGTTATATCCTTCTAATAATTCTCGAAGAATATTTTGGATTCCATGTAATATAAATTCATCACCCGGGTTCCATTGGCGGGTAGTAGAAAATAATATATTCGGACGTTTTTTTTGATTAAAGGACACATCTCATTCCCCATTTTTTATTTGTAAAACTGAGCAGCGGAGTCACCAAAAACCTACCGCATAGCTTCTTATCTAATTGCACCTCGCACACTAAATTTTAGATATTATTTCCAAATGCTTGACGGCTGTAGTCACGGAAATATCTTTTATACAGCGGTATTGATTCCGGCATTCAGCAAAGCGGAAACGGTGGTAGCACGGACGGCACATGACGTCAGCTGTCAGATATGCCTGGGTCTGGGGATCGAACGGGAACATTCCATAAACACGTTCATCAACAGGGCCGAATATCCCCACCGTCTTCTTTTTCAGCGCGTCAGCGAACCGCAGAAGACCCGTGTCATTTCCGATAAACAGTCGGCAGTGATCGATCAAGGCAGCACACTGCATTAAAGAGGCATCGCAGACTGCAAGGCAGCGCTGAGGCTGGTTGACAGTCGAACAGATCTCATCGATCTGCTTTTTTTCATGCGGAGCTCCGAACAAAAGAACCTGCGCCTGATATTCGTTCTGCAGCCAGTCGATCAGTGCAACAAAATGTTGGGCTGGCCACTGTTTGATGTGAGCACGGTCATTAAGTGTCTGCCCGCCGCAAGGCGCTATTCCGACCAGAAAATCAGACGCATTGATACCATGTGTTTTCAGAAAGCCGTCGGACCATTCCCGCCGCGCCACGCTGATCCCCAGTGTCAGCCCGCTGCCGGCAACAGGAATTCCCATAATTCTGATCACATCCAGATAAAAATCTACGACATGCTTTCCCTCAAAGCCGTAGATATCAATTTTATCTGTTAAATAACGTCCGCGATTTTTATAATTCAGCCCAACGCGTTTTTTGATCCCTGCCAAGACCGGGATCAGGCCGATCTTGGAACTCAACGAAAGGTCGATCGCTGTGTCGCATCCCTCCTCCCGGATCTGATCCAAAAGAATTTTCCATTTTTTTAACCATCCGGAAAAAGACCGCTGCTTCTCTTTGACAAATTCGTCCTTTTCATAAACCAGGACCCGGTCAACCTGAGGATGATCGTCCAGGATCTCCTGCGTCCGGCGGTCGCAAAGATACACGATTCGAGCGTCAGGCTGATACGCCTTGATGCTTTCCAGCAAAGGCGTGGAAAACATCACATCCCCGATGCCGTAGGTATTTAAAATGAGATAGTTTTTGGACATGACGGCTTAAATTCTAACCCAATTCCCCGGGCTTGACAAGGACAAGCATGACAAAATAAAAAAGGACTGCCCTCACAATGAGGACAGCCCCTTTAATGATCCATTTCAGCCGAAAGCTGTTACCAGGCCGCGTTGATGAACGGCAGGACCGGCAGCATCTCTTTATCCGACGCCACATTGATCAAACCGATCTGCAGACCGCTCAGACGCTGTGTCCAGTTGATCAGACCCAGCTGAAACCCTTCCATGTCTTCCGTATAGTTCAGGGCACCAAACTGCATCCCTTTGGCACTGCTGGCATAACTCACCAGTCCCATCTGGGCGCCCCTCAATTCCCCGTTAACATAGCTGACAAAACCTGCGGCCGCGCCGCTCACATCACCTTCGACAATGGTCAGCAAGCCTTCTGAAGCCCCGTAAACATTGCCGCCAGTATAGTTGATCAGGCCATAGCCGATCCCTGTCAGGTCACCATTTGTAACATTAGCCAACCCGAGATCAAGACCGGTCACATTTTCATTTGCGCCGTAAAGCAGGTTGATCCGCAAACCATGAATAGATGTGTCCTGTGGAAAAACCTGGATCGGATTAAACAGTGACAACTGTGCGGGATAAACCTCTTCCGTTTCTTGTGCGTTGACTGCCTGCGGCGCCATAAACATCATAACCGCTACCAATAAGATTCCCAGTTTCGTGACTGCCTTCATCTCCCCCTCCTTCGTTTTGGTTTCTTAAATTTGTTTTTATTATACCGTGCGAACCCGTTAAAAAATAGACCTTATTCTCCTAAAAGATTAGCTATTGTCATCATTCGCCTTTTCCTTTACAATATGCTCAGTATAAAAGGAGAGCGGCATGACAAAACGCATTCTCATAATTCTGGCAGACGGATTCGAAGAGATAGAAGCCGTAACGGTCATTGATATTCTTCGCCGCTCAGGAGCCGACGTTGTAACAGCGGGTTTAACCGCGGACCGGGAATGGGTGACCGGCGCTCATGATATCACTTTAAAAACAGATACCCGTATAGACAGCGTGCAGGGGGAATTTGATGCCTGCGTTCTGCCCGGCGGACTTCCCGGAGCGGAGCGCCTGGCCGGAGACCCTCGTGTCCTATCCCTGATCTCTGCTATGGCAAAAGAAAACAAGATCGTGGCCGCTATCTGCGCCGCTCCGGCAGCCGTTCTTACTCAAACAGAAATCCTGAACGGCCGCTCGGCCACCTGTTACCCGGGAATGGAGGACTCTTTTCCGCCAAACACAACCTTCAAGGAAGACAACGTTGTTATCGACGGAAATCTCATAACCAGCCGCGGTCCGGGCACAGCTTTGGAGTTCGCGCTCACACTTGTGGAACAACTCGGTGACCCGGACAAATCGCAAGAACTAAAACGTAAAACCCTCAGTCCTTAAAAATGACCCTGAAACCCTTTAAAAATTTTTTTCTCATCGTTTGGACAGCCGCATTTCTGATACTCGGCACCCTGCCCGCCAATGTCAGTTCTGATGTCAGCACAGCTGAAACGTACGAGCCGGCATCTTCTCCGCTCTCATTCAAGGAGACCTGGGGTTATCTCATGCAGGGAGAAGAATATTTCGTGCATGATGATATGCCCTTCAGCGATATCCTCTATTTCAGCGCGCGTGTGGGCGACAACGGCCGCATCCCCACCGATATCCGGCCGCCCGACCTTTCCTCCCGGCTCAACCGCACACCCAAATTTCATATTGTCATCTCCATGATCGGCAGTAAAATGCTGACCAACTTTATGCTGCGTAAGGATCTCCCCTTCCGGGAACAGCTGATCAAAGACATCGCGTCCTACGCCGAATATTTTGACGGGATCCAGCTGGACTTTGAATCAGTCCGCTACGAAGACCGGCAGCTCTATGTTTCCCTGCTTGAAGACCTCCGTTCCCGTTTGCCGAAAGAGATCCTTTTTTCGGTCGCGGTGCCGGCCCGCTGGTGGGAAAATCTAAACGCGTACGAATATCCTAAAATCGCCGAACATGTCG
The DNA here is from genome assembly GCA_964595465.1 of uncultured Planctomycetales bacterium. GTDB lineage: Bacteria > Omnitrophota > Gorgyraeia > Zapsychrales > JANLHA01 > JAKLFA01. The sequence goes on along the minus strand of CAZQQI010000002.1, from coordinate 96,226 downwards.
ACCGCGTCATGATCATGGCCTATGACGAACACTGGAGAACGGGAGAGCCCGGACCGATCGCCTCTCTGCCCTGGTGTGAAAAAATTTTACATTACGCCCAGAAACGCATCCCCGCAGATAAACTCATTATGGGACTTCCGCTCTACGGACGGGCCTGGCAGACTGAGACCTTTGCCCGCGCCCTCAAACACCCCCAAACCCTGGAACTCTGCGAAAACCAGACCTGCACGATCAAACTGACCGAGACCGGTGACCCGTATTTTGAATACACGGAAACCGCCCGCCTCAAGGTCCACTTCGAAGACCAGCAAAGCCTGGCGAATAAACTGAAATTTTATCAGGAAAACAGAGTTAAGGGCGTCGCCTTTTGGCGCATCGGTCAGGAACCTGCCGCGATCTGGGACCGCTTCTAAAACAGAGCCCTCTCAGAAAAATTTAAAAAGATATTTCAGAACATAGCTGCCTAAATTAGGATTCCCTCCCCCTTGTGGGGAGGGTTAGGGAGGGGGATCTCGTCAAGCAAAACCCCCACCCAGCCTCCCCCATAAAGGGGGAGGAGCGATATCTTATTTCATGTCTCTGATAATTTTTGCGACGGATAATGCCGCCTAATTGAGACACAAATAATTTCAGAAAATACGTTAAGCTCGGCGGCGCTCACTTCGATATAAGATCGCGGTAGTAAAAACCATCGCGCAAAAGGCAAGGCCGCTGATCAGCAAAGACAGCCGGAATAAATGCGGCTCATAGCGGAATTCAATCTCATGCCGCCCGGCCGGGACAGCCACCGCCATAAAGTTGTAATTCGCCGGAATGATCTCCGCCTCCTTGCCATCGACAAACACCCGCCAGCCCTCATCATACGACTCATTAAAAAGGATCAAGCCGGGACGCTCCGCGATAAATGATGTCCGCAGGAAATCCCTCCCTTGCGACGCGATCGCGATCGTGCTGATCGGCCGGGGATCACTTTCTGCTAAGGGCAGTTTCAAATCCTTAGTAACTAAAACTGTTTGATGATGATCAAACCCTGTTGACGACAATTTGTCCAGGAGTACTTGCTCATCCGGGACCACTTCATAGGCATAGGCGATATTCAGACGGCTCAGCGCAGAAGGCCGGGAACGCACCCCTCCTCCCTCTTTGAAAATATAACGGACAGCCGACAGATCAAGAAATCGGGAATCTTCAATGGCATCACTGGGATAGATCAAAATCGATTCCCTCGGCATACCGAACGCGGCAGCAAAACGGGCGAAGCGCCGGGGCATATAGCCGATTGTCCCGGTATAGCTCGGCACCCCGGCGACAATGTTTTTATTCGCGTTCAACGCTATATGCTCCTGCGAAGCAGCCCGGTAATTGATCAGGTCAAGGCGTTCATCTAGCTGGGCAGGCAATTCCGGATATCGGAAGGATGACTTATAAAAAGCATGGGGATAATAAAACGGCGCGGCGATGGATTTAAACCGTTGGTTAAAGACCAGCAGATCTGCCCATAGGAAAGCAATGAAAAGAACGCCCAAAATCACGGATGAAACCAGTCTGCGCCTCCAGAGGACATAACCAAAAGAGAAAAGCAAAGTGAGCGAAAAGAAGATCAAGATCCCGTAGGCACTCTCCACCGCATAATTAAAAGCAGGTTGGCGCACGAGCCGCAGGAATCGCACAAAATACGGCAGAGTCATTATCATTCCTATCCCAACGAGGGTCACCAATGCCAGCGGCCAATACACCCGAAACGGGATTTTCTGAACCGGACCGGATTTTTCCGCGTATTCCCGGCGGATATATCCGGCCAGAGCCGCAGCACCCATAACACCCAGCCAGGGCAGAAAGAACCAGCGGGTTAACGCAGACTGCTGAGCAAAAGGATGATACAGCAAAATGCCGGTCACCAACGTCAGGCATATTAGATATAATGCAAAGACAATCACCATCATTCCTTGTCTGCAAAGAGGAATATACTCCTGATATCGTTTACAGCAAAGCATCCAAACAGCGGAAAAGGCCAAAATGACAAGGATTATCCCTCTCGCGGCATTGACCGTTTCCGGGAAAAGATAGACCAGAAAAACAAGGACGTATGCCGCGGCTAAGGCAAGGGCTGCAGACGTATTGCGGGCCCAGGCCACTGTGTTGTCCCGATCAAAGATCCTCATCCCGGCATAACCCATTACCATGCATAAGGGCAGCGGCAATAAAACAATGGTATATGACAAATGATTCAGCGGAAAAAAGAGGATACTGAGAACTCCCCAGATCGGCTGCCAGAGAAAGGCAACGATCAGCGTCAGCCCCGCGAAGACCCGCCAAAACTTAGCCTTTCCTCTCAGCAGAGGAGTCACCAGGCCGCCCAGTAAAAGAACAGCCGCAAAGATCCCAAAATAAAAAAACCCGTTATTATGCGGATTCATCCCGGCGAACGTATCGGCCAAATCCAAATGTTCGTTCTGCAGAACCGGCATAGCTTCCGGTCCCAGCCAGCCAAAAAGCTGAGGAACAAAAAAACGGACCACGGTAAAAACACGGGAATGCAGTGTCGCGAATTGGTCAACCACACGGTTACTGTTCAGTATTCCCCACAGACACGGCAGCAACCGAACGACACTCAATAAACCGGCGGTTAGACCGGCCGCCAGCATAAGCGGGATCTCATGCGGCTTACGGTCCGGGCGGGACATGCGGTAAACAGCGGAAATAATAAGGAGCAACACAGCGTAAAATACAAAAGCGACATTGGCGGATGTCAGCAAAAAATACCCTGACACACAGAGCAATAAATAACTCCAGGAAGGTTTTCGTTCCGAAAATGTCCATAAAACATAGCCGACCCAGGTCATAGCAAAGAACAGAGCTGTTGCCGGATAGAGGGTATAAGTAAAAATCAGAACAGATGAAAGCTGATAGATCAGAGACGCACACAAAGCCCAAAACCGGTTTCCGAATTCACGGCGGAAAACCTCATAAGATAACCAGCCAAGAAAGATTGTCTCCAGAAAGATCTTCAGGGTCATAGCTGATAAAAAACTTTTCTCCGGCACGAGAAAAAGCAGCCAGTTGACCGGATAATAGATCATATTCCAATGATTACTGAAAAACGGAACACCGTTATGCACCAGCGGGTTCCACAATCCCAGAGATTTTCCCTGCAGGATATCAAGAAACAATTGCTTTGAATAAAAGGCCAGCGGCAATATCTCGCCGATATTATCATAACTGCCGATCAGCAGTGATCCGCGGGCGAGAAAAGGCCAAAAGAGAAAAATAGCTCCCAAAACATGGAGCACCCTGGCGGTCCAGCTCATCGGCCATAAGGACGATCTCAGCGCATGCCAGGGTATGCCTAAGATAAACAGAAAAGTGGCTGTTAACAATACCACGGCAAGCAAAAAAACAGATACATGGAAAAGAAAGGCAGGATTGGATCGCCGGTTGCGTTCCGGTGGGCTGGCGGCTTTGATAGGCGTCCCGTCCGCCATGACACCCTGAATACGAAAACCGGAAAATACGCTTAAGGCCTGCTGGGCCATCAATCCGAAATGATATGCGTCCTCCTCCGGCGGAGCAAGATCGGCCTCTAAAACAAGATCTCCTCCCGTGAACACACGGACATTCCGGTCATCGACCTTCAGAATGCAGAGATTGCTTTCCTGAAATTCATACGGAGCAACGTCGATCAAGGACGCCTGTCCTTCTTGCTGATGGAGGATCGCGATCACATTCGCTTTTTCATTAAAAAGGACTAAATGAAAATCATCAGGACTCACATATCGAAAGATAAGCCCGCTTTCCCCCGGCCGGTAAAGATAAAACGCGGTCTGAAATGTCTTCCATTCATCACCCGAGAGCAGGATCGTGTCCAGATCGCCCCAGGCCGACCGGCGAAAGATCCCGTCTTCGTTTTCGATCCAGGAGATCGTTTTGTCCAGATCAAAAATGCGGAAATATTGCAGTTTAATGACGGAGCGGACGTGGTTCAAAGCAAAAAGCAGAAACAAGAGCGCGGGTATAAACAGGATGATCCGTGACCACGGACTGCGGAAAAATGGCTTATGAAATGCGCTGGGAAATAGGTTCACGCAAGAGAATCCTTTAAAAGCTTTTAAAAGTCAGGATATATTAACAAGTTCGCCTCTCCCTGTCCAGCGAACACCGAAAAATCTAAAGCGCTTTTAAATCCTGAACCGCTTTCCGTACAGCGTCCTTGACAGAGCCCCCTTTTTCCGAAATGCAGGCGATAATATCCGTAAAATACGACCCCACGACAGCGGCATCAGCGTACGGGGCCAGCTCCTGGATTTGCTGCGCAGAGCGGATACCGAAACCGGCGAAGCGCTCATAAGCGGATAGCCGCGAGAGGAAATCTTTGACCTGCGGGGTGATCGTGCTTTTCTGACCGGTAATTCCGCTGCGGATCGAGACGTAGATCTTGCGGAAAGGTTTTTGCTGCAGGATCTCCAGCCGTTCAGCAGACATACTCACAACAGCGACCGGCATCGGGTCCAGACCCGCGTCAAACGCTGTCTGATAAAACCCGTCTTCATCGTCAAACGGCAGATCAGGAACCAATACGGCCTCGATTCCGGCGCGTTTCATATCATCCGCATAACGCTGAAATCCATAACGGAAAACAATATTGGCATAGGTCATCAGCACGATCCGTTTAAAACCGGCATCCTGCGCCAGACGGATATACTCGAACGTATCGTTCACACGAAATCCTTCCCGCAGGGCCTCTTCGCAGGCCCGGGTGATCACCGGCCCGTCCGCGGTCGGATCAGAAAAAGGGATCTGGAGTTCCAGAATATCTGCTCCCCCCTGCTTCAAACCGGAAACAGCCTGCGCGAATCCCTGCCGGTCCGGAAAGCCGGCCACAAGATGGGTCATCAGCTGAATATCATTCTTGGCCATGCTGTTCTCCGTCGGATTTGATCTCCTGTTTCAAAAACTCCATCCAGGGATCATGATACAATTCCCGCGCTGTGATAAAAATATCTTTATCCCCGCGGCCGGACATGGTAATGACCATGATCGCGTCTTTTGACAAGCCAGGTGCCGCGCGGCGGGCATAGACCGCGGCATGGGCGGATTCCAGGGCGAAAAGCAGCCCTTCTTTGCGGGCGAAATACTGATACGCCTCCAGGACATTTTTATCCCGGGCCATTTCAAACTGAATCCGTCCGGATTCCGCCAGGCGGGCTAACTGCGGGCCGATGCCGGCATAATCCAGCCCCGCAGAGATCGAGTGGGTCGGCAGCACCTGTCCGTCCTCTGTCTGCAGAAAATAGGACTTATATCCTTCAATAATTCCCGGTTGCCCGGTGCCGGTCATTCTGGCAGCATGCTCACCAGCACCGTCCCCTATCCCTCCGGCCTCCACCGCGACCAAACGGACATCATCATCCAGAAAAGGAGCAAACGTTCCGATGGCGTTAGACCCGCCCCCGCAGCAGGCGACTACGACATCCGGCAGACGGCCTTCCCGTTCCAAAAGATCACGGCGGACTTCCTGCCCGATCACAGATTGAAAATCCCGCACCATATCCGGGAAAGGATACGGACCTAAAGCTGATCCTAAAAGATAATGCGTATCTGCACTGCGGGCGGCCCATTCTTTCAGCGTCCGGTTCACCGCGTCTTTGAGAGTTTGTGTTCCGTCGCTGACTTCTGTCACCCGGGCGCCGTATTGTTTCATGAGAAAAACATTAGGCTGCTGACGACGGACATCGACCGCCCCCATAAAGACCTCGCAGTCCAGACCCAGCCTGGCACAGGCCGCTGCCGCGGCCACTCCATGCTGTCCCGCGCCGGTTTCAGCGATGAGGCGGGTTTTTCCCATCATCTTTGCCAATAAGGCTTGACCGAGAGCGTTATTGATCTTATGCGCCCCGGTGTTGGCCAGCCCTTCCAATTTAATATAGATCCTGGCGCCGCCCAGGTCACGGGTGGCGTTTTCCGCAAAATAGAGCGGTGTGGGACGTCCGACATAATCCCGCAACAGCGTAGTAAACTGCTGCTGAAATTCCGCTGACGGAATGATCGTCCGGTATGCCTGTTCCAGTTCCATCAGAGCGGGCTTAAGAACTTCGCCGACATACTGCCCTCCGAATTGTCCGAAAAACCGGCTCATTCTGTCTCTTCCATCACTGCAATATATTTACGGAAACCGGCCTGGGTCACGGCCTTCTCTGCTGCCTTAAACCCTTCACGGATCGATTCCGCCTGACCGGAAATGTAAAGTCCTGCCCCGGCGTTAAGACAGACCGCGGCTTTAATCGCGGAAAGATTTTTCGCAGGACGCTTCTGAACCATGATCTTGCGGAACATGGCCGCATTTTCCGGAGCGGAGGCCCCGCGCAGGTCGTCTAAAGTGTAACCCGTTATCCCATAATCCGCCGGTTCAATGTCATACGTTTTGATCTCACCGTTTTTCTTTAACTCTCTGACCATAGTCGGCGCACAGACACTGATCTCATCCATCCCGTCGTAAGAATGGACCACCATGGCCCGTTTGCGCCCCAGAAAACGCATGGCTTCCGCAAAGAGATCCAGCAGATCCGGAGAAAACACCCCCACGAGCTGATAATCCAGATCCAGAGGGTTCGCCAACGGTCCGATCATATTAAACACCGTGCGGATCTTGATATCCCTGCGCGCCTTGGCAACATGGCGCATCGCGGAATGATATCCCGGCGCAAAAAAGAAAGCAAAATTGTTTTCTTTAAGTGCCTTTTTATTCACGCGGATATCCCCGCCGGTCGTAACCCCCAGACTTTTCAAAAAATCGAAACTCCCGGATTTGGAGGTGATCGCGCGGTTGCCGTGCTTGGCCACCCGGGCACCGCAATATCCGCATAACAGAGCCGCGGCGGTCGAAATATTAAAAGTATGCCGGCCGTCGCCGCCGGTCCCGCAGGTATCCAAAAGCCCTCGCATGCGGCTGGTCACCCCGGTTTTCTCCCGCAGAACACGGACGAAACTGCTCAGTTCCTGCGGCGACACTCCTTTGACCGAGAGCCCGCCCAAAAATGCTCCGATCTGACTGTCTGTGAATTCGCCGTCTGTGATCTCATCCATGATCACATACGCCTCCTTATCTGTAAGATCCGAACCAGACGCCAGCTTCTTTAAGAGAGAAAATTTCTGGGGTTCTTCAGGTTTATAATGAAAAAAATTGAACAGGATCTTCCGCCCCTCTGCTGTACCGATGGACTCGGGATGAAACTGCACGCCGACCACAGGATGCTGCAGATGCCTGACACCCATAATCGTCTCATCGTCCGCCGCGGTTGCCGAAACCTCAAGACACTCGGGGAGCGTGCTGGGATCCCCGCCCAGGGAGTGATAACGGATCACCTCAAAGTTCTGCGGCAGATTACGGAACAGACCTTTATTATCATGGACCACCGGCGAAGGCTTACCGTGCACGATACGGTTGGCGGCGATAATATCCCCGCCGTAGGCCTGAATAATGCACTGATGCCCCAGACACACACCCAGGATCGGAATTTTCCCGCCGAAGCGTTTGATCACGCTCAAAGAAATCCCGGCATCATCCGGACGGCCCGGACCGGGGGAAATAATAATATGACTGGGCCGCATACAGGTGATCTGCGCCAGCGTGATCTCATCATTACGGACGGTCTTAACATCATGCCCCATCGTCTGAATTAACTGGACCAGATTAAATGTGAACGAGTCATAATTGTCGATCATCAGGATCATGATCTGCGTCCTTTCTTGCCTTGCGGCGGCTCATTGACATCCATACACAAAGACGAGATCAGAGCGCGCGCCTTATGCATGGTTTCTTCAAATTCCTTTTCCGGAACCGAATCATAAACAATCCCCGCTCCGGCCTGCAAATAATACGCGCCGTCCTTATAGATCAGAGAACGGATGGTAATACAGGAATCAAAATCTCCATTGATGTCGAAATGTCCGATCAGCCCCGCGTACGGACCGCGTTTAACCTTCTCAATTTTCGAGACCAGCTCCATAGCCTTGATCTTGGGGGCTCCGGAAACCGTCCCGGCCGGAAATGTTGTCCGGATCAGATCATAGACATCATGCTCCGGGGCGAGTTCCGATTCGATCTCCGAAACAATATGCATGACATGGGAATAGCGTTCAATGCTGTACAGCGACCGCGGAATGACCGTTCCGGAACGTGCGGTGCGTCCGAGATCATTACGGGCCAGATCCACCAGCATGAGATGTTCGGCCCGTTCCTTGATATCACCCAGCAATTCCTGTTCATACGCCAGGTCAGCCTTGCGGTTCTTTCCGCGGGGCCGGGTCCCGGCAATGGGTTTAATCGTGGACGTTTCCCCGGCTAACGACACCATGAGTTCGGGAGAAGAACCCAGCAGCTGGACATCATCCAGATCAAGGTAGAAAAGATACGGTGAGGGATTGATACGCCGCAGCCGGCTGTAGGCGTCAAGCGGCGAAAGTTCGGTCGCGATACGGATCCGCCGGGACAAGACACCCTGAATAATATCGCCGGCAATAATATGCTCTTTTAATTCCTTAACACCTGCAATAAATTCGTCCCTGCCCGCAGCAATATCCCCTTCACAGGAAAAGGTTTCATCCGAACTGCGGTAAGCGCGGAAATCATTATCCATCAGACGCTCCACAACCCGTTCGATCGCCTTCTTCCCCTGCCGGCCATGATCCAACGCCGCGATCTTCAGTTCATCTTTATAATGATCGAAAATCACAAAAAGCGAACCGAATAAAAAGACCGCATCGGGAATTTTCAGTTCATCGCGCTGGGGTTTAAGCGGAATTTTGTCGAACAGGGCAGCTGTCTCATAACCGAGATAGCCGAGACCGCAGGCAGGGATCGGGAACCCGTAATCTTTTTCCTGAAGCAGGTCCTGGCCTTCTTTTTTGAGGATATCCAGCAGATCATCCGGCTTAGAAGAAAGCAGCTGCTCAGATCCGTCCTGATCGCGGCGGACCACTCCGCGGTTGTCCAGTAAAACGCGAAAGGCTTCTTCCACCAATATAATCGAATAACGGCTTTTGCCGATCTCCAGGACCGCGGATTCCAGCAATGCTTTTCCACCGAGTTTTTTGAATATCACCAGCGGCGTGAAGCGGTCTGCCGGAACCGTTTTAACCGAAATGGATTTTTTCATGACACTCCATCCGTTACTATTTGTAGTAACATGTTACTACAAATAGTAACATATATTCCAGTGATGTCAAGGACGAAAAGATCTTTCATATGGATCAGAGACAGCCGCGAACGAAGATCAGGAAGAAGCCGCCCTGCGAAAAAAAAGCACCGCAGGCGCCGCCGGAAAGTGCCGCTGTGATTTCTGCAGATTACGCCTTTTTCCCCACGCGGAGCATAGCGACCTCATCACAATCCGGGAACTGCGGGCAATTCAGACAATCCGTCCAGATCTTATGCGGCAGCCGCTTTTTAGAGACCCGGCGGAAGCCGAATTTCTGAAAGAATTCCGGAACATAGGTCAGCAAAAAAACTTCTTTAATCTCCATACGTGCGGCCTCCGAAAGCGCCGCGCCAACCAGCATACGTCCGATCCCTTTGCGGTGATAGCGCGGCTCGACCGCCAGGGAACGGATCTCTGCCAGATCCTCCCAGACGATCTGCATGGCGCAGCAGCCGATAACGCGTCCGGTACGGTTCCGGCAGATGAAAAAGTTACGCAGATTTTCATAGACCGACTGCAGCGGCCGCGGGAGCATTTCCTGTCGGCGGGCAGAATTCCTGACCAGACGGTGAATCTCCTGCGCGTCTTTCATCGTTGCCTGTTCAATCCGATAGATCATAGTACGCCTTTCTCCAGGCATTCCGTTTTTCAGCCGGCAAAACAGCCATACCGGGGATACGGACTGCTATTCTTCTCCGATATCCTCATTCCAGAGTTCAGGTTCATCATCGATAAATTTCTTCATCAATTTCATACACGCTTCATCCTGACGAACATCAAGCTTGACCCCGCGTTCTTTAAGCCACTTCTCTTCGCCTTTGAACGTCTTGTTCTCACCGATAACGACCTTTGGTATACCGTAAAGGATCACAGCTCCCGAGCACATGCTGCAGGGAGACAACGTTGTATATAATTCACATTCCCGGTAAACATTGGCCGGCAAACGGCCCGCGTTTTCCAAAGCGTCCATTTCCGCGTGGCGGATCACACTTTCCTGCTGAATTCTGCGGTTATGTCCCCGCCCAATGATCGCTCCGTTATGAACCAGAACCGAACCGATCGGAATCCCGCCTTCCTGCTCTCCCTTCAGCGCCTGCGCGATCGCTGCCTGCATAAATTCATCCATGAATCGCCCCCCTTACTTTCCTGATTAACACCAACATCTTTATTGATATGCCGAACAAAGGCATCGACATCAAATTTTCGGCGGCAGCCATTATAGTTCATAAAACGTATTTTGCCAAAAACACGCCGTTCTGTCCAGCCGTGATCATGGACCCCGCCGATCGCCCAGGCGATCCCCGCGTATCCATTGGGGTCACGTCCATCCAATTCATAACGATCATTAAGAACAATCGCGGCATGCAGAGCTTCTTCCGCGTCAGGTGTCCATTCCAGGATCTTTTTGGCCCAGTACATACGCAGAAAGCCGTGCATGGTTCCGGTCAGGACCATCTGGAGCTGGGCCGCGTTCCACAGATCATCATGCGTCTCTCCCTGCTCCAGCTGTTCCAGAGTATAAATGACATCACGTTTATCATTGCGGTGTTGATGCAATGTCTTGCGGGCCCATTCCGGAAACCCGTCGACAGAATCGTAATGCGGATTATAAAAACAAAAATTGTCCGCCAGTTCACGGCGGATGATCAGCTGTTCCAGAAACGCATCTTTTTGGTTCTGGGGAGCATCCGCACCCTGCACAGTTAAAGCCGCCCGCTGTGCGGAGATCTGGCCGAAATGCAGATAAGGAGAAAGGCCCGAGAGAACATCCTGGTTCGGATCATTGTTCTCTTTATCATAACGGGTTAAACGGGTACGGATAAAGGAATCCAGGCATGAACGGGCCGCGCGTGTTCCGGGGATGATCCCGAGCGGGGCCGGATGAGTTTTGACATTAAGGTCATCCAGTACAGCGCGGGCGCAAAAAGGACTGCCGGACTGTTGTGGAAAACGATAAGGATGCTTGCGGATCTTTGGGAAATCCCTGAGAAATTCGGGAAGACAGCGCTGGATCTTTGGACGGATCGTACGGGCGGCGTATTCCTGCTTATCAGAAACCAGCCGGGCCGGTATAATATTATGGGCATCGACCTCGATGACCGGTACAGCAACGCGTTCCGCAACACCATTTTGCCATTGCCTCTTAACGCGCAGAGGATCAAAATCTGTGATCAGCAGAGCGGCATCATGTTCTTCAACAAAACGCGGCACGGTTTCCTGAGGATCTCCCCGCAGCAGCTGAAACGCAATATGCTTCTGTTCAAGAGCGTCCGCGGTTTCCTGCAGACCTTCAAGCATGAACGTGTACTGCCGCAGACCCGCCTCGAGAAAGTCCTCAACAAGATTAAAGAGCACGACCAGCGGCCGCTCGAGCTCCAGAGACCGCTGCTGTGCGTGGATCAATGCCCAATTATCCCGGGCACGCTGATCCCGGCTCATCCAGTAGACCACAGGACCCAGTCCGGTTCGGCCGTCCTTGATCAAATACGCTCGCTGTTCAGCAGAACCTGTCATAACCGCATTCCATTTGTATTGTCTGAGAATGATCCTGACAATCACGCGGGGTCATATTGTGTTGTGAAGGACGCCGGAAATCCGGAGCAGGCACGGTTCATCACGTGTCATCGTGATGAGAGCGGAGGATTTTCGTCGCGTGAAGTTCTGCCTCGCCGGGGCAGAACGAACGATCCGGAGAAACACAATAGGACCACCATTATCAGCACATTTTATAAATGAGACATTTCATTCTCTTATCATATTTGTTGGGGACTGCTATCGTAACAGGCTCTTTCGTTTAACGCAACGGCATCTCAGAAGCGCCAGCTAACCCCGGTTTTCACCGCAAAGGGATTGCCGCTGATGTCGCGGTATTCCTGATAATCGGCATCAAGCAGATTATCCATCTCGATAAACCATTCGCCCTGGGCCGAAAAACGGTATGCCGCCTTGGCGCCGATCAGAATACGGCTGTCCAGACTGACATGATCTTCCAGGGCTGCGCTAAGGCGGTAAGACCAGAATCCCCGCTGCCCGGATACCGCCGTCACCAGGCGATGACGAAAATATTCAAAGAGATATTTTGATATATCATATTGATTTGGTTCACGGTCCAGACTCAGATAGGTGTAGGAAAACTCTATTTGGGAAAGAAACGGATGATCGATCCTCCTGGAGGCATGAAGATCAAAACCCCGCGCGTTCAGTGTCCCGGCATTAAACGCCTGATAAACGGCACCACCGCTGTCTTTTCCCCAATCGATCGTATCCTGCTGATAACGCCAAAAGACATCTGCGCCAGCGTTCATGTCTGCGTCCTGATATAGCAATCCGGTTTGTACATTATCACTGCTCTGCAGGACCAGGTCAGGATCCCCCTTGTTGGAAGGGGAATCATAATGGAGCTCAGTAAAAGAGGGCTTACGGAACGTGCGGTCATACCGGGTCTGCCATGTCCAGCGGGGAGTGAGCGGATAGCCGAGCTTAAGCTCAGGACGGACCTCCAAAGGAAATTGATCGTAATAGACCGTTTCCACATACCAATCGATATTCCAGCCGGACCAGTTCTGCTTCTGTTGACCCAGGCCGATGTGCTGTTCCTGACGCTGATGCTCTCCGAGATTGGTTGAGCGGATCTGCTCCCTCTGAGGCTGCCAGCGTCCATACCAGCCGGAATCCGTATCCGTCACGGTCAGAATATTTCCGGCGACAAGGGTTTCATGATCATTACGGAAGAACGATTTATTATCACGGTCCAGCCAGAAGGTATCCTGGGTTCGGTGAATATACGGCTGCCACTGCCAGCGCTGTTCATCGCCCAGACGCCAGTCTGCGGTGATCAGTTCCTGCTTCAGATGCTCTTCTTCCTTGTCGTACACCGGCGCGGCATAGGCACCGTTAGCACCGAACCGTTTTTCCGCGATGCTCATATAGATCAGCAGATCCTGTTCCGCGCTACTGCGGGAAAAGGTGTAACTGCCCGACAGATTATGGCCGTCTGTATCGTCCCGCAAGCCGTCGGTCCGCATGCCTTCGGCAGATAAACGGTGCAGTGCTCCGCCGGCTTCTGCTGTCCAGGAAACGGCCCCCTGGGCCAAACCGGCCGAACCAGCCGCGGCCTGGATCACTCCTCCGGGACGGAGATCGTGCAAATCATATCCTATGGAAAGCGCATTCAGATCAGCCTGTGCATGGGAGATATCAAGTGAAACGACCGGCAGAGACATATGGAAATGACCGGTCTGCGGATTGTCAAGGGGCACACCATTCAGAAAAACAGATGTATCCTCAAAAATCCCTCCGAGGATCGAGACATCCTGCAGATAACCATGAGCAACACGTTTCTGAACATCAACGGCTGATCGATCTTCCAATTCATATTCCGGCTCGGCCATGATCGTCAAAAAATTGCTGTCACCAGCAGATGATACCTCCACGACCCGGATCGGGGGAAGATCGACTTCCCCAGCCGCGACAGAGCGAGCCGCGAATAAGACAATAATGAAAAATAAACTGATATTCATCAGCTTCATAATGTTTCAACTCCTTTTCTAAATAAAAAGATCGCAGGTAACTGCGATCAAATGAAAAGCATTTTACTGTTTCCTTATCCAGCTGTAAAGAGGATTTTATTTCCGGATCCTGACGGGAAGCAGACCGCGGACCGAATTACCGCAAAACACCTCATCAGCCAGCAAAAGGTCATCACGGGTCAGGATCCGTTCACGGCATTTTCCCTGTTTCAACATCCGGGAGCGAAGTATCCCCGGCAAAAGGCCGCAGGTCCGCGGAGGCGTATAGATCTTCCCGCTGAGGCGGACAAAGACATTACTCCGGGCGCCCTCGCATAACTGATTCCGCTGATTGAAAAAAAGCACATCAAAAAGATCATCGTCTGCTGATATTTTCTGATAAGCCTCACTATACCAGGGACGATAGCTTGTCTTATGCTGTAAAAACAGATTTTCAGAATCCAGGGGGACGCCGGATAAGGAAACATCGCGCCCGGCCGAACCCTTTTTAAGCTGCAATGACAGGATCTCATGCCGTATCGTCCCGGATGCGTCAACTAAAAAACGGACCACACAGGGCCGCCGCTCATTCAGCTGATCAGCGGCCTTTTGAAATTCCAGACTGATGATTTCCCTTTTGAGCGGCCATTGGAAGACTCTGGCCGAAGCCGTCATCCGCCGTATATGGTCTTCTGCAAAATCCAAGTCCTTACCGTTCCAGAGAACCGTTTCGATCAGTTCAAATTCCGGAACGGCACCGGATGTTAAAAAAGCGGTTTTCGTACGGCATTCCTGCCATTCTCCTTCCGCGGTCGAATCCCAGACAATGCCGCCGCCGACACGATATTGCCAGCACAGTTCCCCTTTCCCCTGCTGCAGCGTGCGGATCGGAACATTAAAGACAGCCTTCCGTTTGGGCGAAATATATCCTATCGCCCCGCAATACACACCCCGTACGCCCTGTTCAAGGCCGGCAATAATCTGCATCGTTCTCTGTTTCGGCGCTCCGGTAACAGAGCCGCTGGGAAAAAGGGCATGAAAAATTTCACGGTAAGAGATCGGCTCGTCAATTTGCGCGGTCACCGCAGAGGTCATTTGCAAAAGGGTGGGGTGCTGTTCAATATCAAATAGCGATCGCACATGGACACCTCCCGGCCGCGCGATTTTCCCCAGGTCATTACGCAGCAGATCGACGATCATCAGATTTTCAGCACGGGTTTTGGGATCGGAGCGCAGAGCGTTCTCACGTTTTTTATCCGCAGCTGGTTTTCCGCTAAACGGCGCTGTGCCTTTCATCGGCTTAACCTCTATGCCGGCCTCGCGCCGGCGGAAAAAAAGTTCCGGGGAAAATGACAGGACAGCAAGTTCATCGGTCTGAATAAACGCCGAGAACGGGGTCGGCTGGGATTGACGTAAAGCGGCGTACAAAAAAGGGGGCGAACATTCCGCACGGACATCAACATCATAGGTGTAGTTTACCTGATAACTTTGCCCTTCAGCTAAATAACACTTAATGTGATCGATATTCCGCGCATACTCGGCAAAGGTCATTTTATGATCAAGATCAATAGCCGGTACATACAGCCCGGAAGGATCAAAATGATCGACCACCTGCGGCTGGTCATATACCCCCATCCAGATCAAAGGACGTTCCAATTTTGACGCCGGCTTTTTCCCGGCGCCGATCCATGCTGATCCCGCCTCATAACTGATCCAGCCGGCCAGCCAGTAACGCTTTGCGGCCCGGTCGATCTCACTCAAAGCGCCATCAACTTCATTAAGGGTATCGGCCCGTATCACGCGGCGCGGGTCGGCAAAGAGGAACGATTGCCGTTCGTCCGCACCCGGCCGCGCCGTATCGAGAAACACCCCGTTGCGCAGACCGGAAAGGGTTTTAAGGTTGCAGATCATATTTTTTGAGTCGCGGCGCGTTCTGCGGAAAAAACCCTCGAATAGAGTTATCTTCGCAGGACGATGGTTAAGAACATGGCTTAAAAAGAATACCGGACACGGAAAAAGACGTTTTTATTGCGCTTCATCTGGGCGAATTCGGTCTGATCATCCGGCCCCCAAAAAATACTGGCACCCACCGTAACCTTCCAGTTATCCGTGACATCATAGGCCAGGGTCGGGCGGAAATATCCGTCTCGATCGGATGGGGAAAAGAAGGTGAACACGTTCAAGGTCACTGTCTGCCGGTTGAACTGTTTGGTGATGCGGTTGGTTACCACATGGCGGTATTCATCCCAATAATAATCTTCCGGCAGGAGATTACTGATATATTCAGAATAATCCAGGCGCTGCTCAAAAAGATACTGGAATCCGACCTGCAGGTCATTGCCCAGGTCTTTGGTGTATCCGGCAAGATACTTAGCCAGCGAATTTTCGATCAAACGATTGGTGCCGTCAGGATCTTCACGGGAATAATAATACCCCGCCTCCAGGTTGCCGATCCCTCCGGCAAACGCCCCCCGCACACTGGCGCCGTAGGCATCGATACGGCGGTATTTCAGTTCGCGCGCGGCCTGGTCTTTGTAACTACGGGGAGCCTTGCTGAAACCCCGGAAATAATACAGCGCGTATTCATGACTGTCAATCGTACGGTAGATCCTGGCAGCATATTCGGTGTTGGAGAACTGTCGCGCCGGTTCAATGATACTACGGTCTGATTCCCTTCCGGCAATACCGTTTTGAAAGCTGTCAAAAAACGAAAGACGGTCCCCCTCGGGCATAGCATTCGGTTCAAAATCCGGGATAGCCACCAGGTCGACATTGGCCGCGTCGAAGAACATGGAGGCCTTGACCGCGTTGGAAGGTTCTTTCAGATATTCATCATCCCGGCCGATGAAAAAACTTACATAATCCTTTGGGAACAGATCATTCACGAAGAGATAATCGCCGGTGCCCCAGGTCAGGATCTGACGCCCGACCTTAACATCCATAAATGACCAGGGGGTAAACTCAAGGGCCAGCTCCCGCATATCAACGGCTGTTTCTGAAAAATAAAAATCGTACAGCAGGTCTCCCCGGACATTAAAGACTCCCCGCTTTTCAGCCAGATAACTTTCCCCGTCAAAGTAGTAACCTGTCTCCAGCTGAAGGCGCGTCTCCAGCATAGTGAATTCTTCACGCTTGGTTAAAGAATCATGGAAACGCTGTCCATAAGCAAATTCGCCGAATCCGCGCAGGGACTTCCACCCGGCTCGAACGTCTTGAGGCCAGATGACCATAAGTGCCGCAGCAAAAATACAAATTAGAATGCGCCTGCCCATACTTTTCCTCTAAAACTATGTCTGGAATATTGTTATTTCATCGTATCCACTGCGTCGGCGGGCGCCGCAGATAACGTTCGCTGAAAATGCTTTCATCAAGGCCGACATCATATTTAATATTGGAAAAATCCATGACCGTCCGGCCTCCGTCAGCCAAATTGCGGATCACAGACTTTGTCGCTGTGGGATAGCCGTCAATCGTATCCATCTCAAGAACTTCCATCTCGCGGTATTTTTCTCCAGACTCATCAAAATATTCCGCCTTCATCGGCAAAAAGGTCTCCTTATCGATAGAGACCAGATAATGCGCAAATTCCACGTTGGCCTTATCCTTAGGAACATTTTTGATCACATACCGGCTGTCGGTCTCGGATTCCAGAGTGTGCGTATCCAGGTCCAGGGAACGTCCGGAGACGTCTTCATAAACAAAATGGGATCCCACAAAACTCGAACGTTTATCGCTGGCCGCGATCCTGCGTACCAGATCAAGCCCGGGCAGGTACAGCCAACGGTCATCATCCTGCCCCAACTGCTTCCAAACCATATAAACCATTTCAGCAACGTCCGGAGGCTTGCGGAAGTACACATAATATTTCTGCTTTCCCCCATCACTGATATCCAAACGCATGATACGGAACTCCCGGATCCGCTCCCGTCCCTGAGAATCCGTTATGGTCATCCGGGCATCCGAAAGGCCGTCGTCTCCTTGATAGTAAGCGGTCACATTGGCCTTTTCAACAATCGTTTGGACGTCCATATCTGCAGACCGCGCCGGAGCTGACGGAATCAGACCCGCCGCAAAAATAACAGCTAATAACAGCAATACTCTTTTCATAATTACGCCTCCTCGTTATTATAGCAAATCTTATTTTTCGATGCTGCGTAACACAAACCAGCCAGCAGTGCGATCACACCCAAAGAGACATAGGCGATCACCGGCCACCCGGTCAAGGTATACCCTTCCAGAACATAGGCCACAGCCGCCCCCACAAAGACTGCCGTTAAAACACAATGGACGCAGCGGCAGGGGATGCGCTGTTTAAATTCGGCAAACATGACCGCCGGCTTGAGCATAATGATCGCCGGAATCAATATCAGCGTAGCCACACTCGATACCGCCATGATCATAAACATAAAGAACCCGACCGTACGGTAAGGGATAAGCGGCGCCAGCAAAAGCGGCAAAAAACCGATCGCTACAACGATCGCGTTCCGCAGAATAGCGCGTCCGGGCTCAGCGAACATGATGTCAGCGGTCGACAGCCAGTTTCCGGCTGTGCGATGGATCTCGATCGAACGTTTAATAAAGTGGATGGCAAAATCGATGGACAGCCCCAGGGTCAGCGCGGACAGAACCGCCACCGGCATATCGTAGTCTTTGCCGATAAATCCCAGCAGACTATAAATAAAGAGAATGGTGATCGTCAAGGGGATCATGGATATCAGGGCTTTCAAAGGAGACCGAAACAGGAACAGCATCATAAACAGCACAATAATATAGCTGCCCAGAAAGTTTTTGAGCATCCCTCCGACCATATTATTCTGCCAGACGACATTAATATAGTTCAACCCGGCCCATCCGGTATCCACCTCAACCGGAGGAGGATTTTCAACCATATACTCTTCAAACTGACGGACAACCCTGCTCATATCCTGATTATCACCGCTTTTCAGCTGCACCCACAGCACAGCCTTATCATACTGCGGTGTCACTAACTTCCAGAGATCATCGGGCTGATGAGAATTTTGAAAGGAAATGAGGGTCTGCGCTACCGCCTGACGGGTATCAGGGATCCTGTCATACGTCTTATCTCCGCCCATCAGCTCATCGTAGACCTTCTTAACGATATCGGTCAAAGACATGATCTTTCCGACATCCTCTCTGGACACCATATGTTCCTGCAGACGCTCCATATACCGCAGCATGTCGGGTGATTTGAATACCTCGCCTTCTTTCCGCGCGTCCATGACAAAATAAGCCTGATACGTTCCGGCAAAATGTTTATTAAGAACACGGTCAGCGAGACGGATAGGATGCCCCCGTCGAAACCAGCGGATCGGGTTATCATTAACCTGAATTTTTGAAATTCCATAAAAAGAAATGATCAGGATCAGAGCCGCCAGGATCACGATACGGCCCGGCCATTTCAGGACAGCAGATTTCATGCCCTGCAGAAAACGGTCCATGATCCCGTGATGCTCCTCTTTCTCTGCGGTACGGCCGAATGCCTCAAACCGCTTAGGATTCATCAGCATAATATAGGCAGGAATAAAGACCATCGTCAGCAGCCAGGCAACAGCGATCCCAATCGCGACAAAGACACCAAAAACCTGAACAGGCGGAATGGGAGAAAAAGATAGAGAAAAAAATCCAGCGAAGGAAGTCATGGACGTAAACAGCATGGGGCTGAACAGATCTTTGATCACATGATGCAGGGCCTCTTTCCGGCTGCCGAAGTTCTGATACTGGTCAAAAAACTCACTCAGGATATGCACAGAATCCAGCACAGCGATGGGCATCAGGAAGATCGGGATCATAGAACTCATAATGTGCACCGGAAAACCGAAACCGATCAGCAGCCCCATAGTGATCAAAACCGTGGCCACCGCCATAAGCATTGGCGCGATCACCAAAGAAAACGACTTAAAAAACCACCACATCAGCAAAAAAATGATCAGACCGGCCAAAGGAGCCGAGATAGCCATCTGTTTGAACATTTCTACACCGAACTGATCATTCGCCACAGGCAAGCCGGTAATATAAAATTCTTCCGGACCGGCGTGCTCTTTCAAAAGAGCACGGATCTCCTCAGCCACTTCATAACTGAGATCTTTCTTTTCGATCGGCACGTAGACCGCCAGGGCTTTGCCGCTGGTTGAAACAGAACTGCCGGCGAACATAGGATGGTCCTGAGCTTCACGGAGAATACGATTGGCCTCCTCCTGAGTTTCCGGAGGTTCCGGCATAAGCCAACTGAACTTTACCGTCCCGATGCCCCCTTGTTCGATATTGTCTTTCGTCGAAAGAGCAACGATCTCGCTCTTGATCACACCGGAAATCTTTTTGGTCTCCTGTACGATCGAATAAATCCGGGCAAGACTTTCCGGATTGAAAACCCCTTGAGGATGATCCTCGCGGACAACCCCCAGAACGATCATGTCATAGATCCCGAACTCTTTCTTAACGTCACGATGGAAGACACGGACCGGGGCGTCATGGGGAAGCATATTCTCCGGGTCGGTGTCGACTTTGATCCGGGGAAATTGCGTGGCTGCCAGAAAGGCGGCAAAAGCGACACACCCCATAACGGTTTTGGGATGCTTGAAAACCCAATCCAGTATTTTTTTCATAACTCGTTTTCCCTATTTATTTTTGATGACGATCAGCACCGCAGCGGTTGACATCTTAAACATTTTTTTCTACACAATGGAGAAGCTGAAAAATGTTTTTGTCCACGATATGATAAAGGCAAATATTTCCTTTTTTTTCGCAGCCCAGAACCTCAGCCCGCCGCAAAACCGCCAAATGCTGCGAGGTCATGGACTGGGACAACCCCACCTCCTTCTGAATGTCACCGACAGATAATTTGCCCTTTTCTTTCAAGGTAGAAAGGATCTGCAGGCGGGCCGGATGCGCGACAGCCTTGAGGGTCTGTGCAGCACGCTGGTGTTTTCGGACGGAATTCTGGCTCATGTCTTTTGCTCCATTTCATATATATTAGCATTTTCTAATATATTGTCAACTCTAAAATGACTGTTTGATTTTTATCGACTTAGGATTCTGTTGCTATGGGGATCTCATTGATCTTGGCAGCCATAATAAAATCATTTTCGGAAAGGCCCCCGATGGCATGCGTATTCAGTTCAATCCGCAGATGCTTGTATCCGGTAAGATGCAGGTCAGGATGATGCTGCTCTTCTTCCGCCACTCCGGCGATAAGGCGTATATATTCTACACAGGCAACAAAGTTTTTTAATGTCTCTTCCCGATACAGCATCGTGGCATCCTTATTCAGCTGCCAGCCCTCTGCCTCATTAAGCAGTTTTTGAGCGTCTTCTCTTGATAAGGGAGACGTCCCGCCTTCGCAGGGCTGACATTTTTTTTGAGTCAATTTTTCGTCTGACATAATGACTCCTTTCCTTAATTGTTTATGATCATCATAACTGCAATATCCCGCTTACGGACGGGAACGCTTCATGAACATCATGACAATGACCAAAATAAACAGCAGAATGAAAATATAAAACAAAATTTCAGCGATACTGGCTGCAGCTGTGGCGATCCCGCCGAAACCAAGCAGACCGGCAATGATCGCAATAATAAAAAATACTGCCGCCCAATATAACATTGCATCCTCCCTGCTCTTATTGGCTTTTGATCATAACCAAAAGCATCTTAAACCGCTGCTGAGCCTGTACAGCATGCGGAATATTTGCGGGCATCGTTACCAAATCCCCTTC
This sequence comes from uncultured Planctomycetales bacterium, assembly GCA_964595465.1. GTDB lineage: Bacteria > Omnitrophota > Gorgyraeia > Zapsychrales > JANLHA01 > JAKLFA01. The sequence continues at coordinate 74,791 of CAZQQI010000002.1, read as the reverse complement.
ATTAGCTGTCTGCGCCTTTCCTCCGATCGTGACCTCTGCCTGACCTTCAATGATCTGGATTAAAGCATCAAAGGGCGCAGTATGTTCACTCAGGCCCTGCCCCTCATCAAAAGCGAACAGCGTAACAGTGCCATGCTCTTTTTTTAAGATCTCCCGGCTGACGATCGATTCATCCTGATATTCAATATCATCCCGTAAACTCATAGTTCTCCTCACGATGCTTGCGATTGCTCTTCATTTTGTGTGACAGATAACGACACCCCCTGGATCACAATTCCCAGGACAACACCTGCCCCGATACCGATCCATTGAGCGTGTTCAGTTAAAGGCAATGCTGTAACGACTAAAAAGGCACCCGCCACGCTGGTCAGAATGATCAGTGCCCAGTGAAAGGCCAGGGCCATAAAAACCAATCCAACCACCGCGCCGATGCCGAAAATCAGCGCTGGAATATTAACAGAAGTAAATAATGATTGTGTCATGTATAACGCGAAATAGCCACCACCGATAAATCCGGCAAATAAAATTGCGGCCCATTGAAAAAAAACGGCTAAAAGAGCCCCGACTGCTCCCAGACCGACCGCCCAAAGCAGAACCATCCACTGCGCCTCCCAGGCAAACCAGGTAATCCCGGTTTCCATGCCGACCATAAAGCCGACTACGGCGACGAAAAACCAAAATAATTCCCGTCCGGCCAAAAGAAATAAAATTCCCACCAATAAAGATACAATATCTGTCATGACACGCCCTTTTTGTTTTTTTGATCAGATCAATTCCTCTGCCCGTTACGCTCCTGCCGTATGACCTCAAGCGGCTTTCCTTCCACCCGAATGATCGGAAGCGGCAGTTCGGATTCACGAAAACGCTGAATCAGTTTTTCCCGGACCTCACAGCGCAGATTCCAGGTCCCCGGAGAATCCCTCCCTTTGGCTAATGCCCTCAGAACCATGGTCTTTTCGGTAAAATCGACAACCTGCAGAACGGCCACTTTATCCTGAGTCGCGTGTTCGCTCTGATCAACGATCTCCTCGACCCAGCCGCGGACCATTTCAATATCACAGGTGTAATCCACATACAGCATAACAACCCCCAGCAGGGTCGGATCGCGTATCGTCCAGTTCTGAATGACCGAACTGGCCAGAACATTATTCGGCACGATAATACGCCGATTGTCCCAAGTACGAATCGTTGTATTCATTAAAGCGATCTCTTCAATCCAGCCCCATTCATTATTAAAGATCACCGCATCACGCAGACGCACCGGTTGGGCAAACGAAACAGAGATCCCCGCAATGATGTTAGATAAAGTATTTTGCGCGGCCATCCCGATGACAATGCCGGCAACCCCCGCACTTGCCAGAATACCGGTTCCTATGTTGCGAACCGCTTCAAATTGCAGAAGGATAAACGCCAAACCCAGTATATAAATGGAAACGAATATCACCCGGCGCGTAATCGTAAACCGTGTCTCTGCCGAAGAAAGACCGGCCGGCTGCTGAGTCTGCAGTTTATTAAGGGTCCGTTTCTCCCAACGACCGAAAATCACGCCGATAATTTTACTGATAGCAACGACCACCGCAACAATGATCAACGAGGCGATCATTTTCGAGACAATCGGGCCGCGGCCTTGTAAAAATTCAGGTATCATATATTTTCCATATCTATGCCATCAATACGTTGTTTCAATACGTTGTTTTATATCTTACGGATATATGAGGCAAAATTAATATGACTATTCCCGCAATTCCTGACCTTATCCCCCAGAAAAGGCGCCGCAACTAAGGGCGCCTTTTAAAAAGCATCATACGATCTATAATTTTGCTAATGATTGCTCAATAAAGGCCGGCAGATCAGACGGCTGACGGCTCGTAACGAGATTACCGTCCACCACGACTTCCTGATCCTGGTATTCAGCGCCCGCGTTCTTGATATCCTGAACAATGGACTTCCAGCCCGTGGCCTTTCTGCCCTTCAAAACATCCGCGGTGATCAGCAATTGCGCACCGTGACAAATCGAAAAGACCGGTTTGTTCTGATCCATAAACGCTTTCGTAAAATTCACGGCATTCTGATTCACCCGGAGATGATCCGGAGAATATCCTCCGGGGATCAGCAGCGCATCATAATCATCCGCGCTGACCTCTTCCACGGACTTCTCGACTTTAACGGCTGTTCCCTCTTTTTTTCCAACCACTTCATCCCCGGGTTTGAGACCGATATGCGTCAGTTCATGTCCGGCTTCCTTAAAGGCTTCGGCCGGCTTGGTGTATTCCGAATCCTCAAATTGGCTATCAATAATCACAGCTATCTTGGCCATATCCGTCCTCCTTCACATATTGGGTTCTTTAAACATTTTTTTAATTATAGAGGGGTTATGCCGCCCCGGCACTGGCCCGATCCCCCTCTTAACAGAGTTTGTTCTACTATGAGTTTAGAGCCGGCAGGGATTTGACGGATAAGGATTCAATTCCTATAATACCAAAAAAGAAATAATCATAATAAAAGGAGTGTTGAGCATGGTTGACCGAAAAGATATCATCGACAGCATCGCAAACGAGATCGAAACCCATCGTCAGCGCCTGGATAAATTGCGGGTCCAAGCCAAACTCGCCGAAAATGAAACCCGCGACGCGCTTCAGCCGGAGATCGAACGACTGGAAGGGGAACTCAGCAACGCCAAAGACCGCCTGGAAAAATTCCGCGAGCTTTCTGAGGATGTTATGGCGGAAGCGAAAAAAGGAGTGGACGGCGCTTTGAGTGAACTCAAAAAGGGATTTGACAACGCCTTTCAGCGTCTCCAGCAGAAGTAACGGCCGATCAAAACATCCCGTGGCGCCATATCGAATACAGCAGATGCAGACTCAGGATCCCGGATAAGACAAAACCGGCCAGACCGATCACCGGGATTCCCCGCCAGGTCGGCGGTATCTCCGACAGCACAATGATCGCTGAACTGATCAGCAAGGCGGAAAGGATCAGGGACATAGCCAGACGATTGGCGACCTGATTCCAAAAGGTCTTAAACGTATCAGACGCACGGTGCTCGATCACCAACCGGGATCTGCCGGAATGAAACTGTTCGATAATATTACCCAACTGCTCGGGAAGACGACGGAAAAAATCCCACATTTCTTCTGAGACCTCTCCCATATCCCGGACAATATTGCGCGGATCCAGCCGTTCCAACCGCATCCGGTAAAAATACGGTGTCAGCTTTTCGGTCAAATTCATCGCAGGATCAAGCGAGCGGCCCAGTCCCTCCAGAGTCACGATCGCTTTCAGCATCAGGGAATAATTAGCCGGAAAGATCATCCCGTGCGCGGTCAAAACATTATTCAGCCGCATAAAGATCTCTTCAAAACTGATCTCTTTTAGCGGCTTGCTGACATAACGGTCGATCAGCTGAGACATGCGGGTTTCCAGCGATGACTGATCAGGCTCTTGTTCATAGTCCGTGATGCGCAGCAGTAATTTGGTGGCCCTCTCTGCGTCGCGCTGGGACAATGCCATCAAAAATGAGGCCATCAAATGACGATGATGCCGGTTGAGCCGGCCCACCATGCCGCAATCGATAAAAGAAATAACATTATTGTTCAGGACAAAGATATTTCCGGGATGAGGGTCGGCGTGAAAAAAACCTTCTTCAAAAATTTGGCGCAGGACAGCGTTCACCCCGCGGTCCGCGATGACCTTACGGTCGAGCTCTTTACGTTCTAACTCATCCAGATCGCGGGCATGAATTCCCTGAATATATTCCATGGTTAAAACACGGGCAGACGACTGCTGGGGAAATGTTTCCATGATGCAGACATGAGGATCATCCGCAAAGATCTGCCGAAAACGGCGGATGTGGGCCAATTCCTGCCGGTAATCCAGTTCATTTTCCAGGGATCTGGAAAATTCTGCGATCACTTTGGTCGGACGATGAAACTTCAGCTGCTCAATATGCTTCTCAGAAAATTCCGCCAGATACATCAGGATCTCCAGGTCCTGTTCGATCTGCTCAAGGATATCGGGACGCTGAATTTTGACTGCGACGGTCCGTCCGTTTTCCCGGAGCACGGCTTTGTGGACCTGCCCCAAAGAAGCCGAGCCGAACGGCTCCTCTTCAAAAGAGGAAAAAAGCTCTTCGATCGAACAGCCGAATTCTGCGCGGACGATCTCCGGGACTCTTTGAAAATCAAACGGCGGAACCTGGTCCTGCAGTTTCCTTAATTCACGGATAACCTCGGCCGGAAGCAGCTCCACGCGCATGGACAGGATCTGCCCCATTTTAATAAACGTGGGGCCGAGCTCCTGCAGAGCCAAACGCACCCTCTCACCGATGGGACGTTCCAGCATGCCCCTGCCGCGCTGTTCTACAAGGCGGTGTATCACGCTGTCCAGGGGCGCAGGAAGCTCAAACCCCCGGATCAGATCATCGAGACCGTACTTGAACACCACCCTGACAACTTCTTCAAAACGCTGAAAGTAGCGGTAGGTTTTTTCGATCCTGCCGATCCGCTGAATATGCATATCACCCTGATTTCTTAAGAATTATTCGGCTGACTTTGTCATATTGACGTTCAATGCCGGCGAACGCCCTGTTTTATCCTGTCCCACATAAAGCGTTGTGTGCGGGAAGGGGATCTCAATATCCAGCTCATCAAAACGCTTCTTCAAACGGCGGTTAAATTCCCGCCCCACATACCATTGTTTGATCGGCATCGTCTTGGTCCTTGCCTTGACCACAACCGCGGAATCTCCGAATTTATCCAGGCCCAGGATCTCGATCGGAGCCATGATCTCATTTTTAAAGGCATCATCCCCGCGCATATCTTCGTCAATCTCTTTGATCACCTCAATAACCTGATCCACGTCTTCCCGGTAAGCGACACCGATGTCAAAGACATAATATGAAAATTCCTTGGTCATATTTGTAACCACGCCAATGATGCCATTTCGGACATAATGCACATTCCCCGCAAGATCTCTCAACGTCACCATACGGATATTCACCTTTTCAACCAAACCGCCTTTATCACTGATCTGCACCACATCACCGACACGGATCTGATCCTCCAGTAATATAAAAAATCCGCTGATCACATCTTCGATCAGTTTCTGCGCGCCGAAACCAACAGCCAGACCAAGGACCCCGGCTGCGGCCAGGATCGGGCCGATCTCAATACCCAGATTATCCAGGACCATCATGAACGCGACACTTATAACGACCACGCTCAGACCGGAACGGATGATCGAGCGCAAGGTATCCGCGCGTTTTTGAAATTCAATATCCATTACTTTTATATGAGAACGAAAAAGTTTTTCCGAAAGCAGTCGGATCGCCTTAAGGGCGATCAGCATGAGAACCACGACAAGCAGAATTTGTAACCCGCTGGTCACGGCCCAGTGCAGCGCCTTGGTCATATACCCCTGAACATCTTCCATCCATGCCTCCTTATAATCGATTCACTTCAGTCCTGGTCCCATTCGTTCACTAAAAACCCGCAGATCTATGCGGCGTCTTCCTGACGGATTTCAACAGGGTAACGGCCTTCTCGTGATGCGGCGAATTCCAAAAACTCATCCCAAGACAAAGGGTCCGGCAAGCCGTCATGCTGCGGGATCTTTTTTTTCAGATCATGATTGTATTTAATGAATGTGCCGAAATCCAACGGGTACTCCCGCTCATTCACCCCGATAAACTGCCCGTCCCGCTCCGCCTGGTCAAGAATCTTATGCCATTCTTCGATCGGCGTTAAACCAATCCCTTCAGCCATGCCGTTAGACATCAGCATAAGATAGATATTAACAAATTTTTCATGCTCACTCAAATATTTACAAATTCTATGATATGAATCCATGGTGTTAAAGGCCAGCCAAAAGGGTATGGCTGACGCCTTGACTGTATCGAAAGGAGCCAATAGACCGAAATTTTCCACCAATAGCGACTTCCACTGAACTCCCCGTTGGGCATACCACCACTCATAGAGATCCGCTGTGAACCGGCTGATATCTTCCGGTTCATCAAAAACCAAACGTGTCAGAGGGACTCCATTCTCACTGGCAAACCGCTTCATATCTTCCACGGCTTCAGGCACATACCCCCATTCTGACTCTGGATACTCGTCTGTCGGCTGGAACGTCTTCCAATGATCTGCTTTGGCTCCGACTTTTTTTAAAAAAGCCCGGACCCGATCACTTCCCTCTAGATATTCATACGGATCGACCGCGCCAAGGCCTCCCAATTGAAACCGATGACGATCGCTGACCTGCAGCTGCGGCCAGGCATAACGGCATTCCACACTGATCAGCGGGGCATCATCCGCCAGCCGATCGCGGATAAATGATTGATACGTTTCCCCCAGGGCCCGCCTCTTGATCCGGAAATACCCCATTTTCTGGATCATCAGCCGGTCCTGGATCGGATCATGCATTTGATTGGCCTGCATGTCGGGATTATTTTTTAAAAACGGTGTGATCGCCCCGGCGCCCCATTCGATATCCTTTAGAATCTCGTCAGGATCAATAAAACGGCGGGACGCCACCAAAAACGTCTGCGGCAGCCAGGGCATGCCCAGGGCCGCACAGATATGGATTACGGCACCATTGGATGAACCGAACATGATCCCGGGATACTGCTGCGCAGAATATAGATCCGTGATCCAGCGGGAAATCTCCTCACCCTGGATCTCCGCCAGGCCCTTCGCCGGAATCGCATCCACCCACCCGCTCCAGCTGTAAAGCATTTTACGGATCTTGGACGGAACCGTGTTGAACGCTTCGCCGACCCACGCGGGCAGGTCATCTCCCATCCCGACTAAAGGAAAATCCTTTTCCTGCAGATGCCGAGCCAGGGCGTTGACCATGGCCGTGCTGGAATCGAACTGAATAATACGGTCCTTGATATCCTGATGATCATCTTTACTTAAATTAAACAAACTCATAACAGCCTCTCTTTCAGTGGAACAGTTCCCGCAGGGCAGTTTCTAATGTCTGCCAATATCGGATCAGCGTAGTAAAAAAGATCACGGCCAAAACCGGAACAGCAACGGTCCAGGCGATCTTGACCTTGCGGGAAAACCGTCCGCTCTGCCATAAAAGCGGTATCGCGGAAAATCCGGTCGAGATCAAGAGCAGAATAACATACCAGCGGGCTCCGGTATCAATAGTATTCTTCCCATATTTGGCGATTTGATAAGCCTCCGCCGCTGCGGGAACAGCCGTAACAAGATAAATATTGGCCATGATCAGCCGCATCAAATAGGAATCGGAAAATATAAGTGTCAGAATAATCCCTGCCGTAATGATCAATAAGCCGACCGCTTTCCGCGGACGCCCCACATAGACCTGCCCCATTCCGGGAACAACAGTCAAAACAATGGCCAACACCGGATTTTTTGAAGAGTGCTGTGGACTCATAAGGACGGATAGCCTTTTATAATAAATTTTCCACTGCTTCCTGATACTTCATAGTTTTTAATCTTCATATTCCTGTTCATATTTTAATTTTCCAGATTCATCAAAGGTGCGGCTCAGAACCTTCCGGCCGTGAACATACGTGTCTTCATATTCCATGGTGCCGTTTTTGCGGTAACTGCGGTCGAAGCCGTTCTTCACACTGTCCTGGTATTCGATCTCAAAAAACAAAGCCCCGTCAGGGTCCCAGGCCCGGTACACCCCGTTGAGCTTGCCCTTATGAAAGGTCTTCTCCTGGTGGAGCAGGCCGCTGGGATAAAACAAGCGGAATTCACCATCAAGGACGCCATCCCGGTAAGAGATCTCAGCCTGAAGTTTTCCGTCAGCAAAATGTGTGGCAAAATCACCGTCCAGACGCCCGTTTTTATAATTCAGTCTGGTCGCTTTGCCGGCCGGGCTGACCGCGCCCTGATCCAGTGACATGGCGTCATCCTGACGAATACTGTCATCCACATCCAGGCGCCGGGACTTTCCGCTTTCAACCTGCGCACCCATGGCCTGATCCACATTTAAGGTTTTTATATCATTATAGTAATCCCGGCCATACCAGCCGCTGCGATATTGTTTCTGCCGGATCTTAAACCGGATGTCTTCGCGGTCCATCCAGAGAAACAAGACAAAGAACAAAACGCCGACGATAAACAGGACATAAAAAAGGGCGTTATATAAAAACTGAGGATCAATCATCAGCCCGCGGCCCAGGGCGGAAATGATCTGCGTCCGGAAAACGGTCAAAAGGGTAATGAACACAACCGTACAACCGATGAAGATCAGACTGATGCGCAGATTTTTTCTTAACTGAAGACGTTTTCTGCGGACCATAAGCAGCCGAAATCCTTATTTTATCTTTACAGTTTAGAGCGGCGCAGGCTGAAGCAGGCCGCCCCCCATCAGCGCAAAAAATGCTGGTTCAAGCACTTCCGCAAAAACAGCCCCAGCAACAGTTCAATACCCAGCGTATTCCTATTCCGTTTCTTCCTTGTAAGAAATCCGATAGACCGCTCCGCGATGGTCGTCAGAAACCAGTATAGAGCCGTCCGCCATCTGGAGCACATCTACAGGACGGCCCCATGCCCCAGTATCCTGCAACCATCCTTCAGCGAACGGTTCATATGAAAGGGTTTCTTCCCCGTCCAGGTGGACCAGCATTACGCGATAGCCGATGGGGGTTGAACGGTTCCATGATCCATGTTCCGCGATAAACACCTGTCTTTGATAATCGTCAGGAAACATATCCCCGGTGTAAAACAACATTCCCAGGGCCGCGACATGCGGGCCTAACTCCCGGGCAGGCGGGACATACTGATCACAAGGATGCCCGGCGTCTCCGAATTCCGGATCAGGGATATCCCTTCCATGACAATAAGGAAACCCGAAATGAAGACCTTGTCCCGGCGCGCGGTTCAGTTCATCCGGAGGACGATTATCCCCCAGCCAGTCGCGCCCGTTATCCGTAAACCAAAGAACATCCGTCTGCGGATGCCAGTCAAATCCAACCGTGTTGCGGACACCTGAAGCAAAAACCTCCAGATCCGATCCATCCGGATTCATGCGCATGATCGAGGCATAGCGCTCATCCTGCGGGTTACAGACATTACAGGGCGCCCCGACCGGAACATAAAGTTTATCATCCGGGCCAAAGGCAATATATTTCCAGCCGTGGCCGCTGTTATCAGGAAACGCGTCATTGACCAGAATCGGATCAGGTAAATTATCTAAATTTTTTTCGACATCCTCAAAGCGCCAAACACGGCTGATCTCAGCGACATAGAGGTCTCCATTACGCAAGGCAACGCCGTTTGGCATCCTCAAACCGCGCAGGATCGTTTTGACCTCATCGGCAGCATAATCTCCATCACGGTCAAGAACAGCATAGACCTTACCCTCTCTGCGCGTCCCGACAAAGAGGATTCCGGATGGTGACAGCGCCATGGAGCGCGCTCCGGGCACATCGCCGGCATAGACCTCAATCTGAAAACCGGGCGGCAATATTAGGCTATCAATCAGCCGGTTGATTTTTTCCGCATGAGCATCCTCTATAGAGATTGCACCCAAGATGAAAATGCTAAGAACGAATAATGTGCGGAAAAATTTCACCATACGTTTTACCGGATTTGCGTATATGACAATCACCAAGTTCTTTTAAATTATCATATTCGCAGTATAAAAACCATAATATTGTCACTTTGTTTGCATCCGAACAGGCCATCTGCACTCTCAATACGGACATGAAGTGGAAAAAGGTTTGAATTATAAGGAAAAAACCTGTTATACACGAGCATATTTTTGCTTATAATGGATCTCAAACAAAGGAGACCTCATGAATCAACATATTATTATTATTGACGATGACCAGCAATATTCCCAAGAATTAGCAGAATTTTTATCAGAAAACGGCTATCGCTGCAGGACGTATAATAACGGCACCAGCGCAGTTAAAGATATCCGTCTGCAGATCCCGGACCTTATCCTGCTGGATCTTCGTTTACCGGAAAAAAACGGCTTTCAGATCGCCAATGACCTTGCCCAGGACCCGCTCACCAAAGGCATCCCGGTCATCGCGGTTACCGGTTACTTTACTCAGGATGAACATAAACAGCTGATGAACGTCCTGGGAATAAAATTCTGTCAGACCAAACCGATAAGACCCGATGTTCTTCTCAAAATTATAAACCTCAGCATTAAACACGAAACGATAAAACCGAATTTACCTGCCGTGACGGATGAAGATGTGGATTCTCTTCCCGAACTCTCAGAAACACAAACGTCCAGTCCCACCTGGGCTGACAAGATGAACACGTCTCAGCGTTTTAATAACCGCAATTAGTCAAGGGCGTCTTCCATAATCTCATTAACAGAAAATATCTGTTTCCAGGTGTCGTGAGAAAAAAATTTCAGAAAAATAACCATTCCGATAAGAATATAAATAAAACCGAATAACAAATTCAGCACCGGAACCCATTTCACGGTCGGACCATAATGAAAAAGCAAGGTCATATGAACAACAATCAGGCCGCATAGAAACAGCAGTCCGCCCAGCATGATTCCCGTCATACACAGCATAGACTGCCTGAGCTTTTTCACCGCTTTCAGATAAAGCGTGGCAGCCTTGATTTTAACAATATCCCGTGACGAATCTTTGACTCTGTCCAGACTGCATTGCAAATATTTCAGCCATGCGCCGCTCATTACAGGCACCGCCCATCGTCTTTCCGTCCGAACAGAAATCCGAGAGCAAATGTCCCCACAGCCAGACCGGCCAACGACGCGTAGGGATGCTCTTCGATTTTATGTCGGGCTCTTTCGACTGATTCACGGGTTTTTTCCCTGCCTTTTTCCAGAGCCTGCTCTAGGTGCTCCTCTTTCTCCTGAATTGCCGTACGGACCTTTTCCCGTACGTCAGAGACCGGCAGAGAACCTTTTTTTTCATTAAAAAGATCCCGGATATGACGGTAATCATCTCCAACATGCTGTAGGAGTTCTTCTCTTTTGCTCTGGGCCGCATCTTCCAGCAAATCCAGCGCTTCATTAATTTTTGCTTTCGAATAACGTCTGGGCATAATAACCTCCTGGTCATCATTTCATTATTATTATGTTCTTATCTTGTTTTATTATCACAAATCTTTTGATATCACCAAGAGGCTGAGGCTACATATTATAGGTCTTTTTCTACTGCCGTATCACCCTTCATCAGCAGGCAAGAGTCATACAGCCCATTCAGGAGTAACGCTTAAAAATAGACATATTCACGGAGGATCAATTGTCTTCAGCGAGAAGAGGCTTGCGGAACTGGTTTTCGATCGTTTCCAAAAACGCGGAGACCCGAAAGGGTTTAGCAATAATACCTTCAACCATATGGGATACCCCGGACTCGTTCAGAATGTCCTCTAACCCGGGACGTCCAGATATAAAAACAACCCGGCACTGCGGACAGATCCGTTTGATCTTGACCAAGAGGTCGACTCCAGTTATCCCTACCATTTTATAATCCAATAGACACAGCGCATATGACATCTCATGAAGCCGTGACACAGCGGATTTGCGATCCGTAGCATGATCAGCCTGATATCCTTCCGTCCGCAATATCTCGAGCATCTCTTCACCAAGCTGCGGGTCATCATCCACGATCAGAATCGTCTTTGCCATGATATTCCTTTCTTAACTCCAGACGGACGTTTAGAATTATCCTCCATGGAGATCTTATGTTCAGTCATGATCGGTGATCGGTATTCACTTCAGCTATGTCAGAACAGCTGTCTCGAATATAGTGGATCACCGCGGACAAACCGTCACGCCGTGCCGGCGATAGATGTGCGGCAAGACCGGTCCGTTCCAGAAAAAACATCTTCTCTTGCTGAATATCTGCGGACGGCTGATCATCGCACACCCGCACGATCAGACTGAGGATCCCGCGAACGATCAAAGAATCGCTGTCCGCAGAAAGCCTTAACCGCCCGCCGCGGTTCTGCGCGCGTATCCACACTTTTGACTGACAGCCGGGAACAGCATGAGACGGGATCTTAAGGCTGTCATCCATCCCGGAATACCGCCGGCCCAAAGAGATCAAATAGTCATAACGATCGAGCCAGTCCGTGAGTGGCGCAAATTCCGCGATAATGGCTTCCTGCTGCTGTTCAATGGTCATACACCACACCTTTACCAGAATGATAATTCGGAAATTGAGATATAAAAATATTTTTATACGTTATGAAAGATCAGGATGCGCTCGTTCGCGTAAGCAGCTGCATCGACGTCTTTGATACCATGTCGTTCGATTCGGAAACCGCTCTGCATCCACGTCCCAATCCGTTTTTATCGCCGTTCTTGTTCGGACCGCCTAAAAGAAAAATACATAACATAGGATCTATTTTGATCACACCTTCAGCATCTGGCCGGCTTTTTTCAGTCCGTCCCCCAATGCCATGATCTCTTCTTCGGTATTATAGAGCGCGAGGCTCGCCCGTGCCATACCCTTTACTCCGTAATGCTTCATAATCGGTTCAGCGCAATGGGTCCCGGTCCGCACCGCGATGCCCATTTTGTCTAACAGCATACCGATATCATAATCATTCGCCCCGTAAACATTGAAGGCGACCGCCCCGCAACGGTGCGCATTCGGAGCATAGATCTCAACGCCGTCGATACCCTCCAGAATGCTCGTCATTTTACGCATCAATTTATCCTCATGAGATGCGATCTGATCAAATCCAAGATCTTCGATATAACTCAGCGCAGCTGCCAGGCCAATAGCCCCGGAAATATTCGGTGTGCCGGCCTCAAATTTCAAAGGGGCGGCCTCAAACTCCGTCTTTTCAAAGCAGACCGAGCGGATCATCCCGCCGCCGAACTGATACGGGGGGAGCTGATCAAGCCACTTTTTTTTACCGTAAAGAACGCCTATGCCGTTTCCGGCATAGATCTTGTGTCCGGAAAACGCAAGAAAATCACAATCCATCTGCTGAACATCTATGGCTAAATGCTGAACCGCCTGGGCCGCGTCGATCAGAACCGGAACGTCCCGGGCATGGGCCCGGCTGATAATTTCCTGAACAGGATTGATCACCCCCAGAACATTAGAAACATAGGTCAGAGCGATCAGCCGAGTTTTGGGAGTGATCATGTCCTCCAGCTGCTGCAAAGACACCTGAGCATCAGAAGTGAACGGCAAGACCTTTAAGAAAGCTCGGCTGCGTTGACAGAGCATCTGCCAGGGAACAATATTCGAATGATGCTCCATTTCACTGATAATGATCTCATCACCAGGACGAATAAATCGCCGTCCGAACGTGTCAGCGACAAGATTGATCGACTCGGTTGTCCCGCGGATAAAAATGATCTCTTCAGCCTGCTCAGCCTGCAAGAACTCCCGAACCTTTTCGCGGGACCGGGCGTATTCCTCTCCCGCACGACCGCTTAAAAAATGAACACCCCGGTGGATATTGCTGTTTTCTTCACTGTAGAATTTTTCCAAAATACGCAGCACCTGGCCGGGCTTATGGGTGGTGGCCGCGTTATCCAAGTAAACGAGTGGACGGCCGTAAACACTTTGTTCAAGAATAGGAAAATCCCGGCGGATTTTTGCTGTGTCGATCATGGGGTCTGCTGCGGTGCTTTATTGAATTGCACAAGGGAAAACCAGCGCATTTTATTCAAAAAAACCCTTTCAATACTCAGTCCGGCTGGTGAAATAAGATCCTGGATTTGTGCTAAGGTGAATTTATGGGAATTCTCGGTGTGGATCATCTCCCCCTCTTCCAGTACGAGGTCACAGGGAAAATACGCAGAGCGCACTGTCATAGCCATGCGCGCGCTTAAATACATTTCGATCCGGTTTTCATCGCTATTATAGACCACGTGATGGCTGAACTTGCGGGGATCAAAATCACTTCCGGTCAGTGTGTTCACCACATTCAAAATGTTCCGGTTAAATTCCGCTGTCACGTTCTGACGATCGTTATACGCCGCCAGCAGAACATCCTGCGGTTTGACCATATCTATACCCAGCAGAAAACGATCATCTTCCCGCATCACACCGCTGATCTGAGAAAAAAATTCCCTCGCCTGGCCGCGATTCAAATTGCCGAGCGTACTGCCGAAAAAGCAGAACAGACGTCTTCGCCCGGCCGGAATGCGGTTCATCTGCCGCAGAAAATCTAGAACCAAACCCCGCACCCGCAAACCGGGAAACATTCCGGACAGGACATCCGCTGATTCCCGGATAGCAGACTCACTCACGTCCACCGGAAAATACTGAAGAGATGCCGTCTGGGCGGCAGATAAACGCTCAAGCAAAATCCTGATCTTGGAGCATTCTCCGCTGCCGAGTTCAACAATATCCATATCGTGAAGGTCCGGGGCGATGACGTCCGCCGCGTCCCGGATCAGTTGTTTTTCCAGCCGGGGAGGATAATATTCCGGAAGACGGGTGATCGCCTCGAATAATTTCGATCCCCGCTCATCATAAAAAAACATACTCGAAATCTGTTTCGGCCGGCAGGACAAGCCGTCAAAAATCGAACGGATGATCTGCTCTTTTCCAATATCAGGGAGATAATTTTCAATGCAAATATCGTCAGCTGTCATGACAGCCGGTTCGGAAAAGTTCATGTCCCCTCTCCTTGCAAAACATCAGCCAAACGGCCTGTTTCATCTTCAGAAGGCACCCCTCTTTCAACAGGGTTTTCCGGATCATTGCTCCATTCAAACCATCCTCCGTCATAAACAGAAACCCGGGGCCATCCCATCAGCCAGGCGCAGAAAAACGCTTCACTTCCTCTCCAGCCGGTTCCGCAATAAAACGCATTGGCTTTTTCCGGGGTTATCCCGGCTTCACGCCAGAACTGTTCAATCTCATGATATTCCCGCATAGTATGATCGGGATTACGGTAATTTTCCATATGATAGGCATCGCTACCGCAATTTCCGAACACCGCTCCAGGGATACGGCCTTTTTTCTCGATATAATTATAGCCGCTGGTTTCCCCGCAAAATTCCGGCCAGCTGCGCACACTGATCAGTTCCCGCTCAACAGACTGCAGATATTCCCTGGCCTCAAGGGTGTCGATCATGATCTTCGGACGGGCCGGGATCTCACAGCCGAAATCATCGATCGGCTGGTATTCGGCATCTTCAAATGATAAGGCGCAGCCTTCATCGACCCAGGACTGCAGACCGCCGTTCAGGACACGGACATCCTTGACCCCGGCATACATCATGATCACAGCCGAACGGATCGCAGCTAACTGTCCGGCGCTGCTTCCTGGAAAAGGATCATTATTGTCAGGATAAGCAAAACGTCCATACAGGATCACGGTCGTGTCATGTGTGATCCCCATCCCTTCCAGAGCCGCTTTAAGCTCTTCCGCTGAACGGCGGTTCCAGGTTTCTGGAGATTCCAGTGTATTCGTATCCAGAGCTATGGCCCCGGGAATATGGCCTTCTTCATAAGCCTCGCGATGGCGGTAATGCGCGTGACAGACCACATATTTATTCTGTTCATACTCACCAGGGCTGACATTATCCTGCAGCTTTTTCAACCAGACTGCCGGCACCAAATTGCGGTAATGTTTTAACGCTCCCATCGGATACAGCGGATCAGCGGACCATTCGTCTTTAAAATCATTATAAACTTTAACGGCATGATAACCGGACCGGATAAAGCGCCGGGCGACCTGTTCGGCATCATCCGCGGAGTAGCCGTAAAGGACCAGGGTGTCTTCTTCTTTGATCCCCTTTGACCGCACGATCTCCAGCCAATCGATATATCCGGCCCATTTTAAAGGAAGATTGCGCGCACCGGCAATATGCCCGCCGCGCTGTTCCTGTTTCAGCGGCCATCCGTTATAGGCATCTGCCGGGCGGACATCGATCAAGGTTGCGTCCTGTTCGGCCAGATGCTGCGCCAACTCTTCCGTTGTCAACTGAATAATCGGTTGGCTCATCGTCATGACACCTTCAGTTCATCGATTAAACGGGCGAAAAGGAAATCATTCGGGGTTAAGGCCTCGACTTTATGCGTGGAAAGCGAGACCCTCACCGTGCTGTAACTATGGCATAGATCAGGATGATGATTCAGCTGGCGCGCGATCATTGCAAGTACGTCATAAAACAGCTTGGCATTATCAAAACCATCAAAAGAGAACTCTTTACTGAGGGTCTTATATTCTTTCATATCCCAGCCGTTAACTTCGCGGATCAGGGTATCGGCTTCTGTCTTATCGATCCCGGCTTCCGCTGATTCACAGGGGACACAATTCGCCATCCAGTCTTCTCCGCTCTCCCTTTCCGGCTCTCTTAAAACATTTTCCAAAGCCTGCTGAGCATCCGCATAATCGGGAGCATCGCTGATCTCATCAACCCATTGCACATAGCGGACCGTATTCTTCTTGTCGACAATAAAAACCGCCCGGGTCAAAAGACGCAGATCCTTGATCAGAGCACCGTAATTCAGGCCGAACTCGCTTTCCCGATGATCGGAGAGCAGCAGCACATCCCCGATATCATGTTCATCCGCAAACCGGTTAATGGCGAACGGAAGATCGCGGCTGATCCCGCAAACAGCGACATCATCTGAAAGATCGGCAGCTTCACGATTGAACTGCAGTGCCTGCTTTTTACAGACCGGAGTATCAAGAGAAAGATAACTGGTGATTAGTTTGACCTTCCCGTTAAAGTCCGCGAAACTCACCGGCGCGCCCTCTCTGTTCAAAGCAGTAAATCCCGGTGCAAAACGGCCGGCTTCAATATGGCGGCCCACCAAAGAATGTTCTTTTCCCTTAAATGTTATGCGGGTCTTCATATTTTATCCTTTCGAAATTTACGGTCTGAGTAGAAGTATCGTTTACGCCTTATTTGAATGTATGCATTAATTTTAACGGATAAGCAAAGACACAGAACAGGCTCACGCCCTCGCAAGTAGACGTATTTCTACTAATCTGTGGTTATCAGTCATCGAAAAAGAAGAATTGGCGTTACGGGAGAGCAAAAAGGTTGGGAAATCAGTCCCGCAGACTGAGGATACCGGTAATGATGAGATTGATCCCGATAGCTCCGACAAAAAAACCGTTCAGGCGCAGAAAGAAAATCATGACTCGATCAAAAACCTTACGCATCATATTCTTGAGAACATCGTATTTAAACACGATCAGGCCCATAATGATGATCAGATTTATGATCAGAGCCAGCAGAATGGCGCCGATGGCCTCCAGCAGAGGAATATTTTTCCCGATCACCACGCTCAAGGACACAGTTGCGGCACCGACCAGGAACGGGAACGCGATCTCTGCAGCCAGATCATCCAGTGTTCCCTTAAGGGTAAAGAAGGATGCCTTGCCCTGAATGATAAATATCAGCGCGTAGGTTACGATCACGATACCGCCGAAAATGCGGAAACTTTCGAAACGCACTCCCCAGATATTCTCGAAGATGGCCGTGCCGAACATGGCAAACAGGGAAAAGATGACAAACGATACGGCCGTGGCCTTCAGCAGAACAGCAAAAAATTCTCCGCGGGGAAGATCTTCAATGATCGCGTTCAAATAAATAAACAAAGCGAACGGATTCAGCAGAATTAAAAACGGCATAATATAGGATTCCACGCGGTCTCCCTTTTAAAAAGATTACCCGGGAAGAGGACTCATTCACACGGGCTGAACAACAGTCTCACGGCTATCAAAATTGCGCGTTCGCCGCCTCAAATTTACATCAGGATGTTTGCTCACGTTAATGCACTTAATTTCTACCACATTATCACAAGTTTATCGGAAATTCTAATGACGATTTGTGTATTACTTCAACTTTTCTTAACGGGCAGAATTACGGTCATGGTGGTGCCCTCACCTTCCCGGCTGTCTATATCCAGGGTGCCGTTGTGAAATCCAATAATCTGATCGCAGACCGTTAAGCCCAGTCCGGTCCCCCGGGCCTTGGTGGTCACAAAAGGATCGCGAATCTTTTCCAGCGTGTCGGGCGGAATTCCGCAGCCGTTGTCTTTGATGACAACCTGAACAGTATTCCCGCTTTTACGCGCCCCGATCTCGATACACCCGCTTTCAGAGTCCACAGCATCTGCGGCATTGTTTAACAGATTAAAAAAGACCTCTTTCAGCTGATGTTCATCCGCATCGATGACCAGATCACGGATCATGCCGATCTTTTTAGTCTGAAAATCAATATTCCCGTTTCCGGGTTTTATCCGGGTCCCCTCCACGCAATGCAGAACAAGATTCTGCAGACGAACCCGGCCGTAATCCGGCGTCCGTAGACGAGAATAAAACAGCAAGTTTTCGATAATGCGTTCCCCCTCGATCACTTTGGACTCAATGCTTTTTAGATTTTTACGGGCGCTGTCCTGTTTGATCTTACGCTGAAGATTAAATACAGCCATAGAAATTGCGGCTAAGGGATTGCGCAATTCATGCGCTACTGTGGCGGCCAATGTCCCGATATCCGCAAGACGCTTTGAACGCTCAACCTCCAGCCTGGCGGCGATGAGTTCCTTTGAGCGCTCATCAACCATTTCTTTCAGCATCCATTTATCACGCTCAAGAACCTCTTTCGCCTCTTTTTGGAGTGTGATGTCATAGGAAACAACCAGAATATAGCTGACGCTGCCGTCATGAGCTTTTATCGGAACGCCGTGACTGACAAAATGTCTCCCATAAAGTTCATGCTCTTTCTGAAATCCCATACCGGATAAAACCTGTTTAAAAAAACGGGAATATAGTCGGGCCGTCTTTTTATTATAAATATCATATGCGGTTCGCCCGATAAAGTCTTCCGACGTCAATCCAGCCTCTTTCAATGTTTTTCCTTCAGCCAGAACATATTTACAATCCGTATCCAGCAGAAAAACCGCCCCTCCCGGCAGGTTAGCCGCCAGAGTCCGGTACAGTTTCTCACTGTAAGCTAGTTCAGCCTCCATATACCGCCGATCAGTGACATCCTTTCCGACCCCAGCGATCCCCATGACTTTCCCCTGAGCATCAAATAAAGGGACCTTGCTGGTGGAAATAATCCTCACCTGATCGTGCGCGTTAATGATCGATTCCTCAATATCGATCTTTGGTTTCCCGGTACGGATAATCTCCTGCTCATCTTGGTAAAACTTTTCCGCCATCTCCCGGGAATAAAAATCAAAATCCGTCCGTCCAATCAGTTCTTCAGCATGACGGCAGCGCATCACCTGCACCGTATTTTTATTCGCCATAACGAAACGGCTCTCCGTATCTTTGAAATAGACATAAGCCGGCACATAGTCGATAAAAGTGCGCAATTTCTCCTTCTCATTGGTTAAAGCAGCTACGTGCGCTTTACGCTCCCGGACATCTATGCCGATACCGACCTGCCGGTTGTCGGATAAGCGGATATTCGCCCAGGAACTGTCCACCACAGAACCGTCTTTGGCTGTTGTCTTGAGATCCTCCCAACCGGGTTTAAGCGAACGCATATGTTCTTCAGCTTTACGCCGTTCTTCCGGGCCAGGATAGACCTTTTCCATAAAACGGCCGTCGAGTGTATCCTCCTCTGTCCAGCCTAGGACACGCTGCACTTCCTGATTAAAGGTAAACGTATTAAAGGCAGGATCATACATGACCACCATGACCGGTATATTATTAATCAGCCTCTCCAGCAGTTCCTGCTGGCCGGCCAGGTTCTGTTCCAGACGTTTGCGTTCTGTGATGTCCGATGCCAGGCCGGTCACGCTGACCATGCGGCCCCGGACATCAAAATGTGCCTGTCCCTGTTCCCCCAGCGTTATATATTCATCCTTATCCAAGCGTTTTATGCGGTAAGATATGGCATATAACGGGTCATCCGGTGTGCGACTGGTGATCAAGCCGGAATAGGCATCCCGATCATCAGGATGAACATTATGAAAATATTTTTTTAATGACATTTCCTTCCGCTCCACGCTGATCCCCAGAATGGAACGGCCCTGCCTGGAGCAAAAGATGCGGCCGCTATCAAAATCATGGTCAAACGCGAACATATTTGCAGAATCCAAAGCATCCTGCAAACGCTGTTCGTTTTTCTCTAAATTGAGCTGCGAGCATTTAAGTTCATCAATATCCCTGCAGATCAGCAATATCCGATCAATATCACCGGAAATTCCGACCGGTTTTATTTCCAATTTATAATGAACACCGCGGTTATCACAGACTTCCAGCTCAATAGCCTGCCGGTCTGCCAGGACTGCCTCAACGGTTCCGGGAAGATCATCGAAACAAATATTGGAATGGATATCCGCAAACTCCCGCCCGGCGTCCTGCTCTATCAGGTTAAAAAGACGCGCTCCGGCGGCGTTAAAATGATGTATTCTGAGCTGGTTGTCCAGCGCAACAACAGCCGTCTTCTCCAGGCTGTCCAGAATTTGAGAGAGATCCTCCGCCTTTAAGCGTGAATCCGTCAAGGCATCATTGCCGGAAATGCTGTCTGCAGTATTATCCGCTAAATTCTGATTGGCGGGGAAATCCGGATTTTTATTCATGATGTCCGTATACTTTAAATATCGAATTTGAAAATGAGTACGTTCATTATTGTAAACGAGCATATTTTTAAGTCAATTAAATATCAAAACAGAAATTTTACATAAATTTATCTTTGCAAAAAGAAAAAATCAGTATACGATAATTCAGCATAATCTTTTAAATGTCCACTTAACTAAATTATCAATAGAGTGTAAATTATGGCCCTAAAGCGCGAACTTAATTTTTTGGACCTTTTCTGCCTGGCATCCGGCGCGATGATCAGTTCGGGGATCTTTATCCTGCCCGGACTGGCCTTTGCCCGCACCGGTCCCAGCGTCGTGGTTTCTTACTTTTTTGCCGGGCTGCTGGCCCTAACCGGAACCTTGAGCCTGATCGAACTGACCACCGCCCTGCCCAAGGCCGGCGGCACTTATTTTATTGTCACCCGCAGTCTGGGTCCGCTGGTCGGGACAGTGACCGGACTGCTGAACTGGATCGCCTTGATCCTGAAATCCGCCTTCGCTATTTTCGGGATCGCCGAAATTCTCAATCTTACCCTGGGCCTTCCCGTACAGATATCCGGACTGGTGCTGACGGCCGGATTTATTATACTTAACGCCTACGGCACCAAGTTCGCCAGCCGCCTGGAAACCGTTCTGGTTCTGATCCTGCTGACCCTCATGGGCGCGTTCGCCGTCACCGGCTTCCCTCATGTCAACGGCACGCGGTTCATTCCGTTTGCCCCGCATGGCTGGAAAGCGGTCTTTGCTACCGCCGGTTTTGTCTTTGTCTCCTTCGGAGGACTGCTCAATATCACCAGCGTTGCTGAGGAGATCAAAAATCCCAAACGCAACATCCCTCTAGCCCTGCTGACATCCCTGATCGTGATCACCCTGGGTTATGTGGCCCTGGTCTTTACCACCGTGGGGATTTCGGACCCGGCTACGCTCAAAGGCTCGATGACCCCCATTTCCGACGCGGCCCGGTTCAGCATGGGGCCGTTCGGATTCTGGCTGATCACAGCCGCCGCCCTGCTGGCCTTTTTCACAACAGCCATCGCCGGTATCCTTTCGGCCTCCCGCTACCCAGTAGGTTTGGCTGAAGACGGATTTATCCCGAAAATATTCAGCCGCGTACATTCCCGCTTTGGCACGCCCCTGATCGCTATCCTGGCCACCGGCCTGCTCATCGTCATATCTTTATTTTTAAACCTTGATCTTCTGGTCAAGGCCGCTTCCAGTGTGATCCTGGTCTCCTATGTGCTGGCAAATATCTCGATCCTGGTCTTACGTGAAAGCCATATACAGAATTACCGCCCCAGCTTTCAGGCTCCGTTCTATCCCTATCTCCAGATCATCAGCACACTCTGCATCATTGCCTTGATCTTCAACATGGGTTACGAAGCACTGGAAACCGCGGTCGGGTTCACAGTAGCCGGAATTGTTGTTTATTATGCCTACGGACGAAAACGTGTGCAAAGAGAATACGCCCTGATCCATCTGGTCGAGCGCATCATCAATACTCGCATAACATCTCATCAGCTGGAAAATGAAATGCGCGAGATCCTCAATCAGCGCGACGAGATCAGCCAGGACCGTTTTGATCAAATCGTTGAAGAGGCACCTGTGCTCGATCTTGACGGTCCGCTCTCGCTGGATGTATTTCTTGAACGCATCTCTCCGGAGATCGCCGGCAGACTGAAACTCAGCGGCGATCATGTTGAACGGCTTTTAAAAGAACGCGAAAAAGAAAGCCCTACGGCCATCTCACCTGATGTCGCGGTCCCGCATATTATTGTGGACGGAAAAGACCTTTTTCAGCTGGTGGTTGTGCGCTGCCGGAAGGGGGTTTCTTTCTCGGCCGACCATCCCGCGGTTAACGCGGTCTTTATCCTGATCGGCAGTCCGGACGAACGCACCTTCCATCTGCAGAGCCTGGCCGCTATCGCCCAGATCGTCAATAACCCCAAATTCCTCAAACTCTGGCATCAGGCCCGGGACACCCGCCAACTGCGCGACCTGATCCTGCTGAGTGACAGACGCAGGGTGTAAACCATCCAATATCAAAACATTAAAAAAGGCAGCCCCGGTTAGGGACTGCCCGTTTTTTAAGTCTCTCTTATGCTCTGCGGACCAACCCGGCTACAACCGAAATGATAAACAGGATAAGAAAAATAAAAAACAATACTTTCGCTATGCTGGCAGATGTTGCGGCAATTCCTCCGAAGCCAAAAACACCTGCGATCACTGCGACAACCAAGAACATTAATGACCAACCTAGCATAGAAACCTCCTTCTTCATGGCATCACTAAAATTTTACGAATGTTCACTGGTGAAGATCGCGCCGACAATGGTCAGCACAACACCGCCGATAAGCAGCCACATGGCCTTATCCGTCGGGGATCCTGTCAATGCCTCGGAAATATCCGATGCAAAGGAGTCCATCGACATCACGGCATAAACCAGGACAACCACACCTATCGCGAGAGATGTTATTCCTATAGCTTTCTTATTCATGGATCCTCCTCCCATTATTCCATTAACGATTTTATGATTCCTATTTTACAAAGAAATTTTGTCTAAAAAACATCGGCATACTGGATTTTATAGACCGGAATCCACTGTAACAGCAGGAAAAGAAATAAAATATAAAAGAGATGAAACCGTATATTTCAGTCATTAATAACAACCGTACGACAGGCCACATCCCAAACTGTTTGGCGCCGCTCTTTGAACGGGCTCATGCGCAATGTCCAAAAAAATGTTACCAACAGCGTCATTACCGCGAAAAGGAACATAATCCCGTACGGAGCAGCAAAAACGAACATCATTGCGCCCCGCAAAAGCAATCTCACACCCGTCCAATTCTGACCAGGCTCTGAAATTGTTTTTATACCGACCACGCGGCTCCCCATACTTTGCCCCGATATCATCCACACAGATAGAAAATACGGCACGGCTAGACTGCCGGCAATCATCATGTACCGAAAAAGACTGGCAGGATAGGCACTATCCAAGGAAATCAGGACATCCGCCGCTGCGTAGACAATGATCATGTCGATCAAAAATGCCAGCAGACGTTCTTTTAAACTCGCGTAAGAATAATCAGTCATAACGGTCGGATCTTTCGTATCTGTTAAAGCTTTTTCTTCATCAGACATATCATGTCGATTATAATAAAGAAAGACGTGCGAAAAAAACAGCGGAAGGCGGTATTTATAGACTGGATTCCGCTGTTAGAGGCATACATATTCAAAATTATAGTACATAGTACAGAGAAACAGCATCAATGGGATTTCACAGCACCGTCCGGATTTTTGTGGTCCGGGAATGCCAAAGTCAGCATAACAAAAACCACTGCTGATAGGATAATCCCGTAAAAACTCGGATCCAGTCCGATGTTCTGCCAGACCTTCGGCAAGGCAAGAACCCTGGTCTGCAGAAGTATAGTCAGAATTCCGCCGCTGAGCATACCGCCCAGAGCCCCGGCCCGGCTGCTGCGTTTCCAGAAATAGGCCCCCAGGGTAGGAATAAACAACCCTGCGACCATAAACCCGTAGGCATAAAGGATCGCGGTCAGAACTTTTTCGAATTGCGCAGCGATGACCACCGCGGCGGCACCGATAAGCAGCGTAACCAACTGAGAAATACGCATAATGTTTCTGTCAGAAGCCCGCGGGAGGAAATAGCGTTGGATCACATCATTGACCACATTACCTGAGGAGGCCATCAAACAGCTGTCAGCAGTGGACATGACCGCGGAGAAATAAGACGCGATGACAATCCCGGCGATACCGGTGAGCAGGTACTCCTTTAGCAGAAGCGGCAAGCCCATTTCAGACTCAGCCTCAGGGAAAAACACCCGCGCGCACATCCCTAGAATCACCCCGGAAAAGGCCATAATCGGATACTCAAAAATCCCGGCAATAAACCAGGCCTTTTTAGAACTTTTTTCATCCGTACAGGCATACATTCTCTGATACAGTGTCATGGCGATCAGCCAGATGGGGATAATGGTCACCATCCAGTTGATAAATGTCGGGGCATCCACGTTGGTCAGAGAGAAATATTCCGGGGGGAGAGATTCTTTTAGTCCCGGCCAGCCCGGTAAATAACAGCCAGCTTCCAGCCAGCCCCATAACAAACCCCAGACCGCCCAGACCGATGGAAAACCCTCCGCCGACGTCTGTGGCGACGATTGACAGACCCACATGCCCCGAACTGATAGACCGACCGCCGACATTATAATCGTCAGCCGTTTTGTTACGTTTAAAATGATAATACCCGATAGCAAGTACACCGCACATGTAAAAACCGAAAATGATAAAATCAATGACCCCCATATCCCCCCTACTGAGTTATTTAAAAACGAAAAAACCGGTATAAAGAATAAATAACCGCGCATTCACACGCCGCGCAGTAACTTGTGCGTACAGATAAGCTATGTTATCATTTTTATAAGTCTTTGAAAACTGCCACAAGGAGATTTTATGCGTATTGCCTTGGCTTATAATGAAAAGACCTCTGATTCGGTGGAACAAGCCGAACTTCTCACGCCCGAAGAAATCGATCAGATCCGAAAAGCCATCATTTCTCTCGGTCATGACGTGATCCCGGTCGAAGTCTCCGGGATGAACGACGCCGTGGTTGAAGAACTGCTCAAGACCAAACCGGAGCTGATCTTCAACCTGGCAGAAGGCAAGACCGGAGAAAGCCGTGAGGCCCAGTACCCGGCGATCTATGAGCACCTCGGTATTCCCTATACCGGCGGCCCTGCCTCTCTGCTCCATGTCTGTCTGGATAAGCGTCTGACTGAAATCATCCTGGAAAAACGCGGCGTGCGTGTCCCCAAGGGATGCCTGATCACACCTGAAAACCGTGACGTGCTGGATGACATCCCCTTCCCCATCCTGATCAAACCGAATTATGAAGGCAGCAGTAAGGGCATTACGGAAAATTCGATCATTGAAGAGCGCGGCCAAGCCGATAAAATCATCGACAAACTGCTCAAAGAGTTTCCCGAAGGCCTGGATGTCGAACAATTTATCAAAGGACGGGAATTTACCGTTCCCCTGCTCGAGGCCTTCCCCGGACGCTTTCTGGAGATCGTAGAGCACACCTTCTCTGATTCCGACGATTACAAGATCTACGATTATGAAAAGAAACAGGCTGAAGATGAAGAACAGGCCGGAGTCGGAGTCGTCTGTCCGGCCGAACTGCCCCCCGAACAGCGCTGCGACATCCTCTCTCTGGCCAGCCGGGCTGAACACGTCCTGCACTGTCCAGATATGGGACGGGTAGATGTGCGTATGAGCGAGGACGGCACGCCATACTTTATAGAAGTAAATGCCATCCCCCGCCTTCTGCCGGATGGTTCCGTCGCGATCGCCTCCCAGGCCCGCGGCCTGGAATACCCTCAGATGTTCGATTTGATCATCCGCTCGGCCCTAAAACGCTACGGCCTCCTGACCGAGCCGCGCGCCGCTGCCCCGAGGTCCTCCGGCAAACGCAGTACAGCACGCGAGGCGGGGATCAAGATCGGACGGTTTCCTACCGGAAATTTTAACGCGATCACTGACGTGGAAGGTGTCGCCGTCGGTCATGTCTCCCATCGCGAAGATGATGTCCCCATCCCGGGAGAAAAAAACCAGACGACCTGTGTGCGGACCGGCATCACCGCCATTTGCCCGAAACCGAAAACCCTGTTCAACAAACATATGCTGGCCGGCGCGTTCGTACTGAACGGCATCGGAGAGATGGCCGGCATCACCCAGGCCCAGGAATGGGGCTGGATCGAAACCCCCATCCTGCTGACCAACACCATGAGCGTCGGCCGGGTTCACGACGGGATCATCCAGCATCTGGTACAAAAACACCCGGAACTCGGACGCAAAGTGGAAGTCACCATCCCCCTGGTCGGAGAAACCAATGACGCCTTTCTCAACGATGTGCGCGTTCCACGAAATTCAGCAGAAGATGCCATTAAGGCCATTGAAACCGCGAAAACCGGCCATGTTCTGCAGGGCAATGTGGGCGGCGGGACAGGAATGATCAGTTTTGATTTTGCCGGCGGGATCGGAACCAGTTCGCGCGTGGTCCGCTCCAAACCGGGCCGGGTTCCGGATTATACCATCGGCGTACTGGTGCAGTCGAATTTCGGCTATCTGCGCAATCTGACCATTGAAGGCCGTGTAGTGGGACACGACCTGGACCCGCTATACCCCTATGAAAACAGACGCAAACATCCTTACGGATCAGTGATCGTAGTCGTGGCCACGGACGCCCCCCTCTTAACCGGCCAGCTTAACCGCCTGGCCAAACGCGCAGCCCTGGGACTGGGACGCGTAGGGTCGCATGCCGCCTCGACCAGCGGGGAGATCGTCATGGCCTTCAGTACAGGCAACCAGATCTCACGCCGCAGAAAGGAAAAAGCGCATCTGCTTAAGATGACGTCGGTCAACGATACCCATATCAATTCTCTTTATGAAGCCGTGATCGAAGCTACCGAGGAAAGTGTACTGAACGCAATGTTCTGCAGCGCGGGACAAGACGGCCGCCTGGGTCGGACCGCTCCGCCCATCCCCACGGAAAAAATCATAGAACTCCTAAAGTCATAAACCAGATCTATTCGTATTCACAAAGATAAGCGCTGGTCTCAATAGCCTTGACCAGCCACTTGGAATCACCGGGAACATCAAAGGACATTCCTTTTTCAAAATCTTCCCATTCATCGTATTCAGCTAAGTACACGGAAAGTGTTCCCGTGACCACCGTGATGATCTCTTTGGCCTGGGTGTCGAACTCATAATCCCCCGGCTCCATGACCCCCACGGTTTTCTTGCCGTCAATACCGTTCAGGACAAAGGATTTGACTTTGCCGTCAAAATACTCGTTCATCTCGATCATATCTACTCCCTTTTTAAATTTTTCTCAGCAAGTCTCATATTGCTGTTTAAATGCGCATCATTCTATCTTATCCAGAGCGAATAAACAACTTTTCGCTGAAAAAAATATATCACCGTGATCCCAAACGGAAAAACACCTTAGACAAAAAATCCGGGGCCGGCATTCCGAACGATCGGAACACCAAACCCCGGAACTTCCCTATTGATAAAATAACCGGGAAATTTTTAAGACATTTTTTATGATTGCTCCTTCTGTCCTTTCTTCCCCTTAGTCTTGTCTTCCTGAAGGGTAATAATATGATCGGCCATGATCTCCCGCCCTTCAAATAAATCCACATCCAGATCGCCGGAGACCTGGACAAGGTCACCAACATCAATTTTCTGATATCCTTTATCATCAAGCGGATTATAAAGCATTCCGATGGTGTCGACCTTGACCTTGCGGTTACCGGTATCAATGGTGAATTCCCGCCCACTGATCGATGTCACCTTGCCGGTATAGGTCAAATCCGCATCGGCATAAATTGTCGTCACCACCGGGGTGACGTAATCCTCTTCATCGGCACCGCTGGCATAAAAATAGGTGTTCAGATCATCGACATAGACACTGGAGGCCTCGACCGAGGTCAATTCGTACAGGTCATCATCAACGAAGCCGTACACTGTAACATCATCGCCGGGCAGAATACCATACGCGTCACCATACCAATCCCAATCATCCATCTCCACGGTCACAATCCCTTCACCATAGTCCAACTCGAAGCTGTCGGCATCGGCCGTAACCACTGTGCCGCTCAGGCTGATCCAGCTGTTATTCGGCTGCAGGTACGGATCCTGTGCAGAAGCCGGGGAAGTCCAGGCCGCGATCAAAGCCAGGATAAACATCCATGTAAACTTTCTCATCATCTCTCCTTTCATTATTACCATTTTCTCAAAATTTCTTCCTTATGATGTTTTTAGTTTAACAAACGCACAGCTTCTCATCATAATCTGTTTCTACGAAAAACATGCTCGTTTCTGCTTATAATGGAAAATTAGCCAATAAAGAAGCAGACAAACCAGGATCAATTATTTCGAGGATATTCGACATCGATCAGAAAGGCGGCGGCCTTGGTAAACAACGGGGCTTTGATGGTCGAAGTCAGCGGGATCTTGGTGGGGTTGGTACTGAAATAGCCGATCATGGTCCCTTTTTTGACCGGTTCTCCTCCCTGACGGGCATACGGTTTGACAAAGACGGCGTCCTGATCTTTAAACGGACCCACGGAAATGCTTGCCTTTTTTACGACGTCCGCATAAAGTTCATAGACAGATTCCGAAGCCACGACCATATAATGGATCGTGTCGCCTACCTCCAGCGGCAGGGTCCGAAAATAATAAACCGCGCTTAATCCGTCCTGTACACCCGGAGGGATGGGAAATGTTTTCGCGGTGTCATCGGTATAATTGTAGAAAGACGCCTGGTGTTCCTGCTGATTGTATTCAACCACGGCGTGTTTACGGTAAGAGCCTTCCTTGCGATCGACCTCTTCACGGAGAGTATACATATGCTCAGCATCCATAAACGAGGTGAAAGTGGAATCGATCGTGTAGATCTTAGACAGCCAGGCATTGGATTCTAAATGTAATTGCAGAACGTATACCGGACGCCCCCGGTACAAACGGAACCCCTTGATCTCAGCCGTCAGTGTGCCGACATTAAAGATCATCCAGCGCAGATTATAAGTCAGTTTCTCATATTCCGGCAAAGGCAATACTGCAGGAAGCAAACGCTGAATTTCTTCCGCCTCTGAACGCGCCGCAGACTGTTTCTGCATACCATCCGTGCGGGATCCGCGATCTTCTTTCTGCTCGGGAGCCTCAGGAACGCCTTTTTCAGGGAGGGAGTCAGCTGTGATTTCGGACTGGGTGATCCGCATAGATTTTTTGGGGGGAGATTCCAGCGGCTTGGACTTATGAAAGGTCATACATCCAGCACAGACCATGATATACCCTGTAAGAATCGTAAACAGGGCAAAACAGAAAATTTTCCGCCTAACATTCCTTCCATGTACCGGCAAAATTAAATTAATCATAAATCCTTTATTTTCAGTGCGTTGTGGGATCCGGCACCATTCTTTGTTTGCTGGTCAAATAATAGATGGTAAATACAGCCAGATTGCCGAGTACGCCGAAGACCATGTTGTCCAGTCCCAGGATATCGGTCAAATAAAAGGCTGACAGCAGATAGGCGGCGATACCGCCCAGAGCTCCGGCAAAAAAGTGTCTGGGGGTGACTTTCAGCCCGATCACCGCGGAAACCAGCGGAACCAGAATAATCGGCGCCCAGAAATTGTAGGCGTAGATCAGGATGTCAAGGATGCTTTCGATACTCAAGGCGAAAACAACAGAAAACACACCAACCGCCAGATTGGTGATCTTGGCGTATTTCAGCTGTTGTTGATCGCTTAACGACCCCTTTTTCAAAGGAACCGCGATGTCATTAACAATGGCGACCGAGGCCGAATTCAGAAAGGAATCCGCAGAGGACATAATAATAGAGATCATGGCCACAATAACGATCCCGCTGATACCCACCGGCAGAGCGGTCAGGATCACATACGGCATGGCATGGTTGGGATTCATTGCCGGGTTCAGGGCCAGAGCGACCAGGCCGATCAGCCCGGTTACCACAAAAAAGGGCAAAGAAAACAATCCGCTGTAAAAGGTCCCCTTCGCTGTTTTGCGGGCGTCCCGGCTCAGCAGAAGCCGCTGGACATACGGCGGGACCAGGGTCTCCCCCAAAAGAAAGGTCAGGAACAAAGAGATAAAGGCTGTCGGAGTAAATCGTCCGCCCATAAGGGAAAAATGCGTTTCGGGCAGGCGGGCCATAACTTCCCCTATGCCGCCGGCATGGCCGATACTTAAAAACAAGGTCAACGGAATCCCGACCGCCAGGATCACAAACTGCAGAATGTCCGAGGCCACGACCGCCTTCATCCCGCCCAGAGTCGAATACAGGATGACAATGGAACAGCCGATCATAATCCCCCACATGCGCGGAATACCGGTAAAAACATTGAAGATATATCCCATAGCGCCCACCTGCGCTCCGAGAATGCCGGCACAGACCAGCACCGACAGCACCCCGGTAATGATCTTGGCCGAGCGGCCGTAATGGCTGCCGATAATATCACCGGTCGTAATGGCGTCATTATAGCGGTCCATTTTCGGCGCGATAAACAACGAGACCAAAATGATCTGCAGACTAAACCCGAAAAGAAAAAAGATATTGGCGATGCCGTAGGTGAAGACCTTCTCGGCATTGCCGGTGGAAAAGCCGCCGCCGATAAACGAAGCTGAAAGTGTGGCAAATATGATCAGGGTGCCGTAATTCTTCCCGGCCACAGCAAAATCCGCAATATTTTTCACCCTCCTGCCGGTAATAAACCCAATGCAGATGATCACCAGAAGATAAACGGTTAATATCGTGATATTGAGCATATCCCACCCTTCGTTATTTGCTGAAATTGATCCGCCTCAGCAAAATTGTAGCATGCTATGAGGGATCCTGCCGGAAGAAAAACACCTTTTTGCGGAAAAAAAAATAAGGCCCGGCATTATCTGCCGGACCCTATCATGTAACGGGATATCCGTTATACGGCGCGTACGTTGGTCGCCTGCGGGCCCTTGGGGCCTTCGCCGATATCAAACTCAACGTTCTGGCCTTCGCTCAAGGATTTATAGCCTTCACCCTGGATCTCATTGTGGTGAACGAAACAATCTTTGCTTCCGTCTTCCGGGGCGATGAAACCAAATCCTTTTTGGTCGTTAAACCATTTCACTGTACCTTTAGCCATTTGTTTACCCTCCTCTAATTAATAAAATTTGAGTAAACAATCACAGGCTTTAAACACACAATCATAAATAAATTCATGATGAAAAGTCCCTCTTCTTGATTTACTCTTGGGTTATTTTACTGTTTTTCCTGATAAAGTCAACACATTCTTTTTTTGAACAGCTTTTATTCAATATAAAATTTTTATCAATCTTCCAGGATTTTCAGAACATCAACCGCCTGGTCGAAATCCTTCTCCCGGACCTTCAGTTTGATCGAGGAGCCGAATGAGAGTTGCGGGCGCCAGCCCCCGCAGTCATCTGACTGCAGAAGGCTCTCGATGCCCTGTTCTTTCAATAACCCCTGGGCCAATTCCGCGTAGTGCCGATGCAGATATTCTCTTACGATCCTGAAATTGCTCATAGTTTTCGCGTTTGGTTAATCGGGTTATTATTCAAGCAGGGTTGATCATAATCCCCGCAGAAAATCCGGTTTCAGATCCGCCTTACCTTCCAGCGCCGAACACAAAGAGGCCAGCAGCCTTTCCTTATCATGGGGCAGACGCCCGGCCAACGGCAGATAATTGGACGCGTGATTACTGCGGAATATCGTCGCGCGCAATTGCAGGCCGGCGATCATATCGTGCGCTTCCCGGAGCAGCTCCCCCGGCTTCAGCTCTGTAAATTCTCCGCGGGCGATCTGTTCATGCAGAATGGTTCCGGGAATACTCATCAAAGAAAGAAAAGACAGATAGCGCGGCTGCATGCGGTTTAAGGCCGCCGCCGTATCACGGACATGCTGCGAGGAATTTTCCCGTCCGCCTAAGCCGAGCAGGATAATGACCGAAGACTTGATCCCGGACCGGGCGCAGCGCTGAACCGCCTCCACCATTTCATCTGCGGTCGAACGCTTGCGGCAGCGGTCAAGAACCTGCTGATTACCGCTTTCCAGCCCCATATAGATCAGACGCAGTTTATGGTCATACAGCGCGTGCAGCTCCTCCCCGCTCCTCCGGGAGATGTTGTAGCCGTTGGCATACGCACTGATCCTGGCCAGACGGGGAAAGGCCGCGCACAGTTCTTTCAGGATCGGAACAAGACGGTCGTTCTTCATGACCAGAGCGTCACCGTCCAGCAGACAGACGCGCCGGGTCCGGGGAAAACGGGACGCGCCTTTGCGGATATCATCCAGGATCTCCTCCTGATCCTTAATACTAAACGGCTTGTTCAGGTATGCGCCGCAGAATGTGCAGTTATTCGAAGAGCATCCGGATGTGACCTGCAGAAGAAAACTGTCCGCTTCGGCCGGAGGCCGGATGACCGGTTCAATGATAGGCATAATTTTATACTACCTTCTCAGATTTTAGATATTCAATCACTTGTATCAGGAAGAATTGGGTGGAGGTGCTGTCCGACCCCCCCCTCCCTGGCCCTCCCCACAAGGGGGAGAGAATCCTCATTTAGACAGCTATGATATTCAATACTCACTGAGCTTAACATTGCTTCTTTCTGCTCACTTCAATCTTCTTTAAATCTCCGGATCTTTTCCATATCCCGCCTTTCCTTTTTTGTCGGACGGCCCGCACCCCGGGCACGGCGGGGCAGCAAATTTTTCTTTATTGCCTTGAACTGTTCCCGGGTTTCCGGCGAAGTGATATCTTCTTTGTATTCTAAGGACAGGGGCGCGCTGACGCGCTTTTCAAGACACTGCCGGACGCGATAAAGCCATTCGAGACCTTCGCGTTTCACCGTCACCACCTGCCCGGGACGGACCTCGCGGGAGGGTTTAACCGGCTGTCCATTGATCAGAACCTTGTGTTTTTTGCACAGATCCAGCGCGGTCTTACGTGTCTTACAGATCCGGACCGCCCAAAGCCATTTATCGATCCGTATAGCTGACGATGTATTGTCATTCATGACGATACGCCCTATCATTTTAAGGATGATCAATCAACAAACACATACCCTTCGCGCGCTTTATCCCAGCTTTCTTTCAGAATATCGCGGTTATCGATCAGCAGTTTCAGATAAGTCTCTTCAAGTTCAATCATCTCGACGTCTTTCTTCCGCAGCCATTCGGACAGCCAGGCAAAACGCAGGGCAATGACACCGCCCAGCAGGTGATCCCAGCTGATTTCGGAGATGATCCCGGAGGAGCGCACACCCCGGATCAGCTCAATGACAAAATCGCCCTGCAGGCTGTGCGGATCTTCTACGCCGAGACAACCTATTAGATTAGCCAGATCATATATCTCTGCCTTATAACCGCAGAATTCCCAGTCGATCACCCGCTTAAGACCGTCGTCCGACCAGATCATATTCAGAGGATGACAGTCGCCATGACAAAACGCGGTCGGCAGGCGCGGATAGATCGGGAAAAAACTTTCTTCGAGGAATTGCACTGCCGGTTTCACGCGTTCGACAACCTTCGGGTCATGCTTATCCATCGTAACGAGCAGATCGCGGATATAACCCGGCAGGTCAAAAGAATCCTGTTTATTGAGCAAAGGCAGATCAGCGGACGCGGCGCGCAGATCAATGAGGAATTCCGCCAGGACACGACCACGCCAGGCATCAAAGACATAATCCGGCCGCTTTAAATTGCGCCCTTTAATAAACGGAGTGATCTGCCACCAAGTATCGTCATGCCGGGTTATGAAATCTCCACTACCGTTTTTGAGATACGGCTCAGCCAGCGAAAGGCCCCGCAAGGATAAATACTCCAGGATCCGGGCCTGAGTTTCCCGTTTAATGATACGGTAGGAAGCGACCTTCTCCAATTTATAAAATGTGCCGGCGGTGTCCTCGACAATGACCCGGAAACGGGTGCGTTCGGGACTGCCGAGTATGGCGATCCGCGGGTGCAGGACTTTCAGATGAATACTCCAAGAAGCAATGATACCGGAAAAGGTTTCAAAAGAATACGGCAATGCCTGCAGTCGGTCTTTGTTATCAATATAGACCGCCCGGCCGAGATCCCGGCATAAATGACTTTCAGCGAAGCCGATGCCCTTACGGCACTGGTATCCTTTGATCACGGCGCGGTTATCGCTGATCAAATGAAACGAAATATGACAGCCGTTGGAACAGGCCCGGCAGATAAATGAATTCATTATGGATCCGATTTGTTAATATTACAGCCTCATGTTGCGCCCTTTTCGTTAAAACTCAAACCAAAACACCAGCTTCATCTTAGCTTAAAGGAAATACGACCGCAAGGCTTTAGAGTGTTCCCGACGAGTGAGATACGGATCACACTCGGAAAAATAAATTCGCCCACACGATCTGTTTTATTGCATACTTAAAGTGGAGGGGAATCCTGTGGAGACAAAGACCATATTAGTCGTGGATGATCAGCGTGATATCCAGCTTTTGCTTAAAACCAGACTCGAAGCCGCCGGATACAGCGTTATTCAGGCCCTTGACGGAGAAGAGGGTCTATGGCAAGTCATTGAACACAAACCCCATCTGATCCTGGCTGACGTGGTCATGCCCAAAATCAACGGAATTGAATTTCTCAAGCGGCTCAGAGACGTGGACGGCGGAGAAGATGCACCGGTCATCGTCCTGTCCAACCGGCCGCAAATGGTCAATTGTTTTGAAGAGGACGGGATCGAAGGGTTCTATCCCAAGCCGTTTGATATGGACGCGCTGCTTAGCAAGATCAAGGCAGTCCTGACCAAACAGGAGACCTTCCAAATGCTGAAAGAGATCCAGCGCGAAAAAGAAAAAAAAGCCGAACAGAAAGACAAACAACACAAAGACTCCCGCTATATTGAAGTATGCAAACGCTGCGGCACAGAAAAAGAAGATATCGGCGACACCACACACTGCCCGCAGTGCGGATGTTCAGAATTTTTCATCAAAGATATTAACGACTAAAAAAAGACACCGCCAAAACACACACCCCTTTTCCGGCACTGCACAAGACAACTCCGTTTGATCAATCATATCTGTTGTTATACTGACCCCAGTTAACAGATTTAAGCAAATGGTGTAGAATTGAGATCCCAAACTATAAATGGCGCGATCAGTTTCTCAGAGAATGCCGCACCGCCTTTAATGTTAAAAAACAGTCTCAAAAAGAGCAAAGACTTGAGTCGGAAAGCGTAAAACTGAAACAGATCATCGGTGATCTGACCGTTGAATTAAAAAAAACGAGCATGAGCTATGAAACGTAAACAATCCCTCAAACGCATTGCACAAGACCAAAAACATATGGTTAAAATCCAAGAAGTTAAAAAGCACCATCTTCTCCGGGGCTGCCGCCTAACCTGGAAATATCTCAACAACCGCAAACGGTACAAAATCGGCAAAAACTGTGTACAGCGCTTAATGCAGGAAAACAACCAAAGGGTAAACCCAACGATCGCCTCAAAGCTAAACACGGCAATCTCCGCCGGAAACCCCGTCCCTCGCGTCCTAATCAATTCTGGGGCATTGACATGACAAAGATCAAACTCGCGACCTGGGGCTGGTTTTACCTGACCATTGTTCTGGACTGGCACACCCAAGAAAACAGCACTTCCTCAATGACAGACTCGAATATTTAAAGGGGCAGGCCACACAGGCCTGCCCCTTCATTCCAGAAAACCCATCATTATTATTCTCTATGCAACAAAAACCGCATCCAAGATTATTGCATCTGTTGCATAACTTCATTGACGCGTTGCTGTAATGCAGGGTCATTCTGTACTGCATTAAAAATTTCGTTATATTCCTCTACATCGAGGCCTGCCTCTTGAACAGAGGTTATCATTTTTTCATTCATTTCCTCAACTAATGGTTGCTGTTGCTCCTGATCTTCCACGTTAGAAAGTTTTTCCTGATACTCTTGCCGAATCTGTGCCACTTGATTTTGAGCTTTGACAAACGAGGAGATTTGGTCAGAAGAAATATTGTTTTGCCCCTCTTGCTGTTGAGATCCATATTCTTGCGACCATCCTGATGCCGGCATTAAAACCAAAGCCAGCAAAACGGAAAACATCATTACTATATTTTTATTTGATTTCAATATCATTTTTAACTCCCATTTAGTTTGTTAAAAAACTTTCATCTCTTTATTCTGATTTCAGCACCCTATACCACAATCTCACCTCCTTTCGGGATTGATTCTACTAGAGATTACCATATCAACCCTTAAAAGAAGCTTAGAAACAAATTATAATTCTCTAATGATAATTAGGGGTTATTTTAAAGGTAGGCGCAAAGAAAAAGTGGAGCCTTTACCGACTTCACTTTTTACGAAAATTTCTCCACGATGGGCTTCAGCGATAATCCGGCAAAGATAAAGGCCTAATCCTGTGCCTATTCGATTCCCGTGTTTTTTATGATCTCTCTTTTTCTTCTTAAAAGATCTCTCAAAAATACGCGGCAAGTCTTTTTCATCTATACCTTCGCCTTCATCCCGAATTGAAACAAGTGCACTATCCCCTTCACCAACCACGGAAATCCATACGGTCTTTCCACCCTGGCTGTGTTGAATAGCATTGTCAATAAGGTTGAAGAAAAGCCTCCTCAAATGGATTTTATCTCCGTTTATAACAACACGTTGATCGGGAAGGCTGAGCTTCATGCGGACACCTTTCGGCTCCGATAAAATCTGGCTCTTTTGATAAATATCCTCTAGAAAAGCTGAAAGCTCTATCGGTTCCAATTGAAAAATTTCTTTATCATACGCAATATTAGCGGCGGTCAATAAATCGTCAATGACTCTAAGCATTTTTTCTGTTTCCATAATGCCGCTTTCGATGACCGCTCGATATTCTTCTGAAGATAAGCCGCGCCTCAGAGCCATCTGGCCTTCACCTTTGATAATGGCCAGGGGTGTTTTTAATTCGTGCGCCATCTGCGCGGTCATGCCAGCCATATGTTTAAATGACGCTTCAAGCCGTTCGATCATCTTATTAAAGGCGTTGACAAGAAACAGCATTTCCATATCGACGTCCGCGACCTCGACCCTGCGTGAAAGATCTTCATGGGTCATGGATTCAGCAGTCTCGGTTATTTTACGGACCGGGCGGAGGATTTGATTTGCCAGCACGAGGCCGACTAAACTGAATAAGACAACGACGATAACCATGCTTAAAACTATTCCCCATAAACGCCCCTGAAGAAATTGATCAACGGTTACAAGCGGAGTGGCGATTTGAATATAGTAATGAGGCTTATCTCTGGCCAATATCGTCACCTGAAGAGCTCTCATTTCTTTACCGTCATAAGAAAATGTGTTCCACACTGACTGCACATGGGCACGCTCGGTAAACATTCCGGTTAATTTATCCTCAACTTCGGAGGGCAGACCTTCGCTTAACGCAAGAACCTTTCCATCCAAAGATAGAACCAAAACATAATCCTGGTTTAGCTCATATCTGTCAATGAGACGAAGCCATTGTCTGTCTGCGATATTAAGATTTTTCCTTTGTTCCAGGTCAATATCAAAATTTAAAACCTTTATAGCGGCATAGTGGATATCCCCTCGCGGACTTTTTGTATCCTGAAAAGCCTTGATGGTTTTGGCAAGCTCCAAAGCTTTAACCTTCAATTCGGCATCAATGTTGCGGGAAAGAACATTCTGCAACTGAACGAAAAGGTAGAAACTGTAGAAGAATAGAATGCCTCCTAAAATAATTGCCGCGAGAATACTCATTTTCAGCCGGATAGACTTCCAGGGATTAATAAATCTCATAGTCGGTCCGGCTCCTTAATGATATAACCTACAGCTCTTACGGTATGAATAAGCGGACAGCTAAAACCTTTATCAACTTTTCCGCGGACATAATTAATATATACATCAACAACGTTCGTAAAAGCGGCGGAATCAACATCCCAGACATGCTCTATGATCATTGTCCTGGGGACTACCTCATTAGCATGCATCATCAAGTAGCGTAATAACGCATATTCCTTTGAAGTAAGTTCGATAGATTTCCCCCCGCGTGTAACCTCCCGGGTAGCCGGATTGAGCGTGAGATCGGCAACTTGCAGAATGCCTGATTTGTTTTTCTTCTCGCGCCGAAGAAGCGCCCTGACACGGGCCAGAAGCTCT
The DNA here is from genome assembly GCA_964595465.1 of uncultured Planctomycetales bacterium. Taxonomy (GTDB): domain Bacteria; phylum Omnitrophota; class Gorgyraeia; order Zapsychrales; family JANLHA01; genus JAKLFA01. The sequence continues at coordinate 36,593 of CAZQQI010000002.1, read as the reverse complement.
TCAATTTCAAAAGGTTTTGCCAGGTAATCATCCGCCCCGAGGTCCAGGCCTCTAACTTTATCGCGCAGCTTGCTTTTCGCAGTAAGCAATAAAATCGGGGAATCAATTTTATTCGCCCTCAATTCTTTGCAGACGGTAAGCCCATCTTTTTTAGGAAGCATAATATCCAAGATAAAAAGATCATAGAAATTAATTTCCGCCTGCATGAGCGCATCATTGCCGTCATGCGCCACATCAACGGTGTAGTGCTGTTCCTGCAAAGCGTCCTTGATAAAGGCCGCCATTTTGATCTCATCTTCAACTAAAAGAATATTCATTATTTCACCAACTCCCTATCATAATTTCATTGAACAGGATTTTTGTCCCCGGAGAATCCGTTAAACCCTCATTTTTATCCAGAATATTGTTTTCCAGATGATCATCTGCATACCCGTCATACAAAACTTCAGTAAATGACAATTCCTATGATGCCGCATGTCAATATAATAACGATCGGGTGCACCTTACCCTCAAAGGCTGCCAAAAACAAAAAAGCGGCCGCAGCAATAACCAAATCCAGCCATCCCCGAACAGCCGCATGCCCATAAGACCATACCGCAAAAAGGATAAGGCTCAAAACCCCGATTTGAATCCCCCGGCCGAACCTGTTCAAATATCTATTACTTTTCAGCCTGTCTATCCATGGGACGATCAATGTCAAAATTACAATAGCAGGTAATATTACCGCGGCTGTTGCGAGTAGCGCGCCAAAAAAACCACTTAAACGAAAGCCTGTAAATGTTGCCGCGTTCACCGCGATGGGACCGGGAGTCATCTGGGCGATGGCAAGAATACGGGCCATCTCATCAAACATCAGCCAGCCCTTGCTATTAACAATTTCATGCTGGATCAGAGGGATGGTAACCAAACCCCCGCCATAGGCGCCAAAGCCGATCAGCATAAAACTCATAAATAATTTAATCAAGATCTGCATTACGGTCGCTTTCTTGTGACGTATCACCCGAACAAAGCCAGAATCCGAATACACCCGCGGTAATCAATCCCAAGATAGGATGCGCCCCTAATAATCCAACCACGATCAGCCCGGAGGCACACACAGCAAAATGAAACCACCGGCGCAATAATTTCCGGCCAAAAATATAGCCGGCAAAAGCAAGCTGGCCGACGATCGCGACCGCACAGCCGTGGAAGAATGCCGTGACCTGAGGATGTTCAAAGGACGGCAGCAAAAAAACCGCGATAAAAAGGATCACAATAAAAGACGGAAGAACTGTACCTAAAACTGCCACACAAGACCCTGTGCCTCCCCTCAAGCGCCTGCCTAAGAGATAAGCTATATTTACAGCTATGGCTCCGGGAACAACAGTTGCCAGCGACATGACAGCCATGAAATCAGCATCCTTCACCCATCGGCGCTTAATAACCAGCTCATGCCGTATAACCGGTGACATGGCCAACCCCCCGCCGAGAGTGAACAACCCGATCCGGAAAAAAGTTTTGAAGAGGCCTGCGAATGGAACATGTCCCGTATCCCGTCCTTTAAGATCTTTACGATTCACAAACACCATCCCTCTTCTTTTCACCCCTGAAATTCTCGCCTTGCATTTTTCATCTGTACGTATTTGGAAGTTTTTTTGCTGAAAATATTAACCTATGTCAGATTGTACCTTAAAGTTCAAAAAAATCAAAATTTCTGCTCCCTTATGCGCGTGATATGAAGCATACCCACGGCGCGCATTCGGGGGACACACACCGTAACCCGAACTGTGAAAACCATATCGTCAAAAAAACGGCAACTACGTTCCTAATTTTTGCTCGGGATCATTAACAAGGTTTAAAAGATCGGTTAATTTACTAATAAAACCTGACAACATCATTTTTTCACAATACTGATCACCATAGCTTTGCGCACACTTAAGCGCGCTTATTGCATCAAATAAATCATAAGCATCAAATTCAATGTACTGATCGTCCCCAACCCTCATAATTTTTTCGAGATTATCTTGCAAAAACGGTTCAAAAACAACAACCTCTTCAAGCATTTTCTTCTCATCATCAGTTATGATAAATGATATATGCCGTTCTTTCATCATATGCTTTTTGGTCCCGGCTTTTTCTTTATCAATGTTCGACCCAATAAAATTTCAAGACTTTTCAAAAAATCTTCTGACCCCAGAGGCCTCCCCGTCAATTCTGACGTTTTCATCTGAAATGCCACCGCTTTTGATGCCCCTAAACCTAAATATTCTTTCCATTTCTTGATCTTTTTTAATAAATAAAAATCATCTAAAACGTCATCTTTCACTTTCTTAATATGTGCTTGAGCGCTGGAATATTCATAGTCCTCTGCGCTCTTTACCATCCCGGCCTTTACTGGATTTAACTCGATATATCTAATCGCTTCTACTAGATACTGCTCATCCATAACAAAACTTTTAAATCTCCCTTGCCACAAATACCCTCTCCACCTGTGCCGAAAATTAATCATGCGCGTATACAAACGATGCGTCTCGCCGATCCCTTGAATCATACCCCCTTTTTTCCTCGGGACAACAATCAAATGCACATGATTATCCATCAAACAATACGCCCAAACCTCAAATCCAAATAACTCCTTTTGCAATTTTAATATGTCCATATACGACTGTTTATCTTCCTCGCTGAAAAACACCTCCTGACTTCGATTACCTCTCTGGATAACGTGATGCGGATAGTCCAATGCCTCAATTCTAGCTATTCTTGCCATTATTTTTACGATGAATCATTTTTTTGGGGGGGATTTTGAAACTTCGGGGAATTCTTAAAACTCTAAGGGTTTTTAATACGTCATGTGAGGGGCTTATCTACGCTATCTAAATATGTCTTTATTATACTAACCCATTAATCATTGTCAATTTTATGAATTCGGGTTACGGTGTGTGTCCCCGGGAATGCTTTTGCTTTCAAATCAATATCCAACAGCTTCGGGGCAAAATATCTTATGCCAAGCAAACCCAGTGGCGCAGTAAAACATATCGACAAAACCGCTATAGACAAAATAACACCTCCTTTTTCAACTCCCATCATTAACGGTACAGCGCCAAGCGCCGCCTGCACGGTTGCTTTGGGAACGTATGAAATAACACAGAAAAGTTTTTCTTTAAAATGAAATTCAGTTCCCGAAAGAGCTATCAGAACTCCTAATGACCTGAAAAAGATCCCGCAAGTAACAACAGACAACCCTGCCAATCCTCCTTTTACAGCCGTTGACACGTCAACCGCCATTCCTATAAACACAAACAGAATAATTTCCGCAAAAACCCATACCTTACTAAATTTTGAAGCAAGTTCATGGGCTACTAATTCCGACTTTTCCAACAAAACAAATCCCATCGTCATTATGGCCAGTAATGAGGCAATATGCAGCTGCGTTCCGATCTGAATCAACAAAACAGAAAAACCCAGAACCAAAAGCATCTTTTCTGTCGCTCTTATCCTGTAAAAATATTTTTTAAGAAACTGTGCAAAAAATAAGCCTGAGCATAATCCAAAAACAACTCCTATAATCACGGCATAAGGAACGGATAAAACTGAGTATATATAATTAATGTTACTTCCCTGATACATATTAAGAAAAAATGTGAACAAGGTGATCGCAACAACATCATCCAGTGAAGCACCCGCTAAAATAAGGGTCGGAATTTGATTTTTTTCACCATATCCATGCTCTTTAAGCGTCAGCATTGAAGGCACAACGACGGCAGGAGAAACCGCAGCCAGGATAAAACCTAACATGCCTGCTTCCGGCCAGGAAAACGATAACAAATATCTGGCAATCAAGACGACTGACGCCCCTTCAAAAATACAAGGAATAAACGCCATACGGACCGATACCCAACCGACCTTTTTCAAAACGTCTTTTTCTATTCCAAGTCCTGCCCTTAAAAGTATTACAATTAAAGCCAGAGATCTTAAAAACGGGGATATTTCCCAAACAGAAGCAGGAAATCGATCTTGGAAAAAATAAGACAACGCAATACCCCAAAGCGTCATCCCCAAGATTGACGGCAGCTTAAACTTTGCAGATAATTTACCGCTAAACCATCCGCCGATAATAATGAGAACAAATAATGTATTTAACGACATACTCGCTCCTAAAAAACAAAAAGCCTGATAAACAAAAAACTCCTGCCTATAAAGGTAGGAGTTATCAGCCCGTCGGGCACTTAATGGCAAACCCCATTGCCGACAAATTGTATGGAATTCGGTGAATTCGGGGGACATCATACTTAATTATTCTGAATTAAGTATTGTGTCCCCAAAATTACGAAATCATTTTATCCTTTCAGAAAATTGCTAAAGTTTATTTAGCCATTTCTTTCTTAACTTTCCCATTTTCCCAAACAGCCAAAGAACGACCATCCTTTTTGTGCTGGGCTACAACCCTTTTAACGGCCTTCTTCATTGTGGCCTCGGCTTTATCTTGTATCGTCATTCGCTTTTTCATAAATCAACTGCAACTTTTTTGATTATATTTAGGGCTCCGTCCCCTATTATTCTTCCTTCTCACCGCAAAACCCAACAAACCTGTACCAAACAGCACCAGCGTTCCCGGTTCCGGGACCGCCGAAGGCCCGTAATCAAAGACCAGCGCAGCGGGCGGAGGATGATCCAGTGAATTAAATGCCAAATAAGGCGATTCATCCTCTGCGACCAGCTCTGGATCGATCCGGAAATTCAAGCCTGCATAAGACGCCTTCGCGTCAAACATGCTGTTCATAAAAGCGGTCATATCAAGTTCAACAGAACCCTGCGCCTCGTACCCAAAAGAGGTCAACAGATCCCCGGCCTGATAATCACCGAACGCGACAGCCCCGTCACCGCTGTAGCCATAGACATTGACCGTGAACGGATAGGGCTCGCCGCTGGCGTCAACCTTTGCCGTAAATACCGCGCTCTCAAACCCACCGGCCACAGCCGAAAGGTCAAATTCCATCAAAGCGCGTGATTCAAAACCCCATGCCTGTGAATACAGCGCCTGCGGATAACCCGTATCGTTGATATGATCTCCCACCCCGTCAAAATCGCCGGCCACACCATCAAAGATAGTGGCGTCGACCTGCGGCGGCAACGCGAACGCGTCTGCCACAGGACAGCATATCACGATCATCACAGCCAGCATCACTTGTACATGCTTCATCAGCACTCCATTCTTTTTGGTTGATCTAAATGTTTGTGAAAAACAATAAGCGCGCCTGTCAGCATTAATAATCAGGGCGCTGTCCCCTATTATTATGTCCTTCGACTCAGTCGCTCCGCTCCTTCGCTCAGGATACTTCGCCGCGCTTCGCCAAAAAAAATGACTCGCCCCGCAAAGCTCACCAGCCACGAAGTGACTTGTACTGAGCGAGCGAAGCGAGTCGAAGTACTCCCCCGCGAGGACTCGAACCTCGGACAAGCTGGTTAACAGCCAGCTGCTCTACCAACTGAGCTACAGGGGAATAATTTCCTTATATATTCACGACCACAACCTGATTTTAAAAACTTTTCACGTTGTCGCGCTTCAGGTCTGCTGATATATTTTTCAACAAAGAGCAATTTATAAGGCCTAAATCCTTTTGTGGCCTTTTGATACCCTGAATTGTGTTCTTTTAAACGCTGTTCTGGATCTTTCGATATTCCTATGTATAACTGCTTATTTTTTAAACTCTCAATAACATAAACATACATTTTATTTCCCCCTTTTGCTCCCTGCCTGCCGGCAGGCAGGTACCAACTGAGCTACAGGGGAATAAATTTTTAAAGAACGATAGCCCGGATGACCTTTCGGGCTGAATTCAAATTATATCTCAAAGGGAAATATTGTCAATGGGGAGGTGGAAAAATTGCCCCTTCCCATCGATATGAGATTCCTGCATACGCAGGAATGACAGAATGCGCGGGAATAAATGCATGCGTCGGAATGACAGCACGCACTGGAATGACAGAATGCGCAGGGATAACAGAACGCGCGG
>CAZQQI010000002.1:7806-30500 GCA_964595465.1 uncultured Planctomycetales bacterium | reverse complement strand
GGAATGACAGCACGCACTGGAATGACAGAATGCGCAGGGATAACAGAACGCGCGGGAACGACAGGATGCGCAGGGATAACAGAACGCGCGGAAATGACAAGATGAGATTACGGCACTTCGGCCGGAATGACATGCAAAAAGGCCTGAATGGCAAAGGAAATTTAAATCTCGCGCCGGGAGTTCATAGACATGGTCAGGGTCGAATGGTCGACGTATTCCACGGAACTGCCCATGGGCAGGCCCACACCGATGCGGCTCATTTTAACGCCCAGAGGGCGCAGTTCTTCGATGATATGCAGAGAGGTCATCTCCCCTTCGGTGTCCGGGTCGGTGGCGATGACGACTTCGGTAATGTCTTTATCACGGATACGGCCGATCAGTTGATCAAGCTTGAGCTCATCCGGTCCGCGGCCGTCGGCAGGGTTTAAAGCTCCCAGCAAGACATGGTAAAGGCCCCGGTAGGCGCCGGTGCGTTCGATAGCCATGACGTCTTTAGGGTTTTCTACGACACAGATGCAGGTCTGATCACGCCGGGGGTCACTGCAGACCCGGCACTCGGGCTGGTCGGTCAAATTGTTGCAGTTGGGGCAGAAGCGGATCTGTTCTTTAAGCCGGGTAACGGCACGGGCGAAGGATTCGGCGTCCTCTCTGCCCCGGTCCAGAAACCAGAAGGCCATACGTTCGGCACTGCGTCGTCCTATTCCGGGCAGTTTGACAAATTGTTCGATCACGTCTTCGACAAGTTTGGGATACATTGAAACACCTGTTAATAATTAGTAAATGGGAAATGGAAAATAGTAAATGGTAAATGGAAAATGGAAAATAGTAAATGGTAAATGGTAAATGGCGAATGGCGAATAGCAAATAATAGAGACAATCCGTAGAACCAGTTTTAGATCAGCTATCCGTTATTCTCTATTTTCTATTCGCTATTAGCCGGGTTTATTATTCATTATGCCAGCGGTTGACGATCTCGCCGCCGAAAGTATCCAGCACCTTTTTGACCTCGGGAGAATCATCCTCCACCGCTCCGCTGGGAAGTGCATCGCTCAGTGTGTATTTAACGCGTACGGGACGGCCCAGCTGCTGGGCAAAGATCTTTTCGACCAGCAGGATATGGTCGGCGTGCTCCATGGTTTCTTTAAAGAAGGCATGCTCGGCGGTGAAGCCGATCAGGAGCAATTCACCGTGCAGTTTCAGCGGGCGCGCGTCCTGCAGATAAGTGGCCAGAGACATGCGTTCGCGCGACAGAGCATGAGTCAGTTTGGGCCAGTTCTGCTGTATCGTTTTTAAATCGACAGAGCCGGGGTCAACCACCGGAGCGTCCGGCCCGAGGGGCCGGACGAAATCAGGCAGATCGTCAGGTTCCTGCGCGGTTTGGATCGGGGTGTCAACTGACGGAATTTCTGCTTTTTCAACCGGGACGTCAGGCTTGACCGGCGGTTTTTGCTTTTCGTTGAGATGGTTAAGCTGGCCGCGTTCATTTTTGAGCGACCCGCCCGGCGCGTAGGCCTCTTCTGCCGGCTGTGCTTCCTGGGAAACCGGCAGCTTGCCGGTGCCCTGAAAACTCAGTGTCATACGGGCAAAGGCCAGTTCCAAAGGAATACGCTCCATCTCGGTCACCCGGCTGACTTCCTGAGAAGAAATCAACTCTTCCACAGCCAGGAGGATATCGTCCAGGGTAAACAGCATGGTCTGCTCAAGCAGGCGCTGTTTGACCTGCTTGGGATAATCAACCAGACGGCCCATGGCCACGATCTTTTTTTCATTAGGCCCGGCGATCTTGAGCAGCATCAAGTGGCGGAAATGTTCGACCAGATCGCGGGACATCTGGCGAACGTCTTTCCCCAGACTCAGAATATCGTCAAAAGCGTCGATCGCGGCACAACAGTCTTTGGCCCCCAGAGCATCGACCAGAATAAAAAGCTGATCGATCTGGACCAAACCCAGCATGGAATAGACGTCACCGGCCTTGATCTTCTGTTCGCTGAGAGCAGCCAGCTGATCGAGAATGCTCAAAGCGTCGCGCAGGCTGCCGTTAGCAGCCTTAGCGATGGCGAACATAGCCTCGTCTTCGATCCTGATCTTTTCTTTGGCGGCCACGTCTTTAATGACCTTTCCGGCTGTGCGTGCGGAAATGCGTTTGAAATCGAACCGCTGACAACGCGAGATGATGGTCGCCGGGACTTTATTCGGGTCGGTGGTGGCAAAGATGAATTTGACGTGCTCAGGCGGCTCTTCCAGGGTCTTGAGCAGGGCGTTGAAGGCCTCGGGGGTCAGCATGTGGACTTCGTCCACGATGTAGACTTTGTACCGGCCGTAACTGGGCGCGAATTTGACGTTTTCACGGATGGTGCGGACCTCGTCGATCCCCCGGTTGGAGGCGCCATCGACTTCCAGAACATCAAAGCTGTTGCCTCCGGCGATAGACGCGCAGGACGAACATTCGCCGCAGGGCTTGACGGTGATGCCTTTTTCGCAGTTCAGGGATTTGGCCAGGATGCGGGCACAAGAGGTCTTGCCGATCCCGCGGGGTCCGGCGAACAAATAGGCCTGACCGACACGGTCTTGTTTGACAGCTTCGCTGAGAATGCGGGTAATATGCTCTTGCCCGATAACTTCATCGAGGTCTCGCGGACGGTATTTTCGGGCTAAAACTTGGTACGACATGGAGCGTTCCAGTGACTTCAAGGGGTTAAAACTGAATGTATTTTAGCACAAAATTTAAAAGTTGAAAGACCGGAGTGGAAAATAGAGAATTGAAAATGACCCCATCCCTAACCCCTGTCCCAAGGTAAAAGGAATCCCTCTTTGTGCCCCCTGAAGGGAGAAGAAATCGGGTTGTCAGCAGCGTCCTCCCTGGCGGTGAAGTTCATGGTCAAGGGCGGTGTCCAGATGGGGATAGCGGAAGGCATACACGGCGCTCAGCAGGGCCTCGGGACGGACGCACTGGCCGGTCAGGATAAGTTCCTGCGCCATTTGACCGTAAAGGGCCCGCAGGACAAATCCGGGCAGACGCAGGGCGCAGGGTTTCTGCAGGACCCGTGCCAGGATGCGGGAAAATTCAGCGTTGGTCACCGGCTGGGGGCTGACGCAGTTGACCGGTCCGTTGAGGTGCGGATGGCTGATCAGGAACTCTACGATACGGGGGATCTCTTCCAGAGCGACCCAGCTCATAGGCTGGCGGCCGGACCCTGCCGGTCCGCCCAGGCCCATTTTGAAAATCGGCAGGAGCCGCTTGAGCATCCCGCCGTGACCGCTTAAAACCGCACCGAAACGCATTTGAACGGTACGCACTCCGGCCTCGCGGGCGCGGGCGGCCTCTTCTTCCCACTGGCGGCAGACACGGGCCAAAAATGTCCGATCATCGGCAGGAACGCTTTCGTCCACGCAGGAGCTCATGTCATGCTGGGCGCCGTAAATCCCCACTGCCGAGGCGCAGATAAAGAGCCTGGGCGGAATATTCACTTTATGAAAAGCATCGACCAGCAGACGGGTCGTATTGACGCGGCTCGAGAGGACGGCTTTACGGTACTGAGGTGTCCAGCGCTTAGCCGCGATATTAGCCCCGGCCAGATGAATAACGGCGTCCAGGCCTTCGAACTTTTCAGGTTCGATAACACCGCGGGCGGGGTTCCAGAAAATACAGTTTAGTTTGAGGACGCCATGGGTCTGCGGACGGACGACACGGATGACCTTATGCCCACGGGAAAATTGATCCCACAGACAGGTTCCGATCAGTCCGGTCGATCCAGTTATGGCGATGGTATATGGCATATTTTTCCCTGGTAAATGGCGAATAGTGAATAGCGAATGGATTTGCTAGTCTCCATTCTTTATTTTCTATTCGCCCGGCAAAACATTAGTCGTTTTTCACGATCCGGTATGTGGTGTAGGCCAGTGTGACGTCAGGATCCGCGTAAAAACCGTCCAGAATCGCCTGGCTTAATTCATCTTCAGTGGAGCGGCGTTTTTTGGCTTCGGTCAGATAGCGCAGAGTCAAACGGACGCCGCTGTCCTGAATATCAACATATACGATCGGGGTAAATTTGCCGTAATAGATCATGTAACGGTCTTTCATGCGTTCGATACGGCTGGCAACGCGTTCGGCCAGGCCTTCGGCGATACGCGTGCCGTGGGTGAGCATGATCTCTTTAGCCTTTCTCCAATCACTTTCAAAGGTGATGGTTACAGGAATTTCGTGCCAGATAAATTCGAATCCGCGGGTATAATTAAAATTAGGATGTTTGTAGACAAAGCTGTTGGGAATATTGACGATGCGGCCGGTGCTCTGATCGGCGTCGACCCAGTTGCCGATCTCAAGGATGGAGGTCTGCAGAACACGGATGTCGATAACGTCGCCCCGGATACCGGCGATCTCAATGCGGTCGCCCACTTCAAACGGATGGCGGCCGATGATCATAAACCAGCCGGCCACACAGAGGATCACTTCCTGCAGGGCCAGGGCCAGCCCGGCAGAGGCAAACCCTAAAAAAATGGTCAGAGAATTGATCTTCTGCATCCAGATGAACAAGACCGTGATGATCAGTAAAAAGTTGATCAGATAGGAAGCATTTTTGCGGAAGGTATGCCGGGACTTGATGTTTTCGACCTTGTGATTGATCACCCGGACCAGTAGAAATAAAATTGCGTAGGCCAGGATTATCGCGACCAGGGTCATGCCCAGCTGCTGATAGATCTGATCTTTGGTATAAAAGCTGAAAAGTTCGGCGGGGTCAAATTCAGGTGCGCCCATCCCGCCCATGGTCTGCGCCCGGGCAGGCACAGCGGACAGAAAACAGATGAGCGTTGAGATCAGAGTCTTGATTCTGCTCACGGAAACTCCTTTGCGGTTAATACTTGATCTATTTGCCATTCACCATTCGCTTTTCATCGCCCCTACCCTATCACACAGTGCTGTGTGTGTCATCAGGATTTTTTGGTGCCGAACCAGTCCCGCAGGTCGCGTTTCATGGACAAGGCGATGCGGCCGCGGGGCAGGTCGACTTCCAGAACGGTGACGTCGACTTTCTGATGGACCTGGACAACATCATTGGGATCTTTGATGTATTTATCCGAGAGCTGACTGATATGCACCAACCCGTCAAGGTGAACGCCGACATCGACGAAAGCGCCGAAATTGGTGACGTTGGTAACAATACCGGGGAGTTTCATGCCGGGCGTGAGGTCTTCGGGGCGGGTCACGTCTTCTTTGAAGCGGAAGATCTCGAACTTGTCGCGCGGGTCGCGGCCCGGCTTGGCCAGCTCGGCTATGATGTCTTCCAGAGTCGGCAGGCCGGTGGTCTCGGTGACATACTGGTCCAGGTCCACACGCTGGCGCAGGTTATCCTGGCGCATCAGCTGGGACACCGAACACTTAAGATCACGTGCCATGGCCTCGACCACGGGATAGCTTTCCGGGTGGACGGCCGAGGCGTCCAGGGGGTTGGCTCCGTCACGGATGCGCAGGAACCCGGCGGACTGCTCAATAGCCTTGGGCCCGAGACCGGAGACATTGAACAGGTCTTCGCGGGTATTAAAACGCCCGCCTTCTTCGCGATAGCGGACCACGGCCTGAGCACGTGTGGGCCCGAGTCCCGAGACATAGGTCAGCAGCTGTTTGCTGGCGGTATTCAGTTCGACGCCGACCTGGTTGACACAGCTGATGACCACGTCGTCCAGGCTCTGCCGTAGAAGGTTTTGGTCAACGTCGTGCTGGTATTGCCCCACGCCGATGGATTTTGGGTCGATCTTGACCAGTTCAGCCAGGGGATCCATCAGGCGGCGGCCGATGGAGATCGAGCCGCGCACGGTCACGTCATGATCCGGGAATTCTTCACGGGCGGCGTCTGAGGCTGAATAAATTGAAGCGCCGCTTTCATTGACGAGCATAACATGGATATCCTTAGGCAGGCCGATTCCCCGAATAAATTCTTCGGTCTCACGGGAGGCGGTCCCGTTGCCGATGGCGATAAAGCGCACGCGAAACCGCTCGCAGAGGTCTTTGACCACGCGCGCGGCCTGCTGTTCCTGCATGGCGCTGCCGGTCGGATAAATGGTGTCGTTGATCAGCAGCTTTCCGTTCTCATCGAGACAAACCACTTTACAGCCGGTGCGGAAACCCGGATCGATTGCCATGACGCGGTGATGTCCCAGCGGCGGCGCCATCAGCAGCTGGCGCAGGTTTTTGGCAAAGACGGCGATGGCGTCCTTGTCAGCCTGCTGTTTGGAAGCCATACGGACCTCGGTCTCCATGGATAACGACAGCAGACGCTTGTAGGCGTCGGTCATCGCCTCTTTAACCTGCTCAGCGGCAGCATTGTCAGCACGGACAAAACGCTGTTCCAAAATACGCAGGGCTTCCTCCTCGGGCGCGATGACCCGCAGCATGAGAAAGGATTCCTTTTCACCACGGCGCACCGCCAGCAGTCTATGCGACGGGATGCCGGTCACAGGCTCTTCCCAGTCGAAGTAATCGCGGTAATTGGTGCCTTCTGTCTCTTTGCCTTTGATCACGCGGGAACGGAACACGCCTTTGGTAAAGAACAGTTCGCGCATCTCGGCCCGGGTCTCGGCGTCTTCGTTGATCCACTCGGCAATAATGTCGCGTGCACCGGCCAGGGCCTCTTTGACATCTTTGACGCCTTTTTCTTCGTCAACATATTTGGCGGCTTCCAGCTGAAGGTCAATATCGTCCTGGACGAAAATGGTCTCCGCCAGAGGCTCCAGGCCCTTCTCTTTGGCTTTGGTGGCACGGGTACGGCGCTTGGGCCGGTAAGGCAGGTAGATATCTTCCAGGACGCTCAGGGTCTCGGCGGCCATGACCTGCTCTTTAAGCTCGTCGGTAAGCTTTTTCTGGTCTTTGAGAGATTTAAGAATAGCCTCGCGGCGCTTGTCCACTTCGCGCAATTGGTGGATGCGGTCGCGGATGTCGGTGATCTCTTTTTCGTCCAGCTCGCCGGTGGCTTCTTTGCGGTAGCGGGCGATAAAAGGGACGGTGGAACCCTCGTCGAGAAGTTCGACCGCTGCCCCGACACTGCGCGGGGACAAAGACAGCTCGGCGGCTATCTTTTTGATATACTGCTCTGTCATAGAAAATACTCCGGTAATTCTGGCAGGGTTAAAACCGGACGCCGATGCGGGCGCCGTATTCGGTTGTTCGGTTGTCGGGCTCATAGGTGTAGCCAAGGACAGCACCGCTGCTGTTGACCCAGGTTACCTGATCCGATTCTTCAATATGCCAAATGCGGAAAAACGGTTCAAAGAAAACATCGACATTTCCGACAGGCTTGAGAATTTTGATCGATCCGCGGTAGCCATGCCCTTCATTTTGCTGATGCGTACCGTCCTCGCCATAATAATATCCTCCGCCGAAGCCCAATCCGCGAAAATAAGAATTATTCGTACCATTCAGCATATAATCATATTCCAAATTTGCCATGATCTCCCAGCCGTCGGAAAATTCTTTTTTATAATCAATGCCGACCGGCACATACCAGTATTCCTGGTCCCGGTCATACGATGAATGACCTGTAGTAGTCAGCTTGCGCCCGTCATGATCTTCCAAAAACCAGTATCCGAGACCAGCATAAGGGGTAAATAAATGGCCCTTGTACGGATAATCGTATCCGACAACGGCGCGGGTCTCCCATATACGGTGCTGTTCACCTTCGAGTTCGCCGGTGCCGTTGGAACGGTAGTCTAAGTTATTACCGGCAGTGTACGTGAAATCCAGGCGATACATGTTAAACCCATGGTAGTCCAAAACCTCAGACCATGATGCGGGGCGTTCATTAAAGCGCGTCCGGTGGGTATAGCTGATCTTACCTCCCAGCATGGGTCCGTCGGTCTTCATTAAACCGGGCTCGCGGTAACTGTAATCAAAAATCTCAAGAGCAATTTCAATATCATTGCGCGGGTTGTCCGGATCGAGATATTCCCGGTACCAGGAGCGGTCTGAATTGGCGCTGGTCTCAAGCGGTTCGATGCGTGAGCGGTGATTTCTGGGGCGATCAGGCTGGACCATAACCGGTTCGGTAACGACCTCCTGAGGTGCGGAATCATTTTCTGCCAAACAGACTTCTTCCCAACAGACCCAGTCGCGTTCGATCGAGGCGCGTTCGGCGCGAGCCCGGGCAAAAGCGGTATCGATGCGCTGCTGCCGGCTGAAGGCGTCCAGAGCCTGATTGACCGAATTCATCCGGGGAGCTGCATCAGCTGATGCCGCCAGAAAAAATACTGTCAACATAGATAAAATGATGCGTTTCATATCATTCCTTTTTTTCAGGTTAAAAGCGTACGCCCATCTTGGCGCCGTATTCCTGGGTACGATTATCTGGTTCATACGTCTTAATTTGTACAGTATCATTACCGACGACAGACCAGGTTATATCATCGGATCGCTCGATATGCCAGATACGGAAATATGGTTCAAAGAAAAAATCCCAATTATCAAAATGACGGAATAATGCAACGGACCCCCGATAACCATGTCCGCGATGCTGTTCGTGCTGAGCATCCTGCAAGTATCCGCCGAGACCTTTAACATATGTGTTATTCTCCCCGCGGATCAATGTATCATATTCTAGATTCGCTCCAATAGAGTATTTTTTATTCAGGTTCGTTTCGTAATCCACCCCGAAAGGAACATAAAGATACATCTGATCACGATTGTACGACCAGTGTCCTGTGGTTGTCTGATGACGGCCGTCATAATCTTCAAGAAAGCGATATCCCAGACCGGCATACGGTGTAAACAGCTGTCCCTGATATGGACAGTCAAATCCGATCAAGGCACGGGTTTCATAAACACGCGCCTTTTCGCCTTCATACTCCCCGGTCCCCTCAGACCGGTATTTAATACTGGAGCCGCGGCTGAAACGCCCGTCGATCTTAAACATATTCATTCTGCGATAATCCAGGACGTCCTGCCAGGATGTCACTTCAGGGTTAATTCTGGAACGGTGTTCATATTCAAAGAACGCGCCGTACATTTCGCCGTCGTCCTTCATTAACCCCGGCTCACGATAGCTGTAGTCAAATGCTTCCACCCCGACGGAAAGTGTGTTGCGCGGATTGGAAAAATCCAGATAGCGCTCGGCCAGGGTGGCTTTTTGAGCGTCCAGGTCGGATTCAAACACTTCGCCTTCACGAGGAAGGCTCGATGCCGCGGAACGGGCATGTTTCGGCAAAACGGCTGGACCGGGACGCACATCAGCAGCTTCTCTCCCCGGTGCCGGGGCATCCTGGAAATCCAATTCCGCATCGGCCGAATCACGGTTCACGGCACGTTTTTCGGCCGGCAACTGGGATTTGGTCTGGTCAACCGTTTCCAATGTTTTCATGAATTTTTGATAGCTTGGGGAACCGGTCTGGTCAGCACCGTGATCAAATTGATCCAACGCACTGTCAACCGCCCGCCTGCGGGGATCGTAATGACGGGAAAATTCGGAATGCATGCCGGGCTCAAAGCGCTGATAAACAGTGTGCGGGACGTTCAGCGGGGGACGGGTTTCTGCCTTTGCCGACAAATTCAGGATCAGCAAGACAGACATGGATATGAGAATCACAAAGGCCTGTTTATTAATCATATGAGTATTATATAATTTGAAGCGGGCCATTCCAGGGAATTCTTAACTATTTAACAATTTCGGAAAAACGAATTTAGTAAAATAAAAAACCGCTGAACAGATCTTCAGCGGCGATATTAAAATGAAAAAGCTTGAAAAGGGAGAACAAGATCTCGTTAAATTCAGCAGGCAAACCTTGTAATGTTAAAAAATGGCGGAGAGGGAGGGATTTGAACCCTCGGACCCAGTTGCCCGGGTCAACTCCTTAGCAGGGAGTCCCGTTCAGCCACTCCGGCACCTCTCCAATCGATTTCGGAAAAATAACAATCAATTACGTGTCCAAATATATCGTTTTGTCGCTTTTTTCGCAAGGATTATTTTCGCTTATTTTTTGCCCTGCGCCCGCTTCGTTTCGAAAAACGAAGAGATCATCACCCTGCTCTCTTCTGCCAGCACTCCCCCACTGACCACAACACGGTGATTCAGTTCAGGATGATCGGCAATATTCAGCACACTGCCGCAGGCGCCACTCTTGGGATCCGCCGCACCATAACACACCCTGCCAATCCTCGCCAAAACCAGAGCTCCGGCGCACATACTGCAGGGTTCCAGGTTAACATACAGCGTGCAGTCGTAAAGCCATTTGCTTGAAACGGTATTGGTCGCCTGGGTCAAGGCGATCATTTCAGCGTGCGCCGTCGGATCCCCAAGCAATTCGACCTGATTATGGGCCCGGGCAATGACCTGCTCCCCCTGCACAATGACCGCACCGACCGGCACCTCATCGTCACCAGCGGCCTGTTTCGCGAGGGTCAAGGCCTGCCGCATATATATTTCGTCAAAGTCTGTCATGCTGTTTTTTTACTTTTTCGCCGACGAGGATGATACACCGGGAGATGGATCTGAATCACCGTCCCCCGGGCGCGGCTGCTGTGGATAACCATTTGCCCGTGAACATTCTTCACGAGAGCATAAGCAATCGGCAGCCCCAGACCGGAATTCTTTTTCAGGCCCCGTGACTTCGTAGTGAAAAATGGTTCAAAAACGTGTTCTAGATGATCCCGGGGAATACCCACACCCTGGTCACGGACCTCCAGGATCAATTCGTCAGCGTTACGATCCAGACGGCTTTTGATAGTGATCGTACCTCCAGACGGCATAGCCTGCACAGCATTATCGACCACATTACTTAAAACCTGCGCAAGGTCAACCTCGCCGATACGAACCGCTGTGCGCGCAGACCGCAGATTCAGACGGCAATCCACATCATGCAGACGCAAAAACTCCTCTTTCACCTTTAACGTCTTGCGGACCACCTCATCAGCCACAGATGATTTCTTCTTCATACCGGCGCGGCGCTCGTTCAGCGTGATCAAACGTTCAGTCGTTTTGTAGCAGTACTGCAGCTGATCCCGCATGCGGTTAAGATTCGCCATAATATCTTTAAATTCTCGATGCCCAATATATTCAAAAGCACGGTCGGCATAACGATCCAGCATCGTATCCGCCTGCCGATAAAGGCCGAGCAGCGGATTCTTTAATTCCTGAGCTGTTCCGGCGACAAAAAATTGCAGCGCCTCCATCTTCTCTTCCTGCCGGGCCGCCAATTCCTCGTCCTGCCGGGGACGCAGATCGCGCACCACCGCATGAATTCCAGACGGACGCTCACCGTCCATGATCGGAGACCCGGTTACTTCGACAGGGACCACCTCCCCTGCTAAATTCACAACATCGACCCGCTGGCGGTTAATGTGCTCACCGGACATGACCCCTCGGAACATCTTCCGGGCCTCCGGCCGCGATTTCTTTGCAATAAAATTGGTGTAATGAACATTCTTCTGCTGGAACGACAAGCCCAAAAGTTCCTGCAAAGCGCGGTTGGCATAGATCACATGGCCGTTTTTATTTAAAGTCAGGATGCCGTCCCCCGCGGTCTCGCTGACCATGCGGTAAAGCTCTTTCGCCGACTTAAGGTCTTTCTGAAGCCGGGACTGCCGGGTCACATCCCGGCCGACAGAAAGAATATATTCCCGGCCTTTAAAATAAACAAGCACCGCCGTAATATCGACCACACCGGGCACAGATGCTTTCCCGGATTTCCGTTCGATCCGGTAAGATACGGGATGCTGGTGAGTGCGCAAATAATCAAAATACTCTTTGCGCCAGGCAGAAAGCGACATACGGTGGTGAAAAAACTCCGTAATCCTGCGGCCCATCACCGCCTTGCGGGAATATCCCATACCGGCGAGCGCCGCATCATTAGCAAAAATGATCCTTCCGGTATGATCTAACAACAGAAGCTCATCTCCGATACAATGGATCAGTTCATTCAAAAAAAAGACCTCATCTTCTAAAGAGAGGCCGTCAGGCAAATGAGTGCTGATATGTTCCGGGGCGGAACGGGGATCCGGCTTTTTTACAGACGTACGTGCGGTCATAAACAATTACCCCTGGTAAAACAATACGAAACTTCCTGTCTTCCGGCGTTCTCATAAAAAGCGCGCCTGAGAGGACTCGAACCTCTAACCTTCTGTTCCGTAGACAGATGCTCTATCCAATTGAGCTACAGGCGCGTGAAATACAGCCAAAGACATACAGGTTTTACTACACTTTTCCGTAAACGTCAACCTTTTTCACCGATACCGGGGAAAGATCAATATAAGAAGCGTTGGCGGCGTTCCCGCAGATATTCTTCGCCCAGCAGTTCACCACGGCTGAGCCCCAGGCTCTCAACAGCCCGGTCCGGATCATTATTATATGCTCGGCAAAACGCCGTGACCTCTTTGAGCGTGGTATGTCCGCGTTCATGCAGCTGCTTCAGCAGCAGCGCGCGCAGCTGCACCTCAAGGATAATATCTTTTGGCAGCAGGCCGGATTCCTGCGCCAGGCGGTCGCGAAAAATCGTACTGGTCGACATCCCCTTAAGCGTATTAGATTCATAATCGTATTTAAAGATCTGAGACAGCAGGATCTTTTCCTGCTCCATTCCGCTGGTCTCACTGACCTCGTCGACAACGCGGGTCACCTTTCCCCCGACATGATAACGTTTCAAAACAACAAAAACATCCATCAGACGCACCATGTCGCGGGGAATATTCATCGGCTCGTTCTGCATACGCATGATCGCCTCCCGCGCTGTTAGAGCATGGATGGTGCCGATACAGTACTTTCCGACATTGGCCGCGGTGATCATGTCCCGGGCCTCAGACCCGCGCACCTCACCGACGACGATCCTCTCAGGACGCATGCGCAGACTATTTTTAACCAGATCGGCCAGGCTGAGATTATCCCGGCTTTCCAAACGGGAACAGCTCTCTTCAAAATCCGTGTTAAGCTCCAGTGTGTCTTCCATGACCACAATGCGGTCTTTTTCCGGAATAAAACTGAACAAAGAGTTGAGCAGAGTCGTCTTCCCCACACCCGGCCCGCCGGCGATAATCAGGTTCGCCGGCCGGATCGACATACCTTCGAGATAGACCCATAACTGAGCAGCCACCTCATAAGACAATGCGCCCTTTTTGATAAGGTCCAAAATACTGAGCGGGGAAGCCTTAGCCTTAGTGATCGTGATCTGCGGGCCGAACGGCGAATCGATAATATTCACACGGCCTTCAAGGTTCGACAGCTCAACGTTCATGATCGGTTCACGCTCATACCGGCCGCTGAACACAATAAGTTTGCGGATAAAGAGTTCCAGTTCCTCGTCGGAATCAAACTGACGGCCCACAGGCGCTAAACCACGCTGGCTGTGATGGATATAGATCGATTTGAGCGAATTGATGACAATATCCTCCACATTAAAATCACTCATCAATTCGCGGATGATCGCATTATACGTCAAAAAATCCTTAATGAACAGACCGCGCCGGTCCGTCTGGTCGAGCTCTTCCATCTCCCGCTTAAACCGGGACGCCTTTTCACTTTTAAAAAACTCCCGCAAGGCCTCCTCCACCACCTCGATCTTCTGCTCAACAGGCTGCAGCAGACGCAGCTTGCCCGGAAGAAATTCCAGCAGTTCCAGTTCCAATGCTATTTTTCTTTGATTATCCATAGAAAAATTTTAACACGCGGTTAACAGGCAGGTCTTTCATCACCTAAGTCAGTTTATACTAGCCGGACAGTTAAAATCAAGCAGCATTTCGAAAATTATCAAGACTCATTCCGGAACGACGGTCACCCGGACTTCATTTTCCGGGATAAAATATTTCCTCGCCAGGGCCCGAACATCTTCCGCCGAAACCGCGCGGATCTTCTTTTCATACTCCCTGTAATGATCGTAACCCAGACCGTACGCTTCATTGAGCGCCGCGGAGAACGCGAAACTCTGATTGGTTTCCAATCCCCGGCGATGATTGCCGATAAGATAGGCCTTTATATCCTCCAGCAGTCCTTTCTCGAGCGGCGCGGACTTAAGCTGCTCCACCAATTGGGTAAACGCCTCGGACACTTCTTCAACCGTCTCCGGCGCGGTCAAAACACGGAACCGGCAAAACCCGCTGTCACGGGAAGGGACGCATCCGCCGCCAAGCGAATAGGCCATCCCCATCTCCTCACGGATAACCGAAAACATCCTGCCGCGGAAAGGAGAACCCAGCACCGCTGACAAGACCTCCAGACCGTAGCGGTCCGGGTGATACATATCGACTCCCCGGTAAGCCACGCTGACCACGGCCTGATCCTTCGTGACAGTCAGGTCTGCGCTGTGCGTTTCGATCTCCCCGGGCTCGGCAACATCTACCGCATCGGCGTCCTTTTCAGGAAGCGCGCCGAACATCTTTTCCAGATCCGCCAGCACCTCGTCCGGATCAATATCCCCGAACACCGCGATCGTCATATTGGGTCCAACTGTTAGACCCTGATAAAAATCCACGATCGCCTCACGGGTGATCGCGCGGACAGCCTCCTCCTCGCCCAGCTCGGTCCTGCCCAGCGGATGCGTCCGAAACAGAAGCTCCAGGCCTTTCTTCTGCGCCTTGCCGGTCGGATCATCCTCACGCGCCTCGATAGCCGATAAAATCTGCTTGCGCCGGGTTGTGATATCATCTTTATCGAAACGGGGCTGCTTAACCGTCAATGCGAACAATTCCAGAGCCAGGGGGAAGTCCTCCAACAGCGACGAAACCCTTACCCCCATACTATTGCGCCCGGAAAACCCGCTCAAAGAAATCCCCTGCCGGTCAAGCAGCCGGCTGAACGCCTCGCTGTCATAACGTCCGACAGCCTTGGCCCACAAACCGGCAGTCATATTGGCAATACCGTTGAGGCCCTCCGGTTCCGCGCGCACACCTCCGTTTAAAACCAGATCAAGCACCACCATCGGCAGCGTCGGATCACGGCGCAAAAGAATCGTGATCCCGTTATCCAACGTGTGCCGGGTGATCTCTGCTGCTTTCGCGTCCGCTTCTTCTCCCGGGGCCCCTTTTTCCGGCTTATCGGAACGAGGATAAAGATGAACCGACGACAATCTCGCATTGTTCAAATATGTTTCAGCCGCATCCTGAACATCCTTTGGAGTAACCTCCTGAAAAGCCTGAGCATAATCACGGGAAAAGTTCACATTCCCGGTCAACGCCAGATCCGTAGACGTCTGATATGCCATACTCGCAGACGTCTCCTGGCTGTAGACAAAATGTTTACGCGCCTTTTTTTGAATGACCTTTAGCTCTTCCGGCCGCACGCCCTTTTTTTTCACCCGTTCGATCTCTTTCTGCACCGCCGCCACCACATCTTCGGCGGACACATCAGATTCAAACGTCAATTCGATCTCAAAGAGCCCGCGGTCAACCGGAGTAAAATTCGCTGCCGTTACCGACTGCACCAGACGCTGCTTTTCCACCAGCTCCTGGTTAAGGCGGGAACTGCGGGATCCGCCCAGAACCGAAGCTAAAGCGTCAAGGGCATAAAGGTCGTCATGCGCCAGCGGGATCCCCTGATAAACCAAAGAAAGATGCTGACGGGTGTCGGGATACGCCTCCTGATAAACCCTCTTTCCGGTTTGCCTTGGCTCATCGGGAAGATTACGCAAAGGATAGGTCTCACGCGGATATTCAGAAAACGCCTGGCCGATAATGTCGCGGACACGCTCAGCTTCCACCCCTCCGGCCACAGCCATGATCATATTGTTGGGCACATAATGCCTGCGGTAAAACCGCAGAAAATCCTCTCGCTGCAGAGCTCCGAGGAGATCAGGGTACCCGATAATAGGAAAACGGTAAGGATGTTCACGGTAAGCGGTCTGCTGGACCCTTTTGGTCAAATAGCGTTTCGGATTGGCATCATGCATGCGCATTTCATTAAAAACAACATCGCGCTCCTGATCGATATCCTCCTGATCAAAACGGGGATTCATCAGCATATCCGACAGAATGTCAACCGCCTGTTCAAAATGCTCACGCGGGACTGTTAGAGTATAGATCGTGCGGTCAAAGCTGGTCGAAGCGTTTATTGTCCCCCCGAGGGACTGCACCTCTTTAGGGATATCGCCGACAGCCCGCCGCTCCGTTCCCTTAAAAAGCATATGTTCCATAAAATGGGTCAACCCGCCGCCGGCGTATTCCCCCTCCAGCGCCGAGCCAACCTTGATCAGAGCGTAGACTGAAACCATCCCGCTTCCGGGCATGGGGGTGGTGATCAGCGTCAGGCCGTTATCCAGACGCTGGACTTGGGGATCTAAAAACTGTGTATTTTGAGAAGACCGGACAGATGCCGGAGTTCCGGCAAAAAGAAAAACAAACAGAACCAAACCGGTAAGAAATTTTTTACACATCCAAACCTCCGACGTCAGGAATCACGGTCGCGGAATTCTTTCAGCAGACGGCGGATATCATCCTCCGCATTCTTCACGACCTGTGTACAGTTATAAATGAGGACCGACATCTGCCAAATATCTTCCAGGCCCACCAATAATCCGGTACGGACATCTTCTTTACGCCGCAGTTCCCGCTTAAAATGCTCCATGGCCTGGGGCAGACGTCCTTCATACACGTCCAAAGATGATGTCTGATTGTTATAGCGGTAAGACGGCATGGATATGCCGCGCACCAGCAAAAAATTAATGACCGAGGCCTCCTGCCCGTCAAAATCATCCCAGTCAAAACCTTCAAACTGCGGAGAATTGGGCGGTAAGACCAGTTGAGGTTTCTGAATGCTGACCTCCCCCTTGCGCACCACAGTATCACCGGGGTTGACAGAAGATTCTGCCAAAAAAAGATAAGGCATATCCGTATCCGCTGAAGGATTTAACGAACGGATCCGGGGCCGGACGATCTCGGTATTTTTCAGCGCCTTGATCCAGGCATCATAAAAGTTCATAAACAAAAAACCCTTTTCACCATTATTTCCTATTGTAAGTCGGCAGGCCGGAACACGGCTTACATATCGTTATACAAAATGCCTCCTCAAGAATGCATGACCCGATCCGGACTTTTTGTATATCCCACGTAATACTTATCGGCCCTTTACTTCTGTAGTGAGTTCCTGCCCCTTTATGGGGGATGTTAGGTGGGGGTACTGCCCGAAAAAATCCCCCTCCCTAACCCTCCCCACAAGGGGGAGGGAACCCTAATTTAAAATTATCGTAACTTTAAGGGTTCTCACCCTTTCACAGCCATTTTTCCCAGCCCCTGCGGGGCTTAAGAAAAATGGCGGAGAGAAAGGGAAGCGCTTACGCGGTCCCACTCTTTCCTAAAACCTCTATGGAAGAGCGTGATCAAACCCTCGTTACGCTTCGCGTAACTTTAAGGGTTCTCACCCTTTCACAGCCATTTTTCCCAGCCCCTGCGGGGCTTAAGAAAAATGGCGGAGAGAAAGGGATTCGAACCCTTGGAGGTGTTATCCTCACACGCTTTCCAAGCGTGCGCCTTAAACCACTCGGCCATCTCTCCGGAATCTTTAATACTCACAATGGGGGGCAGCAGACAGCAACAAATTCAGATTAATAGGTTACCACAAAATCGGAAAAATTCCAGCCCGTCCATTTCAGAAACGGTACAGCAAAAGCAGCAAAAAGGACGTTACCGCGATCAGAATACCGAACCAGAACGGCCGCTGAAGAATAGCACGGTCGATCGGGCTCTCCTTGGCGTCTTCTAATTTCGGAAAAAATCTTTTGCGGAAGCCAATCTCCTTTTGAAAATCCCGGTTCAGGATCGTGACCGATTCCGCCGAAACCACCAGCATGATCCCGATAAAAAACGTCATACACAGCATGATCTCAACGATCAGCTGCCACGAATCATTCAGCCCCAAGTCCACCCAGAAATTTCCCATATATCCCCCTTATTATACCGCTAGATTTTCTTCAAACTCATATTAGCCGGCGCTTTAGCCAGCTGCTGATCAAAGGCGTCCAAAGACTCCTTAAGCTTGTTATACACATCATCCGTCCGGACCTGCGGGAGCGAATCAAGCCCATGCCCGTCCAGCAATCTACAAATATGCTGAATCGTCAGACCATCGACATCGCGCGCCGGCTGGAACGACACCTCTTTCGCGTTGGGCAGACGCACCTCGACCAGGATCCCGGCCTCGGTCAATTCAAACAACAGGTCCCGGACCAGACGAATCGGCATCTCCAATTCATAAGCGATCTGCGCCGCAGTCCGCGGGGTCTTCGCTTTAATGAAATTTTTAACAGAAAGGTGCGCGATACGCAACGCGGCCAGCCGTTTAAACCGCTGACTGGCGTTAAGACAATCCGGCTCAAATTCATAGGTGTCAACATTCTGTTCGGCAAAAGAGATCTCCGCTCCGAACAATACGATCAGCCAGCTGATCTGCAGCCAGAACAAAAATAACGGCAGGGCGGCAAAACTGCCGTAGATCGCGCCGAATTTGGACACCCCGACCTGAAAAGTGATATAGATCCATTGCACGAACTGATAGATCGTCCCGGCGACGACCCCTCCGAGAAGCCCCGCCTTGAACAGCACACGGGTGTTCGGCATAAAAATATAGATGAAGGTGAACAGCACCCAGATCATAATAAAGGGCAGCAAGTTAAGCGAGAGCAGGATCACAGGAGCGAACCATCCCAGGATAGCTACGTTCTCGACCACCAGCTTGACCTGGGTCGTGATCAGAACCGTCACACTGCTGGACATGATAAACAACAGCGGTCCCAGGATCATGACCGAAAGATAATCACTGAATTTCCTCCCGAAACTCCGACTGCGTTTAACACCCCAGATATCATTGAACGATTTTTCAATGTTCCCCAGCACTTTAATAACCGTCCAAAACAAAACCGCCACACCGATCCCGGCGATAACCCCTCCCCGAGTATTTTCCAGCCAGGAATGGGCAAACACAACAATACGGTTAACGACCTCTTCCTGCCCGGGCAGACGGGCGTAGAGCTGTTTTTCCAGCATCGTCTCAAAACCGAAGCCCTTGGCCACACCAAACGCCATGGCGACCAGCGGAACAATGGAAAGCAACGTGTAATAGGTCAATGCGGAGGCCCTCAGCTGGCACTTGTCTTCAGCAAAACTGCGGAAAGCCAAAACCAGAATACGCAGCTGCCGCAAAAAAAAGGATTTCGGACCTTTCAGCTTCTTCGCGCGGATCCGCCAAATATCCCGGGTCAAAAAATCTCCTGTTGATCTTATCCAACCGGCCATAATCATCCCCCTTTTATCTAAACACTAAAACGGAAAAACACCACATCCCCGTCCTTGATAGGATAATCTTTTCCCTCCAGGGTCACCAATCCCGCATCCTTTACGGCATTATACCCGTCCAGACGCTGTGCGTCATCAAATTTATACACTTCCGCGCGGATAAATCCGCGTTCCATATCCGTGTGGATCTTTCCGGCAGCCTTGGCCGCGGGCGTATTCTGCGGGATCAGCCAGGCGCGCGCCTCTTGAGGACCGGCCGTAAAAAAGCAAATCAGCCCCAACAGCTCCTGCCCGGCCCGGGCCAGACGCCCCAGCCCCGGCGAAACAATCCCGGCTTCTTCATAATACATACTGCGGTCCTCTTCCGGCAATTCCAGGATCTCCGCCTCCAGTTTGGTGCAGATCTCGATCAGTCCGGCGTTGTCCTGCTGAGCACGCTCCTTCAGCGGCCCGATCAATTCAGGAGCCGCGCCGTTCTCGTCGATATTCGCCACATAAAGCAAAGGCTTCGCCGTCAAAAAAGGATATTCTTTCAGTACCTCTTGCGGAATCTCCTGCTGGCGCGCCGGGACACCCTGATCGAACTTCTCCACGATCTGAGCGAACATCGCGGCACGGTCTTTGGCCGCCGGCTCACCGCTTTTCGCCATTTTCTGCGCCCGCTCCAGAGCCTTCTGCCCCTGCTGAAGATCCGCCAGCAGCAATTCCGTCTCAATAATATCAGCCGCGTCGACCGGATCAAGATCCCCGGTTACATTCACAACATCTTCATTATGAAAACAGCGCACCACATGACAAATCGCGTCGACCTCACGGATATTGGCCAGAAACTTATTAC
Source organism: uncultured Planctomycetales bacterium (assembly GCA_964595465.1). Taxonomy (GTDB): domain Bacteria; phylum Omnitrophota; class Gorgyraeia; order Zapsychrales; family JANLHA01; genus JAKLFA01. The sequence goes on along the minus strand of CAZQQI010000002.1, from coordinate 10,473 downwards.
CAAGGCCCTCTCCCCGGCTGGCGCCTTTGACCAAGCCGGCAATATCCACAAAACGGATCCCCGCCGGAGTCACCTTGGCGCTCTCCCACATCTGTTCCAGGGCGTTCAGCCGCTCGTCAGGAATAGGAACGATCCCCACATTGGGATCAATCGTGGTAAACGGAAAATTTTCCGCGGCGATCCCCGCCCCGGTTAAAGCATTAAATAACGTAGATTTCCCCACATTGGGGAGCCCGACAATTCCAATTTCCATTGCGTCCTCATTCCGGTAGCGGCTCAAATTGAAAACTCTGCAGGACATCCCGCAGAAGATAACGGTAATCATCCCAGGCTTTCCGGGGTGTCACCGAAAAAAAGATCATATACAGATACCCGTCCTTCAGAAAATAATGGTCGGCCAGGCGGATCTGCGGATACGTCCGGTCAAAGGCCTTGACCCGGATCGCGGGAATCCCGTCAATAGAAACACGCTCCGTGCGGAACCCATCGGCATATTGCGCGAATTCTTCCAGAACACCAGGGGTTAACTGCTCCAGACTTTTAAAATCGGTCTCTCGGCGGGCGATCGTCAACAGTACCGCCGGATCCTCGGAGATCACAAAAATATCCGACTGATCATTAAAATGCACTTCCCAGTCAGGATGGCAGTCGAAACGCACCTCCAGCTGATCATCAAAGCAGCTCTCCAGACGATGATCAACGTAATCAGGCGTCTGTGCGGAAACAGACCCGGCCTGCGCGCAGAAAATAATACCCGCCATAATTAAAACATCAGCTCCAACCCGCATATCCCCTCTCCGAAAATAGTGTCACATCTCACATCTTATTGCATTTCAGTAGTTTATGATTAATTATCGATGCAGCCATTCATTGCTGTACAAAAGAAACTCAAAAAAAATGACAGCCTTTTATGCCCTGCGAATAAAACGATACTATAGCATAAATGTCAAAAAAACGGAATTTTATTCATTAAAACGGCGCACTCAGAACCGTGGTCGGAATGCGTGTTGGCGGGACGGGCCCTCCTTCTGTTAATAGAATCGACTTCTCGAAAAGGTGTTCCCTGCTTTGATTTAACCAATACCCCGTTAACCAGCGGCAATCCTCCCATTGGCATTGATCAGAGAACTGAATACCCGCGTAGATCTTTCGCGGCATACTTTCGCGATAATGACAGATCGCGATTTGAATTACATCATCAGAAAAATTCAACGAATATGTACCAAATTCATCATATCGCGCACCGCGATCATCGGGTAAGATCTTCTGATAATGAATATGCTCAGAAACAGAAAATGGGCGAACATCCAAGAGGGAGCTCAAATACATTGTTTCCGTTAAACTCGGTAAAGTACGATAAAAAAATAAATTAACACACACCAGAGGAATAACCATTGCCACAAAAAGAATCAAAAAACCTGTCAGCAAAAAAGCCCGTTTTTTTATGATCCAATTGTTTTTTAACAACAGATAAACGGCCAGCAAAATCAAGGGTGACAACCCGACCAGACAACGGTAAAAAGCGATCTCTGCCGGCGCAGCCAGATTCGGCAAAAAACTCAGCAGCATCAGAATTACCACCGCCAACGACAGCACCAAAAATGATGCAGCGTGCGGCGCCCTCCCTCGCCTTTCGTCCGAAGCAATAATGATATACCGTCCCGCGGCCGCAGTCAGCAAAAATGTCAATACAGCCGGCAATATGGATCCGGGAAAAATCTTCCATAGATTCAGGGCATTCAATAACGGTTCCTGAAAAAACCAACTCAGTCGCTGAACAAGATCCAGTGTGCCCGCCTGCGGATCATAGATCGACGGCAGCAGCCCCGAGAAGCCATGGATACCGGCATACCAGCCGATCGTTTTAAGGATACCAGCGTAAACACCATAAACAAACAAGCCGATACCGACCGGTATAAAAATATCCTGCGCACATTGCCATAAATGCCGCTGATATGCCTCGATCAGCAGGACAAAGACCAGCACCCAATAAAATACCGCGGCAGACGGATAAATGAGATTGGCCGCCAAAAAGAGCGCGCCTGCGGTTAAGGCATTGATGGATAGGAAACTGCGGACGCCCTGACCGACAATACGCGCAGCAAAATTCGCCGCGGCAATGGCCAAAAGAACAGCAGTCGGGTGAGGACAGCATCCCATCCAGGAGATCTGCACCATAAACGGCGGGAGGGTAAATATCAATATAGAAAGGAGAATAGAATGATCCCGCCGGCCGGTCATCCTATCCCACCAGGGCAGGCAAAGATATGCCGCCAGCACGACCTGCCCCCAGGCGATCATCCGCAGCCAGATCAGATCAAAAATATCATTGACTAATAATCCATGAAGGGTGAATAAAAGAGAACTTCCCGGCCGGCCTTTCAGCAAAGAAGAGAAAGACATCGGGTTCCAGACAAACTGACCCTCCGGACGAAGAAAGAACCAATACTCATCATGATAAACATAAGGCGTAAAAACAGGAAGATAGGCCAGGAACAAGGCCAGCGGCAGGAACCATGCAGAAAAAATTCCGGAACCCGCAAGGGGCTTCAGATAAATGGCGGAGAGGGAGGGATTCGAACCCTCGGTGGGTTTAAGCCCACAACGGTTTTCGAGACCGTCACCTTCAACCACTCAGACACCTCTCCGTTAAAAATCATACCAGCT
>CAZQQI010000002.1:0-7706 GCA_964595465.1 uncultured Planctomycetales bacterium | reverse complement strand
AAGCTGTCTGTGGAATAACGGTTTTCCTTCGCCCTGCGGGCTCAGGGCACGCGGCGTCGCGCGTGGCGAGACCGTCACCTTCAACCACTCAGACACCTCTCCGTTAAAAATCATACCAGCTAATTCAACCATATACTCCTAAAGCTGTCTGTGGAATAACGGTTTTCCTTCGCCCTGCGGGCTCAGGGCACGCGGCCGGCTTAGAAAATTAATACTTACCCGGCATTATCCACAGCCATTAATGTTTTGTCAACCTGGAAAAGATAGTGTTACCCTTATAAATCGATCTTGGAGTTTTATACTAAGGCGTGAAAAAAAACGAAAATAGACTTCTCCCCGCTCTGTCGTCATTGCGACTCGGCCATCTCCGTCCTGACCAGAAACGGCCAGCGGAAAATTTCGCTATAACCCACGTCATCATCCGCCTTGAACCCCATCCCGAAGCGCAGCCGACGGTCGTCAGCAATGACATACGATACCTGCGGAGCTAAACGCCCCAGCGGTAACGCCGTCAGCAGATACCGCCCGTCTTCCAGAAACTGCCAGTCATAGACATACGCACCATGAATTCCATCCCGCAGATCATCCGCCGCAACACGCAGTCCGTCCATACGGGAAATCACGTCAAAATCAGGAAGACTGCGTAAAGAATCAACGCGCTTTCCAGTAACCTGCTGGTAGCCGAAGATCACATCTTCCAGGACATCAATGGTAAACCGCGCCTGTCGCGCCTGGTTCTTGAGCCACGCCAGATACGTTACGGCAGACGTACCAATAACGGCGATGGCGATAACAACAGCGACAAGCAAAGAATGAGTTTTTGATCTTTTCATAATCTTTTAACGGGAATTCATAAAACAACTTTGGCAAGCGCGTCAACGACCTTGGGGTCCACCTGAGCACTCATGGTCCGTAATTCACTCACGGCCCGTGCCGGTGTGAAAGAATCACGATACGGTCGGTCGGACGTAAGCGCGTCATAAATATCTGTCACCGTCAGGATCCTTGCCTCCAGAGGGATCGCGTCTCCTTTCAACCCATCAGGATAACCGGTTCCATCCAGTTTTTCATGATGATGACGTATGATCGGACATAAATGCGACAACGTGCTGATAGGCTGAAGGATACTGGCGCCGATCTCAACATGCCGCCGCATAAGCGCCATTTCATCAGCACTTAACGGACCCGGTTTGGTCAGGAGTTTATCCGTTACCCCGATCTTGCCGATATCATGCAGTTTCGCCGCGTCGCGCAGAGACATAATATCATTTTTTCCCAGCCCCATTTCCTTGCCGACCTGAACGCAGAGCGTGGCCACCCGGTCCAAATGTCCGCGGGAATAAGGATCTTTTGCCTCAACCGCCATAGCCAGTGCGGATATCGTTTCAAAATAGGTCCTCTCCACATTTTCATTTAATTTAGAATTCTCAATGGCGACCGCGGTCTGCAGAGCGAGGTTAAACAACAGACCCAATTCATCTTCAGAAAACCCCTCTTCCGTCTCTCGCCCGGATACAGCGATCACACCCAGGACATCTTCATGAAGGATTAGCGGAGCACAAATGAGCGGCCACTCTAAAAACGGAAGCGTCTTTTTGATAGCAGCGCTTTGCCTGTTAAAGATCAGTGATGTCTTACCCGCGCTCAGCTCCTGAATGATCGTATTGCCTTCACGCAGTCGAAGTCCAACCTGATCCTGGATATCACGGCCGAAAACGAACTTTAAAACAAATTCTCCGGTCTTTTCATCTTTGAGAAAAAGCATACCTTTTTTCCCGGATAATGCCTCGGTCACAGTCTCCACGATCAAACTCAAAAAACTGTCGATATTATCCATGGCCGTGATGCCTTCACCGATCTTGGTCAGGACCGAGTGCAGAGTGCGTTTAGCCAGTTCCAAATTCCGGACGTTCTCCTCAAGGTGAGCGGTCACCTCATTAAATGACTGCGCCAGGATCGCAACCTCATTGCGGTCCTGTTGGGCAAGATGCTGGATCTTTTCCTCACCGAGGATATCTTTCAGCAGCGCCGTGTTATCGGCAGAGACCTTGATCACACTCATCAGCAGTCCCCGGAGAGCAAAATACCCGACCGCGACACCCAGCACCACGAATGTGATCACCAGCGCGAACTGCGGCTCCTCAATAAGGATCTCTCCTTCCTGACGGAGCATCATGTAGAGATAATACAGCACAGACACCGGAACGATAGACATCAAAAAATACAGGATGGTCATCTTCCGGAGAATAGAAGCGTTTTCGAAACTGGTCAGTTGGAAGTATTTTGAAATTTTCATAATGTCCGCACACAGTTAACTAACAATATTAGTATACCGTACGGAACAGAAAATTCCGATAAAAAATGAAATTTTTATGCGCGCAGGGCTGGGGAAGGTGACAGAGAAAGAAAAATCAATAATGGCGGAGATAAATGAGCGCCTAACTTACGGAGCCGAAGGCGCCGTCAAGTTAGCCTGCGCGAATTTATTCCAGCGAAGCGGCGGCCCAGCCGCTGAGATGGAATTTTCCATCACCCCCGCTTCGCGGTCCCGATCCTCACTAAACCCTTTATGGTAGATCGTGATCAAACCCTCGTTACGCTCCGCGTAACTGTCCGGGTTCTCACCCTGGCCATGCCATTTTTTTAGCCCCTTTCGGGGCTTCAAAAATGGCGGAGAGGCAGGGAAGCGCTTCGCGGTCCCGATCCTCACTAAACCCTTTATGGTAGATCGTGATCAAACCCTCGTTACGCTCCGCGTAACTGTCCGGGTTCTCACCCTGGCCATGCCATTTTTTTAGCCCCTTTCGGGGCTTCAAAAATGGCGGAGAGGCAGGGATTCGAACCCTGGATGGATCTCTCCACGACGGTTTTCAAGACCGTTGCATTCAACCACTCTGCCACCTCTCCAAAATCTTTTTCCTTCTACGTACGCATACTGCGCTAGGATCTTTCAGTGGTACGACGGTTTTCCTTCGCCCTGCGGGCTCAGGGCACGCGGCGCCGCGCGTGTCAAGACCGTTGCATTCAACCACTCTGCCACCTCTCCAAAATCTTTTTCTTTCTACGTACGCATACTGCACTGAAATCTTTCAGTGGTACGACGGTTTTCCTTCGCCCTGCGGGCTCAGGGCACGCGGCGCCGCGCGTGTCAAGACCGTTGCATTCAACCACTCTGCCACCTCTCCGGAAAATTTCTGCAGAAATGCGAAGCAGGCAAAATATAACACCATTCTCCCTGCCTGTCAATCGCCCTTCTGCATACCGATCACGTCACAGTCCCAGGCGCTGCGCCAGGAAGGCGTAGGTGTCTTTCAGAGTTTCCCAGGTCACAAAAAGAAATTTCGCCGCGTCGAATTTGAGAAAATTAAGGTCCATCAGCAAAGCCAGGACCAGCATATTAAACATGAAAACCACGCCCATGCCGAACAAATAATGCCCTTTTAAGTGAGACTCATCATGTTCATACAGTTCCTGCGCTGTCAAAATGACATGCATGGCAAAGAAAAATCCCGTCAGCCCCACGACCCACACCGGACGCACCGTCCAGCCGAGCAAGGCATGCAAGAGAAAAACAACCAATAACAATAATGTGGTCGCCAACGGGATGATCAATGGAACCATTTCCGAAAGAAACGGTGAAAACGCGAAGATCTCGGCAAAGACCCCCCGCACAAACTGAAATAAAGGCTGCGGGGTGTAGACAAAAAGATGAAAAAGGGTATAGGCGATCACGCCCCACCAAAATGGATCAGTCAAATCTTTGGCTTCACTCAGGGCATGCTCAAACCCGATAATCACGCCGACGACGGCCGGAAAGATCAGAATAAATACGGCAAATTTTATGACCCCTAAGATTCCTCTTGTCATAATTCCCTCTTTCCCGTCTCATGCCCCGCGTTTCACGTTTCCCGTCTTCCGATCTTCTCTGCGCCGTCCATATACGGACGCAAGACCTGCGGGATCACGACCTCTCCGTCCGGCGTTTGATAATTTTCCAGGATCGCGATCATCGTCCGGGCCAGTGCCAGGCCCGAGCCGTTAATCGTATGCACGAAAGCGGGCTTCTTCTGCGTCTTCCCTTTAAAACGGATATTAGCCCGCCGGGCCTGAAAATCCTCAAAATTAGAACAGCTCGAGACCTCCAGCCATTTATCCAAACCCACAGAAAACGCCTCCAGGTCATAACACTTGGCCGCGGCAAAACTGAGGTCCCCACTGGCCAGGATCAGCACCCGGTACGGCAAGCCCAGCAGTTTTAAGACCTGTTCGGCATTTTCCACCAGAGATTCCAGCTCTTCATACGAGCCTTCCGGACGGACAAATTTGACCAGCTCCACTTTATTGAACTGATGAACACGGGTCAGCCCGCGCGTGTCCTTACCGTAAGACCCGGCCTCGCGCCGGAAACAGGCCGTATAGGCTGTGTACCGGATCGGGAGTTCATCTTCATCCAGGATTTCTTCCCTGTGGATATTGGTCACCGGCACCTCCGCCGTCGGGATCAGATACAGATCATCATCAGCACAACGGTACATATCCTCAGCCATTTTGGGCAGCTGCCCGGTAGCGGTCATAGATTCGGTATTCACAACAAACGGCGGAAAGACCTCGCGGTAGCCGTTCTGCGACGTGTGCAGGTCCAGCATAAAGTTAAACAGCGCCCGTTCCAGCCTGGCCCCCATCCCCTTATACATGGCAAATCCGCTGCCGCTCAGCTTTGACGCGCGGGGAAAATCAATAATATCGAGGTCCTCGGCGAGTTCCATGTGCGTCTTGGGCGGAAAATCAAAATCCGGTTTTTCACCCCATTCCCGCACCGCTTCATTGTTCTCTTCACCGCCGATAGGGACCGATTCATGGGGAAGATTCGGCACCGTCAGCATAAGCTGATGGATCTTCTCTTCGATATCCTTCAAAGGTTCCGACACGGACTCGATCTCAGCCTTAAGGTCTTTAACCTTTGCGATCTTTTCCGAGGCGTCCTGCTTATTCTTTAAAAGCTGACCGATCTCATCGCTGGCGCGGTTCTGCTCGGCCTTGAGCGATTCCGCCCGGGTCAAAATATCACGTCTCTGCTTATCCAGGTCCGCGAGCACATCAAGGTCTATCTCAACATTCTTGGCCGCGACCCCCTGCTTCACCTTCTCTATATTGTCACGGATCATACGAATATCCAGCATACCAAAACTCCTGCCTCATTATGATTGTTGTGTTTTCTGCAAACAATTCTCCGCCTCAAGGTCACTCAGGACCATGCTGACTTGCCGGACTAATGCCCTGCCGTCGATCGGCTTGGAAAGATAATGTTCAGCGCCCACCTCATAACAGCTCAGGACGTCGTCGTCACGAATGCTCCCGGTTAAAAAGATTACCGGAATCAGTTCTGTCGTTTCATTATTTTTTAGACGAAAACAAAAATCCTTACCGTTCATCCCCGGCATCTGATAATCCAGCATGATCAAATCCGGCTGTTTTTCGCCGATCAAAGAAAGAGCCTGCTCGCAGTCACGCGCGGCGCGGACACGAAATCCCGCCTTCTCTAATGTGCTGGTATAAAATTTCCGTTCCACTTCGCTGTCATCGACGACCAAGATCTTATAACGGCCGGGATCGATATCTTTCGGATGTTTATGAAAAAAGGCCTTGATCTTTGACCACATTATCCGCTCCTTTCATGATTCGAGCGATTATAACAGAAAATCACCACCCGTGACCATGAAAAACTCGGAAAAATACAAACACCCTGCCCTAACCCCCTCCCGTCAAGGGGGAGAATTAATCTGTAATTTCCTCCCCCTTGCGGGCAGGGTTAAAGCAAGAACATTAACATTCCTTCTATTCCCTCCCCCTTGCGGGGAGGGCCAGGGAGAGGAATTCTATACCCGTTCTTTCCGCCTCATAACTACCAAACTCAAACCGCCGCTCAGCATCAAGGCCAACGTTCCAGGCTCCGGAACAGGAGCGGAATTATCCACAGGGCTTCCCGGAGAAAACAATCGTTTCTGTGTATCAACCTCCGAATGCAGGACAAAAGCTCCGGAGGGTAACTGCGGATCACGGATCAAAGATTCATCCTGTCCGCCCTCCCTGCCGTAGTTTACCTCATCGGCCAGGACCCCGCCCCGCTCCCACAAACGGATAACATCACCGCTGTTATTCAGACCCAGACCGCCGCTGCTTGCCGTAATTGCTGTAACCCCATCCGGCAATGCCGGCACACCTCCACCAAAAACGACTAAATAACTTTCCGCGGGCAACAAATCGCCTTCAGCAAAAATATGACGGGTCTTGTATCCGTCAGCGATTTCCCAGCCGCCAAGATCAACCGCAGAAGATCCGGTGTTGAACAGTTCCACAAATTCATCCTCCCTGCTTGATACCGTCCCGTCAGCGTTAGCGTCACCGGCAAGTCCCGGCGCTGGATCCGCCAGGAATTCACTAATGATCACCAGCGCTTCCGCCCGGGTTGTCATCATGATCACCCCCGCGCACAGCAATCCCATCAGCATTTTCTTCATACCCATCATGTCCTCCTATTTGATCATTTCTCTTGTGGGGGATTCCTTTTGGGGATGGGGGATGATTTTCTGAACACCCTTGATCACAATTCAGAATATTCATTTGCGGGGACGGTCAAGGAGAGGGGGTCTTTGTATCATCACCCTCCCCTAACCCCTCCCATGAAGGGAGGGGAATTGATCTCTAAAAATAGTTCCCTTATGGGGACTCTGAGGCAGCTCTTTAATTCCCTCCGCTTTTTTAGGACTCTGGGGTGGCTCTTTAATCCCCTCCCCCTTGTGGGGAGGCGTTAGAGAAACACTTTAATTCCCTCCCCCTTGTGGGGAGGGTTAGGGAGGGGGTTATCAAAAAAATAAGATTTATCGGGGACGAAACATCCTGCGCGCCCAGCGTAAAACCGGCCCGGACGCGACCCAATAGATAGGGGCAAACATCAACAGAAACAACATGGGGAAAAAATAAAACCGCAGAACAGCCTGGTGCGACTGGGGATCAAGCGAGCGCAGCGCCGGAATAATAAAAAATGCGGCAGCAATAGCGCCTGCAGCGACTACGAAAATGATCTTAAGAATAAAGCGGAACGGAGAACTCATGCTTTCCTATTCTAAAAGCTCATGCCCCGCGCTTTATACGCCTTATAATCCGCGGCAGTCAGACGCTTGACCGGAACCGCGATATAGAACTCTTTTCCATCGGCTGCGGCTTCCACCTGAACAGCAAAACCCTGCGAATACATTTCAAGCGGGATCCCGCTAAGAACAATGTCCGCCGCCTGCCCGGGAACAAGCAGCGCCTCGCGGCTCTGGGGATATTCATTGGTATGATAAAGTTCCTGAACACGTATGCCGTAGATCTTAATGTCTAACGGCTGATCAGAAACATTGGTCAAAGACAGCTCCAGCCTGCCGTCGGCCACTACCTGCTCTTCCGGCACACCATCGAAAAATGACTTAACCTGATACGCGCCGGGAATGATCTTCTTTTCAATATCCGCGGTGATCTCCGCCTTGAGCGCACGCTCCGGGCCGAACTCCGCGCCGTAAAAATATTTCGTATAACGGTCTGTCTGACAATCGGTGATCCCCTCGCAGGATGTCGCCACCATCGTGGTCGCTGAACAGCCCGCCAGAACAGCCGCGCCTAACCCCGCTATGACCAATAAATATATCCGGTTCATACCCGCCCCC
>CAZQQI010000001.1:148364-159761 GCA_964595465.1 uncultured Planctomycetales bacterium | reverse complement strand
AACCGGACACTTCTATTTTGGAAAAAACCGGACATTTCTATTTTGGCTTGACATTTCTCTTTTTTCCGTCTTGCGTCTATATCTGTTTTTCGATACAATGAAGCTATTCTTTTAATACTTTTACTAGTAAGTTTTCTTTATGCCTTCCAAAGATTTCATTGTCGGGGTTGATGTCGGCGGGACGAATGTCAAGCTGGGTCTTGTGGGACGGGACGGCGCGATATCCGCCAGAAGCCGTTTGTCGACAGAGTCTTATGTCTCTGATCCGAAAAAGCTGATCTCTGCCCTGGCGGATGCTATTAAAAGGCTGGTCGAAGGTCAGGGGCTGTCTCATGAGGATGTCCGCGCTGTAGGCATGGGGCTTCCCGGACAGATCGATCCTGAACGGGGCGCGGTGGTTCTTTTACCTAACATTCCCGGCTGGAAAAATATTCCTCTCTGCAAGTATCTTAAACCGAAATTAAATGTCCCTGTTTTTTTGGATAATGATGTCAATCTGGTAACCCTTGGAGAGTGGAAGCACGGTGCCGGCCGGGGAGCTGAGCATATGCTAGGAATCACGTTGGGGACTGGTGTTGGCGGGGCTATGATCCTCGATGGCCGGTTATATCGGGGTGCGGCATTTGCTGCCGGGGAGATCGGACATCTGCCGATCAATTTGAGCGGACCGAAATGCACCTGCGGATCATATGCCTGTATGGAAGCCTATGTCGGGAATCAGCGCCTTCTTAAGAAAGCCAGGCGTATTTTCCGCAAAAAATCCATAACTCTGGAAGAGATCGGCCAGAGGGCAAAAAAAGGGGAACAGAAGGCGTTAGTTTTTTGGAATGAAGCCGGAGAACAGATCGGCGCTGGATTGGTCGGGGTGGTGAATCTTCTGAGCCCTCAAAAAATCGTGATCGGCGGCGGTGTTTCTAATAATCACCGGTTTATCTTTCCGGCGATCCGCCGACAGCTAAAAAATCGTGCTATGCCTCTCCAGGCGAAAATGACCCGGGTTGTCCGCGCGAGTCTGGGTGATGATGCCGGGATTATCGGCGCGAGGGTCCTGGCGGAAGACTTTCTTAATCAATTAGCATAAAGAGAGACCATGAACCGTATTGCTGTTTTGTTATTATCCGGATGTCTGCTGGTCGCCATGTTTTCCGTTGGGTATGCCCAGGAAGAGATCGCTCCGGTGGAGGTCGACGGGGATCAGGTCGAATTCGATATTCAAGAACGCAAAGTTATCGCCTCGGGAAATGTGAGCGTCAGCAAAGGGGATGTGCGCTTATCGTGTGACCGGCTGGAGTATTACCGTGATACGGATATTGCCCGGTGTGAAGGAAACGTGGTTCTCGAACGTGACAGCGGCAGGATCACCGGGGAAAGCCTGACCTTTGATTTCCAGAGCATGGAAGGGGATTTCGAACGGCCCCTTTTAACGGCTCCCCCGCTTTACGGTTCGGGTGAAGAGATCGAGAAAGTCGGTAAAAACCACATTTTGATCCACAACGGATATATAACGACCTGTGACTTTGATAAGCCGCAGACCCGGGTGCAGGCCCGCCGGATAGACGTCTATCCCGGGGACAAGGCTGTGGCCCGCGACGTGACCTTGCGCATGGGAGATGTGCCCATTTTTTATTTGCCCCGCTATACCAAAGATTTGAAAGATCGGCGTTCCATTGTGCGGGTGACGCCGGGATATGACAGCGATTGGGGCGCCTTTCTTCTTTCGCGCTGGCGTTTTGACCGCAACGACCGCTTCAAGACCTTCTGGCATCTGGATTATCGGGAACGCAAAGACCTGGCCTGGGGTGTGGACGGCGAATATAAAACACCCGGATTCGGCAACGGGCTGTTCCGCACGTATTACATGAACGAAAGAAGTATCACGTCGGACCGGATTTGGGATGACCGCCCTTCTCCGACCACAGAGCAGGAGCGCTATAAGATCGAATGGCGTCATAAATGGAATATCGATGAACGCACCGTGTTTATTTCTCAGTATTACAAGCTGAGTGACGCCACATTTTTAAAGGATTATTTCGAACGGGAATATGAGGAAGATGCGAACCCGGACACCTACGCGCTTCTGATCCGTAATCTGGATTATGGCACGGCCAGTGCCCGCATGGATTATCGCGCCAACCGGTTCGAGTCGAAAGTCGAGAGACTGCCGGAACTCAGCTATAATTTGCCCAGCAAAGAAATTTTCGACACAAATGTTTATCTTCAGAATAAGACGACATTCTCGAATCTGTTCAAAGAGGCGCCCAGCCCCGCGGATACTGTGGCGAATACCCGGAGGGTTGATGCCGATAATATTTTATCCTATCCTGCTAAAGTCTCCTTTCTTGATGTCCGTCCTTTTGTCGGCACGGAGCATACGTACTACAGCCGGACCCTGCAGACATCAAAACAGGATATCGTTCGTAATATCTTTAAAACCGGAGTCGATGTCAGCACTAAATTCTACCGCGTGTTCGATGTTCAGACCGACCGTTTTAATTTAGATGTCGACAGCCTGCGTCATGTGATCACCCCCACCGTGGCCTATGTCTATCAGGACGATCCTACCGTCGAAAAATCCCAGCTTTTTCAGTACGACGCCATTGACGATGAGACCAGGATCCATAAAGCTGTTCTGTCTCTTGAGAATAAACTGCAAACCAAACGTGACGGACAGAGCTATGATTTTCTCCGGCTGATCCTTTCCACAGAATACGCCTTTCCGCAGGACACCCTGCCTTCCGGTTATAACAAAGTTAAGGCGGACCTGGAGCTGACTCCCTACAGCTGGCTTGGCTTTTATTTTGACAGTGAATATAATCCGCAGACAGACGATCTGGAAACCGCCAATTTTGATCTGTATATTAATCATCCCGGGGACCGTTGGTACGCGCACGTATCCGATCGTTATCACCATGATGTGGATCATATTATCGCAGCCGAAGCCGGGTGGAGGATCAATCCTAAATGGGGTGTCGGTGTGCGTGAGCGCTTCGATATCGAAGGGGGAAAGAATGAAGAGACCGCCTTTGTCATCCACCGCGATCTGCATGCCTGGCTGCTGGATATCGAATTTATCAAAGAAGACAATGATGGCGAATCCATCATGTTTATTTTTACGCTGAAGGGCTTTGAAGATGCCCAGATCAGTGCTTCGACCAGTTTTGAACGTGAACGCTCGGAACCGCCCGGTCCTCAGGGATGAGGCGGAAGGATCCGCTGATCAATCAGAAAGGTTACGTATGAATATATCCATTGTGGGGGCCGGGTATGTCGGTTTAGTGACCGGAGTCTGTCTGGCTGAGATCGGGCATCAGGTGACGTGTATTGATAATAATCAGGCCAAGGTGAAGAAATTAAAACAGGGTGTTTCGCCCATTTATGAGCCGGGTTTGACAGAATTGATGACCAAGCTGATCAAAAAGAAGCGCTTAACGTTCAGCACGTCGATCGGGCGCTCGATCAAAAAAAGCGAAGCGGTTTTTATTGCTGTCGGGACGCCTTCCAAGAAAAGCGGGGACGCGGACCTGACCTATGTGGAAAATGTCGCCCGGCAGATCGCCCGGAATATGGACAGGTATAAGCTGATCGTGGAGAAATCCACGGTTCCTGCGGATACCGGTAACCGCGTGAAGCGCACGATCATGCTGAATCTTCCGAAAAAGTTTCAGTCAGGAAAAGACGCGGTTACGTTTGACGTTGCGTCGAACCCGGAATTTCTACGGGAGGGTTCGGCGATCGAGGATTTTATGAGCCCGGACCGGGTCGTGATCGGGGTGGAAAGCCGGCGCGCGGAGAAGATCCTGCGTGAGATCTACCGACCCCTGAAGGCGCGTCTGGTTGTGACGGATATCAATTCGGCGGAAATCATCAAACATGCCTCCAATTCTTTTCTGGCGTTAAAGATCTCTTTTGCCAATGCATTGTCCCGCGTGTGTGATGAGGTGGGCGCGGATGTTCTCAAAGTGACCGAAGGCATGGGCCTGGATAAACGTATTGGGTCGAGCTTCCTTAATGCCGGAGTGGGATACGGAGGAAGCTGCTTTCCCAAGGATGTGGATGCCTTTATTCGTCTCAGTGAGAAAGCCGGTTATGATTTTCGTCTTTTAAAAGATGTCCGCGTGGTCAACGAAGAGCAGAAGGCTGCCTTTGTCCGTATGATCGAAGATAAGCTCTGGATCCTAAAAGACAAGACTATCGCTGTTCTGGGATTGGCGTTCAAGCCCAACACGGATGATATGCGCTGTGCTCCGGCCATTGATATTATTTCCGCCTTAAAAAGTGAAGGCGCCAAGATCCGCGCCTGTGACCCGGAGGCTGTTCCCAATGCCCGTAAGATTCTGAAGGGCGTTACGTATTGTCAGGACCCGTATACAACCCTTAAGGGCGCGGACTGTGCTGTGTTGTTGACAGAATGGTCTCAATTCCGCGATCTTGATTTTGCGCGGGTTGAGAAAGTTATGCAGCAGCCTATTCTTTTCGACGGTAGAAATCTCTGGGCCGATAAAAAGCTGACACAGCTGGGTTTCGAATATTATGGTATCGGGCGGGGTCCGGGCTGTTAAAGAACAGGTAATCTATGTCTGCAAAACTCAAACAGAAAATAGCATCGAAATCAGGCCGAATCGCGGTCATGGGGCTGGGATATGTCGGCCTGCCATTGGCGGTCAGCTTTGCCCGGGCCGGGTTCTCCGTGTACGGACTGGATACGGATCAGGAAAGGGTCGACCGGATCGTCCGCAAAGAGAATTATATCGGAGATATTCCCGACGCCCTTTTGTCTCGGCTGGTCGATCGGAAAAAACTGACCGCGTCGACAGATCTGTCTCTTCTCCAGCAGGCTGATGTGGTGATCATCTGTGTCCCCACACCGCTGAAGCGCAAGTATACACCGGATGTTTCTTTCATTACCAAAGCGGTTAAGACTGTCAGCAAGCATCTGCACAAGAATATGCTGGTCGTGTGTGAAAGCACGACCTACCCGGGGACCACTCAGGAATTGATCCTGCCCGGGCTTGAACGGTCGGGCCTGAAATTGGGCCGGGATTTCTTCCTGGCTTTCTCTCCGGAGAGGATCGATCCGGGCAATAAAAAATTTGATGTCACCCGGATCCCGAAAGTTGTCGGCGGTGTAGATCGGCGCAGCGGAGAGCTGGCTAAGGTGCTGTATCAGACGATCATTAAAAAGATCCATGTGGTCTCGTCCGCCTCTGCCGCGGAGATGACTAAGCTCCTGGAGAATTCTTTCCGCATTATCAATATCGGCTGGATCAATGAAGTGGCGGTTATGTGTCATCATATGGGGATCGATATCTGGGAAGTGATCGAGGCGGCCAAGACCAAACCGTTCGGGTTTATGCCCTTTTATCCTGGTCTCGGAGTCGGGGGGCACTGTATTCCGGATGATCCGTTGTATTTATATTGGAAGGCCCGCACGTACGGTTTCAGTTCAAAATATATCAAGCTCTCGGCTGATATCAATGCTCAGATGCCGAATTATGTTGTTGAACGGGTGGCCGGTCAGCTGGCGCAAAGAGATGCCCTTCTGTCGCGCGCCCGGATCCTGGTTTTGGGCGTGACATATAAAAAGGATGTCAAGGACCTGCGAAAGTCTCCGGCACTGAAGCTGATGGATCTTCTGCAGGGCGCGGCTCAGCGTGTGGATTATCACGATCCCCTGATCCCCTATTTAGATATTTTCCGGATCCATAATAAAGATTCGATCGAGCTGACCCCGCAGGCCATCAAGTCGTATGATTGTGTGATCATCGCGACCGATCATTCCGCAGTGGATTATGACCGGCTGCTGCGTCATGCCCGCTTGATTTTTGATACCCGGAATGTTTACGGCAGGTCATCATCCCGCAAGGTCGTCCGATTATAAAAACTAAAAGTAAGGATAAGCTATGGCAGCGCGCCGTAAAAAAATCATTGTTGTGACAGGAGGGGCGGGATTTTTGGGGAGCCACCTGTGTGACCTCCTCCTGGCGGAAGGGTTTCGTGTTTTATGTCTGGATAATCTTATTACCGGCAATCTGTCCAATATAAAACATAATCGGAAAAATCCCAATTTTGATTTTATCAAACATGATGTCTCAAGAGAGATCAAAATAAAAGGCCCTGTAGATTATGTGATGCATTTTGCTTCACCGGCGAGTCCGATCGATTATTTGACCTATCCGATTCAGACCTTGAAGGTAGGCAGTTTGGGAACACATAATACTCTGGGATTGGCCAAGGCCAAAAAGGCCCGTTTCTTTTTGGCTTCGACGTCTGAGGTTTACGGGGATCCGCTTGAGCATCCCCAAAAAGAATCTTATTGGGGTCACGTGAACCCGGTCGGTCCGAGAGGGGTTTACGATGAGGCGAAGCGTTTTGCTGAAGCGATTACGTTAGCCTATCACCGCTATCATAAGGTCGAAACACGCATCGTGCGGATCTTCAACACCTACGGTCCGCGTATGCGCATTAATGACGGACGGGTTGTTCCGAATTTCATCTATCAGGCTCTCAAAGAAAAACCCCTGACCGTGTACGGGAAAGGGAGGCAGAGCCGGTCGTTTTGTTATTACTATGATTTGATCGAAGGCATTTACCGCTTGTTGCTTTCGGACCATGTCGGACCGGTGAATATCGGGAATCCCAACGAGTTTACCATTTACCGGTTTGCCAAGATCGTGCTCGCCTTGTCCGGGTCAAAGAGTCGAATCGTCTATGAGCCCCTCCCGACGGATGATCCCAGGAAAAGGAAGCCGGATATCCGTTTGGCAAAAAAAATATTGGGGTGGAGCCCTGCGGTGTCTCTTGAGCAGGGCCTGACCGAGACAATGGATTGGTTTAAAGAGAACGGAAAGATCTGATATGTCTTTACCGGATATAACTGTCGATGACCTGAGGAATTTTGAATCTGAGATCGCCGATGTTTTCGCACAGGGAAAGATCCGCGCGCCGGTCCATCTGCGGAAGGGCCGCGAACAGCAGCTGATCGACATTTTCCGCAAATATGATATCGGTGATGACGACTATCTTTATGCCTATTGGGACGCGCATGAATTGGCCTTGCTCAAGGGTGTTCCCCGTGAAGAGGTCAAGCAGGCCGTCGTTGACGGGCGTAGTATTGCGCTGTGTTTTCCCGAATACAAAATGTTGTGTTCGGGCATTGTGGGCAGTCTGATGGGGACGGCTGTGGGAACAGCCTGGTCCCTGAAGAACAGCGGAGCGCCCGGTCGGGCCTTTGTCTTCTGCGGGGATATGTCTTCGGAAACCGGCATCTTTCATGAGGCCGTGAAATATGCTGCCCATTTTGATCTGCCGGTGCTCTTCGTGGTCTGCGACAATGGTTTGAGTGTTATGACCCCGACCCGGGAGGTGTGGGGGAGTCCCGAGCCGTGGTTTAAGGACACACGGTATGAAGAGAAGATCTGTTATTTCCGGTATACCAATGAATATCCCCATTCGGGATTGGGATGGAAAATTAAATTTTAAAATCAAGGAAAAATCGGAAATAGGACATCGCGGATAGCGGATCACAGCAAAGCAGGGCAACACAATTATTTTTTACTGTCTGAGCCTTTTTTGTTATTTGCTGGATCCTCTTTTCAATTCACGATCCGCTATTCATTCATAGGACCTGATCATGACATATTTTGACGAACTTAAACGCACGATGGAATGGCTGGCGGAACAGGAAAAAAGTTTGTTTGTGGGGCAGACCGTGGCCGGGCCGGGGACCTTTATGTATCAGACATTGCGGGATGTTCCTGAAGACAAGGCCCTGGAAATGCCGATCAATGAAAGCTTTCAGATGCAGTTTGCTTTGGGTCTGGCTTTGGCAGGGCATATCCCGATTTCTGTCTATCCGCGTCAGAATTTTTTGCTGCTGGCAGTTTCGGATATGGTTAATATGCTGGATAAAGTCCCGGCGATCAGCCGGGGGAGCTGGCCGATCAAGATGATCATCCGTGTCGCTGCAGGTCCTTATGAACCGGTCCATCCGGGACATCAGCATGTGGGCAATTATGCTGAAGCCTTTCAGAAGATGCTGACCACGGTTGATGTGCAAGAACTGAAAGAGCCGGAAGAGATCTTCCCCGCCTACCGCGACGCGTATGAGCGCGATGATGGACGGTCAACCCTGTTGATCGAACATGGAAATTTCTATCAGCAAAAATAACAGCCAGCATATTTGAAATACTAAGGAGATGGATGATGAATGTATTCGTAACCGGAGGGGCCGGCTATATTGGTTCGATCCTAGTGCCCCGTCTGCTCAGAGACGGCCATACGGTGACCGTTCTGGATAATTTTATGTACGGCCAGACACCCTTGCTGGATCATTGCCTTTCACAGAATTTGAAAATCGTCCGGGGAGATGCCCGGAATAAAGACCTGGTGGAGCGCTTGCTTAAGGAGCAGGATGTGATCATGCCTTTGGCCTGTTTGACCGGCGCTCCCCTGTGCGCGCGCGACCCGTGGGCCGCGCGGGAGGTGATCCTGGACGCTGTTCAGCTTATTTTAGATCTGCGCCGGCCGGAACAGCGTATGATTTATCCCACGACCAACAGCGGTTACGGTGTCGGGGAAAAAGGAAAATTTTGTGACGAGACCACGCCCCTGAGGCCGGTCTCGCTTTACGGCCGTTTGAAGGTCGAAGCGGAAACGGCTTTGCTTGCAAGCGGTAACGCGATCACCCTGCGTCTGGCCACGGCCTTCGGAATGAGTCCCCGTATGCGCCTGGACCTGCTGGTGAATGATTTTACGTATCGTGCGGTTTATGACCGGGCAGTGATTTTATTTGAAGCCTCGTTTAACCGGAATTTTATTCATGTGAGGGATATTGCTGAGGCCTTTGTTTTTGCTATGGATAATTTTGAGGCCATGAAGGACCAGGCGTATAACGTGGGTCTGAGTGACGCTAATCTCAACAAACAGGAATTGTGTGACCGTATTAAGAAGTATGTGCCGGAATTTTATTATATTGAGTCCGAGATCGGTCAGGACCCGGATAAGCGGGACTATCTGGTTTCTAACGAAAAGATCGAGGCGGCCGGATACCGGCCCGGGGTGTCTCTGGACGAGGGGATTCAGGAGCTGGTGAAAGGGTATACGATCCTGAAACGTAATGCGTATGCCAATGTATAGATCAATGAAGTAAAACCTTCGATTATGCTGTTTTCGGTGAGGTATTAGACGTATGCGATCATATTGTATTTTTCCGGAGCGTTCATTCTGCCCCGGCGAGGCAGAATTCACTCAACGAAAATCCTGCGCTCTCAGCACGCGACAGCGTGCTGAACCATGCCCGCTCCGGATTTCCGAAGTCCTTCAAAATACAATATGACCGCTAAGCGGTAATAAAGACTTTTTGGACAAACACAGGTCATGATATGGACGTTTTATTTATTCATCCCAATGCGGCAGAGATCAATTATCAGGACCTGGGCCGCGAATATGCCGCGATCGAGCCGCCGATATGGGCCGGGCTTTTGGCCGGGCATTGCCGGCAGAAGGGATATGAGGTTGCTATCCTTGATCCGGACGCGGAGCGATTGACGGATGACCAGATTTTAGAACGGGTCCATGAAGCCGATCCTCGCCTGCTTGCTGTCGTGGTTTACGGGCAGCATCCCAGCGCCTCGACCCAGACCATGGAAGGCGCGGTTCGTATTGCAGACAAAATCAAGGCCCGTTATCCTGAGAGCCGGATTCTTTTCGTGGGGCCGCATGTTGCCGCACTTCCTGCTGATGTTATGCAGAGACATCCCTCGGTTGATTTTGTCTGCCAGAATGAAGGCGTCTATACGATCTCCGGTTTATTGGCCACTGATCTGCATGACGGACTGAACAAAATTAAAGGACTGGGATACCGTCGGGGCGGCGGGCAGATTTTCAATGAGCCGTCTCCGATCGTCGCGCAGGAGGATCTGGCCGACGAGATGCCGGGTGTTGCCTGGGACCTTCTGCCGGCGGACCGCTACCGGACAGCTCTCTGGCATGCTCTGCCGAATGACTGCCGGCGTCAGCCTTTTGCTTCGGTCTATACCAGCCTGGGCTGCCCCATGCGCTGCGCGTTCTGTATGATCAATATCATTAACCGTCAGGATAATTTGTACGCAGACGGCAGCGCGGTTTTCCGGTATTGGGAGCCTGAGCATATGATCAAAGAATTCGACCGTCTGGCTGGAATGGGGATCAAGAATATCAAGATCGCCGATGAACTGTTCGTTTATAAAACGGACCATTTTCTTAAACTCTGTCACATGATCATTGACCGCGGGTATGATTTTAATATATGGTGTTACGCCCGGGTGGATATGACCCGTCCGGAATACTTGGCGGTCCTCAAGCAGGCGGGGGTAAATTTTCTGGCCCTGGGGATCGAGAGCGCTGACCCTAACGTCCGCAAAGATGTTACTAAGGGGCGGTTCAAGGACCTGGATATTAAACAGACAGTTGATGTGATCCGCGATCATGGGATTTCTGTCGCCGGGAATTATATTTTCGGCCTGCCTGAGGATGATGGTCAGAGTATGCAGCGGACCTTAGATTTGGCGCTGGAATTAAATACCGAAATGGCGAATTTTTATTGCGCTATGGCTTATCCGGGAAGCCCTCTTTACGGGACGGCTGTCAAGGAGGGATGGCCTCTGCCGGACCGTTACGCCGGGTATGCTCAGCATTCGTATTATACGCAGCCGTTGCCGACCAAACACCTATCATCGGCCGAGGTGCTGGCTTTTCGTGATCAGGCCTGGCAGACGTATCATACACATCCGCGATTTTTGGATCTGCTGGCGGAAAAGTTCGGCAATGAGGCCGCGGAGCAGACGCGCCGTTCCGCCCGGGTCCGCCTGCGAAGAAAAATATTAGAGGAGGCATCTGTATGATCATAAGCCGCACCCCTTTCCGTATGTCTTTTTTTGGAGGCGGCACGGATTATCCCGAATGGTTCCGTCAGCGCCCCGGCGCGGTCCTGGCAACCACGATCGATAAATACTGTTACATTACCTGCCGGTATTTACCGCCGTTCTTTGAACATAAATCCCGCATTCTTTATTCCCAGATCGAAAATGTCCGCACTATCGATGAGATCGACCATCCAGCTGTGCGCGAGACATTGCGTTTTTTAAAAATTCAGGAGGGTGTAGAAGTTCATCATGACGGAGATCTGCCGGCCCGGACGGGCCTGGGATCCAGTTCATCATTTACGGTCGGCCTGCTGAATTCTCTCTATGCGCTTCTTGGGAAAATGTCCACAGATGATCAGCTGGCCAGAGAGGCGATCCATATTGAAAAAGATCTCTGCGGGGATAACGTAGGATGTCAGGATCAGACCCTGGCGGCCTACGGAGGTTTGAATTTTATTGAATTCGGCGGGGACAACCATCTTAAAATCCAGCGGGT
>CAZQQI010000001.1:141349-148264 GCA_964595465.1 uncultured Planctomycetales bacterium | reverse complement strand
ACTCCGGAGATTGATGCCATGTACGATCAGGCTCTGAAGGCCGGGGCATTAGGAGGAAAATTATTAGGCGCTGGAGGAGGGGGCTTTGTGCTGTTATTTGTTCCTCCCGAGAATCAGGTGAGGGTGAGGCAGGCCTTGAAAAAATATCTTTTGGTGCCGGTGCGTTTTGAAGACCTTGGTTCTCAGATCATCTTTTATCAGCCGCATACCGGAAAGGTGATATAACGATGGCTGCACTGGGTGATGTCGATGCCATGATTTTATGCGGAGGGTTGGGGACACGACTTCGATCGGCGATCGGCAGACGGCAGAAAGTCGCCGCCGAGGTGGGCGGTAAGCCGTTTTTGATCCTGCAGCTTGAGCGCCTGCAACGGGCCGGCGTCAAACGGGTGATTTTGGCGGCCGGGTTCGGTGCCGATGATGTTGAGCAGGCAGCGTTAGATGCTGATTTGGGCCTGGAGACTGTCATGGTGCGGGAATCCGAACCCCTGGGCACCGGTGGCGCGATCAAGTATGCCGGCGATGCGGTGCAGTCGAAGGAGTGTCTGATCTTAAACGGTGATTGTTTTTGTCCTGTGGATCTGAGCGCCTTTGTCTCCGCTCATCGTCGCCGCAAGGCTCTTGTTTCTCTCGTCGCCTCCCGCATGCCGGATCCGCGGGATTACGGCACGGTTCTGTTTGATGACGATGACCGGGTTCGGGGATTTTTGGAAAAGGATCCTGACCGGACAGAGGCGGGATGGGTTAACGCCGGGATCTATTGTTTTTCCCGAAAAGCCTTTATGATGATGCCGGAGAAAGACCGGTTCTCTGTGGAGCACGATTTTTTTCCTGAGATCCTTGAGAGGCGGGTCTTCGGGTATCGGGTGGAAAATGAGATTTTCGATATCGGCACACCCGAACGGTTTGCCCGCGCTCAGGAGATTTTTAAAAAAGGAATAACATGAGTTCTGTGAGAAAAAATCAAAGTGTTGAAATGAAGGCGGGATATATGGTGCCCTTCGGTACGATCTCGATCACGGATTCAGCGAGAAAGCTGATCAATACGGCCGTGGACTCGACTTTTGTTACTAATGGCAAGTATGTCCGGAAATTTGAAGAGCGGTTTGCTGAGCTGTTCGGCGCGGATCACGCTGTGGCGGTCTCCAGCGGGACCGACGCGGATGCCTTGGCCCTGGCGGTGCTTTATGATTACGGCGCCAAGAGGGGTGATGAGATCATTGTGCCGGCCCTGACCTTTATCGCCACCGGAAATGCGGTCCTGCAGGCGGGATTCAAGCCGGTCTTTGTTGATGTCCGCCGTGAGACATTGAATATTGATCCGGAAAAGATTGAGGCGGCGGTAACTGAGAGGACGCGCGCGATCATGCCGGTTCATCTAATGGGAAAACCCGCGGATATGGCAGCGATCCTGGATATCGCCGGACGGCATGATCTGATGGTTATCGAAGACGCGGCAGAGGCCCATGGCGCGAAGCATTCTGGACGTTATGCCGGGACGATCGGCGACATGGGTGCGTTCAGTTTGTATGCGGCGCATATTGTCAGCAGTATCGAAGGCGGGATGGTTATTACCAAGGACGCGCGCAAGGCTGGTATTTTACGTTCTTTGCGGAATCACGGTATGGAAAATAAATTTGACGCTGTGCGTATCGGGTTCTCTGCCAAGATGAATGAGCTCGAGGCTGCTGTCGGTTTGGGAAATGTTGAAATCTTTGATCTGGTCCTGGAAAAACGCCGCAGGAATCTGCTGTATCTGATCGAACGGTGCCGCCCATTCCAGGAACATTTTCATTTTCTGCAGGAGAATGAAGGCGAAGTCATCGGCCCGCATGCCTTCTCGATGATCCTTAAGGAGGGCTGTTCTTTCAGCAAAGACGAATTTGTGCATTTTTTGGATAAGCAAGGGATCGATTCGCGTAATTTATTTTTTTCGATACCGACTCAATGTGAGAGTTATCGTTTTCTGGGTCATAGCCGGGGAGATTTTCCGGAGGCGGAATACTGCTCTGATCATGGGACCCATATCGGAATTCATCAAGATTTGGAAATTCACCAGTTGGACTATGTTGTTGATATGATCGGCCAATTTCTCAAAGAACAGGCGGTATAAGATAATGCCCCGTGCTCATAAAATTTTCAGAATAACCGCGATAATTGTGCTGATCTTGGCCGGGGCGCTGTTTGCCTTTTACCGGTTTTGGATGTATCCGCGTCATGCGGTGCCTATTTTGATGTACCATTACGTGGATGACCAGGATGGGTCTCTCTTTGTCTCACCGGAAAATTTTGAACGTCAAATGGTGTATCTGCGCGACAGAGGATACCGGGTCATTTCAATGGATGAATTGACAGCCGGACTCAAAGAGGGGAAAGAGTTCTCTCGTAATACTGTGGTCATTACGTTTGATGACGGCAGGCGGGATAATTTTACGCAGGCCTTTCCGATTTTGTCGGATTATGATTATCCTGCCACATTTTATGTAACGACCGGACTGATCGGGTCCGGGAGTTTTATGTCCTGGGATGACCTCCGTCTTATGTCGGCTGAAGGAATGGATATCGGCAGTCATACCCGTTCCCATGTGTATCTTCCGGATATCGATAGTCCGGAGGCGCTGCGCGAAGAGATTGCCGGATCGCGGCGGGATATCATCCGTGAGATCGGTCAGGTGCCTAAGCATTTTTGTTATCCTATCGGCGGCTTCACCCTTGAGGCCAAGGCGATGGTTAAGCGCTATGGATATTCCTCGGCGGTGACCACTAATCGCGGACCCGGGAAAAGGCATGATGATCTTTATGCCCTGCAAAGGGTCAAGGTCAGCAATTCCGACGCGGTCAAGCCGTTTCATTTTTTCGCAAAATTGTCCGGGTATTATAATCTCTTTCGTTCGGAAAAGGCGGGATATTAAAGCGGATCATAAATTTGAGATGCGATAAGGTCCTCGTGAGGAAGAGAGGACCTGAACTGTAAAATGTATGAAATCAACACATCAGTGAAGGGGGAGACATGAGCGTGCCTTTTGTAGATTTTTCTCAGCAGTATCAGGAGATCAAAGACGAGGTCTGGCCGGGATTAGAGCAGGTGTTTGACCGGGGGAACTTTATCCTGGGCGATCAGGCCCAGCAGTTTGAGCAGGATTTTGCCCGGTATTGTGATGCCAAATACGGTGTCGGAGTGAACTCCGGTACAGATGCTTTGTATTTATCTTTATCAGCCTTAGGCGTTAAGCCGGGTGACGAGGTCATTCTGCCGGCCCATACTTTTATTGCGACAGCCCTTTGTATTTCTTATGCCGGCGCTAAGCCGGTTTTTGTGGATATTGAAGAGGACACTTTAAACATTGATCCGGCTGCCTTTGAAGCGGCGATCACTTCTAAGACCCGAGCGGTGATCCCTGTTCATATTTACGGTCAGCCTGCGAATATGGATGAGATCGTTGCTGTCGCCCGTCAGCACAATATCCGCGTGATCGAAGACGCGGCTCAGGCACACGGGGCGGTCTATAAAGATCGGCGCACGGGGTCGCTGGGCGATGCGGCGTGTTTCAGTTTTTATCCGACTAAAAATCTGGGTGCGGCTGGAGACGGCGGCATGGTGGTGACCAATGATGAGAAGGTCTATGAGAATCTGCGCATGCTGCGTGATTATGGGCGTAAGGGCCGTTATGAGCATAAGGTCAAAGGGCATAATTCTCGTCTGGACACAGTTCAGGCGGTCGTTCTGACGGCGAAATTAAAACGGCTCGATCAGTGGAATCAGATGCGCCGTCAGGTAGCGGCATGGTATGCTGAGGCATTTTCCGGTATCCAGAGCGTGACCCTCCCTTTATGCCGCGGAGACCGCAGTCATGTTTATCATCTTTATGTGATCCATGTCCCGGAGCGGGATAAGGTGCTGGCGAATTTGAAGGAACGGGATATCGGAGCCCTTATCCATTATCCGATCCCGGTCCATTTGCAGGAGGCATATCATGATGCCGGGTATTCCGCCGGAGATTTTCCGGTCGCTGAAAAGACCGCTGGGGAGATCCTGTCATTGCCCATGTTTCCGCATATGACCAAGGAGCAGGTGAAATGCGTTGCAGATTGTTTGAAAGGCATTCTCTAATCCAACGCGTTGTTCATTTAAACGCAGAGAGACGGCATGCTGTGTCTTGATGAAATGTTGTTTTTTATTATGGTCAAAATGAACTGTCAGTTGTGTGTAAATAGAAAGGGTTATATATGATTCCATTATCTGTTGTGGTCGTGACAAAGAATGAAGAAAAAAACATGGATTTTTGTCTTGGAAGTGTCTCCGGTTGGGCTGATGAGATTGTGGTCGTGGATGACCAAAGTACAGACCGTACTGTTGAATTAGCAAAAAAATATACCGATAAGATTTACCATCGGAAAATGGATGTTGAAGGAAGGCATCGCAATTGGGCATATGCTCAAGCGAGCAATGAATGGGTTTTGAGTCTGGATGCAGATGAAATGGTCACTGAAGAACTGAAGCTCGAGATCGCATCAGCTATTGTTTCAGATCAGTTTCAGGCGTATTCTATCCCGTTAAAAAATTATATTGGTTCTTACTGGGTCAAGCATGGAGGGTGGTACCCAGCCGGGAAATTGCGTCTTTTTCAAAAAAGCAAATTTAAATATGAAGAAGTCGGGGTCCATCCCAGAGCTTTTTTGGAAGGGGTGTGCGGACATTTGACAAAAGATATTGTTCATAAAGGATATCCTGATCTGGCGCATTTTTTAGGAAGTTTAAACTATCAAACTACGGGTGAAGCCGAGAAGTGGATCAATGACGGGCGCAAGATGTCTTTATTGAGAGCATGGCGCAAAGGCGTGACACGTTTTATTAAAGGATATTTTATGAAAAAGGGTTATAAAGACGGGATGCACGGTTTAATTGTTGCGTATTTCGCTTTGCTCTATCAATTGATGAGTTACTTTAAATATTGGCAGATGAATTACGAGAAAAGCAAGAAGTAGATAACGTGTTTTTAAGTCTGAATTCCATGGTGACGTGATCAAATGGGAACTTTTTAAATTTTAAAGAATTTTAAAAAGTTCCCATTTTCATTGTCGCCCAGACAATCTTCTTTTATACTAAAAAAGTATTTTCAATTTTAGAGGGGGATTTAATAATGGGGCTTAAAGCAGTATTTCTGGATCGGGACGGAGTGATCAACTGTTTCCCCGGAAACGGCAAATATGTGACCCGTGTTAAAGAATTCAAGTTTTTGCCCGGCGCGCTCGACGCGATCCGGACCCTTACGGAAGAGGGATACGCGGTTTTTATCGTTTCCAATCAGGCCGGTGTCGGGAAAGGAGTGTATAGTCAGCATAAACTGGACCATATTACGCGAAATATGCTTCGCGATATCCGTAAAGCCGGTGGAAAGATCAAACGCGCCTTTTATTGCGTTCACCATCCCCATGACGGCTGCGATTGCCGGAAGCCGCAGATCGGGTCTATCCGTGAAGGCATGAAGATCCTGGGGAAGTCCCTGCGGTCGGCAAAATATACCTATTTTGTTGGAGACACCAAAAGTGATATCGAGGCTGGGCACTCGGCCGGATGCCGGACTATTTTTGTTTTATCGGGGCGGGAAGACCGCAGTTATGCTGCCCGTAAATGGACGATCAAACCGGATTATGTTGCCCGGGATCTGAAGGATGCCCTTCGTATTATTCTGCCGAATGACCAGCCCCTGCCTAAACGGTATTATTACCGGAATCCTAACGGGAAGGCGGCCTCCCGAAAACAATGAAAATTCTGATCACCTACGCTACGGCCGGGGCGGGACACAAGCAAGCGGCCCGAGCTCTTTATCAGGCGGTTTCCGCTTCTTCCGGGGATGAGGTTGTTCTGCTGGATGCCCTGGACATGACATCCGCGCTCTTTAAAAAATTCTACAGCCGAAGCTATGAATTTATTGTCAGTCATCTTTCCTGGCTGTGGCGGATCAGTTTTTGGATGCTTGACCAGCCGTGGATGCAGTTTGCCATGGCGGCCGGACGACGTATGTACAACCGTATCTATGCCGGACGTCTTCACCGCTATCTTATTTCCGAACAGTTTGACTGTATTATAACAACGCATTTCATGCCGATAGAGATCGCCTCCGCCTTAAAACAACAGGGCAAAATTCAATCCCGGTTGATCGCTGTTGTTACGGATTATGATGTGCATCATATTTGGCTGGGCAGCGGGGTTGATTGTTATGCCGTGGCGACGGACTGGACCCGGGATAAGCTCACTTCGCTGGGTGTTTCTCCAGAGAAAGTCGCTGTGACCGGTATTCCGACTGTCAGGAAATTTTCTGTGCCGAAAGAGCGCAAAGCGCTGTGCGGTCGGCTGGATATTCGGCCGGATATTTTCACGGTTCTGATCGCCACCGGCTCATTCGGTATGGGGCCGATCGAAGAGGTGGTCGATAGTCTGGAAGGTATTCAGATGCTGGTCATTTGCGGGCATAATCAGAATCTCTACCAGCGTCTCAGCCAAAAGGACGAACCATTACTCAGACCGTATGGATTTGTGCATAATATGGATGAACTGATGGGCGCAGCTGATATGATGATCACCAAGCCCGGGGGGTTATCTATATCTGAGGCTTTGGTCAGCGGTCTGCCGCTGATCTTTTTCAGTGCTATTCCCGGTCAGGAGGAGCATAATGTCAAAGTACTTGCCCAATACGGCGTCGGCATAAAAGGTCCATCCGTATCAAAAATTGCCGAAACCCTTCACCATTTCCGCGATCATCCCAGTGAGTTGGCAGAGGCTAAAGAACGGGCCGGCCAGTTGGCCCGTCCCGGCGCTGCCCGGGATATTCTTGCCCTTGTGGTATAATTGATAGCAAATAGCAAATAGCAAATAGCAAATAGCAAATAGCAAATAGCAAATAGCAAATAGCA
>CAZQQI010000001.1:0-141249 GCA_964595465.1 uncultured Planctomycetales bacterium | reverse complement strand
TAGCAAATAGCAAATAGCAAATAGCAAATAGCAAATAGCAAATAGCAAATAGCAATTAGCAAATAGCAATTAGCAATTAGCAATTAGCAAATAGCAAATAGCAAATAGCAATTAGCAATTAGCAATTAGCACTTAGCACTTAGCAATTAGCAAACAGCAAATCGTGAATGAAAAATCCTATTGGGGAATGATCGCTGTATTGTTCGTAGATCTTCCTGATAATACAGTTGGGGAAACCGGAGATTGTTCATTGACCGCAGTTTAACATGAAGACTTCTGTAATATCAAAAAACATTGCTCAGGTTGTCGTCGGGATCCCGGCAGAAGGCCCCTTTGATTATGCCGTTCCCCCGGAGATGCGGGAAGTCCTTGCTCCCGGATGCCGGGTTAAGGTTTCATTCGGCCGGAAGACAGTGACCGGGTATGTGGTCGGTTTTACCGAAAAGAGTGCTCATCCTCGTTTGAAGCCGGTTTTACGTGTGATGGATGCCCGGCCGGTTTTAGGCGGACATATGCTGGAGTTGGGGGAGTGGCTTTCCCGTTATTACGGCTGCTCTTTGGGAGAAGCGCTGGAAACCATGCTCCCGTTTTCTGTGAGAAAGCGTCAGAGGTTGAGTTTTTCTTTACCCGAATCCCCGCCTGAAGTCCAGACCCGGCCAGAGCAGGGGACTCTGATTATCGAGCAGAATGCCCAGCAGTTGTATCAGGATGTGGCCCAGGTTGTTGAAAGATGTCTGGAGCAGAACCGGTCTGTCATTATTCTGGCGCCTGATGCCTGGACAGCGGAGGATATTCAAAAATCTCTATCGTTCCGGATTGAGAAAGACGTCTTACGCTATGATCTAAAGACCGCAAAGAAACAAATTGAGGTTTGGACAGCTTTGCGTTCGGGGAGAGCCCATGTTGTCGTCGGACTGCGTTCGGCTGTTTTCGCGCCTGTCCGGGATCTGGGAGCCATGATCATCCTGCATGAAGATCAATACGGTTATCAGGAAGATCAAACTCCGCATTATTATGCTGTCCGCGTTTCGCGGGAACGCTGTTCACGCGAAGGCGCTCACCTTTATC
Source organism: uncultured Planctomycetales bacterium (assembly GCA_964595465.1). Classification (GTDB taxonomy): domain Bacteria; phylum Omnitrophota; class Gorgyraeia; order Zapsychrales; family JANLHA01; genus JAKLFA01. Next base: position 140,181 of record CAZQQI010000001.1, on the reverse strand, counting down.
TGACAGCAGCCGCTCCCCGGGTTGAAACCTGGTTTGCCGTGGAAAGAGGAGAGCTCAAGCTGAATATTCTGCGAGAGGACACTCAGCCGGGAACGATTAACGCCCTGGATTTGACAAATTATAAGCCCCGCCGGGGATCTTCGCTGGCCTATCCGGCACTGCAGGAGGCCCAAAGAACGCTGGAGGCGGGGGGGCGGGTGGTGATATTTTATAACCGCAGGGGCTTCAGCCGCGTGATCCATTGCCGGGAGTGCGCGTCTTCTTTGCGTTGTCCGCGCTGTCATGTGCCGTTAACGTATATCTATAAGGATAGGAAGTTTGTCTGTCCGGCCTGTGCGTCCGCGCAAGAGCCTGTTGATAAATGTCCTGATTGCGGAAAGGCGTATGAACATTACGGGGAAGGCATTGAGCGGCTGGAAAGCAATTTGGCGCGCTTTTTTCCGTTGTCCCGTATCCGCTGTTTTGATGCCGGGACGAGCCGGTTTCCTGTAGACGCCCAGGTTTTGGTGGCGACACAGGCAGCGGTGAGCCGCCTTGTTCCTGGTCAATGGCAGTGTGCCGTGATCCTCGATGCTGACGCTATGCTGGAGAGATTTGATTACCGGGCGCATCAAAAAATGTTTTCTTTGCTGATGCGTTTTCGTACGGCAGTCAACGGGAAAATTTTCGTGCAGACCCGGCAGCCCCTGCATCCGGTTATTCAATCGGCGCGGACTGGCAGCCTGGAAAAATTCTATCGCGGTGAGATCAAGACCCGGGAGGATCTTCAACTTCCGCCGTTCGCGCATTCTTTGATGATCGCGTTGCGCGGCAAGCGGGAGGAGCGGGTTGCCGGGCAGGCTGAGGTGATCTATCAAAAACTCGATCAGGATTCCGGCGTGCTGTTTGAGGTTCTTGCCCCACAGCCGGATTTTCAGGCTAAGTTGCGGGATCAATATCGATACATTATAATGGCCAAGAGCCAGGATGTAGAATCGGCGGTCAGAAGAGCAAGGCAGGTTGTTTCCACGGTTTCCCGCCGTTCGGGTGTGACCGTGACGCTGCAGGTTGACGTATAAATCAAAGCAGCATTTTAAATTATTTGTTTGTTTGAAATATTGAAAACCCTGTGCGGCAAGCGTATGGCTACAGTTAAAAGGATGTCTATTTCTATGTCTATTATTTTTTTCGGTTCTGATGATTTTGCTGCGGTATCTTTAGAGCGTCTGATCCGTGAGGGTTTTGATATCCGGGCGGTGGTCACTCAGCCTGATCGCCCCCGGGGCCGGGGGATGAATGTTACATTTCTGCCGGTCAAAATGCTGGCCCTGGAACAGGGCATTCCGGTGCTTCAGCCCCAGGACCTTTCGCAGGAGGATTTCTGTGAACGACTGGCCTCTTTTGAAGCGGACATTTTTGTTGTTATTGCTTACGGGAAGATCCTTCCTCCTGATGTTTTGAATATGCCGGAGAAGATGTGTGTGAATGTCCACGCGTCGTTGTTGCCGAAATATCGCGGTGCCGCTCCGATCCAGTGGGCGGTGATCAACGGGGACCGGGAAACTGGAGTGACGTTGATCAAAATGAATCGGAAGATGGATGCCGGTCCCTGCCTTGCCCAAAAGAAAACAGTCATTGATCCGGAAAGAGATGTGGGGTCTTTACGCCGGCGTCTCGCCCAGCTGGGGGCGGATTGTCTTGTTGAGTGCCTCCCGCTGATCGGATCGGATGACGCGCAGCTGCACTCTCAGGATGAAGCTCAAGCTGTCTATGCCCCGAAAATTACTAAGCAGACTGGACATATTGATTGGAATGCTTCAGCGGAAGCGATCGCGAATTTGGTGCGCGGATTGTCGCCCCGTCCGGGAGCGTATACGGAATTTCAGGGAAAGCGCTTGAAGATCCTGCAGGCTTGTCCTGTTGACGGCATGTCTTCCCGTGACCAGCGGCCAGGCCGGATCATTGCTGTGAATCAGCAGGGATTTGCTGTAGCCTGCGGAAAAGGGGTCTTGCAGGTCGAGCGGGTTCATCCGGAATCGTCCAAAGCCATGTCCGCCCGCAGCTTTACGATCGGCCATGACCTGATACCAGAAAAAACGGTTCTTGGTTAATTCAGCCTCTTCAAAAAGCATTTGCATGCCATGCCGGCTATGTTATAATCCTACAGCTTTTCGGCCCATAATTTTCAAAAATCGATTTTAAGGTAATAACGTATATGTCGCAATTACGCAAAGATCCTGTTGTGGGCCGCTGGGTTATCATCGCCACGGAACGCGCCCGGCGCCCGGGGATGTTTATGGACCCTCAGCAGAATATTTTTGGTGATCCCAAAGAATGTCCTTTTTGCAATAATCAGGACCCCGAAATTTATTCCGTCCGCAAACAGGGCTCATCCGGTCTTTGGAAGGTGAAAGTAGCGCCTAACGGAACTCCCATTTTGACGATCGAGGCGAAATTCAAACGCCGGGGCAGCGGTCTTTATGATGTGATCAACGCGCACGGCGCCAATGAGGTGGTCATTGAGACGCCGGAACATATTGCCAATATGGCCGATCTCAGTGAAGAGCAGATTGCTTTGGTTTTGAAGACGTATGCTGAACGGTTTCGTGATCTTCAGCAGGATAAAAATCTGCAGTATATCGGGGTTTACAAAAATCACGGTGAGGCTGCGGGCAGTCGTCCGATCGGGCATAGCCGATCCCAGATCATCGCCTCGCCGGTGAATCCTTTACGGGTTAAGGAGAAGCTGGCCGGAGCGAAAAAATATTATGAATACCGGGACCGCTGTATATATTGTGACATGATCCGTCAGGAAGCTGAAGGCGGCCGGCGTTTGGTTGCTGAAACGCAGCATTTTATCGCGATCACTCCTTTCGCACCGCGCTTTCCGTTTGAGGTTATGATCCTGCCCAGAGAGCATCATTGCGATTATATGACCGGGATCAAAGGAAAAGAAAACGATCTGGCCTGCATGCTCAAAGGTATCTTGAGCCGTTTTAAAACAGGGTTAAATGATCCGGCCTATAATTATATGCTGCACACCGCTCCTCTGCGGCATAAAGCTCGTACTCAGAAATGGGAAACTGTAGAAAATGATTATCACTGGCATATTGAGTTGGTTCCGCGGGTAACTAAGGTCGCCGGGTTTGAAAAAGGATCCGGTTTTTACATTTGTCCGATCCCTCCGGAGGATACGGCTGAATTTTTACGTAATGTTCAGATATGATTTCACCAGAGAACAAGGGAACGAGGGAATAATAAATGGCTGAATTGCGTCGGGATCCGGTGATCGGACAATGGGTGGTTGTGGCTTCGGATAAAGAGTCGTTGACCCCTGTGGCCTATGAACGGATATCGGGAACTGCGACCCAGAAAAAGATCTGTCAGTTCTGTCCGGGGCGGGAATCCTATACTCCTCCGGAGATCGATGCCTGCCGTTCGGATAAGAAGGCGGTTAATCATCGCGGCTGGTCTGCCCGGGTCGTTCCCAATAAGTTTCCCGCTCTGCGTATTGAAGGTCAGCTGGAAAAAAGGGGGATGGGTCTTTATGATATGTCCAATGGAGTCGGCGCGCATGAGATCGTGATCGAGACAGCCGAGCACGACCTGGACCTGCCGGATTTAGCCGTCAAAGAGATTGCTGATGTCCTGCGTTTATATCAGCGCAGAGCGTCCGGACTGGCCCAAGATCCCCGGTTCAAATATATTATGATCTTTAAAAACCACGGAGAAGCGGCAGGTGCTTCTGTTGAACACGCCCATTCTCAAATTATTGCCTTACCTATGGTTCCCAAGCTGGTTCTTGCTGAGATGGAAGGTGTTCGTCATTACAGCCGTTTTCGTGAACGCTGTCTGTTTTGCGATATTATTGAGCAGGAATATGATGAAGAAGAAAGGATTATTATTCAAAATGACCGGTTTTTGAATTTTTGCCCTTTTGTTCCCCGGTTTCCCTTTGAGCACTGGATCATGCCCAAAGAACACCGTACGGATTTTTTCGCGATTTCAGATACAGATGTGACCGCTTTGGCGGAGATCCTGAAAGAAGCCTTGACCAGAATGAAAAAATGTTTAAAATGTGCGTATAATTTTTATATCCATACCGCCCCCATCGGGCTGCCGGGGCGGGATCAATATCACTGGCATATTGAGATTGTTCCGCAGTTGGTACGGGGGAAAGGATATGAATGGGGCACGGGCCTGTATCAGGTGCCGACGTCCCCGGCTGTCGCGGCAGGATACCTGCGCGACGTCGACGTGTAATCCCAAAATATAGATTGGGTCTTTTTAATACGTAAGGAGGGAAACATGGCAGTAAAAATTGGAATTAATGGATTTGGCCGTATCGGACGGATGGTGTTCCGTGTGGCCAGCAAAAGCAGTGATGTCGAAGTGGTCGGGATCAACGACCTGACCGATGCCAAGACATTGGCTCATCTTTTAAAGTATGATTCGACACAGGGAAAATTCGATGGCACAGTAGAAGCGAAAGACAACGCCATCGTCGTCAATGGAAAAGAGATCCCGATTACCGCGATCAAGAATCCCGAGGAACTGCCCTGGGGCGATTATGGCGTGGACACGGTCATTGAATCGACCGGTGTCTTCCGTAAAAAAGAACAGTGCCTGGGTCACATCAAGGCCGGCGCGAAAAAGGTCGTCCTGACGGTTCCGCCGAAAGACGAGATCGACAATATGGTTGTTTTGGGCGTGAACACTGAGGACCTGAAGGCGGACGATCAGGTCGTCTCCAATGCGTCATGCACGACCAACTGTCTGGCCCCTATGGTTAAGGTGCTGGACGATAAATTCGGGATTGAAAAAGGTCTGATGACCACGATCCATGCGTATACGAATGATCAGAGCATCCTGGATTTTCCGCATAGTGACCTGCGCCGTGCGCGTTCCGCCGCTGTGTCTATGATCCCGACAACAACAGGTGCTGCCAAAGCTGTTGGAAAAGTTCTGCCTGAGATGAACGGCAAGCTTAACGGTATGGCTGTGCGTGTGCCGACAGCCGACGGATCGTTCACGGATTTCGTCGCGGAATTGAAAAAGGAAACGACTGCTGAAGAGATCAATGCGGCGATGAAAGAAGCCGCGGCCGGTCCTCTGCAGGGGATTATGGAATACTGCGATGAGCCGATCGTTTCGATTGACATTGTCGGCAATCCGCATTCCTGCATCTTTGATTCTCTCTGCACCATGGTGCAGGGCAATATGGTTAAGGTCTGCGGCTGGTATGACAACGAGTGGGGTTACTCCAACCGCGTTGTCGAATTGGCTCTGAAGCTGGCCAAGTAACAGTATTCGGACCATCTTCCGGGGCAGTCCTGTCGGGCTGCTCCGGTTTTTTTGTATTCGTTCTACCGGGATTTTTGATATAATCGACGGCGGAAAACAAGGTTATCAGGTCACATGGTGACGGGAAGCGTGCAACGTGAAGAGTGAAACGTAAGACACAAGACGACAGACTTAAAACCGTTTCACGTTTCACGTATCCCGTTGAACGTTAACCCAATAAACCCAAAATACCCATTAATGCCTCGAAAAACGACAAGTCCGTATATTTCTGTTCGGCAGTCCGTCATCCACGGTGCTGGTGTCTTTGCGAAAAAAGCTATTCCTGCCGGAACGAGGATTATCGAGTATGTCGGAGAGAAGATCACTAAGGCTGAGTCTGACCGCAGGGCGGATATTCCTCTCAATCTCTCTCGCCAGGATAACACAAAAGGCGCGGTGTATATCTTCACCTTGAACAAACGCTATGATATCGACGGCAATGTCTCCTATAATACCGCCCGTTTTATCAACCATTCCTGCGCTCCGAATGCTGAGGCCCAGTTGGTCCATGGACATATCTGGATCGTGGCACTAACGGATATAAAAAAAGGGCAAGAGATCACCTATAATTATAACTATGATTTTGATAACCATGAGGACCATCCCTGCCGCTGCGGATCCCCGAATTGTGTCGGATATATTTTGGCGGAGGAGCATTGGCCTAAGCTGCGATTTAAAAAAAACAGCCGCAAACCGCGAAGAAAATTGCGTCATGACGAGATTATCCGCCGGCAGAATAAGCAGAACAAGGGAAAAGAGGCTGTTCCGCTGATTGGTGTTCTCGATAATATCCGCAGCCTGCATAATGTGGGCTCAGTCTTCAGGACCGCTGACGGGATCGGTCTGCAGAAACTCTGGCTCTGCGGGATCACGGGATATCCCCCTCAATCTCAGATCGCCAAGACCGCCTTGGGTGCGGATGAAATAATGGAATGGCAATATGCCCAAAATTCCGCAGATGTGATCCGCGAACTTAAAGAAGAAGGCTATGAGATTGTTCTGCTGGAGCAGACCGACAGCAGCCGTGATTACCATGAATACGAACCGCATGCTCCGGTCTGTCTGGTCATCGGCAATGAAGTCGAAGGCGTATCGGATGAGGTTGTCTCTCTTGCTGATCATGCTCTTGACATTCAAATGCACGGCAAAAAAAATTCCCTTAATGTGGCCGTGGCTTTCGGGATCGCTGGTTATCATATCGGTAATCGTCTGCGTGACCAGGGCAACCATTTTTAATATGAAATATTCCCTGTCTTTCTTTTTCTGTTAATCCCAGTATAATAAATGAAAACACGAGTTTACGGATTGAAGAGCGTTGGACCTTCTAGGGAAAACGCACTCCTCTCGCCTTGCTGGAAGAAGGCAGTGTGGAGGATTATGTTGCTGAACCCTTTTTTCTTTGAAGTTGTTGATAATTATGGGTAAAGATCCTTTTAATAAATCCTGCGCCAAGTTCAAGGCAAGGGTGATTCAGTGTAATAGGCGTAGAGTTCAAGGAGAATAGGATGCGCATAGGACTGATGGGGACAGGGTTGATGGGACGGCCGATGGCCGAACGCCTTATGGAGAAGGGATTTCCGCTTGCTGTCTATAACCGGACACAGGCAAAAGCCCTGCCGTTAGCCGACATCGGTGCGGAGGTGTGTTCTTCTCCTTCGGATGTGGCAAGATCTGTGGAATGTATGATTTTTATGCTGAGTGATTATGACGCGGTCTCGGCTGTGATTAATGCCTGTGATCCCGGTGATTTTTCCGGAAAAACCGTAATCCAGATGAGCACCATTCTTCCTGAGGAAAGCCGTAAACTCAAGGCTCTTATGCGGGAGCGGGGAGCGGAATATATGGAGGCGCCTGTTCTGGGTAGCCGTGATGTGGCCTGCAAGGGAGAATTGATCATTATGGTTGGCGCGGAATCGGTTCTTTTTGAAAAGTATGAGCCGGTCCTTAAGGTGTTCGGCCCCGAGCCCCGCCTGGTTGGAGATGTCGGGCAGGCAGCGGCCCTGAAATTGGCCCTGAACCAGCTGATCATTGCTTTGGCTGCGGCATTTTCTTTCAGTCTGGGGCTGGTTCAGCGGTCCGGTGTCAAGGTGGAGGACTTTATGGATATTCTGCGTAATAGTGCCCTGTATTCGCCGGCCTTTGATAAAAAACTCCCCCGTATGCTCAGCCGTGATTTTTCCGATCCGAATTTTCCTGTGCGGCACATGTTAAAAGATGTGAATTTGATCTTGGCCGCGGGACAGGAGGCCGGATTGGATAACAGGATCGTGGCAGAGATCGCGGAGTGTTTGAAAAACGGCATGGAGCAGGGAGATGAGGCGTCCGATTATTCAGCTGTTTTTAACGTGATCAATCCTGGATAACAGTATGTCCCAACACGCGAAAAGGCGTTCGGCCGGTGTGACGGTCATCGGCTGGCTGATCATAGCAAGCAATGTTTTTCTTCTGCTGAACACCTATCTTGACGTTTTTCCTTTTGCGGAAGAGATCCGTTCCCGTTTGACCATGTGGGCCGCCATGCTGGCGGTTTATCCTTTTGACCTGTTTCACAGTTATCTCTCCGGACTCATCACCGTTCGGGCGGTATGGATGTTTCTGGTCATCTTCTGCGCTTTCGGTATCCTTCTGCTCAATAAATTTTCCCGGGCGGTTTTTATTGTTTTAGGGATCAGTCATATTGTCACTCTGGGATATATCACTTTTCTGCAATGGGGCACACCGGACACTCTTGAATATGTCTTTAAATTTTATTTCAACATGGTCGCAACGGGAAGTTATATTGCGTATTTAACCCTGCCTGAGGTCAGAGAACAATTTCATATTGAACTGGAAGGTTTGCGTCTGCAGGTCTGGCTGCAGCGTCCGTTAAATCGCAAATTATCCCGTTCGGATGGAAAAAAATATGCCGGGTTGAGCATTGCCTACAGCCGTTTGGAACGGTATGAACAGGCTGTGGATGCCATTCAAAAAGCGATTTCCACCGACCCGGATAACGCGCATTACTATTTTCAATTGGGGCTTCTTCATTTAAAGCTGGAGCATCCCCGCCGTGCCCGGGAGGCTCTGCACAAGGCGATCGGGATCGATCCTTTGCATTATGAGGCGTATTTTAATTTGGGACAATTGTATCTGGACCACGGCAGTGTACGGGAAGCAGCGGATATGTTCGCCAAGGCGGCGCATGTGCGTCCCGATGAGGTGCAGGCTTATCGTGAATTGGCCGATGCTCTGCAGGCCTGTGGTCTGAATGAAGAGTCTCTGCTCGTTTTCCGGGAGGCTGTCGAGAGAGACCCTGAGGACAGTTACGCCTATTACCGTATGGCGGAGATCTGTTCAGAGGTGCTCGGAGATCATCAGCGCGCGTATCCTTATATTCAAAAAAGTGTGCGAATGCAGGAAAAATGTTTTGCAGCATATCGTCTTCTGGGAAAAGTGTGTTATTATCTGGGGGAATATAAGGCCGCTGTCCGGGCCTTTCGTGATGCCCTGGCGCAGGGTGATAAAGATGGGGATATTCATTATTATTTAGGTATGTCTTACGCTCAGCTTGGAGACCGGACCTCCGCGGTCAGGGAGCGGGATTATCTGATAGAAGAGGAGCCCCGGCTTGCCGAAGAGCTTACCCTGCTGATTCAGAGTATATGCGAATGACTGCAAAAGGAGTAAATATGGGCAAAAAGTATATGATGCTGGTTCTGATGGGATGGATCTGTTTGATTTTCACGGGAATGTCCGCTGCAGCAGATCCGCCGACGGCACAGCGTGCCGGAGGGATCGCCGGACGAGAAGAACAGCGCCGGCAGCAGGAAGATCTGCAGCGCCGTATTACAGCTGAACGGATTCAGGACCAGGCTGCAGATGTTCAGGAAGAAGATATGGAAAACGCCGGGCCGGAGGTCATGATCCGCACGATACGCGTGGAGGATTATACTCTTTTAACCGAAGACGAGGTGCGTTCGGTAACCGCCGAATACGAAGGACAAAAACTGACTTTAAAAGACATGCAGAAAATTGCCGATCTGCTGACGGCACGCTACCGGGAAAAAGGATTTGTGACCTCACGGGCCTATCTTCCGCCTCAGGATCTGCAGAGCGGGGTGCTTGTGATCCGTGTGGTCGAAGGCCGCCTGGGAGAAGTCGATATCCGGGGGAACGAGCATTTCCGGACAGATCAGCTCCGTGAACAGATTGGTCTCAAGTCGCAGGGGTATTTTGATTACTCAGCCTTGCAGAAATCTCTGGTTTATATCAATGAGCATCCCGACCGTACCGCCCGCGCGGTTCTGGTCCCGGGGGGCAAGCCGGGAACAACAGATGTTGTGCTGGAAGTTGATGACCGGCTGCCCTTCCATGCCGGTGTATCCTACGACAACTGGGGATCCCGATTTATTGATGAAGACCGTTACGCCCTTATCCTGGAGCATAACAACCTGACAGGTCACGATGACAAGATGTATTTTAAAGGGCAGCTGGCGGAAAACCAGCAATTAACATTGGGCCTCTTGCGGTATGTCTATCCGGTCGATATGGAATTAGAGATCGGGGCCTATGCTTTATACAGTAAGGTCCGTTCCGGCGATGAATTTGCCGCGCTGGACGCGGAAGGGGAGGCGGCAATTTATGGTCTGTTCTTAACACAGAACCTCTATGAAACCGAAAACGCGGAGGTCCGTGCTAATGCGGGTTTCGATTATAAGAGTATCGAAGATACGATGTTGGGAGCACAGCTGTCCCGGGATGAATTGCGTGTCGTAAAAGGCGGGCTGGATTTCGATATTTCTGACCGCTGGGGGCGTTCTATTTTGGTAACAGAGGTTGACCGCGGTATCCCGGATATTTTGGGCGGGATGGCAGCGGAGGATCCGCATTCTTCGCGGGGCGGTGCCGGTTCGGGTGCCGAGTTCACCAAAGGGATCGTTAATCTTTTTCGTCTTCAGCCGATGCCCTGGGAGACCGCCCTTTTATGGAAGAATTATGGCCAGTTCAGCAACGATACACTGGTCGCATCCGAAGAGTTCCAGATCGGCGGCCCGACCAGTGTCCGGGGATACCCCCCGGCAGAATTTTCCGGAGATAAGGGGTGGTATACCGCGCTGGAACTTTCTATCCCGGTCTATCCGATCCCGCGGGATGCCGGCGCTCCGTTTTCCAAAGACCGTCTTTACGACGCCCTGCGTTTGGTCCTTTTTTGGGACTGGGCTTATGCTCAACGTAATCGTCCTGACGCTGGGGAGAAGGAAAAGCATACTCTGCAGGGAGCCGGCTTCGGCCTGCGTTATAATGTGACTGAGGATCTGGATTTCCGTTTGGAGATCGGATATCCTTTAAGCGGACCGACGCCTTCGGACGGGGATCATATGCATCCCTGGGTGGAATTTTCTTACAAGTGGTAGGCAGAGGAGCGGGCGTCGGCATCGATTTCCCTGCTTTTTTCTTTGAGTGCCGAGGGGGAGACGTAGTATAATGATCGTAACTGGGGATGAGGAGGAGCAGTTATGAGAAAAGAGTTTTTTGTTGGCCTCGCCTGTGTCTTGGCGGTGTGCCTTTCTGCGGGCTGCGGGCGGGCACGGCCTCCGGCGGCTTTGGATATCGATGGAATATCCGTTACGGCTGAAGAATTTGAACGCGCCTTTCAGCAGTCCCGGTACGCCGGCAAGGGGGAAAAGGCGCGGGAACAATTTCTTGATCAGTATATCGATACCAAATTGATCCTGAAAGAGGCCGTACAGCTGGATCTGGATAAACAGCCGGAATTTTTAGCAGAGATCCAGTCTTTCTGGGAGCAGGCCCTTCTGAAACGGATGATCCGCCGGAAAACAGAGCAATTGGCCGAGGAGATCCCTGTCTCCGAGCAGGAAGTCCGGGCGTATTATGACCAGTATAAAGACACACGGTTTTCCGGGCAGACGTATGATAAGACTGCGTCTCAGATCCGGTTTGTTTTGCGCCATCAGAAACAAGTCCGGGAACTAGAGGAATGGATCGCGTCTCTGCGCGCCAGCGCACAGCTGAAGATCCGGGAATCCTTGTTGGGTATCCAACCATAGGAGGGCACATGGAAGGGAACAGCCGTCGACGGAATTATTTTATTGATCCGGTTTTTCAAACGAGTTTTATTATGCGGTTTTGTGCCGTGGTTATCGTTTCGGCATGTCTGATCGGCGGAATCATGTTTTTTGTCCTGCAGGGTTCGACGACAGTTACGATTGCTGATACCAAGGTTGTTGCCAAGCCGACTGTGGAGGTCATTTTGCCGCATCTGCTCGCGACATTGTTGGTGGTCGCGGTTTTTGCTTCTCTGGCCGTGATCGCGATGACATTGTTCGTTTCCCATAAAATTGCGGGGCCGATCTTTCGGATCAGCCGGGAAGTGGACTATGTGGAAAAAGGCGATCTCACCCGGGATTTTCATATCCGTGACCGGGATCAATTGCAGGAATTGGCCCATCGTCTGGCCGGCATGACCCGAACGCTGCGACAGAAGCATCTGGAGATCGGAGGGCAGTGCCGCGCACTGACCAATTTTTTGGAGGAGAAGGATTTTACAGCGTCTCCGGAAGACCGGCAGCGTCTGCATAAGATGCTCAAAGACCTTTATGATATTCTGAATTATTTCAAAGTCTAATGCATGCATTTCGTCTGATTATGATCGTGGTCTTTGTGCTCTGTGCGGCAGCTTCCGTTCGAGCACAGGAAAAGCAGTATCCGCTGCTAGTAGAAAGCGAATATTTTACTATTTACGCTTATCCGGGCATGGATGGGGCGGATCTTCTTGAACGCATCAATTTCAACATTTTTTTACAGTTTGACAAGGCTTTAGAAGACAGCGGAGATGCTGTTCCGGACGTCTTGGGAAAGACCATGGATGCGATCTTTCTCGAGGTCGGTGACGTGCTGGGGATCGCCCTGTATTCTTTCCACGGCAACATCAAGATCTTTTCTGATCAAGAATCTCTCAATGCAGAATACCGTGCGCTTTTTCATGATGATTTTTTTGAGCGCGCATTTTATCTGCATGAAAAAAATACCCTTTATCTTTCTCATGCCGACATCTCTATGGGGATCATGGTCCATGAAATCGCCCATGTTTTGATGTCGCATTATTTTGTTGTTCCCCCTTCGCAGAAGCTTCAGGAAATCCTTTCCGGTTATGTGGAATATCACTTCCGTAAACGTACCGGGACGCTGCCTTAAACGTAATGGCAGGGTCCGGATCCCTGCCGGACGCGTTTTGTGAATCAGCTGTGTTTTTCAAAATTGTCCGCTATGATATTGTGCAGACTGCGCGGAGAGAAGGGTTTAACGATAAAATCATCAACGCCGTAGGCGCGGGCGGCTTCATGCGGATTGCGTTCGAGGGGGATGTCGCCGCGCTGCTGAACGATCGGGCGGTTCGGGCTCCACTTCCACTGATCCATTTTTTGAGAATAGACCATCTCGCCCAACCCGCTGGTCACGATGATCAGCATATGTTCGAATTCTTCCTGTGAACGGATCTGAGCGATAATGTCGCGTCCGTCCATTATGGGCATGACGATGTCCAGCAGAAGCATGTCCGGATGGAACTCGCGGCAGATGCCCAGGACATCCTGCGGCTCACCGGTTGAGCGGATCTCATAAAGACCAGTTTCTTCCAGCGATATCTGAATGAGTCGGCGGATATCTGCTTCATCATCGACAATAAGAATTTTTTTCATAAGACCGGTTTTTTAAAGGGAGCCTGAAAGAAACATATGTCGAATTTGTCAGAACTCCCTCGTGATGACTCCTCCCTTATTGGAGATGCGACGCGATGACATTCAATAATGTCTGCGGCGCAAACGGTTTCGCCAAAAAGTCCTCAACATTAAAATAGCGTGAGCCGGTTTCCGCGTTTAATTGACGGGGCAAGTGATCAAAATGGTCTTTGTCTGAACGTCCCGGGTCCCAGCGCCAGCGGTCCTGCTCGGCGGAATAACTCATTTCTCCCAATCCGCTGGTAACAATAATTTTGATATTCTGGAACTGTTCATCAGACTGGAGATCCTTGATCAATTGACGGCCGTCCATTTCGGGCATGATGATGTCCAGCAGGACAATATCCGGTTGGAATGACCTGCAGAGATCGCAGGTCTCAAGCGGGAAAGTTGTTGTGCGCACCTTGTACAGGCCTGTTCGTTCGAGTGATCTCTGGACATACTCGCACAGATCGCGTTCATCATCTACGATGAGAATTTTATGCATGTTCACCTGGCCTGTGATGCTTTGATACAGAATGACAGTATAAGTATGTCATAGGTTGTCAGGGTAATGCAAGCCCAAGATGTTATTGCCGGGGTGTTATTGCTGGGCAGCTGGTGAGAGAGGGTCAAATTCCGTCAGGCTTAATATGCCGTAGGATACTCCGATCACGCTTTGGTTAGGCAGACGGGGCGTATTATATTCATGTCCGATGGGAACATCTCCTGATGTGGCATAGGGCAATCCGCCCCTTTGAGATTGACTTTTGGCTAAAGTCAGCATGCTGCTGTTTAATTCGTCGCGTAAACGAAGGAATTGATCGGAGGCTCTTATGCTGGAGATGGCGGTGGCCAATTGGAAGGTCCATTCCGGGCTGATCAGAGGATCTCTGCCCAGGCCCGCGGCCGTTTCATGATCCACAAAATCCACTCCGCTGATTTTGACAGGCACTCCGTTTTTATTCTGAAATGTTAAACGGTTTAAGGCATTTTTTTGAATAATTTGCAGGAGGCGTTCCGTAAGTCCAGGTTCCAATTGTTCCAGCCGCTGCTGCCCTAAAGCTGATAAAGCCCAGGACTGCACATCCGTGGCAAAGACCGTATCCCTTCGTCCGGAAGCATGACTTCCGCGGTTAAAATAATGACCTTGGGTGTTAAATCCGTATTCCTTCAGCCAGAGCCAGACGCGTTTCCGCGCTCTGGCAAACCGCTCAAGGCGTGTGGTATCAAACAGCATATTGAGAAAAGCGAACGCGGTTACGTTGTGTTCTGTGGAGAAGATATCGTGAAGCCGCGGAGCAGAAAGGCTGTAGTTCAGACGCTGGTCTGTGGGGATTTTGGGATCTCCCGCTGGTCCCATACGGATACCGCCGTAATTCGGGATATTATGATTTTTATTCTGCAGGTAGAGGAGGAAGTCTCCGATGCGGACGGCAAGATCACGGTAACGGTCTTCTTTTGTCCGATTATAAAGATGCAGGGCGGCCAAGCCGATCCAGGTGTTCGATCCTGTCCGCACAGTCCAGGAAACTCCCAGGTCGGGTTTGTGGATATTGATCCCGTCGATGATGCCTCCCAGGCGCCAAACACGGGGCGTGTTGATATAGAAGTCGATGATTTTCTGCGCCTCCTCCGTTCGTTCCAGCGCCAGGTAGGCCAGGGCCGTTACGCCGGAATCATAGGTCATGGTCCAGTGGCGGAGCCGGCTGTCCCCGACATGACTATAAGGCAGGAGGGTTTTGCTGTCCCGGTTATATTCAAGCCAGCGGGAAAGCATGCGGGTGTCTTGCGACCCGTTAGCCGCAGTACGGGCGGGGGAGAAAACAATGGAAAAGAGGCATAATGTGCTTAAAATGACACGCAATAAATTCTGGATCATAAATGAATTATACCATAGTGCAGGGCCAAATGGCCAGAAGACCGGCGTGCAAGGATGCTTTGCGTAATGCACCATCTAAGAGGATCAAAAGAGCCGGCGGATGATGAAATAAGGATTTTCAGATAGAATTTATAATCTACATGATTATGATATAATAAAATGATTGTCATTCGGCTCAGAAAAGGAGTGATTTCTGAAACGTTACATCTGCATTCACGGCCATTTTTATCAGCCCCCCCGTGAGAATCCCTGGCTGGAAGAAGTTGAGCGCCAGGAGTCTGCCGCGCCATTTCACGACTGGAATCAAAGAATCACCGAAGAATGCTATGCTCCGAATACAGCGGCTCGCGTTTTGAATGAGCGGCAACGGATCATAGATATTGTCAATAATTATGCCCGGATCAGTTTTAATTTCGGACCGAGTCTGCTGAGCTGGCTGGAAAGAAAAAAGCCGGAGGTCTACCGCGCGATCCTTGCCTCTGACCGGGAAAGCAGATCCTTTTTTCATGGTCATGGTTCCGCTTTGGCCCAGTGTTATAACCATATGATCATGCCCCTGGCCAATACCAGGGATAAACGCACACAGATCGCCTGGGGACTAAAAGATTTTCGTTATCGTTTTCAGCGGGAGCCGGAAGGTATGTGGCTTCCGGAAACCGCTGTGGATATGGAGACGCTGGATCTTTTGGCGGAATATGGTCTGCGGTTTGTTGTTCTGGCGCCGCGGCAGGCCCGGGCGGTGCGCAAGATCGGGGCTGGGGAGTGGCAGGAGGTGGATGCGGAAACGATTGATACGCGGCGGCCGTATCTTTGCCGGTTGCCTTCCGGCCGCACGATCAGTGTGTTTTTTTATGATGGAGATTTGGCCAAGGCAGTTGCCTTTGAAGGTGTTCTGAAAGACGGCACGCTTTTCGCCCAACGGCTGCGCGGTGCTTTTGCGGATGATGGCGATTATGATCAGCTGGTTCATATTGCCACCGACGGTGAATCTTATGGTCATCATCATCGTTTCGGAGAAATGGCTTTGGCTGTCTGTCTGAGGGATATTCAGCAGCGGGAGGATGTCGAACTGACTCTTTACGGCGATTATCTGGACCGGGCCGCTCCGGCAGATGAAGCCATGATCCATGAGGGTTCTTCCTGGAGCTGTGTGCATGGCGTGGAACGCTGGCGGGGGGATTGCGGCTGTCATAGCGGCGGGCATCCCGGCTGGGATCAGAGCTGGCGCGGGCCTTTGCGCGACTCGCTGGATTGGCTGAGAGATGAACTGGCGGAACGTTATGAAAACATGATGGCCGGGCTGATCCGTGACCCTTGGAAGGCCAGGGATGCTTATATTGATGTGATCTTAGACCGTTCGCAGCGAAGCCGGCTGCGGTTTTTAAGACAGAATGCCCGCGGATCGTTAAACGCGGATGAACGGAGCCGTATCTGGCATTTACTGGAAATGCAGCGCAATGCTTTGTTGATGTATACCAGCTGCGGCTGGTTTTTTGATGAGATCTCCGGGATTGAGACGGTTCAGATCTTGAGTTACGCGGCCAAGGCCATTCAGCTAGCTCAGGAAGTGGGCGGCGCTGACCTGCGCGGGAGGTTTTTAAAAAAACTACGCGCCGCGCCCAGCAATATTGCTTCTTATGGGAACGGCGCGGTTGTTTTTAAAAAACAGGTGGATCCATCCGTGGTCAATATGGTCCGCGTGGCAGCGCATTATGTGATAACGTCGATCTTTGAGCATTTGGCGGATGAGGAAGATATTTATACGTTTCGGGTTAAACGGGTAATGTATGATCACTATGAACAGGACGGGGAGACTTTGGCTGTCGGACGGCTTTTGATCACGTCCCGGATTACCGAAGAGCAGAGGGAACTTGCTTTTGTGACGCTTCATTTTGGGGCGCAGGAGGTCTTTGCCGGGATCAGTGAAAATCTGAATGAACAGGACTTCCGCAAGATCAGGCGTGACTTAAGCCGGTCCTTTCGCGGTGTGCGCCGCCGTTCTGCTTTACGCGGGATGAGGGCCAGCTTTGAGCATGGACCATTCACCTTGGAGCACCTTTTCCGTGATGAGCAGACCCGCATCCTTTATCGTCTTCTGCACAAGGCGTTTGCTGATATGGAACACTCGTTTCGCCAAATCGCTGAAGATCATTCGCCTGTCATGCGCGTTGTCCGCCAACTGAACGTCCCTCTGCCCAAGATCCTGGACACGACCCTATTGACTATGACCAATATGGATCTTTTGGATGCATTGGGGAGGGATCCCTTAGATTTTAAATATCTGGAGCGTTTGGTTCGGGAGGCAGATGAATGGCAGCTGGATATTGATCGCGAGACCATTGCTTATGTTGCTGGGAAAAGGTTTAAGAGTATGATGGATATTTTCAGACGGCGTCCGCGGGATCAGCGTCTTTTACGGGATATGACGTCTCTGCTCAAAACCGTTGGTCCACTGGATCTTGCTTTAGACCTCGGAAAGCCTCAAAATATTTATTTTTTTATTCAAAAAGAGTATTATGATGGTATGAGCCGTCAGGCTGATGAGGGAAAGCCTAGGGCCCGGCGCTGGATCACCTTATTTGAATTGCTGGGTCAGCAATTGGCTATGGAAATCGGCCAGTCCGATGCATAGGAGCAGAAGCCGTGTCAGCTGAGATTATGAGTTCTGCCGCAAAAGAGAAGATCGCGCGTATTCATCGTCTGTCTAAAAAGTATAATCAAGCGGTCGGCATGCCGCATGCTTTGCGTCTGCTGGATTTGATCGATCAGCATGCTGCTGAAATACGTGAACTGTATGACCGGGGTGACCCGCATTATCTGACAGAGACCGGAGATCTATTGATCCTGTGTTATGAGCTGTTGTTGACAGGCGGAGCGGATAGTGACCGTGTGACCGAGACCTGTTTCGGACGGTATGAATACAAGCTGACAGAATTGCTCGATGACTTGAACGTTAAATGACGGGAGAAAGACGATGGAAAATCTTATTCATAAACGATTCGTTCACGTTCCCCTGTCCGTGCTGGTATCTTTTTGTCTGTTTTCTTCTGTATTTTTTTATGGATGCGCGACGGTGCCGATTACTGGGCGTCAGCAGTTTTCGATTATTCCATCATCTCAGCTGATTTCGATGAGCAATGATAGTTTTCAGGAACTGATCCAAGACAAGACCCTCGCGGATGATGAGGAAAAGAAAGCTATGGTTTTGCGTGTCGGGGAGCGTGTGGCGCGGGCGACAGAAGAATTTCTGATTGAAACCGGCCGCGGCGATACGTTGCGAAACTTTGATTGGGAGTTCAAATTGTTGAAAGATGACGACACGGTCAACGCCTTTGCTATGCCTGGAGGGAAGGTGGGCGTTTATACCGGGATTCTTCCGGTGGCGCAGAATGATAGCGGGTTGGCAGCGGTTATGGCTCATGAAGTGGCCCATGTGATCGCCAACCACGGCGGAGAGCGGATGAGCCATTTTCTGATGGTCCAGCTGGGCGGGATAACGCTGAACGCGGCCTTGCGTAAAAAAAGCGATGAGGCCCGGTATTGGTGGATGGTGGCTTACGGATTGGGAAGCACGGTTGGTTATGTTCTTCCTTACAGCCGTCTGCAGGAAAGAGAGGCTGATCGCATCGGGCTGATCCTGATGGCTAAGGCTGGTTATGATCCGCGGGCTGCAGTCGATTTTTGGCAGAGGATGACAGAACAGGCCAAGAACCGTATGCCTGAATTTTTATCCACGCATCCGGCCCCGGAATCCAGGATCGAGGATATCCGCGCGCGCATCCCTGAGGCCCTGGAGCATTATGATGAAGCGGAGGAGAGATGAGACGCCAGGAAATGACATTGCGTACCCGGCAGGCTTATGTCGTGACTCTGTGGGGTTTGATCATAAACGGGGTTTTAGTCGGGTTGAAATTTTTGGCTGGTGTGGTTGCCGGCAGTTCAGCGATCGTTGCGGACGCCGTGCATTCACTATCTGACATATCCACGGATGTGGCCTTGATCTGGGGTGTGCGCGCGGCCGCAAAACCGGTTGATCATGACCATGATTACGGCCATGGCAAGATCGAGACATTGACGTCCGCCTTTATCGGTTTTTTTCTTTTCGCTGTTGCTGTGTTTCTCTGCTGGAACGGACTGGTTAAAGTAGCCCGGGCCCTTTCGGGCGAGGTTTTGTCCCGCCCAGGGTGGTTTGCTGCGCTGATCGCGGTGGTATCGGTGATCAGTAAAGAATGGATTTTCCGCCGGACATTGGAGGCCGGCAAGAAAACCGATAATCAGGCCTTGATCGCTAATGCCTGGCATCATCGGACTGATGCGCTTTCATCATTAGGTGTTTTTCTCGGCATTGCCGGGGCGATCATACTGGGTGAACATTGGAGAGTGCTCGACCCGCTGGCCGCTATTACGGTCAGTATATTTATCCTGCACGTCGCGTTTAAAATTATCCGGCACAGCGTGCACGAGTTGACCGAAGGGTCACTCAGCCCGGAGGTGGAAGAGAGCATCGTCGAGTTGGCATCCTCCGTTGAAGGCGCGTATCGTCCGCACCGCCTGCGTACACGGCGTATCGGACAGCGCAAGGCTATAGAAATGCATATCTGTGTTAAGCCTGATCTCAATATTGAGCAGGGTCATCAGATTGCCACCGGTGTAGAAGATATTCTGCGCGATCATTTTGGCCCAGAGACATTTTTGTCCGTTCATATTGAGCCGTTGACCCAGGAGGAGGATGTATGACAACCAAGCCGATTCCCTTGGGCATGCTGATCTGTGATACTGTGATTCAGGATGCCAAGACCCAGAAGAAATCACTGATCGGTATTTTCAGTCAGATCCATGCCCGTAAGGCGCCGGTCCGTCATCCGCATATGAGTGTTTTTTTAGTGGTAACAGAAGGGCACGGATCCTGCTCGTGTGAGCTGCGCTGCCTGCGCGCGGATTCCGATAAACCTTTGATGTCTGTTAAAGGGGAGATCGCGTTCCGTGACCCGCACCAAACTTTAGAATTGGTTTTTGATCTTAATGGAATTATTTTTCCGGACTTCGGTTCATACCGCCTGGAATTTTGGGTAGGAGATCATCTGGTGATCGCGCGTAAACTTATGGTGAGCCATCGGCCGCCGCAAAAGAAATAGCCCGGACAAAGAAAGGGATAACGTATGAGGACGATTCGATTTTGGATTTTCCGGTTATGGGTCGTGGCAGCCGGTTTGACTGTTTGGGGCTGTGCCTCATCAGGGCAAGGGTATATTGAAGGGAATTATCAGGCGGAACTCAGGATCGGGGAGAGCCGGCAGAACGTACTTCCCGCCGCAGAACGTGTTTTTGGTGAGCCGAAACAGGTCGGGCATGTCTTTGCGGGGCAACCGGAAGAAGTTGAACTGCGGCGCTACGGTTTTACGAACATTTCAGATTTTGTTATGTATTTTTACAAGGACCGTTTTATCCAGGCCGGGCTGACTCCGGTTACTTCACCGCAGTACCCGGCTCTTCGATATGATTATCAGCAGATTACCCCCGCTGAACCCGGCCCGGTTCTAGGATATAGTGTGGCGATGACCGCTGATGAAGTGACCGTTGACACGATCCAGCCTTAAGCAGGCCATTCAATATCAATATTCAAACATTTCGTTATGACAGCACAACATCCTTTTTTCCAATTTCCTGAAGTCCGCGTTGTTGAGGCCTCTGCGGGATCCGGCAAGACATTCGCTCTGGCCAAACGTTATGTTCAGCTCCTGCTGCTGCCGTATCCGGCGACGTCGATTCGGCAGATCCTGGCGATCACGTTTACCAGGAAAGCAGCTATTGAAATGAAGGCCCGCATTCTGGATTTTCTGAAACGTATCGCGCTGCAAAGGCTTTCATCAGGCGAGGCGGATCAGATCCTGTCACCGCTGGGTCTGTCCGCGGAGGACGCGGCGGCGAGGGCGGGGACCGCGCTGAACGACATCATCTGCCGGTACAATTATTTCCAGGTCCAGACCATTGATTCTTTTATTAACGCGATCCTTTCCGGGTGCGCCTTTAAGATCGGCCTGTCGTCCCGTTTCCGCATCCGGCACAACGCTCTGGACTATTGGCAGTATAGTCTGGATAAAGCCATTGAGCGGGCGATGCGGGACCCGGAAGGCCGGCAGCTTTTCGAACAGTTTTTGCGCCAGTACCTGCTGCTGGAAAACAAGGGCGGGTGGTTCCCTAAAAAAGATATCCTGGGTTTGATTTTCGCCCTTTATCAGCAGGCAAATGTCTACGCCAAAGAGTACCGGCGTTATCCTGGCGATGATGATGTGCTTGATCTTATGATCCGCGTACGCGGGCAAATGCAGGAATTTTATGACCGCGGTGGAGAAGGCCTGGACGGCAGGTTCCGCAACAGCCTGCAGAAGTTTTTTTCTGAATACAGCGGGCCGTTTGATTTTGACCGGGTCTCCCGGTATTGGCAGCGGCCGATTCCTCCGTTCAAAAGAGGCGCGGATGCTCCGCCCGAGGCAGAGCATCTCTGGGAAAATATTCAATCCGGACTGGGGAAGATCGCTGAGACCGAGGCGTACGGGCGGTTTAATCCCTATATCGATCTGTATGAATTGACCCGGGCCCTTTTTGAACAGAAGGCGATGGACGAAGACGTGCTTTTCCTTGAGGAACTGAACCGCCGTGCCGGCCGCCTTTTTGATGATCATATGGTCACGGTCGAAGAATTGTATTTCCGTTTGGCGACCCGTTTCCGTCATTACTTGGTCGATGAATTTCAGGATACAAGCGTTCTGCAGTGGAAGAATTTGTATCTGATGGTCGAAGAGGCGTTGTCGACCGGCGGGTCGTTGTTTTATGTGGGAGATAAGAAACAGGCCATTTATTCTTTTCGAGGCGGAGAGTCCCGTTTGTTCGACGCCGTGCAGTCCGCGTTCCGTTCTTATAATGTGCAGAAGGAGAGGCTGCCCCGGAATTACCGCAGTTATCAGCAGGTTGTGGAATTCAACAATCAGATATTCGATATGGATAATATCCGCCGTTTTCTTTTGGATAAACAGAACTATGATTCGGAAAAAAAGCGGGATTTTCAGGTCGAGGTTCAGGATGAGGACTGGCAGCGTCTGCAGACGATATTCGGCGGGGCAGAACAGGAGGCCTTGCCGGGAAAATCCGGGGGCATGGTCCGTGTGACATATGTGGATGCTGTTAATAAGACGGAGCGGGATGAGGTGATCCAGGAGCGGCTTTTGGACCGCGTCGGTGAGCTCTCGTCGCGATTTTCTCTGCGGGATATTGCCGTGCTGACGCGCAAGAACAGCGAGGTTGAAGATGTTACGGCGTGGCTGACAGAAGCTGGATATTCTGTGGAATCTGAACGCACAGTGAATATCAAAGAAGATCCTCTTATTCAGGAGATCGTTTCTTTTCTGCGGTTTTTGGATTCTCCTATCAATGATCTGGCTTTTGTGGAAGCGCTGACCGGCAGGCTTTTCAGCCGTGTCTCAGGCCGGTCACCACAGGATGTTGCCGGGATTTTTTTCCGCGCTCATGCGGAAAAGAAAAAGGGCATTTATAAGTATAAAATTTTTCAGCAGACCTGCCCGGATCTCTGGACACAGCATATTGAGCCATTTTTTAGGCAGGCCGGGTCGTATCCCCTCTATGAATTCATTGTCAGCATTTTACGTTCCTGGAATGTCTTTGAGCATTTTCCTGACCGGCAGGGCTTTTTCATGCAGTTTCTCGAGCTGGTTAAGGCGCATGAAGAGGATGGCCCTGATCTGAAAAGTTTTCTGGAATTTTATGAGCGCAATCAGCATGAAGATGTCTTCGTGAATGTAGAAGGCTCTGATTCGATCCGTGTTCTGACCGGACATAAGGCCAAGGGCCTGGAATTTCCGGTGGTGATCATTCCTTTCCTGACCATGGATATTCAGACGGGATATCGCGGCGGTGCTGATCCCCAGCTTGGTCAGCAGTCTTTTTTACTCAATAATGATGAAGAGGATATGGAGCTGCTGCGCATCAAGAACAGTTATTTACCGTACTCCGATCATTTATATCGCATTAAACGCAGACAGTATCTGGAGGCCTTGTACGCGGAGCTGGATGCGGTATACGTGGCCCTCACCCGGGCCGAACAGGAAATGTATATTTTTCTTCCGGATCGGGCCGGCAAGTCATTTAATATTGCCCGGTTTTTAATACCGGAAGAGTTTTTTTCTATGGGACAGCCTGCAGAAAAGGCGGTATCGGCTGAGGAAAGGAAATGGGAACCGGTCATGCTGTCTTCCTGTCCGAGCCGGGATTGGGTGGGATTTTTAAAAGAGGAGTTCGGACGGGAGAGCGGTCTGTGGCAGTCACTAAGCGCGCGGCGTTTCGGTCAAATGGCGCATGAGGTTCTGGCACGTGTCGGGGTGCTCTGCGAGGTGAACAGAGACCGCGGTATAGCTGAAGCGGTGGCCTCGGTTAAAGCCGTGCATCCGTCCGGCCCATGGGACCGGGTGGAGTCTGCCGTCAGGGCGGTTGTCGCAGATCCTGTGACGGGGCGGTTTTTCTGTGATCATGAGGCAGAGGTGAAATGCGAGTATGATCTTGTCGACCGGCGGGGGCGGACCTGGCGTGTGGACCGCCTTCTTCTCGGCCGGGATATGGTTCGGGTGATTGATTTCAAAAGCGGACAGCCTCAGGAAAAACATCACGACCAGGTCAGAGAATACATGGCCCTGCTTGCGGAGATCTATCCCGGGATGGCCGTAGAAGGATTTGTGCTCTATTTTGAAGGGCCGACAGCAGAACAGGTGGAGGCATCATGAGCGGAACGTCCATTCAGGACAAGGTCATGACCTACAGTTTTTGCGACCGGTTTATGGACCGGTTTACGGATGACCTGCAACGGATTTATCTGGATGCCGGGCGGCCGCTTGAGCGCTTGGTCATTGTGTTCGGTGGGCGGAGGCCGGGGCTGTTTTTAAAACGCGAGCTGGCGCGGCGTCTGGGAAAAGGATTTGTTCCTCCCCGCCTTATGACGATCGATGAATTTATGTCTTTGGCGTCGGGCTGTGGAGAAAATTCTTTACGTAAAACGCCTTTGGACGACTGCTACACAATATACCGTCTTGCCGGCGAGCTTTGTCCTGAGGTCCTCAAAGGGCGTTCCGACTTTACCCGGTTTTTGCCCTGGGCCCGCGAGATCCTGCGTTTTATCGATCAGCTTGATCTGGAATGCGTGGCGGACGAGCGTCTGCTGAATGTTGAAAAAAGTGCCGCCATCGGTTATGACGTTCCTGCAGACATTAACCGGCTGCTGACCCAGATCGCCGGACTGCGCCGCCGGTATCATGAAACCATGGCCGCGGCTGGAATGTTTTCCCGCGGATACCGTTACATTTTGGCGGCTGAACGGATTTCCCGGCAGGAGTTTCCGGATTTTGACGAGATCTGGTTCGCGAATTTTTTCTATTTAAACCGCGCTGAGGAGGCCGTGATCAGTCATCTTATCCGCCGGGACTCTGCCCGGCTTTTTCTTCAGGGGGATCAGCGCCGCTGGCCGGTCTTCCAGCGGATCAGCCGTCTGCTGGATGTAAAGATCCATGAGCGTCGGGAAGTCCCGGAGCCTGAATTTGATCTGCATGTCCATGCGGCCTTTGACCGCCATTCCCAGGCCGGGATGGCGGCGGAAATTCTGCGCAAGCTCCCTGATCCTGAACAGACCGTAGTCGTTCTTCCGGACCCGGACATGATCATTCCGCTTTTATCAGAGTTGTCCGGCAGGGAGCATCCCTTTAATATTTCTATGGGCTATCCTTTGTCGCGAGGACCGTTGTCTGTTTTACTGCAGCTGGTTTTCTCGGCGCTCACATCACGGGA
This sequence comes from uncultured Planctomycetales bacterium, assembly GCA_964595465.1. Lineage (GTDB taxonomy): Bacteria > Omnitrophota > Gorgyraeia > Zapsychrales > JANLHA01 > JAKLFA01. The sequence goes on along the minus strand of CAZQQI010000001.1, from coordinate 115,416 downwards.
TGAACGCGGATATTATGCGCGGGATTATCTCAAGCTGATCGCGCATCCCATTGTGAAGAACCTTACTTTGGACGGGGAGCCGCAACGGACCCGCATCCTTCTGCATAAAATCGAAGAAGCTCTGACCGGCAGGTTTAACAGCGGTATTTCCGGAAAAACGTTTTTTGGTCTTGATGAACTGGAGTCCTGCCGGGAGATCTTTGATCAGGCCGCCCGGATCACTGAGGGGGTCAAATCGGAAGATTTTCAGTCGCTGCTGGTCAGCCTGCATGATCTGATCTTGCGGAGGTGGGAAGCCGTACGTACCATGAGTGATTTCTCTTCGTGTCTGCAGTCGTTCACAGGATATGTGGTAGAGAACAGCCGGTTGAGGAGATACCCGTTGAATGAACAGATCGCTGTCAGGATGTATGATCTTGCCGAAGAGATCAAACAGGCGGCTTTTGCCGGTGAGCCCTTTGAGTTTCAAGATCTGGTGCAGATCCTGCAGTCCCAGCTTGACCAGGAGATGATCGCCTTCCGGGGTTCGCCTCTTCGCGGCCTGCAGATCCTGGGATTGTTTGAGACCCGTTCTTTAAGTTTTGACCAGGTTATTGTGCTGGATGCCAACGAAGGTGTTCTGCCCCGGATCCATGTTCAGGAGGCTCTTATTCCACGGGATGTTATGGTCAGCCTGGGGCTGGACCGGCTGGAGGAGGAAGAGCAGATCCAGCGTTACGGATTTATGAGGCTGATCAGCGCGGCAAAAGATGTGCATCTGATCTATCAGCATAATCGAGAATTTGAGCCGAGCCGTTTTGTGGAGGAGCTGATCTGGCATGCTCAGCAACGGCAGCAGAATATGGACGCGGTCTCTGTCACCCGTCCCCGGTTCCGGGTTGTTGCAGACCAGCTGGAACGGTCCGCTGAAAAGACACCGGAAATGATCGCTTTTTTGAGGCAGATGCGTTATTCAGCCTCCAGCGTCAATCTGTATTTGCGCAATCCGTACCGTTTTTATCAGCAATATGTTCTGGGGCTGAGGGAATGGGATGATGTTCTTGACGAGCCGGAAAACCGCCAGATCGGCACCTATATTCATCAGGTTCTGGAAGAGGCGTTCCGGCCGCTGGTCGGTTCCTGCCCGCAGATCGATGCCCCGTTCCGGCAAGACGTTCAGAATATTGCTGACCGTTTGTTTGAGGAGCAATTCGGGCGCAGCCGGCGGGCAGATATGTTTCTTTTGAAGTCCGTCGTTGATGAGCGTCTCGCACGGTTTCTGGAGCGGGAGGCTGACGTTGTCCAGCGGCCGGTGGAGGAAATATTATTTGTCGAAGAAACATTTAATGATACGATATCATTAACAGCGGGAGATATCTCTTTTGTATTTAAAGTGGACCGGGTGGACAGGCTTCGGGATGGACGGATCCTCTTGCTTGATTACAAGACCGGCAGTGTCAGCCCGGGTCCCAAGGGCCCGGCATGTGTTTCCGCCGCGCGGAGCAGAGAAGAGATCGCCGAGGAAGTCTGTTCGTTTCAGCTGCCGTTGTATTATCATTATTTACGGAAAACTTTCCCTGCAGACCGGGTACAGGCCGGATTTTATAATATCCGAACTTTGGAGATCAGGACTTTTCCCGGTCCGGACTGGCGGAATGCTGATACGGATGAGGTGTTTCTCCAGGCTCTAGACAGGGTGATCGCCGAGATCCTTGATCCGAATATTCCTTTTCAAGATACGGGAGACTGACATGATGGTTCAAAAGCGGAGTGTTCAAAGATCAGACGCCTTTTTTATAGGAGCCTTGGTTATGGGATTAAGCCTTCTGATGTTGCCGGCTGTTTTCGCTGAAACCGTGACGCTGGATAACGGCAAGGTTCTTGAGGGAGAGGTCATTGAACTTTCTGATGAATTTATTCGGCTGGAGACAGCGGATGGGTTGTATCGTGTCCGGATGGGCAATATGTCTGAAGAATCTGCGCGGTATTATCGGGAATGGGCAGCTCGGGCAGCGGAGCAGGAAACTGTGGCCGAAGGATGGCAGGCCATGGAGGAGGCCCGCCCTCAGGATGATCAAAAGGCGGAAAAAGAGCGGCAGCGCCAGGCGCAGATCAATGCCGACAGATTTCTCGCGCAGGCGATCAACGCGGCCAATGAAGAAGACTATGAGCGCGCCGTAAAGTTGACGGGCAAGGCCATTGCCCTGCGTCCTGATTCGGGAAAATTACGTTTTTTTCGCGGCCGATTTTTCATGGACAGGGAAAATTATTCGGCGGCGGTCAGTGATTTCAGCCGGGCGATTGACATCCGTCCGGATAAGGCCGAACTCTATGAATATCGGGCCCGGGCCTACCGTGAGCTGGGACAGCAGCAAAAATCCATTGAGGATTTCTCCCGCGCCATCGAACTGGATCCGCGCAATATCGATTATTTGGCTGCCCGCGGGGATCTTTACCGCAACATTGGTGAGTATGATCTGGCCTTTGCCGATTACAGCCGCGCGATCCGGATCGCCCCGAATTTCGCGTATGCTTTTGCCCGGCGTGCCAGCATTTATTATGAACGGGGTGATTATAAAATGGCCTGGCGTAATGTTCACAGCGCGGAAAAGCGCGGTTTTGTCCCGCCGGAGGTTTTTTTGGATAAACTGCGGGCAGCTATGGCGGATCCCTATCAGGAGCCTGAGCCGGATCAACGCCCGCGGCTGGTCCGTGAGTGGCAGAAATTGCGGTCCATTGTTGAGGATAATCAATCATTTTTTCTTGCCGTGGGGATATTGGCAGGCAGCGCTTTTTTTCTTTTACTGATCATGATGCTGATCGAATCCGTGATCGTGAAAAAGAAACACAAGCTGGTGCAGAAAAAGAATCAGGAACAGATGCTTGAAGAAAAAAAGGCTGAAGAGACAGCTAAGGCCCGGGAAGAAGTGGCTCAAATTTTAAATGAGGATGTGCCCATCGGTTATGATTTCAAAAAGGCGGGTCTGACTAAACGGATGTGTGCGTTTTTATTTGATGCATTTCTTTTTACGGTTATGGCCTGGGGTGTTTCGGTTGTTCTTGAGAAGAATCTTTTTGCTTTGGTTTTTGGTTTACTGATCTTGTTTAAGGATGCCGTCCGGGGCCGTAGCCCGGGGAAGCTCCTGGCCGGGCTCCAGGCCGTCAATGAATATGGACAGCCGATTATGCTGACGGAAGGCATTTTACGAAATTTTCTTTTGGCAGCAGGATTTTTGTTCATCCATGTTCTGCTTTGGGTCAAGGGAGGAGTGGTTGACACACTGACCCAGTTTTTTGCCGCCTTTATTGGTATCATGTTTTTATTGGAAAGTCTCTCCATTGTTTTCAGCCGCCGCAGTGGCAGTCGTGTCGGGGATTATATGGCTTCCAGCCGTGTGCACGATCGCCGCCCCCGCTGGCCCGCGATCATCTTTATTCCCTGGGTTCTGGTTTTTGCCGGGTTATTCGTCGGCGCTGCCGTATTGACCAGTGTGCACGCTGGTTCGTCATTTGTCTATTCATTGATCCCGGGGCTGTATTATCATGATCTGAGGGACTTTTATTTCCGGATTCCCCCCGGCTGGGAGGTGGTTATGGAAAATGAACAGGGTGTGATCCTGCAGGGGGGGGCGTCGTCTGCCGAAAAACAGGAACTGCCGGCGGTTATTATTTCCGCGGAAGATGCGTTGAGTATGTATCCCTTTGATATCGGGTTTTCTTTCATCAAGCAGTCTCTGGAAGACAGCGGGATGAAAATCCTGGAAGAACGGGATAACAAGGTCGCCGGAATGCCGGCCAAGCAGTTGGCGTTGAGCAGCGGTGATCAGGTTGTCCTATTAGCCTGTTTTAAAAGAGGGACAGAGGGCGCGTTTTATACCATACAGGGATCCGCTCCCAAGGCCCTGATGGGGAAGGCCGCGCCGCAGATCGTTTCTGTCGCGGAAAGTTTTCAGTTTGCGCTGACCGATGTGCGGGTCTTAAGGGAAAAGGCTGAGGAGTTTCGCGATCGTGCTGTTGAAATGATTCCGGTTCCTGAGGAGAAATAGTGTCTAAGATCGTTCTTGATCTCCATCCGCTATGCCGCGACGGCCGCGCGATAGATGAGGCCCTGTCACGGGCGCTGAATGAAGCTGTGGCCCGCAAGATCGATCAGGTCGAGATCATCCCGGGCAAGGGCAGCGGTCAGCTGAAGAAGCGTGTCTTGCGTTTTTTGGACCGCAAAGATATCCGCCAAACCTACCATCGCCTGAAGAAGGACAGCAAGAACTGGGGTCGTCTTTGGGTATATTTTCGACATGGATAAAACAAGTATGAATATCAAAAGGATGTTCCGGCGCAAAATTTTTTTGATATTGATTATGGGGATTATGGCCGGTGTCGGCTCCGGATGTTCTTTCAGCGGTGCGCTGAACCGCTCTGCTCCCTCTGCCGGGGACGGCAGAAATCCCGCATACTGGCTGAACCGTGCGCACCATGTCCGGGTCATTGCGGCCCGACGTATTAACCACAGTGTGGCGGTACATTTTGAAATCGAACTTGATGATGGACATGGCAAAGAATTTTATGCTTACGCAGAATGGGACCCGGAAGAATTCAGCGAGGATTATCGCGGGCAATCTGCTCCGCTGCAGTTTTTGAATGCTGAAGAATGGCAGGATCTCAAGCTCGAAGAAGGCGAGGAGATTGCCTTTGTTTCAGCGATGGAGTGGCAGTCCTTGCGGGAAGGGCTTTTTTCCCGCATTGTTCCTGCCGGGCCGGGTGCAGCCATCCGCACCACGGCCGGCACGCGCGATCTGGTGGCCTACCGTGATGAACGGGGAGAATTGCGCGCGGTCCCGTTTCAACAAAGACCCGATGATATTGCGATCTCACGGAGGCTGACCGCTGAGGAATTTGAATCGGAGATCACCCGCCTGCTGCACGAAGCCGCGCGCAACCCTTCTTTCCCCGGACAGCATATCCTTATCCCGTCGGCTGGGGCGGGGGTCCAAAATCAGATGTTTATGTATCTTGATCTCGAAGAGGATCATGTGGTCGCGCTCAATAGTCCGTTTGAAATGCGCCGGAAGAAAACCATTCAGAAAGGACTGCGCACCGCGGATTACGCGTTTATCAACAGTTATGTCTTTGGCCTTGCGGCCCGCCCGGTTTCTTATGCATTCCGTTTGTTTGCCTTGTCCAAAGATACTGTTCATGAAACAATGACCCTTCCGCTTTCACTGCTCAGACCCGAAAACGTTCAGGTCCCCCCCTTGAATACAGGGCAGAGCATGGACATCGAGGCCTTTGAGCAGGAGCTGAACCGATTAACTGGCCGGCGGCCTTCATTCGGCACTGTGGATATGCTCATCGGCGGAAGTGAATTTTTTCCGCGTTTTCTTGAGGCAGTGCGCTCGGCAAAGCAGTCGATCGATATCCGGATCTTTATTTTTGATAATGACGATTATGCTGTTCAGGTTGCTGATCTTTTGAGACAAAAGGCGGCTGAGGGGGTGCGTGTGCGGGTTCTGCTGGATGGCATGGGGCAGATCATGGGGCAGGGCAAGATGCCGGAGGGTATGCCGCTGGATTTTGTCCCGCCGTATTCGATGCAGAATTATCTCATGCGGGATTCCCGGGTGCAGGTGCGTGTCCGTCCCAATGCCTGGTTCCGCGCTGATCATACCAAGACTATCATCATTGATCAGCGTATCTGTTTTACCGGGGGCATGAATATCGGCCGGGAATACCGCTACAGCTGGCATGATATGATGGCGGAGGTCCGCGGCGAAGTCCTGGAAAAGGTGGTCCGGGAATTTGAATTGTCCTGGGCGCACGCGGGTATGTGGGGGGATGCGGCCTATGCCATGACAAAAGTCTTTTTCCGCGCCCCCCAAATCAAAGGAGGCGAATATCCGGTCAGGGTGTTGTTTACCCGGGTGAATGATCCGGAAATTTATTATGCGCAATTGGAGGCGATCCGCCGGGCGAGAAACAGAATATGGATCCATAACCCGTATTTAGCAGATAATGTAATCCTCTATGAACTCGTGGCGGCCCGGCGACGCGGGGTGGATGTCCGCGTGATCCTGCCGGAAAGCGGAAATCATCATATTATGAATAGAAGCAATGTGATGACGGCCAATATTTTGTTCCGCAACGGGGTGGCGGTCTATTTTTATCCCGGAATGAGTCATGTCAAAGCGGCCCTTTATGACGGCTGGCTATGCGCCGGGTCTGCCAATTTTGATCGTTTGAGTCTGCGCGATAATTTAGAACTGAATATTGCCACATCGGCTCCCGCGGTTGTGGAAGAAATGCGTACACGCTTGTTCGAAAGAGATTTTCTCTGTTCCCGCCTCATGAGGGAGCCTCTTCCCGGCCGGCTTTCCGATGTTGTGGCTGAGATCTTGGCCGAATCGTTATAGACTGATATAAGAATTATAGTCTATTATGATTTATTGACGCTTATGGGCTTTTATGGTACTGTATTTGCCATGATTTCAGAGCGAATACAGGCCCTTCAGGAAAAGATCGATCATGCCTGCCGGCAGTCCGCCAGAGACCCGAAAGATGTTACCATTGTTGCGGTTACGAAATATACCGGAATAGATCAGATGCGTTCTGCGGTGTGTGCCGGGATGTGTCATATCGGGGAAAGCCGTGTTCAGGATGCCGCGAAAAAGTTTGAAGTTCTGGATGCCGAAGGTGTGGCCTGTGTCAAGCATATGATCGGTCATCTCCAGAGGAATAAGGCCAAAACAGCGGTGGATGTCTTTGACCTGATCCAGTCGGTTGATTCTCTGAAGCTGGCCAGGGAGATTCAGAAATATGCCCGGCAGGCCGACAAGAACATGGATGTTCTCATCCAGATCAATGCCGCACGGGAACCCCGGAAATCCGGCGTGGAACCCGGCAAGGCTGCCGAGCTTATTGCGCAGATCCGCGAATTTTCTCATGTTCGGGTTCAGGGTTTAATGACGATCGGTCCTCTGACCGATCAGCAGGAAGAGATTTCGGCCTGTTTCCGGGAAGTCCGGGATTTATATGACCGGCTGGACCAGGATTATGCCGGTTCGGAAAAGGTCCATATGAAATATTTGTCCATGGGGATGACCCATGATTTTGAGATCGCGATACGGGAAGGTGCCAATATGGTGCGCATCGGTTCGGCGATTTTCGGATAAAGGAGAGTTTATGAATATCGGAGTGATCGGCGGGGGAAATATGGGAACGGCTATTCTGAGCCGTGTCTGCCGGAACCATAATGTAGTTTTGTGCGAAGCTGACCGTCGGCGCGCATCCCGCCTGAGAAGAAAATACGGCATTACCCTGGGAAATGTGACGTCGGCTGCACGGAATGCGGACGTGCTTTTATTGGCCGTAAAACCGCAGGATATGGGGGCGGTTTTAACCGGGCTTTCCGGCTGCCTGGGAAACCGCACGATCGTGCTTTCCATTGCGGCTGGGTTGACAACGCGCTATTTTGAGAAACGGCTGGGGGAAAATCCGCGGATTATCCGGGCTATGCCGAATATGCCGGCACAGATAGGAGAAGGCATGACCGCGCTGGCGGCCGGGCGCTATGCGACCCGCAGAGATATTGTTAAAGCAAAAACGATATTATCCGCCATCGGCGAAGTCGTTGAAGTTCCGGAAAAACAGATGGATGCTGTGACCGCTTTATCAGGCAGCGGCCCGGCTTATGTGTTTTTGATCGCGGAATGTCTGACCGGCGCCGGCCGGGCGATGGGGCTGGACGAAGATCTCAGCCGCAGACTGGCTGAGCAGACCCTGAAGGGCAGTGCCTGTCAGCTGGCGGAGCTGAAAGATGATGCCGGGACCCTGCGCCGCAAGGTGACGTCCCGTGGAGGCACTACCCAGGCGGCACTCAAGGTCTTCGCTGCTGAAGGTATCGGAGGTCTTTTTAAAAAGGCCCTGAAGGCCGCCCGCCGTAGAAGCAGGGAATTGGCAAAAACATAATGTACAGGGCTCAGGCGGGGACGCTGTTCAACCTTTAACTTTGGAGCTGATCATGGCGAAAATCGGGATTATCGGCGGCAGCGGTCTGTATGAAATGGAGGACCTGAATGTCTTAGAAGAACGGCCTTTAGCTACTCCCTTTGGTTCGCCTTCCGGAAACTTTATGATCGCCCGTTATAATGAAATCGATGTGGTTTTTCTGGCCCGTCACGGCAAGGGGCATCGTATTTCCCCATCGCGGATCAATTACCGCGCCAATATTTTCGGTATGAAAAAGCTCGGTGTGGATGCCATTGTTTCGGTTTCGGCCTGCGGCAGTCTGAAAGAAGAACTCAAGCCGCTGGATTTTGTTCTTCCCGATCAGTTCATTGATCGCACGTTCAAAAGAGAGACCAGTTTTTTCACGGAAGGCTTAGCGGTCCATGCTGCCTTCGGTGAACCGACCGCACCGGAACTGCGGGCTGTTCTGGCTGATTCAGCTCGAGAACTCGGTCTGGGTATCCACGGATCCGGCACCTATGTTAATATGGAAGGCCCCCAGTTTTCGACCAAAGCCGAATCTAACCTGTACCGCGCCTGGGGCGCAGATGTGATCGGTATGACTACGGCCACCGAAGCCAAACTGGCCCGGGAAGCGGAGATCTCTTATGCTACCCTGGCCGCGGTGACGGATTATGACTGCTGGCATGAGACCCACGAGAGTGTTTCGGTTGAAATGATCATTAAGACCCTGAAGAAAAACGTGGTCAACGCTCAGCAGATCCTTAAGCTGGCGATCCCGCGCATCGCCGCCATGACAGAATTCAGCGCCCGAGACGCTCTGCGGTACGCGATCATTACCCCGCCGGATATGATCTCTGAAGATAAAAAACGCGAGCTGGAACCGCTGATCGGAAAATATATTAAATAAGTATCGGAAAGGATAAGTCGGACCTTACGCCGGACGGTCAGGGGTCTGATAGTGCTTATGAAAAACAAATATCAACATACTTTGAACCTGCCGCAGACGGATTTTTCTATGAGGGCCGGATTGGTCCGTAAAGAACCGGAGATGCTGCAATCCTGGGAGCAGGACGGCCTTTATGAAAAGATCCGCGAGAAATCGGCCGGATGTCCGCCGTTTATTCTGCATGACGGTCCTCCGTATGCCAACGGAAACATCCATATCGGCCATGCGCTGAACAAGATTCTGAAAGATATTATTGTTAAAATGCGCACTATGCAGGGGTATGACGCCCTGTATGTCCCGGGATGGGACTGCCATGGCCTGCCTATTGAACATCAGCTTTTTAAAAAGCTGAAAAAACGCAAGTCCGACGTCGATTCTGCGGAATTCCGTAAGCAGGCCCATGATTATGCCCTGCGGTTTGTTGGTATTCAGCGGGAGCAGTTTCAGCGGCTGGGGATATTCGGGGAATGGGACCATCCGTATTTGACTCTGCAGCCGGAATATGAACAGTGCATTTTGATGTCGTTTGCTGAACTGGTCAAAAAAGGCTACATTTACCGCGGTCTGAAACCGGTCAACTGGTGTTCGGAATGTGAAACTGCTCTGGCCGAGGCGGAAGTGGAATATGACGATCACTCGTCTCCGTCGGTCTATGTGAAGTTTTTGGTTGAGAACAGCGGAGAGCTTGCCGGATTATCGACGGATAAGCCGGTATCATTGCTGATCTGGACCACAACCCCCTGGACCCTGCTGGCCAATGTGGCTGTCGCGGCGCATCCTCATTTTGAATATGCTGCTGCGGATATTGGTGATGAGGTGCTGATCCTGGAGAAGACCCTTGCTTCGCGGGTTCTGGAAGAGGCCGGTAAAGAACATCAGATTATTGCCGAGATGCCGGGCGAAGCGCTCAAGCCGTTGCGCTACCAGCATCCTTTCGGCATGGCCGCGAATTGCCGGGTGATCCATACCGATTATGTGACGCGTGAGGACGGTACCGGTCTGGTCCATACTGCACCGGGACATGGCCAGGAGGATTATGAAGCCGGACGGGATCATGGTCTTGATATTTTAATGCCGGTTGATGACCGGGGATGTTTTACTGAAGCCGGCGGTGCTTTTGCCGGCATGCATGTGTTCAAGGCGAATCCCAGGATTGTCGAAGATCTCGAAAAGCGCGGTTTGCTGTTCTTTGCCAAAACGATTACCCATTCGTATCCGCATTGCTGGCGCTGTAAGCGACCGATCGTGTTCCGCGCGACGCAGCAGTGGTTTATGAACATCGATCATGACGGATTACGCGCGCGTCTCAAACATCATGTGGAACATGATGTTCAGTGGATCCCGGAAGCCGGACAAGATCGTATACGGGGTATGGTTGTGGGGCGTCCGGATTGGTGTCTCTCGCGTCAGCGGCATTGGGGAGTGCCGATCCCCGCGCTGAAATGTGTCGGCACCGATGGCGCGCATCGCCTGTATCCTGAGGTCATTGAGCATTTTGCCGGAATTGCCCGCACGGAGGGCACGGACGCCTGGTTTAAAAAAGACATTCAAGACCTTATTCCGCAAGGGTTTACCTGTCCTGAGACGGGATGCACAGAATTTGAAAAAACCTTTGATATTTTGGACGTCTGGTTTGATTCCGGGGTAAGCCATCGTGCCGTTATCGGCCCGATGATGGACCGGGAACTGCCCGCTGATCTGTATCTGGAGGGCTCGGATCAGCACCGTGGATGGTTTCAATCATCGTTGATCCCGGCTGTGGCCATAGAAGATCGGCCGCCGTATAAAGCTGTTCTGACCCACGGGTTTGTGGTTGACGGTGAGGGCCGTAAGATGTCTAAATCCCTGGGCAATGTGATCGGACCGGATGAGATCACGGGGCAATATGGTGCTGATATTCTGCGTCTCTGGGTAGCGGCCAGCCATTATCACGAGGATGTCCGTTTGTCCAAAGAGATCCTGGCCCGGGATATTGACGCTTATCGGAAAATCCGCAATACGCTGCGTTATCTGCTGGGTAATCTCAATGGATTTGATCCGAAGCAACATATTGTTAACTATCATGACATGCCGCCGGTTGACCATTGGGCTTTAGACTGTTTATACCGGCGGGTCGCTGATATCAAACAGCATTATAATCAGTATGAATTCGCGGATGTTTTTACGGATATTTATCGGTTTTGTAATGATGATCTGTCGAGTTTTTATCTTGACATTCTGAAGGACCGTCTGTATACTTCTCACACCGCGGCACCGGAAAGACGGTCCGCGCAGACTGTTCTTTATTATATTGTTCAGCATCTGGTCCGTCTGCTGGCGCCGATCTTATCATTTACTGCGGAAGAAGTGGCTCAGGCCATGCCTCGTGATCCGGACGCATCTGATGCTGACAGTGTGCATCTTATGCAATGGCTCGACCTTCCGGATCAATGGAAAAATGATCAGGTGGTCCGGGATTTTGTACCCCTGGTTGAATTGCGCCCCTTTGTGCTGAAGGCGATCGAGGATCTGCGCGCCAGAGGAAATATGCGCAGTTCTCTGCAGGCCAAGGTCATATTTGAATCTGCCAGCGAACGGGATCTTCAATATCTTACGGAACATGCTGATTTTCTCGCGGAAGCCTTTATCGTGTCTCAGGTTGAGATCCGCGAGACCGCTCAGGTCAGTGATGGAGTTAGCCCGCAGTTCGCGCAGACGCGTGTGATCATTGAGCAGGCGGACGGCGAAAAATGTGAGCGCTGCTGGAATTTTCGCCAGCTGGGAGCGGATGAGCGTTATCCGGATCTTTGTGAGCGGTGTTCCGCAGTAGTCAATGAGGGCACCGCCCGTTGACATCGACAAGAGGACTGAATTGATCTAAGGAGAAAAAATATGCCAGAAAGACGTATGGATCAGAAAAAGACCCAGCAGTTCAAAAAGCGGCTGGAAGGAATGAAGGCCGAATTACTGCACGATATTAAAAATATCAATGACGGGAATAATAATACCGGGAGCAATGGTGAAAATATTGTGGGCCACGGGATGCATATGGCTGACGCGGCTACAGATATGTATGATCGCGAATTCAGCTTGAATCTTGCTTCCAATGAACGCGAGCTTCTGCATAAGATCGATGAATCGATTGTCCGTTTGGAAAGAGGAGAATACGGCAATTGTAAAGAATGCGGCGGTGTGATTCCTCTGAAGCGTCTGCAGGCATTGCCTTATGCTGAGACCTGCCTGAAATGTCAGGAAGAACTTGAAAAGAACGCATAGGCCGCGGGCGCAGACGATATGAAAAAACTGTTGCGGTCGCAATTCGATATTATTTTTTCTCTTACCACTGTTACGTTGATCGTGTTTCTGGATCGGGTCTCTAAGTGGTTTGTCACGGATGTCTTTTCCCCTGGCGAATCCCTGCCAATTATCCGCAATATCATGCATATCACTCTGGTGCATAACACCGGGATTGCCTTCGGGCTGTTTAAAGACCAAGGGGTGGTCTTCATCATTATTCCTGTGATCGCCATTATTCTTTTAATCTACAATATTTATTATTATAATCGTCATGAAGAGAAGATCAGTGAGCTCTATATTTTTGCGTTTTCCCTGATCCTCGCCGGCGCGATCGGTAATTTGATCGACCGTATCGTTTATGGATATGTGGTGGACTTCATTGACCTTCGGGTCTGGCCGGTCTTTAATATCGCTGACAGCGCGATCACTATCGGCGCGGTTCTGATCGCCTGGACCTGCCTGCCGGCGTTCAAGAAACGTTAAGCATGCTTGATTTACGCCGTGGTGAGATCATATTATGTTGCAATGGAGCAGTGAGGAGAAAAAATGTATCCTGTCATATGCCGGATTGGTCCTCTAACGGTTTTTTCTTATGGATTGATGCTGGCCCTGGCCGTTGTGGTCTGCGGCTGGTTTCTGGCCAGGGAAGCACGGGCTCACCAGATCCGTCCGGACGAGATCTATGACCTGATCTTTTGGACCGTGATCGCCGGGATTATCGGGGCCCGTCTGTTTTTTATTGTTCTGAACCTATCGTTTTTTCTGCGTAATCCTCTGGAAATTTTCATGGTCCATCACGGCGGCCTGGCTGTTCAGGGCGGTCTGCTGTTGGGCGGAGCGGCCGCGATAATATTTATCCGGCGCAAAGGGTGGTCGTTTTGTTTTATGGCGGATTTGATCGCGCCGTATTTGGCCTTGGGTCATGCTATCGGGCGGATCGGCTGTTTTCTTAACGGCTGCTGTTATGGCAGGCAGGTCGGCTGGGGAGTGTATTTTCCGGTTCATGACGCGCATCTGCATCCCACGCAGCTGTATGCATCAGCGGCTTTGCTGGTGATTTTTTTCGTGCTTAGGTTTAGCCGGAGATCAGCGCTTCGTCCGGGGTCGGTTTTCGCCCTGTACATGATCCTGTATGCTGTGCAGCGTTTTTTTATTGAATTTTTCCGCGCCGATCATGATCAGTGGACGGCCGGGCTGAGTGTGTTCCAGTGGATCAGTCTGGTGATCTTCATCGTCGGCAGCGGTCTGCTGTTTTATCTGAATAAGAGGGGGGCGCGTGGAGACCTGTCATCTCATAGTCGGGGATGAAGACGCGGGACAGCGTGTTGATGTATTTTTGGCCGGGCATCTGGATCCGTCCTGCTCGCGCAGCGCGGTTAAGCGTCTGATCGAACAGGGCGCGGTCACGGTCGAGGGGGAGAAGGTAGCTCCCCGCTGCAAAGTCATCGCCGGACAGCGGATTATTGTTGAGCGCCCTGATCCGCGGACGGCTCCTGATCTTCCTCAGCCGCGCGAGATCTTTTTGGATGTCCTGTATGAGGACGCGGATATTATTGCTGTTAATAAACCGGCGGGTATGCTGGTTCATCCCGTTCACGGCCGGGGAAGCGAGACACTGGTGAACGCCCTTCTGGCCCACTGCGCTACATTGTCCGACCTGAACACGGCGGAACGTCCGGGTATTGTTCACCGCCTGGATCGGGAGACCAGCGGCGTGATCCTGGCCGCGAAGCATAATGAGGCCCATTTTCATCTGGCCAAGCAATTTGAGAAACATCGCGTCCGGAAAAAGTATATCGCCCTCGTCAAGGGAAAGATGGAGCTGAACGAAGGGGTTATTGAAGCCCCGCTGGCCAGGCACAGCCGGTATTTTGATAAACGCGCCGTGTCGTTCAGCGCGCCCGACGCCCGCCCGGCGAAAACGTATTACCGGGTTTTGGTCCGCTGCGGAGAAACAGCGACGGTGGCGGCCTTGTTTCCCAAAACCGGCAGGACACATCAGCTCCGTGTGCATATGAAGTATATCGGTCATCCGATCCTGGGAGATGATAAATACGGTAATCCCCGATCTTTTTCCCGGTTGGCGCTTCACGCGCAGGCGGTCGCTTTCAAGCATCCTGTCCGCAGGGCGTGGATGGAGATCACGGCTCCGCTCCCCGATGAGTTTTTAAAAATGAAAACGCCGGCATAATTTTTTGTCAAAATTTATCTTAACGGATGAAACAGGTGTCGCTACATTGCTACTGGTAGCAATGTAGCGACTAAATCTTTCTCATTTTTTCCGTATTTCAGTAAAAAGACGCCCCAAAAAGGGTACAACCGTTATGAATATTGCAGGAAAGAGATGTCAGATATTTGACGATGCCCGGAGGGGAATTGGAAAACGCCTTTTATTTTATGGTCTGATCGCATGGACGGTTGCCGGCCTGCCGGCCTGCCGGCCGCCGGTTGATTATCAGAATGTCCGGGTCAGCTATGTTTACGATGGGGATACGGTTCAGTTGGAAAACGGCGAAAAGCTAAGGCTGATCGGCATTGATTCTCCCGAGGCCTATCCCAGCGACAAGCTCCGGCGGGATGCCCGCCGCAGCGGCCTTTCTGACGAACTGATCATGCGGCAGGGTAAGAAGGCCTCGGCGTTTACCCGTGACCTGGTCAGCGGGAAGATGGTCCGGTTGGAGTTCGACATTGAACGCCGGGATAAATACGGCCGTTTGTTAGGATATGTTTATCTGGATGAGGACACGATGCTCAATGCCGTGATCATTCAGGCCGGTTATGCCCGGCCCATGCCTATTCCTCCCAATGTCCGCTATGCCGATGAGTTCGATCGATTATATCAAGAGGCGCGGTCTGCGGGCAGCGGGTTATGGCAGAGTCCCTCTTTGGCCGAAGCTGTATTCTATTAAGGCTTTGAGTTCAAATGCATTAATTCGCTTTCCCGCTTTACTTGCCCGCATTTTTTTTTATAATACTTATACAGCGAATTTATTTCAAAGGAGGAGTGCATGCGTAATAATTCCGGAAAAGCATTAGCGATTTTTCTGGTTGTGATCGCGGTCTTACTGGTCTCTTTAACAGCGATCTCTGTTTTTTTCTTTATTCAGGAAATGCGGTTGAGGGAGACAGCAGAGTATAATCTTGAGCAGAAAGCCATCGCGGAGCAGTCTCTCAGAAAAGAGTTGGCTGATATAGAAAAGGCCAAAGAGATCCTGGAAAAAAAATTGAAAGAATCTGAGACCAAGATCGAAGATATCCTGGAAGAGCTTGATGTGGTTGAAGGAGTTCGTGAAGAGATCAAGAAAGAAAACCGGGATCTTCAGGCGGCTCTGAATGAACTGAAAAATACGCGTAAACAGTTGAAAGACGAGATGGACAACACCGTTGCTTCTTTGGAAGAGCGGGCTGCCCAGCTCCAGCAGGAGCTTGATAAGGCTTTGGAGGAGAATCAGAACATTCAGCAGAAGTATCAGGACCTTCAGCAGGAATATGATGAGTTTAAGACCAGGACGGAAGAACAGAGCGGTTCGGGAGCTGCGGCGCAGATGGATGATGTTGATTTAAAAAAGATCGTGGTCAATCCGGAAGAGGGCCTGCGGGGCAGTGTGATCTCCGTCGATACTGAAGCGAATTTTGTGATCGTGGATCTAGGGGAACAGCACGGGATCACCCCTGATACTGTTTTGACGGTCACGCGTGAAGGCGGAGCAGTCGGCGAGGTTAAAGTCACCCGTGTCCTGCCGGAAATGTCTGCCGCGGATCTTGTTTCGCCTTTGACCGGCCAGGGAATAGCCGAAGGGGACGAGGTGATCCTTCCCCAATGATCGCAACGATAGAACCGACACACAATTTACGAGGCTGTGTCCGGCTTCCTGCCTCAAAATCTTACTCTGTCCGGGCCTTTATGACCGCGGCCTGCGGAGGACGTTCATATTTGACAGCTCCTTCAGAATGCGACGACGCTCTGGCTGCCGCGGAGGCAGCCCGTGCCCTCGGCGCTCAGATGCAGGTTGAAGGGGATCGTTGGAAGATTGCCGCTTCACAGGACGCTGCCCTTTCCCGGGTGATCGATGTCCATGAATCCGGAACCGTTTTGCGCCTGCTGCTGCCGCTGCTCGCTTTACGTGAACAGCCTGTGCGGGTTGTGGGAAGCGGTTCATTGAGGGGGCGTCCTAATCATCATCTGGTGCAGGTCCTGCAGCAGCTGGGTGTTCACGTATCAGGAAAAGGGGAAAAGGATAGTGTTCCGATCGTATTTTCCGGAGGAAAACTGATCGGCGGTGAGATCCGTATCGACGGGTCATTAAGTTCTCAGTTTATTTCGGCTCTGCTGATGGCCTGTCCCGCGCTGCCGCATGACACGGTTTTACGGGTTACTGGGAAAAAAGTCGTTTCGCAGGATTATGTGCAGATGACCATACAGGTTCTGCAGCGTGCCGGTGTTCAGATTATCCGCCGCAGTCCGCGGCTGTTCCGTATTCCCGGAAATCAGCGTTTCCGCGGTCTGCGCTGGACCATTCCCTCGGATTACGGCCTGGCTGCGTTTCTTATGGCAGGCGCGGCGTTGACCGATTCTGGTGTTACGCTTAATGGGTCTCTTCAGGATAACATAATTCAGGCGGATGGGCGCATTATGGGTCTGCTGCAAAAGATGGGCGTGTCCTGTGTCAAGACATCGCGCTCCATACGTCTGCGTGGTCCGTTTATGTTAAAGGGCGGACGGTTTTCTTTAAAAAATTGTCCTGATCTTCTGCCGGTGCTGGCGGTTCTAAGCCTGTTCGCCCGCGGCAGAACCCGCTTCACGGATATCGCTCATGTCCGGGCCAAAGAATCGGATCGCATTACGGATCTGCGCCGGGAATTATGCAAAGTCGGCGCCGGGGTTGAAGAGACGTCTGACAGTCTGACGATCGTTCCCCGGCGGGAAGAGGAGTATAACAGAAATATTCGGTTTGATTCGCACAGCGATCATCGTCTGGCCATGGCTTTCAGTATCGCCGGGTTACGCCTGGGGGCAGCGGTGAAGAACGCGCAGTGCGTGACAAAATCCTATCCCGGGTTTTTCCGCGACTTGAGCGCGCTGGGAGCCCGGCTGACAATTAAAAAATAAGACTCTATGAACTTTTGTGCGGGTAAAACACAGGATAATGTGCTGTTTCGTATTTAACGAGTTTCTGCTCGAATGGCGGTAAAAAAGATTGCGAGGGACGCGCAGAACGAGTTCCGAACCCAACGATTCATTATAAAAATGTTCGGGAGGTTGTTTGAGCGAACGCGTCTCTCCCGATCTTCCTGAGCCATTCGTCTGCAAAATAGCACACGAAAGCATTGTCGTATCCGTCATACTCATTTATTTTTTTCAAAGAGTCAAAAATCATAGAGACATAATCTTTTAAAAAGCGTTGACGCTGAAATTGTTTTTGTATAATATACTAATCATTGGCTATCAAAGACTTACCGGCCTGAAGCAACGGAGTGGGCTCCGGAAATTTATCCAACCAAGGGGATCTCATGTTTCAAAAAATCCTCAAGACCGTGAGGCGGCTATTTAATTATGTTCTGGGATTGTTCTCCAATGACATGGGGATCGATCTGGGGACCTGTACGACCCTGGTTTATGTCAAGGGGGAAGGCGTTGTTCTGTGTGAGCCGTCTGTGGTGGCGATCGAGAAAGACAGCAATCGTGTGGTCGCTGTCGGGGAAGAAGCGAAAAAAATGCTCGGACGCACCCCGGGGAATATTGTCGCGATCCGCCCGATGAAAGACGGTGTGATCTCAGATTTTGAAGTGACTGAAGCTATGCTGAAATATTTTATTAAGAAGGTGCATAAGCGCAAGGTCCTGGTCCGTCCGGCTATGGTGATCGCGATCCCGTCCGGGATCACAGAGGTGGAGAAACGCGCTGTGAAGGATTCTGCCGAACGCGCCAGCGCTCGCTCGGTCGAATTGATCGAGGAGCCAAAATCCGCGGCGATCGGGGTCGGTCTTCCGGTGGAAGAGGCGGCCGGGAATATGATCATTGACGTCGGGGGCGGAACCACAGAATATGCCGTGATCTCGTTGGGTGGTCTGGTCTATGCCAAGTCTATCCGCGTAGCTGGAGACGAAATGGATACCGGCATTATTGATTATCTACAGAAGACGTATAATCTGATGATCGGGGAACGCACGTCTGAAGAGATCAAGATCCGTATCGGATCAGCCTATCCTCTGGAAGAGGAATTGACCATGGATGTGCGGGGGCGGGATCTGATCGCTGGATTGCCCAAGACGATCATGATCACGTCTGAAGAGATCCGAGAGGCCCTGAACGAGCCGGTTCAGGCTATTGTTGACGCGTCCAAGGCCACACTGGAGAACACGCCTCCGGAGCTGGCTTCAGATCTGATCGACCGCGGCATTGTGATGGCCGGCGGGGGGTCTCTGCTGAGGGGGCTGGACCGCCGGATTGCCGAAGAGACCGGCCTGCCGGTGCATATTGCCGACGACCCTTTGACCGCTGTTGTCCTGGGGACCGGGCAAATGCTGAATATGCCGCTACGTCTGCGCCGTCGTCTGGTCGTGCCGACCAAACTAGACTTTTAACCCGTTATTGCTGCGAATACGTGAGTGTCAGGCAAACGATCCAAATTCATAGTCTATGGTCTGGTCCTGCTGACCGCCTTTCTCCTGCTGTTTGTCCGTCAGGATCTCCTCTCGCCGTTTAAATTTTCCCTGGTCCGTTTTCTGAATATCCCTGTCCGTCTTATCGCTTATCCGGTCCGCGAAGTGAAGAAGATCGTTCTCTATCATCGAACATATGAAGAATGGAAGCGTCTCAGCCGGCAGAATGAAATGCTTCGTCAGCGTCTGGCATCTCAGGATGAAATTTTAAAAGAAAACAACAGGTTGGCACAGCTGCTGAAATTCCAGAGAAGGCTGGTTTATTCATCAGCCGCCGCCAATGTGATCGGGCGGGATCCGACACGCTGGAACGCGGCTGTCATCCTGGACCGCGGTTTGGCTGATGGGGTCGATATCGGTATGCCGGTTGTCAGCGCTCTGGGAGTTGTCGGTAAGGTTGTTGAGGCCGGGGTCGACCAATCAGAAGCGATTTTGGTGACTGATCCCGGATTTGCCGTGGTGGCTCTGGATCAGCGCTCTCGTGAAGTCGGCCTGGTTTCCGGAACTCTGCAGGGTCTGTGCCGCATGCGTTATTTGTCTTCCGATGCGGATGTTCAGGTCGGAGATCTCATTGTGACATCAAAATTGAGCTCGTCTTTTCCGGAAGGGCTTTTGATCGGTGAAGTGACCGATGTCCATATTCACAAGAACAGCCCGGTGGTCGATTGTCTGATCAAACCGGCCGCTTCTCTATCTCAGATCGAAGAAGTCCTGGTCATCCTGAAAAAATAATGCCGGTATCGTCCGGGGAAAATGAACATGCGTAATATCCTGATCATTTTTTTGACGGTTACAGCTGCTTATGTCTGCCAGCATATTGTAGCGGAATTTTTCCCCAATTGGGTGCAGCCGAATTTTTTGATCATTGTGATCATCTTTTTCAATTTGTTCCGTGGGATCAGGCACAGTCTTCTGGTGGCCTTTATGGGAGGGCTGATGGCCGACAGTTTCGGCCCGCACCCTTTCGGACTGAATTTAACTGCGTATCTTGTTTGCGCGTACGCGACGACATCCTTAAAAATGTATATTTATGAAACCGGTTCCGCGGGATCACGTCTGTTAATGGTTTTTGTCATTACCGTTCTGTATGTTATGCTTCAGTATATCCTGCGGATGATGTATGTGCAGGTCGGGTTGTGGTCAGCCGTTCAGAGGGTGCTGATCCCGCAGGTCCTTTCGACCGTGATAATTTCTGACTATCTTTTCCGGAAGCTAAAGCAATGCGCCTTAAGATTATTCGCATAGTGATCCTCTTGTGTTTTTGTGTCCTGGCTTTGGACCTGGTATGGGTTCAGGTGATCAAGGGGAATTTTTATTATCATCTGAGCGTGAATAACCGCATTCGCGTTATTCCTCTGGAGGGCCTGCGCGGAAATATTTTGGACCGCAACGGAAAGCTGCTGGCCGGCAGCCGTCTGTCATTTGATGTGGCGGTAATTCCGCAGGATATTGCTGGGAAAGATGCTCTGTTTGTGTTTCTCAGTGAGGTCCTGGATAAAAGCAAGCTTCACCTGCTGCGCAATTTTCAACGAAGGCGCAGGACCCCGTTCGCTCCGGTCGTGGTAGCTGAAGATGTTGAGCAGTCCACGGCAATGATTATTGAAGAGAACCGGTACCGGTTTCCGGGTTTGTATGTTCAGGAGTCTTATCGGCGCCGGTATCCCGATAAGGGGGTGGGCGCGCACCTCCTGGGATATGTCGGAAAGATCGATAGTTCGAAAATAAAAAAACTGAAAGATTACGGATACACGCGGCAGAGCCTGATCGGTTACAGTGGCATTGAAGAGTTTTATGATAAGTTTTTGCGGGGGAAAGAAGGGGGACAGCAGATCGAGGTCGACAGCCGCGGACAGCAGGTTCGCCTCCTTGGCCTGCGTAAGCCCGAAAAAGGTACGGATATTTATTTGACCATTGATCACCGCATGCAGCAGGCCGCGGCCGAAGCTCTGGAAGATAAAAGCGGTGCTATCGTAGTGATGGATCTGGACAGCGGTGAGATTCTGGGAATGGTCAGTGCTCCGTCCTTTGATCCCAATGTCTTCAGTGATTATAAAGAGGATAAAGCCCGCCGGGCCCTTTTTCTTGATTCTCAGGCTCCGTTGCTGAACCGCGCGGTCCAGGGGCAGTATCCTCCGGGTTCTGTTTTTAAAGTGGTCATGACCGCAGCCGGCTTGGATTCCGGCGAGGTCGACACACAGACGATCTATCATTGTCCGGGGTTTTATAAACTGGGCCAAAGGAAATTCCGCTGCGCCCATGTCCATGGTAATCAGCGTATTGTCGAGGCTTTAGGAAATTCGTGTAATGTTTATTATTACAATATCGGTCTGCTGCTGGGTTCTGACCGGATGCACGGTTATGCCCGGATGTTCGGGCTGGGAGAGGTGACCGGCATTGATCTTCCCGCGGAAGAGAAGGGGCGGGTCCCCAGCAGTGCCGGACGCCGTAAGCGGGAGGATCGGTCCTGGTACAAAGGGGATACGCTGAATTTCTCGATCGGCCAGGGAGATGTCCTGACCACGCCTCTGCAGGTGGTGCGTTTGATGGCGGCGGTGGGCAGAGGCGGCAGGCTGCCCCAGCCGTTTTTGCTGAAGGCCGTCGGAGATCAGCCCATTGTGACCCTCTCGACCAGCCGGAAGGTGCGTGCTGCAGACCATATTTTTGATACGGTCCAGCAGGGCCTGCGTACAGCGGTAACCGGCGCCCAGGGCACAGCCAGGATGCTGGATATGGAGGGGTTTGAAATTTACGGTAAGACAGGGACGGCTCAGACGGCGCCGGGGAAAAACACCCATGCCTGGTTTGCCGGGTATAATCTTCAGGGGTCCCGCCGGATCGCATTTTGTGTGTTTCTGGAATACGGCGGGTCCAGCTATTATGCTGTCCGTGTTACGAAGAATTTTCTGCGGCAGTTAAAGAAAAAAGATATTCTGTAATCTTCGGTTGTCCGGGAAAGGCGGAAGACATGCGAAGAGATATCGGCATGCTGATCTGGGGAAGCCTGGTCATGATCATTGGGATCGGTCTGGCCGCGCTTTACAGCGCGGCGTTTGATAATATCCGTGTGTCTCAGGATGTATTCTATGATCAGCTGATCTTTGCTTTGATTGGATTGGTCATTACATTTATTCTGTCGCGCACGGATTATCGGATCACGTTTGATATCGCCTATATTTTTTACGGCATCGTCGTGCTGATGCTGGTCGCTGTTTTAGTCGCCGGGCGCCATGCTTTAGGCGCGACCCGCTGGCTTTCCATTGCCGGGATCAGTTTTCAGCCTTCGGAGATTGCCAAACTTGCGGTGATTCTGGCACTGGCGCGTTACCTGTCTTCCTGCAAACCGGCATTGACGTTCAGCTGGCATGATTTTTGGGGCGGGGTGTTGTGGCAGGATATGCTGGTGCCGTTCCTGATCACGGCGGTGCCGATGCTGCTGATCTTTAAACAGCCTGATCTGGGGACGGCTCTGCTGTTTATCGGGATCTTTGTGGCTGTGCTGTACGCGAGTGAACTGGATGTCCGTTATGTGCTAAGTTTTTTAGGACTGTGTCTGCTGATGGTTCCCTTTGGCTGGCAGATTCTGAAACCTTATCAGAAAGACCGCTTGCTGGTCTTTCTGAATCCGAATATTGATCCGCTTGGGGCGGGATATACTATTATTCAGTCCAAGATCGCCATCGGTTCGGGTCAGGTGATCGGGAAAGGCTGGCTGTCGGGAACACAGAATCAGCTCAATTTTCTGCCTGAACGGCATACCGATTTTATTTTTTCAGTTATCGGAGAAGAGTGGGGTGTTGTGGGGACCTTGCTGGTCCTGTTCTGTTACGCTGTTTTGATCTTTGCGGGTCTTAAGGTCGCCGAGCAGGTCAAAGACCGTTACGGCACCCTGCTGGCGGTCGGCATCATTTCTATTTTGACCCTGCAGGTGGTGATCAATATCGGCATGGTTTTGGGGCTATGCCCGGTCGTGGGGCTGACATTGCCCCTGATCAGCTATGGCCGGTCGTCTTTTCTGATCTTCATGATCATGATGGGCCTTCTTTTGAACCTGAGCAAAAGACGCACCATTTTTTGATGCGGAGAATCCTGAATCTATTTGTACTCATGCAGGCGCTATAGTACAATAGAATTATATTTATATTATTTTATTGTAAGCAAGCAAAATGTATCGAAAAGATGTGTCATGAGAGATATCAAGCGGACATCACATAAACAGCTCGGCGAGCTTCTTGTTGAACGCGGCGTGATCAGCCAGGAGCAGGTCGCCGCGGCGATGTCCTATCAGAAAGAAAATGGAGGGCTTTTCGGTGAAGTCCTGGTGAAATTGAAATTCGCCACAGAGGAAGATATTGCTCAGGCGCTGACCTGTCAGTATGGATTTCCATATTTACCTCTGACCAACTATGAGATCGACGAGGAAGTCATAAACGCCGTGCCGGAAGATGTATGCTGCCGTTTTTGTCTTATTCCCATTGATAAGATCGGCAAAAGTCTGACCGTCGCCATGGGCGACCCGCTGAACACCGCGGCTTTAGACGAAGTCGAGATGCTGACTGGCTGTACGGTTCAGACATTTGTCAGCACATCCGCAGATATTAAAGAGGCCATATCTAAATATTACGGTCAGTCTTGATGGACGGGATGTTCCGTCATAAACAAGGCGCCGTGAGTCCATGAGCAACAGATAATATGATCTCACTTAAAGACCGCCTACAACAGATCCTGATCCGCGATAAAATCCTTTCCGAAGAAGGCTTGAAAAAGGCCCTGGCTGAGCAGAAAAAGTCCGGCGGCGAGCTTAGCCGTATTTTGGTCGACATGAAATTCGTGCAGGAAGATGACCTGACTCACGCGCTGAGCGAGGGGCTGGGGATGCCGCCGATTGATATTTCCCGTCTTAAGATCACCCCGGATGTTCTTAGGCTGATTCCCCGTGAGGTTGCTGAAAAGAACCGTATTATGCCGGTATCGAAAATAGGTGAAAATCTCACCATCGCTATGGCCGATCCGCTGAATATTTTTGTCGTTGATAATTTAAAAATGCTGACGGGTCTGAATATCATCCCAATTATCGGACGTCCGGATCAGATCCAGCAGACTATTGAGCATTATTATTCCGAAGATTCGTCCGAGGCCCTGCAGGATATTATCAAGGATATGCAGGACGCTGAAGAATTGGAGCTTATTAAAGAAGGCAGCGGTACTGAACGAGATGTGACGGTGGAGGACATCATTGAAGATGCCCCGATCATTAAGCTGACCGATACGATTATCAAGCAGTCCGTGACCGCCAAGGCCAGCGATGTTTTTATTGAACCGATGGAGGCGACCGTTCGTATCCGCTACCGCATTGACGGTATTATCCGGGAGATCGACCAGCTGGCCAAAGCTCTGCATCAGCCCATTATATCCCGGATCAAAGTGGTTTGTAATTTGGATATTTCTGAACACCGTCTCCCCCAGGACGGCCGGTTTAAGACCGTGCTTGACGGCGGGAAAGAGGTGGACTTTCGTGTCAATGTCCTGCCGACAGCGTTCGGCGAAAAGATCGTCCTGAGGGTCTTGGATAAATCCGCCGGCATGCTGGACCTGGAAAGATTGGGATTTGAACCGCATGATCTTAAACGTCTTAAAGAAGCCGCTGGCAGGCCGCACGGCATGATTCTCTCCTGCGGTCCGACAGGAAGCGGGAAGACCACCACGCTGTATTCGATCTTAAAATGTGTGGACTCACCCGAAAAAAATATTGTGACCGTCGAGGACCCTGTTGAATATCAGATCAAAGGCATGAACCAGGTCAATGTTCAGCCATCCGTCGGGCTTACTTTCTCCTCGTCTCTGCGTTCGATTCTCCGGCAGGACCCGGATATTATTATGATCGGTGAGATCCGTGATACCGAGACACTGGATATCGCCGTGAAGTCCGCTTTGACCGGGCACCTGGTGTTGAGCTCTCTGCATACCACCACAGCGGCGGGATCCGTGGTGCGGATGATGAACATGGGCATTGAACCTTTCCTGTTGTGCTCGTCAGTGGTGGCGATCCTCGGGCAGCGTTTGGTCCGGCGGATCTGTCCTCACTGTAAAGAAACCTATACCGTCCCGGAAGAGGTTGTTCAGAGAGTGGGGCTGGCCCGTCTGGTGGAAGATCAGGAGATCGTCCTGTTCCGGGGAAAAGGCTGTGAGAAATGTCTGCAGACCGGTTATATCGGTCGTGTGGTGATCTCTGAGATCCTGGTGCTGACACCGTCTGTCCGTGAAGAGATCCTGAATGACAAAGGGGAGCTGTGCATTAAAGCGGCCGGGCGGCGTGACGGCATGACCACCATGCGGGAGGACGGCCTGCATAAAGCCCTGGGCGGGCACACATCCCTGGAAGAGGTCCTCAGGGTGACGGCGCCGGATGATGAACAAAAAGAAGCGGTAACCTGATATGGCGAAAACTCTTCAGCAAAAGATCAACCGTAGTCTGGTCGAGACCTTTCATATTTCTCCCAACGATTTGGACGCAGCCGAAGAACTGCGCCGCAAAAAACGTATCGGTTTGGATCGCGCCCTGATCGAAATGGGACTGATCCAGGAAGAAGACCGGCTGGTTTCTCTTGTTAAAGAACTGCGCATTCCGTTTATTAATCTGAAAAAATACAAGATCACGCCGGAGCTGAGAGAGATCATTTCTGAAAAAGTGGCCCGGCAGTATAAAATTGTTCCTCTTTCGAAACTGAAGGATACGATCACCGTCGCGATCGCTGACCCTTTGAATATTTTCGTGATCGATGACCTCAAGAGTATTACCGGTAGCGAGATAGATGTCGTGATGAGTACCGAAAGTGATATCCTGTCAGCGATCGATCAGTATTACGGTTCTCAAGATGAACAGAGCGTAAAAGATGTCAGCCGTGATCTCAGCGTCGAAGATTTTCAGATCGTCAGCGAGGACGACCTCGATGAGGAGCAGATCAACGCTGATGAAGGAGAGCAGGCGCCGATCATCCGCATGGTTAATCTCATTATCCGCGAAGCCCTGAAACAGCGCGCTTCTGATATCCATATTGAACCTATGGATGAGCAGGTCCGTGTGCGTTACCGCGTTGACGGTGTGCTGCAGGATGTGATGAATATCCCCAAAGCGAATCAGAACGCGGTTATTGTCCGCATTAAGATTATGTCCCGCATTGACATTACCGTTGCCCGCGCCCCTCAGGACGGACGGTTCAAAATGCGCACTGCCGGGAAAGAAGTGGACTTCCGCGTTTCCCTGCTTCCGACGACCTTCGGGCAAAAGGTCGTCCTGCGGGTACTGGATAAAAAGAACCTGGGTGTGGGCCTGGAGGGCTTAGGGTTCTCCCCGCGCTCGCATGAACTGATGGCAGAGGGCATGTATAAACCTTTCGGGATGGTGCTGGTGACCGGCCCGACCGGAAGCGGGAAGTCTACCACCCTGTATTCCATCATTAATGAACTCAACACTGTTGAGCGGAATATTATTACTGTCGAGGACCCTGTAGAATATTTGATAGAAGGTTTGACTCAGATCGAAGTGCGTTCAGAAATCGGGCTGACGTTTGCTTCGGCTCTTCGCGCGATTTTGCGTCAAAGCCCGGATATTGTGATGGTCGGAGAGATCCGTGACGGCGAGACCGCCGATATTGCGATCAAGGCATCGCTGACCGGCCAGCTGGTTTTTTCGACCCTGCATACCAATGACGCGGCCGGTGCTTTGACCCGTCTTGTCGATATGGGGGTGGAGCCGTTTCTGGTATCATCGAGTCTGGTTCTGGTCTGCGCGCAGAGGCTGTGCCGCAAGATCTGTCCGTCCTGTAAAAAGAGGGTAGACATCCCGGCTGACGTTCTTAAGCGCCTCGATTATGAATTTCCTGAAGGTACCGTATTTTATGAGGGCAAGGGCTGTGAACGCTGCCGGCAGACCGGATACCAGGGGCGTTCCGGTGTGACCGAGGTTCTTGAGATCGATGATGTCGTGCGGGACCTTTTGATCAGAGGGAAGTCGTCCGATGAGATTAAACGCTATGCCTGTGAGCAGAACGGGATGCTGACATTGTGGCAGGATATGCTGGAAAAATTCGCCCGGGGAGAAACGACCCTGGAAGAAGTTTTCCGTGTTGCATCCAGTGAATAGTATTGAAAAATTCAAGAAAAGCATTTGAACCCTTTTTTATAATGTTAAAATAAATTATGCGGGCGCCGCATGGCTGGATGATCCGCTGTCTGAACCGGAGAGGATGTTATGCCGAATTTTAAATATACCGCCAAAGATCATAATGCCCGGGATATTACCGGCAATATCAGCGCGGAGAATGAAGACGCTGTCGTCAAGGAATTGCGCAGCCGCGATCTGATGGTCGTGTCTGTGGTCCAGGTCAAGGAAGGCGCCGACGGAGGGAAGAAAAAGGTCCGCGGCAAAAAGGTCAAACCGGACGATCTGGTGATCTTTGCCCGCCAGCTGGCCACCATGATCGAAGCGGGAATCCCGATCCTGCAGGCGCTTGAAGCCCTGCATGACCAGATGAGCAGTCCGTATTTTCAGCAGGTGATTGCCTCTCTCCGCGATGAGATCCAGCTGGGCAACAGCCTTTCGTCAGCCTTCGCCAAACATCCTAAGGTCTTTGATGCCCTCTTCGTGAATATGGTCCGTGTCGGGGAGACCGGCGGTGTCCTGAGCACGATTCTGGACAGGGTAGCCGGGTATATGGAAAAAACCTTGAAGCTGAAGCGCAAGGTTAAATCGGCTTTGGTCTACCCTTGTGTGGTGGTTTTTATGGCAATGGTGATCACGACCGTTCTTATGGTCAAAGTCGTTCCGTCATTTGCCGGGATCTATGATTCTTTCGATGCCGAACTTCCCGGCCTGACCAAGCTGCTGATCAGTATTAGTGAATTTTTTCAATGGGGCCTTCCCTGGCTGGCCGGCGGCATCGTGATCTTCAGCGTTGCTGTTGCCAAATGGTATCAAACCGATACAGGGCGTCTTGCCGTGGACCGGGTGTTGCTGAAGATGCCGCTGTTCGGAGATCTTCTGCGCAAGGTCGCTATCAGCCGGTTCAGCCGCACTTTGGCCATCCTTCTGCAAAGCGGTGTTCCGATTCTTGATTCTCTGGATATTGTCGGAAAAAGCAGCGGGAACCGGGTTATTGAGCTGGTCGTCGACAATGTTAAAGAGGCTGTGCGAGAAGGGGAAAGTATTGCCGCGCCCCTGCTCAAAAGCCCTGTTTTTCCGCCGATGGTCACCCGCATGATCGCCATCGGCGAAAAATCCGGCAAGCTGCAGACGATGCTCAATAAGATCGCGGAGTTTTATGAAGACCAGGTCGACGCTGCGGTCGCGGGTCTGACCAGCATTATTGAACCGGTCATTATCGGTGTGCTGGGGATTGTGATAGGGTTTATTGTTATCGCTCTGTTTATGCCGATCCTGAACATGGCCCAACTTATACAAGCCTGATGATGAAGACAATGATCTCAAGATGGATAATATTCGGAATCCTTTTCGCTGTCCTGCAGTCTGCGGTCCCTGCGCTGGCGCAGATCGACGGAATGAATACGGAACAATTGCTCGAGTATACTCTGGAAGATCTGCATGCCAGTATGGACCAGGCGCTGGCCCGCAATAATAAACTTTCTGCCAAGAACGAATCCATCCGTAAGAGGATCCTCTTTATGCGGGAAAACTTGCGGGAGATGGGTGATGCCCGTCTGCAGCTGCGTGAGGATGCCGTGGAATTGCGCAGTATGATCAAGCTGCGGGCCCGGGAACTGGAAACTCGTGAAAAACAGCTGAACTCTATTCAGGAGCGCAAGCGCGCCCTGGCCCGGGAACGGGAGACGTTCGCCAAACGCACCGAGACCCTGGATATTGAGCAGGAGCTTCTTCAGCAGAAGGTCGATAATTACGCGATGGAGATCAAAGAACTTCAGATGGAGGTTAAGTCGCGGTCCCGGAATTCTCTGCTGGACTATTATAGTGAAGAAAAGGCGCGCTTGCGCGAAATGGTTAAGGCCGCCCGGGCAAGAATCCGCGACAAACAGAGCGGTGTTGATCTTCTGGATGTTGAGCTGTCCCGGAAAATGCGATCTCACGAAAAGGCCCTGCATCAGAATGAGATCCTGCGGGACCGTCTTACGGCCCTGCAGTTGAGTATTGAAGATCTGCGCGCTCAGCGCGAACTCCTGCGGGGCAGCCGCCAACGGCTTCAGCAGGCCGTGAAGGACCGCCGGGGAGATGTCGGCAAAGATGTTGCCCGCCTGCGGGGGGTCATTGTCGAATACCGCAAGGTGAAGGAAGAGATACAGGATAAACGAAAAATGGTGATCAGCCAGGCCGAATCACGGGAGGCGGACCTGAAATATTTTCTGGGTCTGCTTGAAGAGGAAAACCGTCTTCTTTTTGAGAAAAAGCAGGTCGTGCGGGAGAGGGCACGTTTGGCGGATAAAGAGATGTCAAGCGAGCACACAGCCTTAATTAAACAGGATGACCTGCGTGATCTTAATGAGAATAAAGACGTCCTTGCAAATGCCGCTCGCGAGATGAAAGATCAGCTGGCCGCTCAGCAGAAAGAATCTGAACTTCTGCAGACCAAAGAACAGCGCCTGCAGGATCAGATCGACGATTTAGCTGCGCGTCTAGCGCGAACCGCAGAAGAAACAGCTCAAAAACGGCAGAAGATATTCGGGGATCAGAAAGAGGAATTAACAAAATTACTTGCTCAGTATCGGACAGCGTATGAGCAGGCGAGGCAGGAACAGGAGCAGTTAGAGCAGGCAGTGTTTGATCGCGAGCAGGAATTGAGGCTGGCCCGTAACGAACGTCAGACGCTCAAATCACGGGCCAGTGAGCTGGAACAGACGGTCCGGGATCTGGAAGCGAAGAGCCGCACTCTTAAGAAAAAGCGCGAAGAATTGAGCCGGCAGGCCAAACAGTTTGCCCGCGCGGGCCGCAAAGAGATCAAGACCATGGAGATGCGCAAACGCGCTTTGTCCGGTTCGCTGGATGTGATCAATAAAAAATATCAGGCCGGTCAGGTCAAGGTGAAGGACTTCCGTCAGGAAGAGGACGAGCTGGAGGAGTATCTGGCGGTGATCCGCAACGAAAACCGCGGCCTGCAGAAAAAACTGATGTCGCTCAAAGAGCGTCTTGGACAGAAAAAGGCCAGCCCTTGACAAACCCCTGTTTGACATTCTATACTTCAAGTGGATCGTTCTTTGGATAATCAGGTGGTGATGTCAAAGGTAAACCATTCGAAAGGATGGGGCACAAAGCTACAGGGCCCTCACCGACGTGTGCGGCGGGCAGCCAGTTACCATTAGCCATGTGAGGTTTTTCGGTTATTGTGTAATGAAATTGTGCCTGTTCCTGTGTGTGGAACAGGTTTTTTTTATGCCTGAAAAGCCTGAAAATACCATTTGACACTCTCCAGCAGAGTGATACGATAAAAATAAGGTAAGTTAAACGGAGCCACCGGTTTAGGAGATTTTTCGCGGTAAAGGATGCCCTGTCGTATTTTTTCCTTTTCCTTGAACGCGGAAGTGACCGGCGCCGGCGGCGGAACCAACGCAACAAGGAGAAGAAACATGAGAATGAATCGCAAAGGTTTCACCCTGGTCGAGATCATGATCGTTGTCGCGATCATCGCCCTCTTGGCCATCATCGCGATCCCGAACCTGCTCCGGGCTCGTCTGTCAGCCAACGAAGCGCTGGCAAAAAGTACATTGCGGGCTATGTCGACCGCGGCAGAGAGTTATGCTACCGACAACAACGGCCAATATCCGACTGATATGGAAGACATGACGGGTGCTGACCCCGAATATCTGAATAAGGATTATGTCGGGGTTAGCAGCGAGGAGGGACCGATCTCCGGGTACGAATACACGGCGACGATGAGTGACAGCGAGTATACCTTCGTGGCCGAACCGGCTACCTGCGGCACGACCGGAAACAATGTGTACACGATTGAGCAGGGCGGTGTTTTGACCGACGAAGAATGTACGCCAGAATAGGGTTGAGGATAAACGTAATTTGTGATGGTGGAATGTGAATAGAAATAACGGGGGGCTGCTGATGTCGGGCGGCCCCCTTTTTAATCGGAAAGATTATGACACGACACGGAAAAAAGCATAAACTTAAAGCGAAGTCCGGAGCCACCCTGGTCGAGGGCCTGGTGTCCACCGCGATCCTGGGTCTGGTGATCACCGGCGTGCTGTTGAGCTATGTCCGCAGTCTGGAAATGCTGGAGATCTCTCAAAACATGAGCCGCAGTCTGCGTGATGCCCAGGCGCAGATGGAGGCCGTGCGGTCGGATATCACCGGGGCCTCACCGATGTGCGCGGATCCCAGCAGTAAATTACAGGAGTTGGCCGGTGATGCTGAAAATTATTATACGGCGCTGGGAGAGTATCCTCCGAGTTGTGAAGAACTTTATAATCAGGGCTATACGGCGACATCCTGTTCGGCGCTTGACGTGGGCGGTTATAAATTTTATTACAGTAAGACAACAGACGGATTTTCTTTTACTGCTGAGCCGCGGGTCTGCCGGGTAGATTGCCCGACGGTGTATTTTATTGATCAGGATGAAGCTGTTTCATCCGAGTCGTGCGGGGATTTCGTCTCGTCTTCCAACCGCAAAGGCTTTGTTTATGTGGAAAGCGTGGATAATAATTTTTATGAGGTGCAGGTCTCGGTCTGCTGGCGGAATAAGAACGGACGGGTTTATGGGGAAGATGCCAATTTTAACGGGGTTCTGGATGCGGGAGAAGATGCTAACGGGAACGGGCGGGTGGATTCCCCGGCGAGTTTAATTTCCCGGGTCTTCAAACGGTGACAATTATGCGTAATGATCAATCCGGTTTCAGTCTGGTGGAGTTAATGGTGGTCATCACCGTCACAGCACTTTTGGGCGCGGGGACAGTCATGCTGTTCAATTCCGGCAAAGAGACCTGGCTGGCCACCGAATCCCATGTGCGGGTTCAGGAAAACGCCCGGGTGATCCTGGAGAGGATGGCCAAAGAATTGCGCCAGAGCGACAGCGAACATATTATGATATTGGACGGGTTGGGAAGCGGCGGTTCGGATATTATTCAGTTCAAGATCCCGGTGACCTGCTCCGCCGGGGAGACGACACTTTGTCAAAAAGATTATACGGCCGTCGGCTTTGGTGCGGATAAGGCCTGCTCGGTTTCCTATACCGGGACCTGCACAGATTGCAATGACTGCGCGGAATGCGATCCATGTATCGCGGTCTGTGAATGGTCTGATATCAGCGCGGGAGAGAACGTGGTCTGGGGAGCGCCCTTGACCTGGGGCTGTGAGGATCAGTCATGTATGGATGCCGACGGACTCTGTGACACGGAGGATTACAGTTATCTGCAATACCGCAAGAGCGCCTCGGGTCAGGGTCTGCGGCAAGTCTATGATGCGGTTGCGGATGATAACAAAACGTATTTGCGTCAGGACAAATTCGGCACAGGGATCACCGACCTGCAGTTCAGCCTGGACGGGAATATCCTGACGATCACAGTCGATATTGAGCAGGAACTTTACGGCGGGAGACGGGCCGCAGAGCAGGTCACGGCTAGTCTGTATTTAAGGAATTAACCGGTGAGGTGCAGGATGCGATTACATGATCAAAAAGCCTTTTCTCTGGCGCTCAGCCTGCTGGTCATGACCGTGCTGATGGGTTTCGGGGCGATCTTTGTCCTGCGCACGGTTAATGAATGGAATGTGGTGAGCCATCAGCGCCGGACAGCAGAGGCCCTGCATCTGGCCAATGCCGGGGCGGACAGCGGTCTGAACACGCTGGATGAAATGATCAATTCCCACTTGATGAGTTTTATCAGTGGGCAGAATCCTCAGCTGGTTATTAAAAAAGCCAAGCAGACTGTCGGAAAAACCAACGGAGGGATCACGTTCCTTTACTGGGCGGCTAAAAAATTTGACACGCAAACCAATGACTATGAGTCTGTTTTTTTAATAAATGAAGATGAGAATTTACTGACATATAGCTTAACGAACGCTCAGACATTGGGCAACGGGAGTTTGCGATTTGATATCTATATTACAGAAAAAGCAGTACCCCGTCTGGTGTCGGATGATATGTGGGAATTCGCCTATTATTATAAAATCACAGCTTCAGGCATGTCCAAAGGTCATGATCAGGATGTTGTTCTGGAAGGGGATTTCAATGTGAGCGTCCGTCGCGATAATTTCGCCAAGTATGCTCTGTTCACCGATCATCACCGCATGCCCGACGGAACGTCGGTCTGGTTCACCGACAGCACCTATTTTGCCGGGCCTCTGCACACCAATGACGGCATGCGCTTCGCCCGCAATCCCGGGGGCATCTTTGACGGCAAAGTCACTCAGCATAATAAAAAGGCGAAGTTTTATAATAACGGCTGGCCGGTTGCCCGGGACGCCGATGCCTGGGACGCCAACGGCGACGGGGACCTGAATGACGCGAATGACGATGTGCCGGTTTTTAACGAGACATTCGAACGCGGATATGATGAGATCGTGCTGGCTTCATCGGTACAGAAAGAAGACCTGATCGACCAGGCCCTGGTTCAAAAGTCGACACCCCCCAACGGTGTCTATATTCCCTACGATAGTGAGAGTGAATTGACAGGCGGCATTTATGTCCGGGGAGACGCCACGATCGAAATGGGTGTCGATACCAGTGACCGGGCATATTACACTGTTCATGAGACAAATGAAAAGAAGGTTGTCAAAGTCGACCGGGTCAATAACCGGACTATTGTCTGGACACCCAATAACCCTGAGAATGATCCGTCCAACATTAATTCTTTATGTGAACAAATTGGTGAGGATCAGGAAACCGGGCAATGCGCGTCGTATAAGGGGGTTCCTGACGGGGTTGATGATATCGGCACATTGATCTATGTTGATGGGGCGATCACCAGTTTGGGCGGGACCATTCAGAAGGATACTCAGATCACGGTTTCCTGCGAAAACGACGCGGTCATTACGGATCATATTCAATATTCTGATTACAATGCAGCTGTCGGCACATTGGGAGAAGATGGTTATGTCCCGCCCAATGCAGACGATAAGACCAATCTGCTCGGTATTGTTGCCTGGGGCGGTGATGTGCGTATCGCAAAATACAAGCCGGACGGCACCCGGGTGCCGGATGACATCAATATTCACGGCGTGATCATGGCCCGTAACGGTGTGTTTCAGGTGGACGGCTATGATGATTACGCCGGGTCGCGCGGTACGGCGACATTGCTGGGCGGAACGATCACTCAGTTTTACGGCGCCTTTGGATTGTTCAATGGCAGTACCGGGGAGCAGGTTTCGGGTTATGGGCGGAATTTTGTTTATGATAATCGTATGGTGTCCGGGGTGGCGCCGCCGTATTTTCCGTCTATGCGGACCTTTATCGGGTTTACCAATGATCTGACCAACAAGATCATTTACCGGGAAGGCGATGTCTAATCCCTTGGGATTATTGGATTTATCGTATAAATCTAAGTGCAGAAATGATATAATGCCCACAAAGAGGATAGCAATGAATTGTCATGGTGAAGGATATCGCGGAGTATTGATCGGCACGGCTGTTTTGGCTGTTGTTCTGGCCGTCGTCTTTATGAATATTCACATTATGCGTGAAATGGAACGCGTGCCCGAACCCTCATCTCCGGCACGGTCAGGCAGGACTTCCACCTCAGAGACACAGCAGATAAAGCGCCCGGCGGAATGGGAGTCATCCCGTTTCTACAATGACACTGAAGATAAAAATAAAGAATCTTTACAGCAGGAAGTTGATCCGCGGGGCCAGGACCCTGCACAGTCTGTGCAGAGCCATATTCTGGTCAATTAAATATGCAAGTTATCAGTCAGCAACAAATTGAATCAGCCCGCAGAGGGCTGGACGCCTACATGAATTTTGTCAAGAGGTTCATCCCGGAGCCCAAGGTGCGTTCCGCCGTCGGGCTGGATATCGGCGCGGTATCGTGCAAACTTTTGGCCGCTGCCCGGCAGACAGACGGGTGGGTGATTACGCATTATGACTGCCAGATGTACGGCGATCGCGCTTTTGCCGAAGTGATCCGGGAGGTGATGGGACGCTGTCCGGAGCTCTGCCGCCCTCCGGTTATCGGGATGTCCGGCAAGGGAACTGTGATCCGTTTTCTGGACCTTCCCCGCATGCCGGCTGACGATCTGCAGAAATCTTTCCGCTATGAAGCGGACAAGTATCTGCCTTTTGATATCGACGATATTTATCTGGATACGCATATTCTTGACCCCAAGGCAAAGACTAAAAAAATGCGCGTTATGGCGGCGGCTGTGAAAAAAGAGGCCGCAGATAAACGTTTGACACTTCTGCAGGAAGCGGGTGTTCAAGCGGATTGTCTGACCCTGAATTCAGTGGCGCTGGCAAATGCAGCTGCTTGTCTTCCTCCGACGGTGGAAGACAAAACGCCTGCTATATTTGCTGTATTTGACATCGGCCAGCGCGTTTCGGCCTTGAATATTTTTCAGGATGGGCAGCTCAAGTTCACCCGCGAAATGTTTACCGCCGGTCAGCAGGTCACCCTGGAGATCGCGCGGGCCAAACAGATATCGCTCGAAGAAGCGGAAAAGGTCAAGGCGTCCGGATCCGCGCAGGATATTCATGATCTGGCTGAAGGTGTTATGAACCAGATTATCTCGGATGTTCGTTTGTCATTAGATTATTATGTGACCGAGGCCAATGCTCCGGTGGAAGCTGTGTTTCTGACCGGAGGCGGGTCTTTACTTCCGGAAGCAGACCGTTTTCTGCAGGAGGCGCTCGATACGCCGGTGGCGCTCTGGGACCCGTTCGCGGGGATGAGCCTGCAGGAAGGATTGGACCAGAAGGAATGGCAGCAGAACCGTGTTCTGTTTACCACCGCTCTGGGGCTGGCTTTAAGTTAACGCACAAGCAGGGTTTGGTTATGATCAATATCAATTTGCTGCCGCCTGAGATGCGCAAGAAAAAACGCGCACCTGTTTTTACCGGGAAGGGACCTTTAATCCCCCGCGACCTGCTGATCGGTCTGGTTTCCGGTTTTTTGGTCCTGCTGGTCTTTGTGCATATTCTCCT
Source organism: uncultured Planctomycetales bacterium (assembly GCA_964595465.1). Taxonomy (GTDB): domain Bacteria; phylum Omnitrophota; class Gorgyraeia; order Zapsychrales; family JANLHA01; genus JAKLFA01. The sequence goes on along the minus strand of CAZQQI010000001.1, from coordinate 79,485 downwards.
GCAGATCGTGGTCTGGACGCGTTACGGCCGCCTGACCAAATTAGAGAAGACTTGGAACGCTATGAGCGCCGAACAGCAGCGTGTCGTCAAGATCAAACGCGGTCTGGATGCCCAGCGTCAGAAGATCTCTTCTCTGAGAGAAGTGACCGGCAACACGGATATCATTTGGGCAAAAAAACTGAATATCATCAGCGACGCGATCCCCCGCGGGGTGTGGCTGCGGGGCCTGGTCCTGGAAGGCGACCGCCTTTTTCTGCGCGGCAGTTCTGTTTCTAAGCACAAGGCCGAGATGCTGAACCCCCATACCTTTTTAGCGAATCTTCAGGAGCAGAAAGAGTTCATGGCCGATATCGGTTTGATCGAATTGGAATCGATCAAAAGCCGCATGGTCGGAGAAACACAGGTCGCGGATTTTGTGATCCGCGCGTTAGTGGTGAAAAAGGAAGCAAAATAATATGGCACAAGACCCGCGCCAAAAAATTAAGGATCTGGTCATCAAGCTGAACGAGAAGAGTCCGTACTACATCATTGTCGTAGTGATCGTTCTGGTTTTGCTGCTGGATTATTTTTTGCTTATGCAGTTTCAGGTCGGGGCTCTTACGCGGCTGAAGGAACGGAACATCGCGACCGCAGAAAAGATCGAGGCGCTGGAAGCCGACATCGCGAATTTTGATTCATTCGAACAGGCCCAAAATAATCTGGATCTGCAGATCCGGGACCTTCAGGACATGGTGCACAGCAAGACCGAGATCCCTCGGGTGTTAGAGGAGATATCTCAGCTGGCGGCTGAAAAGGAGGTGACCGTCCGCGAGTTGGTGCCTGATACGACATTTTCCGAACCCATCCTGCGGGATAAGACCCGAAAGTATTTTTTGTTACCGATCAGTATTACCATGAAGGCCGCTTATCATGATTTCGGCCGCTTCCTTGCTGAAATGCAGTCGTCCGGGATCCTTTCGAATATTTCCGGCCTAAGTATTGAGGCCGATGAACGGGATTCGCGCCGGCATCATATTGTTTTAACGTTTTCGATCGTTATTTTTGAGGAGGTTTAACAGCCTATGCGGAAGCCGAGACGGTTTTGTCTTTTTTTGTGTGCGGTTACTGCCGGATTTTTGACGGCGGGGCCGGTCTCTGCCGGGTATCAGTATGATGACCACGGACAGCGGGATCCGTTCTGGCCGCTGATCACCCGTAATGGCACCATTTTGAACTATGATCATGACCTGACGGTATCGGATATGAACCTGCAGGGGATTATGGCAGATGCCCGGGGGGAGGCTATTGCGATTATCAACGGCATGATCGTGAAAAAAGGAGACCTCATCGGTCTTTTTGAGGTCAGAATGATCTCGGATACCAAGGTTCAGCTGAAAAAGGGTGAGGAGACAATTCATCTCACCTTACCAAAGGAGGAGTGATATGAATAAATTCTATTTATTCGGTATGATCTTTTTTCTGGTTTTTTCACCGGCGGTCTATGCTCAATCTGAGATGACGGAGGATCCTGTTCAGGAAGCTGCACAGCCGGAAACGGTTATGGCAGAAGAGCCTGCTGATGAAGTTCCGGAAATAGTTCCGAAAGAAGATTCTGACCGGGTCAGTCTGGATTTTCATGAGGCGGATATTCAGAATGTCCTGCGTATCCTTTCGCTGAAAAGCGGGGTGAATATCGTCGCCGGACCTGAAGTGACCGGATTGGTCACGATCAAGCTGAATGATGTGACCTGGCCCAAAGCCCTGGACGTGATCCTGGAGACATACGGGTACGCCTACGACCGGCGCGACAACATTATTTCCGTGACAACTGTGGAAAACTTGAAAAAGCGCCGGGATGAGGCTATGCTATTGTCTGAGCAGGAGCCGTTAATGACACGGACCTTTCTTTTGAATTATGCCAAGGCCGCTAAGGTGATCGAATCGGTTGAGAAGATGGTCAGCGAACGGGGGCGGGTCAATTATGATGAGCGCACCAATGCCTTGATCGTCCATGACACGCAGAGCAATATTGAGCAGATCGCCGAGGTTATCGATAATCTGGACCAGACCACGCCGCAGGTCATGATCGAAGCCCGGATCATCGAGACTACCCTGGGCGATACAGAGAAGCTGGGCATTGACTGGAGTTTGGAGGTCTCGGCTAACGGCGCGGTTTGGGATACGACCTGGCCGTTCCGGAAAGATGCCGCGAATACCAATTCCTTTTTACCGGGGAATACATCCAGTGACACCAGCTATGTTACGTATGGGACACTGGATTTTAACTCGGTAAGCGCCGTGCTGCAGGCGCTGGAGTCGCGGTCGAACACGAATACACTTTCGAATCCGCGTATTGTTACGCTGGATAATCAGCCGGCCAGGATCGTGGTGGGCCGGCAGTACCCGTTCCCGACGTATACGTACAACGAGGAACAGGCGACCATGCAGGTCAGTGGATGGGAATATAAAGATATCGGTGTTGTTTTTGAAGTGACTCCGCACGTGAACAGTACGGGAATGGTCACTCTGGAGTTGACCCCTAAGGTCACGGCGATCGTTGATGATGCCGGAGTGAAAGTTGAAGGAACAAGGGTTCCGGAACTCACGACACGGGAGGCTTCGACCACGGTCATGATCGAGAACGGCCAGACCCTGGTGATCGGAGGATTAATTTCGGATAATGACAACGAAAGCAATTCCAAGGTGCCGTTTTTGGGAGATATTCCGCTGTTGGGAAAATTATTTCAGCATTCAAGTCATACCAAGACCAAAACCGATCTTCTTATCTTCCTGACACCGCATATTATCACGTCTGAAAAATCCGCGCAGGCTGAGGTCGTTGATCTCGCTGGGGAATAAGCCGGATTCGTTTTTCAGCGCGCTTTGAGCAGACACGGGACGCAGTTTGAGCGTCCCGTGCTGTGCTGCGTGCGGCCCGGATTCTTTCATAAGAAGACAACGTGCTATGTCTTTGTGTATGAACGATCCGGCATGTCAAAAAGATTTTTTGACGAACATATTTTATTTACCCATTTATCCATGAGGAGAACAGAGTGACTAAAGAAATTTTAATCAGTAAGGATGTCAACAAAACACGGGTTGCCATCACGGATCGGGGGGTTCTGGAAGATTTTTCCATTGAAGTCGGCCGGCAGCAGTCGATCCTGGGCAATGTCTACAAAGGCAAGGTGGAATCGATCCTGCCGTCGATCAACGGGGCCTTCGTCAATATCGGCAGGGAGCGCAACGGATTTTTATATTTGACTGATGCGGATAATCCATATTTATTCGAAGCGGAGGAGGCCGGTCCCAAAGGGCTTTTGAAGAAGATTTTGGGCCAGAAGCCTCAGAAAAAAGCTGTTCCCCGTAAAAGGAAAAAAGACGAACTGCCTCTGAAAGAAGGCCAGGAAATCCTGGTTCAGGTGGTCAAGGATCCCTTTTCCCGCAAAGGCGCGCGTTTGACCACCCATATCTCATTGGCCGGACGTTTTGTGGTCTACATGCCGTATGACCGTCACAGCGGTGTCTCAAAAAAGATCGGTGATGCTGAAGAACGCAAACGTTTACGGGAGGTTCTGGACGAGTGCACCTTTGCCAAGACCGGAGGATTTATCGTCCGGACAGCTTCGCTGGGAAAAAACAAACGCGAGTTGGTCCGTGACGCCAAATTTCTGTACCGGATCTGGCAGCAGATCGTCAAGCTGGCAGAAAAAAAGCCCGCTCCGTCGATCATTTATAAAGAATTTGATCTTATTTGGAAAGTTGTGCGGGATTATCTGACCGACGACATCGATCGGCTGGTTATTGATTCGGAAGAAGATTATAACAAGATCCAGAAATTTGTGGCCAATCTGATCGGACGCCAGCATGTCTCCCGCCTACATCTTTATCAGGGGGAAGAGCCGCTGTTTGAATCCAAGGGGGTGTCCCGCCAGCTGGAAAGGCTTTATGATACCCGGCTGTATTTAAAAGGCGGCGCTCATATTGTGATCGAACAGACCGAGGGAGTTATGGTCGTAGATGTCAACAGCGGTAAATTCAAGATGAAGGGTTCTCCAGAGGAGGCGGCCTGCGCGGTCAATATGGCGGCGGCACCCGAGATCGCCCGTCAGCTCCGTCTGCGGGATGTCGGCGGTATTATCGTGATCGACTTTATTGATATGAACCGCGAATCGAACAAGCGCAAGGTTCTGGAATTGCTCAAACGGGAATTGTCCAAGGATTACGCCAAAACCGAAGTCAACCGGATCTCATCACTCGGCCTGGTGGAGATGACCCGGGCCAGAACCGGTAAAACCCTGGAGGCGATCTCATTTACGACCTGTCCTTACTGCGGCGGGCGCGGCAAGGTCCGCAAGGGTTTTTAAGGGGAAAAATGAAAATCCCATTGACTTTTTCTGAAAATCCGCTTTAATGGAGTATCTCTTTCTATAATTTTTTAAGCAGAATATAAGCACGAACGTGGTTTAGCCGGTTTTTAAGGAGGTTTGAAAATGTATGCAATAGTACAGCTTGGGTCAAAACAGTACCGTGTCTCGGAAGGGGATGTGATCCCCGTGGATCATTTCAAAGAAGAGCCGGGCAAGAGTGTGACCCTGGATCAGGTTTTGCTGGTCGGCGGCGATAAGGATGTCAAGGTCGGACAGCCTGCGGTCAAAGGGGCCAGTGTTCAGGCGGAAGTCGTGAACGATGTTATGGGCGAAAAGCTGGTGGTTTTTAAATACCGCCGGCGTAAGGATTCGGCCTTGAAAAAAGGTCACCGCAGCCGGATGACGGCGCTTAAGATTAAAAAGATCAATACGTAGATCAGGACCGGCCGGGGAATCCCGGCCGTTTTTGTCAGGATGTGATGATGGCGTTCGTGGACGAAGCCAGGATCTTTGTCAAAGCCGGGGACGGCGGCAAGGGCTGTGAAAGTTTTTACCGCAATAAATATTTCCGTCATCCGCGTCCCGATGGCGGGAACGGCGGCAAGGGCGGGGATGTGATCTTTGAAGCCAACAGCCGTATTCAGACTCTGCTGGATTACCGCTTCAAACAGCATTATAAAGCCAAACGGGGCGGTCACGGCAGCAGTAAGGGTAAGACCGGCCGTGGCGGGGAAGACTGTGTTCTCAAGGTTCCTGTCGGGACATTGGTTAAAGACGCCGCATCCGGTCATGTTCTGCGTGATCTGACGTCTCCCGGCGAGAGGGTGGTTGTCGCCCGTGGAGGTTCGGCCGGTCTGGGAAACAACAACCGGCAGACGCCGGCACCTCCGGGACAAGGCGAAGAAAAGACCCTCTTTCTGCAGCTGAAATTGATCGCGGATGTGGGCCTGGTCGGGTTTCCCAACGCAGGGAAATCGACCCTGATCAATCAGATCTCCAAAGTCCGTTCCAGGATCGCCTGCTATCCGTTTACGACCCGTCAGCCTGTTCTGGGCGTGGTTCAGCGTGATGACGGCGAGATATTTATTGTTGCGGACCTCCCCGGCCTTATCGAAGGGGCTCATCTAGGCCGCGGGTTGGGTGATCGTTTTCTTAAGCATGCTGAGCGGACGCGTGTGCTGGTGCATATGATCGATATGGCCGGGAGTGAAGGCCGTGATCCTTTGGACGACTACCGTCAGATCAGCGAAGAACTCAATGCCTACAGTGATGATCTTATGGCCAAGTCACGGCTGGTCGTGGCGAATAAAATGGACCTGCCGGCGGCCCGGGAAAATATTGGCCGTTTCCGCGGATCTTTTCCCAATGAAGATGTCTATGAGATATCGGCCGAGACCGCGGAAAATGTCCCGGCTTTGGTAGACACCCTGTATGATCTTCTGGATCAATCCCAACAGGTGACAAACCATGACCAAGAGGTTCCCGAAAAAAATTAAACGTGTTGTTGTGAAAGTCGGATCAGGAGTGATCGCTAATTACCGTCTGAAACCGCGCGCCGCCCGTCTGCGTTCTCTGCTGGAACAGATGGCCCGCGCCCGGCGCAGCGGGGTGGAGGTCGTCTTTGTCAGTTCCGGCGCCATTGTTTTGGGAATGGGCGAACTTGGCCTGAAGCGGCGTCCGGCAGACCTGTCCAGCCTGCAGGCCCTGGCCGCGATCGGACAGACGGTTCTCATGAGAACCTACAGTGAGATCTTCCGCAAGACCCGCACTCGCTGTGCGCAGGTCCTTTTGACCTGGGAAGATTTTGATGACCGCCGCAGGTATAACAACGCCCGGAGGACATTAAATGCCCTGCTCGAGCGCGGCGTAGTTCCGATCATTAACGAGAATGATACCATTTCCACTGATGAGATCCGTTTTGGGGATAATGATAAGCTGTCCGCTTTAGTGGCCGGAGCGGTCCATGCCGACCTTCTCCTGCTGTTATCGGATGTGGAAGGCCTGTATAAATACGAAGACGGTAAAAAGATCTTTTTTAAGGAAGTCCGCGAGATCACCCGGGACATTGAGGCGCTTGCCTTCGGAACACCCCAAAAGCAGACATCCCGTGGAGGGATGCCGGGAAAACTGGAGGCCATCAAGGTGGCGGTGGAATCGCGTACGCCCTGTGTGATCGCTCATGGAGAATCACGGGATGTTCTGACGCGGGTCCTTAAGGGAGAGCCGATCGGCACATTATTTTTGGAGAAAGAGGAGTCCCTGCTTTCCCGCAAACACTGGATCTCTTTCGGTGCGCGTCCCAAAGGAGTTCTGATCGTGGATCAAGGGGCGGAACAGGCCCTGTTAAAAGGCGGGAAGAGCCTTCTTCTTCCGGGGGTGACCGAATGGGAAGGGCATTTTAAGGCCGGGGATGTGGTTGTGGTCTGCAACTCGGAACGCCAGGAGATCGCCCGCGGGATCACGGCCTATTCCGTCGGGGACCTGCATAAAATTCGTGAGCGTAAAGGGCGGCGTGAGGTGATCCACCGTGATCATCTGGTATTATGTAAGCGATAAAAAATTCGGCTCTATGAACTTTTGCGTGGGTAAAACAAAGGATAATGTGATGTTTCGTATTTAAAGAGTTTCTGCTTGAATGGTGATAAAAAAGATGAAGAGGGACGCGCAGAGCGAGTTCCGAACCGAACGATTCATTAGAAAAACGTTCGGGAGGGTGTTTGAGCGAACGCGTCCCTCCCCATCTTCATGAGCCATTCGGCTGCAAAATTGCACACGGAAGCATTGCCGTATCCGTCATGCCTATTTATTTTTTCAAAGATTCAAAAATTTTAAACGCGTAAAAACGTGGTACGCGGGGGACAATTATGGCAAAACGATCGAAAATTCTATTGATGGCCCGGGCGGCAAAGAAGGCCTCCCGTTCGCTGGCGGTCAGCAAAACATCTGAAAAGAACAAGGCCCTGCGCCTGATGGCGAAACAGATCACGGCGGAAAGAAATTTTTTGATCCGCGCGAATGCCAAAGATATGGCGGCCGGAGAAAAGGCCGGATTGTCAAAGGCCTTGCTGGACCGGCTGTTATTGACGGATAAGCGCATCCGCGGCATGGCGGAATGTCTGCGGGATACGGCCAAATTAAAGGACCCGGTCGACAGTCTGATCGAGGCCTTCACCCGCCCCAATGGTTTGAAGATAAGTAAAGTGCGTACACCTATCGGGGTTATCGGAATTATTTATGAGTCCAGGCCGAATGTGACCAGTGACTGTGCCGGGTTGTGTCTGAAGTCCGGCAACGCTTGTATTTTGAAGGGCGGAAAAGAGGCGTATCATTCCAACCGTGCGATCTTTTCTCTTTTGCGCAAGGCATTGAAAGAAACGGATATTTCACCGGACGTGATCCAGCTGATCCCGTCGACGGACCGGGCTGCGGTCCATGAAATGCTGACCCTGAATGAGTATGTCGACCTGATCGTTCCGCGCGGCGGGGAAGGCCTGATCCGCTTCGTTTCCGAAAACTCGCGCATACCGGTGGTTAAGCATGATAAGGGGGTCTGCCACACCTATGTCAGCGAATACGCTGATTTGAACAAGGCCCACAAGATCTGTCTCAATGCCAAGGTTCAGCGCCCCGGTGTGTGTAACGCTATGGAAACCATGCTGGTCCACCGCGATGCTGCGGTCCGTTTCCTGCCGGGGATCGTGAAAGATCTCAGGGAAGCCGGAGTCGAGGTCCGCGGGTGTCCGGCAACCCGCAGGATCGTAAAGGCAGGAGTCAAGGCAGCGAAAAAGGCCGACTGGCCCCGGGAATATCTTGACCTGGTCCTGGCGGTGCGGGTAGTCGATTCCCTGGACGAGGCGGTTGAACATATTAATAGTTACGGTTCCGGTCATTCCGATGCCATTATTACGGATAATAAAAACGAAGCGGAGCTGTTCTTTAAATCCGTTGATTCGTCTACACTTTATGTGAATGCTTCTACCCGGTTTACCGACGGGTATGAATTCGGTTTCGGAGCAGAGGTCGGCATCAGCACAGACAAACTGCATGCCCGCGGGCCTATGGGTCTTAATGATCTGACGACATATAAGTATGTCGTCCGCGGAAAAGGACAGATCCGGGAATAACCTGTATCAGTGTCCCGGACGGTAACCGGGTGATGGGTGATTGTGTTATGGAGCGTATCGGAATACTCGGCGGAACATTTAATCCTCTGCATATCGGTCATCTGGCGATCGCTGAGGTGGCCCAGGAGAGGATGTCTCTGGATCGCGTGATCTTTGTCCCTTCGTCCCGTCCTCCGCATAAAAATTTGACCTATCTGGCCCCGGCCCATCACCGTTTGGAAATGGTCCGCCGGGCTGTAGGCGGGGATCCTAAGTTTTCTGTTTCGGACTTTGAAGTGCTCCGGGGAGGAAAGTCCTACACGATCAATACGGTGCGGCATTTTCAAAACACCTTATCGCAGGATGCGAAATTATTTTTTATTGTCGGGGGTGACAGCGCGACTCATCTGCAAGCTTGGCGGGAGATCGATGAGATCCTGAAGATCGTTTCCTTCGTGGTGGTTAACCGGCCGGGTCATGATAATTGCGATCCCGGGATCCCGCATCATTCGGTGACCATGCCCGGGATCGACATCTCTTCTTCTTATATCCGTCGGCGTTTAAGAGAAGGAAAAACCATAAAGTATCTTGTGCCGGAAGATGTTTTTCGGTATATTGAAGATCATGATTTGTATCATAAACGAGACGTATGACGCCCTGAACGATCAGGAAAGGATATCCGTATGGTAAAGAAAAAAAGTGAGATCAAATTCGGTACTGACGGGTGGCGGGCGGTGATCGCCGACACCTTTACGTTTGAAAATGTTCGTCTGGTTTCTCAGGCGATCGCGGAATGGATCAAAAAAGATCTCAAGAAAAAGCGCGGCACGAAAAAAGTGGCCGTGGGATATGACGCGCGGTTTATGTCGCGGGAGTTCGCCGAACTGGTGGCAGAGGTTTTGGCTGCAAATCATATCAAGGTGCTTCTCGCGTCCGAAATGGTTCCGACTCCGTCGCTCTCGTTCGGGGTTCCCGACAACAATTGTGTCTGCGGGATCATGATCACGGCAAGTCATAACCCGTATTCGTTCAACGGCATTAAGATCAAGACCGCGGAGGGCGGCGGGGCCGGCCGTGACATTACCAATAAAGTTGAGAGCTATCTGAACGCGCGCGCGGTCAAACGCATGGACCTGGCTGAGGCCCTCCGGAAAAAGAAGGTCATGGAACATGATTTCAATCCTTCTTATTTAAAATTCATGCGCAGCTATATTGATCTGAAGAAGATCAAGAATTCCCGTTTTAAGGTCATTCAGGACGTGATGCACGGCAGCGGGAGTGATCTGATCACCAAGGTTCTGAAGGGCACCAAGATCCGTCTGACGCTGATGCGTGAGGATATCAATCCGTATTTTGACGGCAAAAAGCCCGAACCGGTGGTCCAGTATCTGCCGGGCATCATTGAGCGGGTCAAGAAAGAGAAATTTGATCTGGGATTGGTCCTGGACGGCGATGCCGACCGTATTGCTGCCGTTGCCCCGGGAGGAGAGTTTATCCATCCGCAGAAGATCCTGGGCTTGCTGATCCTGCATCTGGCGCGCAACCGCGGCCGTAAGGGCGGGGTGGTCAAAACGATTTGCGGGACCAAAATGATCGATAATATCGCTGCCAAGCTGGGGCTGAAGCTTTACGAAACTCCTGTCGGGTTCAAATATATCTCGGACCTGATGATCAATGAGCAGATCATTGCCGGCGGAGAGGAGGCCGGAGGGATGGGCCTGCAGGATTATATTCCTGAACGTGACGGCACCCTGGCCGGATTACTGCTTCTGGAGATGATGGTCTACCAGAAAAAAGATATCAAGCAGATCGTTCAGGAGATGGAGCAGGAATTCGGGCGGTATTATTATACCTTGCGCAACGTGGCGCTGAAGATCGGCCAGAAAAAGCCCGATATCTCTAAATTCCGGGCCATTAAAACGGTGCTGGGGAAAAAGGTTGTTGAGGTCAAGGATTTTGACGGGGTCAAGCTGGAATGTGAGGACGAAAGCTGGGTCATGCTGCGCCCTTCGGGGACGGAACCGCTGGTCCGGGTCTATGCCGAGGCCAAGACAAAAAAACGCGCTCAAGCTTTGCTGGATTTTGGGGCACAGTTTTTGAAATGAGTTTTTGCCGGAGGCGTGTATGCGTAATACATCAGAATTGGGATATGGCTTTACGATTCTGGAGCTGGTGATCGTTATAATTATTATTGGGATTTTAGCTGGTCTGGCATTGCCCCGCCTCATGAACATGGTGAAGATGACGTATTCTGCCGAAGCCTTGTCAGGCATTGCAACTATGAGACGAGAGATTGAACGCTGTTATCTGATGAAGCAAGATTATATCGCGTGTTGGTTCGAAGATCCTGTTTTGGCCGATGGGGCCCGTGATTTTCTTCCTCAAAATGGCCATTTCCAGTACGATTGGTCCGCGCGCCGGGATGGCTATGAGATTATGGCCGGGTTTGAAGACAATGAGAGCGGAATAATTTTGATGCAAAAGGGTGATAAAATAATAAAATGTGCGGTTGGGGCTTTTCGTCCAATCGCCGAATATGATTGCAGGTCGTCAGAATGGAGGGACCTGACCTTTTACTAATAGGCATGGCAGAAGCATAAAAACACGGAATACATATGATTTACTGGCTGGTCTATTATACGACGAAATTTGTATTTTTCTTTTTTGTGCCGCATCGTATTTATGGGCGTCAGAACATGCCGGAGAAGGGCGGGTTCATTCTGGCCTGCAATCATGCCAGCAATCTGGATCCTATGCTGATGGGCATTGTCCCGACCCGCAGAGTGAGTTTTTTCGCCAAAGCCGAATTATTCAAAAATTCTATCCTGGGATGGGTCCTGAGAGGCTGTGACGCCTTCCCTGTGCGGCGGGGGCGTCCGGATATCGGCGCTTTAAAAGAATCTGTGCGGCGGCTGCGCTCGGGACGTCCTCTGGTCTTTTTCCCCCAGGGAACCCGCTCTGCCAACGGGAACAGCAAGCGCGTCTTTCCCGGTGTCGGGTTTCTGGCCGGCAAGAGCGGAGTTCCTGTTGTTCCGGTCTTTATCAGCGGGTCTGACCGTGCGCTTCCGCGCGGCGCGAAATTCCCGCGGCGGGTGCCGATCCGCATCTATGTCGGTCATCCTGTTCACTTTCCTCCTGAAACCTCTTATGAAGACATTTCCCATTCGGTCATGGACCATATTCACGCGCTGGCGCCGACCAGGGACGGATAACACAGGTTTGTTTGCTGCATATGGTTAGTTAGATTTAGTGAAAAGTTAAATCTTTATGATATGCGTCGTTATCTCTTTGCCTCTTTTCATCCCTTATAATAAATTATATTTGACAAAAAAAATAAATCTGCGATAATACCTGCACTTTGCCGGAATATGCGAATATTTTCGTCAAAGAATCACGTTTTAGGAAGGGAGATACAGATAATATGAGTACCACGCAAGAAGAAATGGCGGATCTTTACGCCAGCACAATGAAAGACATTAAGGAGGGGGAGATCGTTTCCGGCAAGATCGTTGCCTTGACGTCGAAAGAAGCGGTCGTCGATATCGGATTTAAGTCCGAAGGATTTGTCGTACTTGATGAATTCCGCGATGACAGTGAGTTAGAGATCGGGCGCGAGATCGACGTCCTGATCGAATCCATCGAGGATGAAGACGGCAAGCTTCAGCTTTCCAAATCCAAGGCCGAGAAGGTCAAGGGATGGCAGAAGGTGATGACCGACGTGGATGAGGGAGATGTTCTCGAAGGCACCGTGTTCAAGCAGGTCAAAGGCGGATATATGGTCGATATCGAGGGGGTTGAAGGCTTTCTGCCGATGTCCCTTTCTGCTTTCCGCGGATTTCCTGTTGAGCAGATCATGTCGACCCCTTATCAATTTCAGGTGGCCAAGGTCAATAAACAGCGCCGTAATCTCATCCTGTCCCGCCGTGATATTTATATGAAGGAGCGTGCGGCGGTACGGGAGAAGCTCTGGGAAGATCTGGAAAAAGGCCAGGTCCGTGAAGGCACGGTTAAAGGCATCACGGATTTCGGTGCTTTTATCGATCTGGGCGGCGTCGACGGACTGCTTCATATTACAGATATGAGCTGGTCCCGGATCAACCACCCTTCCGAGATCGTTTCGATCGGGGACTCGATTAAAGTCGCAATCCTGTCTTACGATCAGGAAGCCTCCAAGGTTTCTCTCGGTCTGAAGCAGATCCTGCCCAATCCTTGGGATGATATTTATGAAAAATATCCGGCCGGCTCACAGGTTAAAGGGAAAGTCGTGAATATCATGCCGTACGGTGTTTTTATTGAGATCGAAAAAGGCATTGAAGGGCTTCTGCACTCTTCTGAGATTTCCTGGCAGAAAAAAATGGTCAATCCCCAGGAGATGTTCAACGTGGGAGATGAAGTCGATGTGCAGATTATCAATGTCGACAAGGATCAGAAGAGAATTTCTCTCAGCATGAAGCAATTGGAACGCAATCCCTGGCTTGATTCCGAGCGGGAGCTTCCGGTGGGTTCACGGGTTAAGGGCGCTGTCCGCGGATTTACGGATTACGGTGCGTTCGTCGAGCTCGAGAACGGACTGGAAGGCATGATCCATGTTTCGGATATGTCTTGGACGAAAAAGATCAATCATCCGCAGGACATTCTGGATAAAGGTCAGGAGGTCGAAGTGGTCATTCTGGCAGTTGACGCTGAAAGCCGCAAGATTACTTTGGGGCTCAAGCAGTTGACGGAGAACCCCTGGGAGCAGATCGCCGAAGAATATCCTGTCGGCAAGATTGTGGATGCTGAAGTCGTGCTGAATTCCAACTTCGGAGTTTTTGTTAAGCTTGATGAAGAGATCGAAGCTCTGGTCTATTCTTCCGAGATCGACAAAGATCAGGCCGCTGCGCTGAAGCCGGGAGACAAGATTCAGGTCAAGGTGATCAAGGTGGATGTTGATCAGATGAAGATCGGTGTCAGCACGCGATTGGACGAAGAATAAACGTTCTCATCGTATAGGATGAGATATCATTACCGCAGGCCAAGGGGCAGCTGTTGCCCCTTGGCCTTTGGGTTTCCCCTGATCATGAACGATGCTATCAAGACAATTTCCCGCGGCACGACCGATATGATCAGCCGCGAGTCGCTGGAAAAGAAGCTCATTGCGGGTAAGCCTCTGCGTGTTAAGGCCGGATTCGATCCTACAGCTCCGGACATTCATTTGGGGCATGTGGTTTTGTTGCGTAAGTTGAGGCAGTTCCAGGACCTGGGGCACAAGGTTCTTTTTTTGATTGGGGATTTTACGGCCTTGGTCGGCGATCCCACCGGGCGCAATGAGCTGCGGCCGGCACTTGATCTGGAGTTTGTCCGCGCGAACGCGGAGACCTATACCCGTCAGGCACTTAAGATTTTGGACGACGATCCTGATAAGTTAGAGGTGGTTTATAATTTTGACTGGCTCAATGATCTGGGTGCCCGAAAAATGCTGGAGCTTACCGCATATTCCACAGTGGCCCAGATGCTGGCCCGTTCGGATTTTAAGAAACGTTATGAGTCTGGAACGGAGATCAGCATTATGGAATTTCTTTATCCCTTGCTGCAGGGGTATGATTCTTTTCATCTTCATGCTGATATCGAGGTCGGTGGAAATGATCAGAAGTTCAACCTGCTGATGGGGCGTCAGATCCAGGAGTCCCTGGGGCAGAAGCCGCAGGACGTCGTGATGACCCCTCTGCTGGAAGGTCTGGACGGCGTTAAAAAAATGAGTAAATCGCTGGATAATTACATTGGCATCGATGAGCCCGCCGCTGAGATCCTGGGCAAGATCATGTCGATCAGCGATGATCTGATGATGCGTTATTATGAGGTGCTGACCGAAGACGATCTCGAAAGGGTCCAGGACATGCACCCTAAAGATGCCAAGCTTCAGCTGGGCGAGCGTATCGTTGAACAGTTTTATACAGCCGAAGATGCTGTCTGCGCCCGCCGCGAATTTGAACGCGTTTTTGCTCAAAAAGAGCTGCCGGACGACATGCCGGAATATGTCCTGACCGGAAAGGATGCGTTGCTTGATATTTTATCAGGATCCGGCATGGCTTCTTCCCGTAACGAGGCCCGCCGGCTTTTAAAGCAGGGCGCGGTTTCCAGCGAAGGGGAAGCTGTCCGGGAAGAGTCCTGGGAGCCCCGGCCCGGAGTTTTAAAAATCGGCAAACGCCGTTTTTTGCGTCTGACGGCTGGAGAAGATCGATAAGTCGAGTATTGACAAAGACATACAATCCTTATGAAAAAAAATAAAAACTTGACAAAATATAGGTCAAACACTATACTATTGGTTCATTTATTTTTGCCCCTGTAGCTCAGCCGGTAGAGCACGTCCTTGGTAAGGACGAGGTCACCGGTTCAAGTCCGGTCGGGGGCTTATAATCAAGAGATCGGAATCATGCGAGAGAACATACAGTTTGAATGCACAGAATGCCGTCGGATCAATTACAGCAGCACTAAAGATAAGCGCAAGCATCCGGAGCGGATCGAACTTAAGAAGTATTGCCGCTTCGACCGCAGGCACACTCTGCACCGGGAAAAGAAAAAGTAATGCCGCGACCCGAGCCGCGGTTTTGGTAAGAACATCTGCAAATATTTCATAGGCCTGTAGCTCCAACTGGCAGAGCAACGGTCTCCAAAACCGTGTGTTGTAGGTTCGAATCCTACCAGGCCTGTTAATTCATGGTAAGGAACGATATGTTCGGACGATTCGGAAAATTCATAAAAGAGGTGGTCGCGGAACTGAAAAAGGTTTCCTGGACCAGCCGAAAGGAATTGATCCATTCGACCTGGGTCGTGATCATCAGCAGCGCATTTTTAGGGATCTTTATCGCCGTGACCGATTTTGTTCTTTCAAAATTTATCGGCGTGGTCATCAGGTGACATTATGAAGTGGTATGTGATCCATACACAGACAGGGGCGGAGGAAAAGGCCAGGGCAGGTCTGGAAAACCGCATGGAGACAACCAATCTCAAAGAATTTATCGGAGAGATTGTTGTCCCGACCGAACAGGTCTCTGAAGTCCGCGGCGGGAAAAAACGCATTGCGGAACGGAAGTTTTTTCCGGGCTATATATTAGTGAAGATGGAAATGTCTAAGGAGAGCTGGTACCTGGTGAAGAGTACCCCGGGGATAACCGGTTTTATCGGGCCGGGCCGGCGCCCTACGCCTATCTCCGAGGAAGAAGTTCAGGCGATCATTAAACGGACCGAAGATACAGAAACCAAACCGAGCCCGAAGGTTGTGTTTGAAGAGGGTGAACCGGTGAGGATCGCGGAAGGTCCGTTCGCGAATTTTAACGGCCAGGTCACCGAGGTCTTCCCGGACCGGGGAAAACTCAAAGTGAGCGTGCCGATTTTCGGCCGTTCAACCCTGGTGGAATTAGAATACTGGCAAGTGGAGAAGATTTAACATGGCTAAAGAAGTTATCGCTCAGATTAAATTGTATGTTCCGGCCGGACAGGCCAATCCGGCCCCGCCGGTTGGGCCCGCGTTGGGGCAGCACGGCGTGAATATTATGGGCTTCTGTAAGGCCTTTAATGATCAGACCAAGGGCCGGGAAGGCACGATTTTGCCGGCTGTAATCAAGGTTTATAAGGATAAGTCCTTTGACTTTGTGATCAAAACACCTCCGAGTTCTGTGTTGATCAAAAAGGCCGCCAATTTGGCCAAGGCTTCCGGATTAGCAGGTAAGGAGACGATCGCCGAGATCAACCGTGCCCAGGTGAACGAGATCGCCCAGACCAAACTGGAAGATCTGAACACCAATGATCTTCAACAGGCGGCTCTGATCATTGAGGGGACGGCCCGGAGCATGGGAATCAAGGTGGTGGACTAAAATGACGAAATTGAGCAAACGTAAAAAGGCTATCCAGGAAGCATTTCCTTCTGAAGAAACGCACGGTCTGAATGATGCCGTGGAACAGCTGGATCAATTTCCCAAAACAAATTTTGATGAGACCGTTGAACTGCATTTTTTGCTGAACGTGAACCCTAAGAGTTCCGATCAGATGGTGCGCGGAACGGTCATGCTGCCTCATGGAACAGGAAAGTCGGTCAGTGTGGCTGTGGTCTGTAAAGGCGAAGCTGTTCAGGACGCTGAATCCGCTGGAGCAGATTTTGTCGGAGGCGAAGATCTGATCGATAAGATCGCCAACGGGTTCATGGATTTTGATTGTGTCGTTGCCGCACCGGATATGATGCGGGATTTGAGTAAGTTGGGGAAGATTTTGGGTCCGCGGGGCCTGATGCCCAGCCCCAAAGCCGGGACGGTGACCACGGATATCGAACGGGTCGTTAAGGAGCTTAAGGCCGGGCGCGTGGAATTCAAGGTCGATAAGCAGTCTGGGGTTCACGTCGGTGTCGGTAAGAGGTCTTTCACGAAAGAGCAGATCCAGCAAAACATTAAGCATGTTCTCGATGCTTTGGAGCATGCCAAGCCGGCATCGGTTAAAGGAAATTTAATCAAGACGCTGTCACTGTCAACGACCATGGGCCCCGGGCTCCGGATCGCGCTGTAAGACAGACAATAGAGCGAGGATGATATGGGACAAGTCGGACAGATTATCAGAGAAAGCATTGCCAGTCAGATCAAAGAGGGGGTCGGCAATCATCAGGTGACCTTTGTTGTCAATTTTTCTTCGGTTAAAGGCACACAGATGGATGCGCTTCGGCAGAATATGCGGGATCTGGGTGTTGGCGTTCAGGTGACGAAAAAGCGCATCGCCAGATTGACCCTGAAAGAAATGGAGATGGAATCCCTGGCAGATGTGATCGGACCTGAACAGACCGCCTTTGCCTGGTCCAGCGCGGATTCTGTGTCTGTCGCTAAAGCCCTGACAGATTTTGCAAAAGACTGTGAGGGATTTGATATACAGGGCGCCGTACTCGACGGTACTGTCCTGGCGCAGGAAGAGATCAAACGTCTGGCAGATCTGCCGGCCAAAGAGGTTCTTCAAGCGCAGCTTATGGGAACGATCCTGGCGCCGTTAACCCGGCTCGCCGGAGCACTGAACGCGAAGTCCAGGGATCTTTTATCGATATTGAAACAATTAAGTGAACAAAAGGGAGGTAGTTAAGATGTCTGAAGCGACAAATACAGAAGAGCAAAAGGAAAGCGTGGTTCTTTCCGAAAAACTCGAAGCGATCGCCAAGGAGATCGAAGGCTTGACCGCATTGGAATTGGCTGATTTAGTCAAAGGTCTGGAAGACCGCCTCGGTATCCAGGCGGCTGCCCCCATGGCGGCCGGCATGATGATGCCCGGTGCTGCAGCAGGCGGCGAAGCCGGCGGCGCGGCGGAAGAAAAGACCGAATTTGACGTTGTTCTGACTGATATCGGCGGACAGAAGATCGGCGTGATCAAAGAAGTCCGCGGCATCACCAGTCTGGGTCTTAAAGAGGCCAAGGAGCTTGTCGAATCCGCTCCGAAAGCGGTTAAAGAAGGCGTTTCCAAAGAAGAGGCCGAAGAGCTCAAGAAAAAGCTTGAAGGTGCGGGCGCCAAGGTCGAGATCAAATAAGGCGTTTTTGATAGACAGACGTGTGATGCTGAATGGCAGACCGCAGGGGGTCTGCTATTCGGCGTCGCACTGTTGTATATACCACACCAGCACGCATTCAGGTTCTGATTTCCTAACAACCACAACCCCAAGGCACTTATGGACACATTGAATATCAAAAACTTCGGTAAGATTCGGGATCATTTTGAATTGCCGTCCTTACTTGATATCCAGACTGTCGCGTACAGAGAATTTCTGCAGTATGATAACGATGAGAACGAGCGCAATGATCAGGGTCTGGAAGAGGTTTTCCGCGAGGTCTTTCCTCTGGAGAGTTATGACGGGCAGGTCAAGCTGGAATACCTGAGTTACACGTTTGGTAAACCAAAATATTTCAGCGACGAATGCCAGCGCCGCAGTATGACCTATGCCGCGCCGCTCAAGGTGAAACTTCGTCTGATCACTCCGGTCGACATTAAAGAGCAGGAAGTTTATTTCGGTGATATTCCTCTCATGACCGATACCGGAACGTTCGTGATAAATGGTGATGAACGGGTTGTGGTTTCTCAGATTCAGCGTCCTCCGGGGGTTTCCTTTGAAGAAGAGCTGCATCCCAGCGGGCGCAGCCTGTATCATGGGCGCATCATCCCTTCCCGTGGGGCCTGGTTTGAGATCAAATATGATCTGAATGATATTCTTTTGGCCTATGTTGACCGCCGCCGCAACTTTCCGGCCACGCAGATCCTGCGGATCATGGGTCTTTCGACGGACGCCGATCTTCAGCAGATGTTCGGAGACGATTTTGATAAAATCGCGCCGACATTAGAAAAGGATCATACAGAAAATAAAGAAGAGGCCCTGCTGGATTTTTACCGCAAGATGCGTCCGACTGAGCCGGCTACGATTGAAGTGGCCGAGGCCCTGTTCTACCGTCTCTTTTTTGATCCTAAACGATATGATCTGAGTAAGGTCGGCCGTCATATTATCAATCGCAAGCTCGGGACCAGCGTGCCTCTGGAAAACCGGGTTTTGGATATCAATACGGTCGCGTCAGTTATCGCGTATCTTATCGGGTTGCGGGAAGGACGCGGAGAGACCGACGATATTGACCATTTAGGAAACCGCCGGATTAAATCTGTCGGCGAGCTTGTTCAGAACCAGGTCCGTATTGGCCTGGCCCGCCTCGAACGGTCCATTAAAGAGCGCCTGGTGGTCATGAGCACTTTTGAGAATTTGACCGCCCATCATCTGATCAATTCCCGCTTATTTTCCAATCAGGTTCATGATTTCTTTGCCCGCAGTCAGCTGTCGCAGTTTATGGATCAGGTCAATCCTTTGGCCGAAATGACCCATAAGCGGCGTTTGAGCGCTTTAGGGCCGGGAGGACTGTCGCGAGAACGGGCGGGGTTTGAGGTCCGTGACGTGCATCCGACCCATTACGGCCGTGTCTGTCCGATCGAAACACCGGAAGGACCGAACATCGGTTTGATTTCTTCATTGACAACATGTGCGCGGGTCAATCCTCTCGGGTTTATTGAAACACCGTATTACAAAGTCAAGGACGGCAAGGTCACTAAGAATGTTGATTATCTCACCGCGGATGTGGATCAGGAAAAATATATTGCCCAGGCTAACGCCGCTGTGGACGATGACGGCAAGCTTGCTGGAGATGAATTTATCTGCCGGTATAAAACGGACTTTCCCCGTGTCAGCGCTGACCAGATCGATTATAAAGATGTTTCGACGAAGCAGTTGGTTTCGGTGGCCACGTCTTTAATCCCGTTTCTGGAACATGATGACGCCAACCGGGCTCTGATGGGATCGAATATGCAGCGTCAGGCTGTGCCTTTGATGACCCCGGAGGTCCCTTTTGTCGGGACCGGTATGGAAGAAAAGGTTGCCCGGGATTCCGGTGTTGTGGTTATTGCCCGGGAGGACGGTAAGGTCAGCAAGGTGGACGGTCAGGAGATCGTGGTCGGTAAGCACAGTTATAAATTGAAGACGTTTTTACGGACGAATGCCAATACGTGTACTATTCAGAAGCCGCTGGTTAAGTTGGGGGAGACGGTCAAGGCCGGCCAGATTATTGCAGACGGATTTGCCACATCTCACGGCCGTCTTTCATTAGGACGCAACGTGCTGGTGGCGTTTATGCCCTGGCGCGGATATAACTTTGAAGACGCGATCCTGATCAATCAGCGTTTGGTCCGGGATGATGTTTTCACCTCGGTCCATGTCGAACGGTTTGAAGTGGAGGCCCGCGAGACCCGTTTGGGAAATGAAGAGATCACCCGTGATATCCCTAATGTCGGAGAGGATGCTTTAAAAGATCTTGACGAAGGGGGGATCGTGCGCGTCGGCGCGGAGGTCAAGCCGGGAGATATTCTGGTCGGGAAAGTCACTCCGAAAAGTGAAAAGGAATTGTCTCCGGAAGAGCGGTTGCTGCGCGCTATCTTTGGTGAAAAAGCTGCGGATATCCGGGATACATCCGTGACCTTGTCTCCCGGGGTGGAAGGTGTTGTTGTTCACGCTGAGGTTTTCCAGCGTGCAGAACGCGGACGCAAGTCAAAAGCCGAAAAGGCCAAGATTCAGGAATCGATTGACCGTGTTAAGGAATACTACCGCCAGGAAGCCGTGCTGGTCGAAGAAGAGAAGAAGCGCAAGATTTGTGAGGCTTTGGATATCAATGAAAAGAAGCTGGCGTCTTTGGATTTTCGCACTCTGCCGAGTGATTCGGAAGCCCGGGAATTGCTCTCCTTTTACAAAGATAAGATCCAGGAGCTGGCCGAGGAGGAGGACCAGGAGATCGAACGGGTCAAGCGCGGGGATGAGCTTCCGGCCGGCGTGCTGAAGCGCGTCGTGGTTTATGTCGCCACGAAACGCAAGCTTCAGGAAGGCGACAAGATGGCCGGGCGTCACGGAAACAAAGGGATCGTTTCGCGCATCATGCCGTCTGAGGATATGCCGTATCTGGACGATGGGACACCGGTCGATATTGTTCTGAACCCTCTCGGGGTGCCGTCCCGCATGAATGTCGGGCAGCTGCTGGAAACGCATTTGGGCTGGGCCGCCAAGATCCTGGGGATGCATACCGAGACTCCGGTTTTTAATGGAGCGACTGAGCAGGAGATTCGGGATCTGTTAAAAGAGGCCGGCCTGCCGGAAGACGGTAAGACCGTTGTTTATGACGGGTATACCGGACGCCCGTTTGACCAGAAAGTCACGGTCGGATATATTTATATGCTGAAATTAAACCACCTTGTCGACGAGAAGATACATGCCCGGTCTATCGGGCCGTATTCTCTGGTCACCCAGCAGCCGCTGGGCGGAAAGGCGCATTTCGGCGGACAGCGTTTTGGTGAAATGGAAGTGTGGGCTCTGGAAGCTTACGGCGCCGCCTATACTCTGCAGGAAATGCTGACCGTTAAAAGTGATGACGTGCAGGGGCGCAGCCAGATTTACGAGGCGATCGTTAAGGGGGAACAGCGCCTGCAGACTGGCACACCGGAGTCCTTCAATGTGCTGGTGAAAGAACTGCAGGGCTTGTGTCTGGATATTAAGCTGGAAAGAGCCGCGGACCAAGAGAACGCATAATTCTTTGTTCCTAACGCAACTCCATAAGGAGAGATACATATGGCAAAAAAACAGGATATCATGAATCAGGACCGGATTACGATCCAGGTGGCATCACCGGAGGTTATCCATTCCTGGTCTCAGGGCATGGTCAAAAAAGCGGAAACCCTGAATTACCGTACCTTAAAACCTGAAAAGGACGGTTTATTCTGTGAGAGGATTTTTGGGCCGGTCCGTGACTGGGAATGCAACTGCGGAAAATATAAAGGGATTAAATTCCGCGGCATCACGTGTGACCGCTGCGGGGTGACGATTTCCCGTTCGTCTGTCCGGCGTGAACGTATGGGGCATATCGAATTGGCTTGTCCGGTGACGCATATTTGGTTTTATAAGGCCGTTCCCAGCCGTTTGTCCGCCTTGCTGCAGGTTTCTCTGCGCAATCTGGAGAAGCTGATCTATTATGAAGAGTACGTGGTTACCGATCCCGGCGATACCGCGCTTAAGCCGCGTCAGTTCCTGTCTGAGGATGAATATCAGAAGGCGCTGGTCAAGCACGGGGCGGGGTTTAAGGCCAAGATCGGCGCGGAAGCTGTTAAAGACCTTCTGGCAGAAACCGACTTAGAGGCATTGAGCAAAAAACTCCGCAAGGATCTGAATAAAACCAGCCCCACCAGTGCCAACGCGAAAAAGATCGCCAAGAGTTTGAAGATCGTCGAAGATTTTAAAGCCTCTGAAAACAAGGCGGAATGGATGGTGCTGGATGCCCTGCCGGTCATCCCGCCGGACCTGCGTCCTTTGGTTCCTCTGGAAGGGGGACGTTTTGCTACGTCCGATCTGAACGATCTGTACCGCCGGGTGATCAACCGCAATAATCGTTTGAAAAAATTGATGGACTTGAACGCTCCGGAGATCATTATCCGCAATGAAAAGCGTATGCTGCAGGAGGCGGTCGATGCCCTTCTGGATAATGGCCGCCACGGCCGTCCTGTTCTGGGATCCGGAAACCGTCCTTTGAAATCCCTTTCTGATATGCTGAAAGGAAAACAAGGGCGCTTCCGCATGAATCTTTTGGGTAAGCGTGTGGATTACTCCGGCCGTTCGGTTATTGTTGTCGGTCCGAAACTGCAGCTTCATCAATGCGGTCTGCCTAAAAAAATGGCATTAGAGCTTTTTGAGCCGTTCATTATCCGTAAGTTACGCGAAAAAGGATTTGTCCATACCATCAAAGGTGCCAAACGCATGGTTGAGAGGGCCAAACTGGAGGTCTGGGATATTCTGGATGAGGTCATTAAAGATCACCCTGTTCTGCTGAACCGCGCTCCGACCCTGCACCGCTTGAGTGTCCAGGCCTTTCAGCCGGTTCTTGTCGAGGGAAAAGCGATTAAACTTCATCCTTTGGTCTGTTCCGCGTTTAATGCTGACTTTGATGGAGACCAAATGGCGGTTCACGTGCCCCTGTCTCTTGAGGCTCAGCTGGAGTGCCGTTTGCAGATGCTCTCGGTCAATAATCTTTTTTCTCCAGCTGACGGGCGTCCGATTATGTCGCCAACACAGGACATGGTTTTAGGTTTGTATTACATGACCAAGGAAGAAGAGGGGCAAGAACCCAAACGTATCTTTTCTAATAGTGAAGAGGTCATCGTGGCCCATAACGATGGGCAGCTGAGGCTGCATGAGAGGATCCGTATGCGTCTGGATCGTCCTCTTTGGGGAGAAGAAAAACCCTCTTTGATCATTTCGCAGGAAAAAGCGGTCAAGGGAGAAGAGCATGTTGAAGATGTGCAGGAGATCCTTAAGCCGACGATCATCGAAACCACGGTGGGGAGGGTTCTTTTTAATGAGATCCTTCCGGTGGAATACGGATATGTGAACGAGTTGCTGGATAAAAAACGTATCGGTGCGGTTATTGCCGACTGCTATAAGCGTTTCGGACAGCAGAAGACCGTCAACATGCTGGATGCCTTCAAAGAATTCGGGTTCCTCGCATCAACAGATGCCGGCATCTCAATATCCATCGCCGACCTGACCAGTCCCAAAGATAAGGCAAAGCATATCACCAAGGCTAAGCAGGAAGTCGGCAAGGTCGAAGATCAGTACCGCAAGGGGGTCATCACCGGTCGTGAGCGGTATAATAAGATCATCGACATCTGGACGCATACCACTGAAAAGCTTTCCGACCTGGTGTTCCAGCAGATGACCGCGTTTAATCCGGTTTATATTATGGCGGATTCCGGAGCCCGGGGATCAAAATTGCAGATCCGCCAGCTTTCGGGAATGCGCGGTTTGATGGCCAAACCGTCGGGCGAGATCATCGAGAACCCCATCACGGCAAGTTTTCGAGAAGGGCTGACCGTTATGGAATATTTTATTTCGACTCACGGGGCCCGGAAGGGGCTGGCGGATACGGCTTTGAAAACCGCTGACGCTGGATACCTGACGCGCCGTCTGGTGGACGTGGCCCAGGAGGTCGTTATTACAGAAGACGACTGCGGCACCATGAGCGGAATTACGGTCTCGGCGATCGTTGAAGGCGACGAGCTGGTTGTCAGTCTGAAAGAACGTATCAGCGGTCGCGTGGCCCTGGATAATATTGTCGATATTGTGACGGATCAGCTGGTTGTTGAAGCCGGTCAGGAGATCAGTGAAGAGAAGGCCGCGGTCATTGAACAGCTGGGGATAGAGAAGGTCCGTATCCGCAGTGTGCTGACCTGTGAAAGCGAACGCGGCGTTTGTGTGCGCTGTTACGGCCGGAACCTCGCCACCCAGCGGATGGTCGAAGTCGGAGAGTCCGTCGGTGTTATCGCCGCCCAGAGTATCGGGGAGCCGGGGACCCAGCTGACCATGCGTACGTTCCACATCGGCGGGACCGCGAGCCGCGCTGTTGAGCAGTCGCATTATCAGGCCAAAAACGACGGGTTTGTCCGTTACCATCAGCTCAGGGTTGTTCAGCGCAATGATGAATTCGTGGTCCTGAACCGGAACGGGTCGATCAGTGTGAACAATGAGTTCGGGCGTGAATTTGAGCGCTACCAGCTCCCGCAGGGCGCAACGATCAAATTTGCCGACGGGGCTGAAGTCAAAAAGGAACAGATCTTTGCGACCTGGGATCCTTATACTATCCCGATCATTACCGAGGTAAAGGGAAAGGTCAATTCTGAGGACATCATCCAGGACGTGACCGTCCAGGAGGAAAGCAACCCGATCACCGGCATTACCGAGAGGGTTGTGGTCGACCATAAACCGCAGTATCATCCGCAGATTATTATTACGGATGACAGCGGAGAAGTCGTGGGAATATATTCTATTCCCGTCGGAGCGCACGTTATGGTTAAAGACAAACAGGCCGTGCAGGCTGGTGACCTGATCGCCAAGATCCCCCGCGGGCAGGGCAAGACCCGTGATATTACCGGAGGTCTGCCGCGTGTTGCCGAATTGTTTGAAGCCCGGCGGCCTAAGGAGCCGGCGATTATCAGTGAGATCGATGGTCTGGTCGAGTTCGGTGAAGACCGTAAGGGCGCCCGGACGATCATGGTCCGCAGTGAGACCGGCATGGCCAAGGAATACACCATCCCTCACGGAAAGCATCCCAATGTTTATAAAGGGGACCGTGTTTTTGCCGGTCAGCAGCTGACCGACGGGCCGGTGGTTCCGCATGATATCCTGAGGGTGTGCGGGGATAAGGTTGTTCAGGAGTATCTGCTGAACGAGGTTCAGGAAGTCTATCGTCTGCAGGGCGTCCGTATCAACGATAAACATATTGAGTTAATCATCGCGCAGATGCTTAAGAAGGTACGCATCGACGACGGGGGAGAATCTGAATTCCTTATCGGCGAGCAGATCGACCGGCCGGCGTTTAAAAAATCGAACGAAGAGCTGGTGAAAAAAGGCAAGACGCCGGCCAAGGCGACCCCGCTTTTATTGGGGATCACCAAGGTCTCGCTGACCACGGACAGCTTTATTTCGTCCGCGAGTTTTCAGGAGACAACTCGAGTCTTGACAGATGCGGCATCGAGTGGTAAAATTGACCTTTTACGAGGTTTAAAAGAGAATGTTATTGTCGGGCATTTGATCCCGGCGGGAACAGGGTTAAAATATTATTCGAAAGTGGACATGGTGAAATATGCCGACGATTCAGCAGTTGATACGCAAGAGCAGGACACTGAAGCACAAAAAGAGCAAGTCGCGGGCGTTGAATGAATGCCCGCAGCGGCGCGGTGTGTGTCTGCAGGTCAAAACAATGACCCCGAAGAAGCCGAATTCGGCGCTTCGTAAAATCGCCAGGGTCAGGCTCTCCAACCGTTATGAGGTGACGGCCTACATTCCGGGAGAAGGCCACAACCTGCAGGAGCATTCGATCGTGCTGGTCCGCGGCGGCCGTGTGAAGGACCTGCCGGGTGTGCGGTATCATATTGTCCGCGGTTCATTGGATACGGCCGGGGTTGATAAACGCAATCAGTCCCGCTCAAAGTACGGTACAAAGAAGGCAAAATCATGAGACGCAGACGCGCAGAAAAACGGACCCTTTCCGGGGATCCGAAGTATAACAGCCAGCTGGTCGCCCGGTTTGTCAACGCGATCATGCAGGAGGGGAAAAAGACCGTGGCCGAGGAGATCGTCTACGGCGCGATCGACACTTTGGGCGAGCGCGTTTCCGGTGAAGACGGGGTCAAGGTCTTCAACAAGGCCATTGAAAATGCCCGTCCCCGTTTGGAATTGAAGTCCCGGCGGGTCGGGGGGTCGACCTATCAGGTCCCGGTGGAAGTCACGCCGAATCGTGCGAATTCGCTTGCGATCCGCTGGATCAGAGATTTCGCCCGCAAGAAAAAGGGTAAGCCCATGCAGGTCAAGTTAGCCGAAGAGCTTTTGGCCGCATATAATAAGGAAGGTCCGTCCGTGAAAAAGCGTGACGAAACTCATAAAATGGCTGACGCCAATAAAGCCTTCGCGCATCTGCGCTGGTAAGCATTTAAACGGGATAAGGATATATCATGGCAGGTAAGACACCTTTAAAAGATGTAAGAAATATCGGGATCATCGCGCATATCGACGCGGGGAAAACCACCACGACCGAGAGGATCCTGTTCTATACCGGGATGATCCATAAAATGGGAACTGTGGATCAGGGTAACGCGGTCATGGACTGGATGGCCCAGGAGCAGGAGCGCGGGATCACCATTACGTCGGCGAATGTGACCACCAACTGGAAGGGCAAAAAGATCAATATCATCGATACGCCCGGTCACGTAGACTTTACGGTCGAAGTCGAACGGTCTTTAAAGGTTTTAGACGGAGCGGTTGTTGTTCTATGCGCGACCAGCGGTGTGCAGTCCCAAACAGAAACGGTCTGGCGCCAGGCGGACCGCTACAAGGTCCCGCGGTTTTTCTTTATTAATAAGATCGACCGTCTGGGCGCGGACTTCTTCCGTGTTCTCGGTGAGATCCATGAGCGGCTCGGCTGTAATGCTGCGGCGGTTCAGATTCCTGATGGCGGAGAAGATGATTTTAAAGGACTGGTCGATCTGATCACCATGGATTATATGTACTGGCCGGATGAGGTCGGAATGAAGATCGAGCACAAAGAGATCCCCGAACACATGGTTGAAAAGGCCAGGGAATACCGGCACATTATGCTCGAACGTCTGGCTGAGGCCGATGATACCATTATGGAGAAATTTCTCGAAGAAAAAGAGATCACGGTCGAAGAGATTCAGAACGCGATACGCAAAGGCGTGATCAATAACACGTTTCTCCCGGTCATGACCGGAACGGCCCTGCGCAACCGCGGAGTCCAGCCGGTACTTGATGGAATTACCCAATATCTTCCGTCCCCCCTTGATGTCCCGCCTGTTCAAGGCATGAATCCTGATAATGAAGAAGAGAAGTTGACCCGTAAGGCTGATCCCAAAGAGCCTTTGGCCGGCCTGGTTTTTAAGGTGGCCTCTGATCCTTACGTGGGAAAATTATTTTATACACGGTTTTATTCCGGACGTCTTGACTCCGGTGACACGGTATATAATGTCACGCAGGAGAAAAAAGAGCGTATCTCTAAAATTGTGGTCATGCGTTCTAACAAACAGGAGATCGCCGAGCATGTCGAAGCAGGTGAGATCGTGGCCCTTGTCGGTCTGAAACAGACTAAATCCGGGGATACTATCTGCGACGAAAAGCATAAGATCGCGCTGGAAAGTATGGATATTCCTGAGCCGGTCGTGTCTATGGCTCTGGAGCCCAATTCCAAGGCGGACCAGGACAAGCTGGGTATGATCATCCGCAAGTATCTTGATGAAGATCCATCATTGGCCTGTCAGTATGATGATCAGACCGGTCAGACGATCCTGTCCGGGATGGGAGAGCTCCATCTGGAGATCATTATTGACCGCATGAAGCGCGAACACGCTTTGGAGTGTAATATCGGACGGCCGCAGGTTGCCTACCGCGAAGCGATCACCAAAAAAGTTGACAAGATCGTCGGAAAATTTATTTCCCAGACCGGCGGGCGCGGGCAGTACGGCCATTGCGAAGTAAGCATAGAGCCCAATGAAGAGCGCGGCAAGGGAATCGTATTCGTTAACAAAATTAAGGGCGGGAATATCCCGCGGGAATATATTCCTGCCGTTGAGAAAGGGATCCGCAATGCCGCTCAGACCGGGATTTTGGCCGGCTATCCGGTTACGGATTTTACGGTAACGCTGAATGACGGCTCCTACCATGAGGTTGACTCCAGCGAGCTGGCTTTCCAGATGGCTGGACGGATCGCGTTTCAGGAAGGCATGAAACGCGGCGGACCGGTTTTTCTTGAGCCGATCATGAACCTGGAGGTCGCTGTTCCGGAAGAATTTATGGGTTCGGTGATTGGAGACTTGAACACCCGCCGCGCCAAGATCGTTGAGCTGGGTGACCGCGGAAAACTCAAGACTGCGCGGGTCGAGGTCCCTTTGGCTGAGATGTTTAATTACGCCAATGCCTTGCGTTCTTTGACCCAGGGCCGCGCCTCATTTTCCATGGAGCCGGCATACTACGGTGAAGTCCCTCAATATATCGGGGACCAGATCCGCGGCGAGCGTGAAGCGGGAAAGAAATAAAACACACAGAAACAAAATCTCAAGATAAGAAGGAGGGGAGTTATGGCTAAAGAAAAGTTTGTCAGAAGTAAACCTCACTTGAACGTCGGAACAATCGGTCACGTTGACCACGGGAAAACTACCCTGAGTGCGGCCATAACGACGATCCTGTCAGGAAAGGGTTTGAGTGAGCTGCGTTCCTATGATTCTATCGATAACGCGCCGGAGGAGCGTGAACGCGGCGTGACGATCAATATTGCTCACCTCGAGTATCAGACGGACAAGCGCCATTATGCCCATATCGATTGCCCGGGTCACGCAGACTATATTAAGAACATGATTACCGGGGCTGCGCAGATGGACGGCGCGATTCTGGTTGTTTCTGCTGCAGACGGGGCCATGCCTCAAACCCGTGAGCATATCCTGCTTGCGCGTCAGGTGAATGTTCCCCGTCTGGTGGTCTTTATGAACAAGTGCGACCAGGTTGATGACCCGGAATTGCTGGAACTGGTTGAGATGGAACTGCGTGAAATGCTTAGCAAATATGACTATGACGGCGACAATACTCCGATCATTAAGGGGAGCGCTCTGGAATCGCTGAACAATCCGACCGATGAAGAGAAAACCAAGCCGATCATTGAATTGATGGACGCGGTTGATGAGTGGATCCCGGAACCGGAACGCGAACTGGATAAGCCGTTTCTGATGGCGGTCGAAGATGTTTTTTCGATCTCCGGACGCGGCACCGTGGCCACCGGCCGTATCGAACGCGGAAAGATCAAGGTTGGTCAGGAAGTCGACATTGTCGGGATGAAGGAAGATATCAGCCAGACGGTTGTCACCGGTGTTGAGATGTTCCGCAAAGAACTGGACGAAGGACAGGCCGGGGACAATGTCGGTCTGCTGCTGCGCGGTGTGGATAAGGACTCGATCGAACGCGGTCAGGTTTTAGCCGCCAAGGGCTCGATCACACCTCATAAAAAATTCAAAACCTCAGTTTACGTCCTGACGAAAGAAGAAGGCGGACGGCATACTCCGTTCTTTAAGGGGTATCGTCCGCAGTTTTATTTCCGCACGACTGATGTGACCGGGACAGCCGAACTGCCGGAAGGCACAGAGATGTGCATGCCCGGCGATAATGTTGAGCTGACGGTTGAATTGATCACTCCGGTCGCTATGGAGAAAGAACTGCGTTTCGCGATCCGTGAAGGCGGGCGGACTGTCGGGGCCGGTGTGGTTGCCGAGATCCTGGAATAATTATCCGGAAAAAACATAGGCCGAGGGTCTGTGATGATGTTAAAAGGTTTTTAATATGACCCCGTCCTTCCTTCGGGGGAGGACGGGGTTCCCAAACATGGCAGAATTATGCAAAAAATACGTATCAAATTAAAAGCTTATGACCACCGGCTGATCGATCAGTCGACACAGGAGATCGTAGAAACCGCAATGCGGACCGGGGCCAAGGTGTCCGGCCCGATCCCGCTGCCGACCAAAAAAGAGTTGTATACGGTCCTGCGTTCACCGCATGTCAACAAGAAGTCCCGCGAGCAGTTTCATCTGATCATTCATAAACGTCTGATCGATCTGCTCGAGCCGACAGCCAAAACTGTGGAATCTATGCGCAAATTGAATTTGCCGGCGGGTGTGGACGTTGAAATCAAACAATGATCACTGCTCCGGCGCAACGACGTGAGATGCTATTATGATTAGAGGTCTTTTGGGTAAAAAATTAGGCATGACGCAGGTCTTTGACAAGGACGGGAATGTGATCCCGGTCACGGTTGTTGAAGCTGGTCCGTGTCCGATCCTCGAGCTTAAGGATGATCCCAAGCTCAAGGTGACACTGGCTTTTCAACCAATTAAAGAGCAGCGCGTGAAAAATCCGCAAAAGGGCTATTTTAAAAAAGCCGGTGTTGCGCCTCACCGTTATATCCGTGAATTTGAATCGCAGGATAACAGCGAGTATGAGGTCGGCAAGGCTGTTCAGGCGGATATTTTTAAGGCCGGTGATTTCGTGGATGTTTCTGCGGTGTCCAAGGGAAAAGGATTTCAGGGCGGGATGAAGCGTTGGGGCTGGTCCGGAGGTCCCGGCGGACACGGATCCATGCATCACCGCCGTGTCGGGGCTATCGGCGCCTGCGCGACGCCGTCACGCACTATGAAAGGGATCCATTTGCCCGGCCAGATGGGGAATAACCGCACGACCACGCAGAGCCTGCGGGTTATGGAAGTTGATGCGGAAAATCATCTGCTGCTGATCAAGGGCGCGGTTCCGGGGCCGAAAAACTGTCTGGTGGAAATTAACCGATCAAAGAAAAAAGCCTATCGTTCTCTGGATGACAAACCGGCCAATGTGGCTAAGGCGCGTAATCCGATGAAGCAGAGTAAGTCCAAGGCGAAAGGTAAGTAGTCATTATGAAATTGCCTGTACTCGATAAAAAAGGGAAAGAAACTGACCAGATTGATCTGTCCGATGATATTTTCGGCAAACGGATCAAGTCTGATATCATTCATCAGGCGATGCTGATGTACCGCGCTAACCAGCGTCAGGGAACAGCATCGACCAAAGAGCGCGCTGATGTGCGCGGCGGAGGAAGAAAGCCTTACCGCCAGAAGGGGACCGGACGTGCCCGTCAGGGTTCGATCCGCGCGCCGCAGTTTATCGGAGGCGGTGTGGTATTTGGTCCGCGTCCGCGGGATTTTGGATATTCTTTGCCGAAAAAGATGCGCCGGGCCGCGTTGCGGGAAAGTCTGAATGCCAAAGTACAGGGCGGTCAGGTCGTGTTCATTGAGGAACTGAAAGATGAGTTCAAAAAAACACGCGAGGTCGCGGGTATCCTTAAGACATTGAACTTGAACGGAAAGACGCTGGCTTTGTTAGAAGGGTGCGATGAAAGCATCAAGCTGGCTGGACGCAATATCCCGCGTTTTGAGATAATTCGGGCGGAAGATGTGACAGCCTATGATCTGATACGCAATAAGTATGTCCTTTTAACCCAAACAGCCTTTAAAACGGTCATGGACCGCATTAACAGTAAGTGAACATTATGATTACCAGTTACGATATTATCCGAACTTTGATCCGTACCGAAAAAAGCGCTGACCTGGAAGCAGATAGAAAATATGTTTTTGAGGCCAAACCGCGCGCTAACAAGATCGAGATCAAAAAGGCCGTGGAGGAGATCTACGGTGTCAAGGTTTCTGCGGTCAATATGATCACCATGCCCGGGAAACGGAAACGTGTGCGCCGGGAATATGGTCATACCACGCCATGGAAGAAAGCTATTGTGACCCTGAAAGAGGGTCACAGCATTAATGTGACCTAAAAATACTCGAGGTATTATTGTGGGTTTAAAACGATTCAGACCAACAACAAGTTCATTACGGCATACGGTTATCTCGGATTTCTCTGAGATCACCAAGAAGAAGCCGGAAAAGTCTCTGGTTCGCCCGCTCAAAAAAACCGGCGGACGTAACGCCAACGGACGGATCACCAGCCGCTATCGGGGCGGGGGGCATAAGAGGATGTACCGCCTGGTTGACTTCAAGCGCGTGCGTCTGGACGAACCGGCGACTGTTACGGCGATCGAATATGATCCCAATCGTTCTGCGCGTATTGCCTTGATCCAGTATCCTGATGAACAAAAGGCGTATATCCTGGCCCCATTGGAGATCAAGGTCGGAGATGTCATTTACAGCACGGTGGACAAGGATATTGATATCAGCGTCGGGAATTGTATGCCTCTGAGCAAGGTCCCCTTGGGCACCGCGGTTCATAATATTGAACTTCAGCCCGGCAAGGGCGGACAGCTGGCCCGTTCGGCAGGGACGTCGGCTCAGCTGATGGCTAAAGAAGGCGGATTCGCGCTGCTGCGCATGCCCTCGAGCGAGGTCCGGCGGGTTCCGATCCGCTGCCGCGCGACCATCGGGCAGATGGGAAATGTGGAACATGAAACAAAATCTTTAGGTAAGGCCGGGAGATCCCGCTGGCTGGGACGCCGCGGACATGTCCGTGGTGTGGCGATGAACCCGGTGGATCATCCTCATGGAGGCGGTGAAGGAAAAGCGCCGCAGGGGAACCCGCATCCGGTAACCCCGTGGGGCAAGGCGACCAAGGGTCTGAAAACCCGCAAACGCAGAAAATATTCTGATAAATACATTGTAAAGCGAAGGACAAAGTAATATGCCCAGATCAATTAAAAAAGGGCCGTTTGTCGATGAATCGCTGCTGAAAAAGCTGCAGCGCATGGAACAGGGCGGACGAAAAGAACCGATCAAGACCTGGTCTCGCCGTTCAACCATTACGCCGGAATTCGTCGGCTATACGGTATCTGTCCATGACGGACGCAAACATCTTCCGATTTATATTACGGAAAACATGGTCGGTTACAAATTCGGAGATTTCGCGCCGACACGGACCTTTCGTACACACGGCGGGGTCAAGGCGAAGAAAGTTCCGCAAAAGACTTAACGGATTTAACAGCAGAATTTGAGGCAAAGAGATGATTGCACAAGCAAAAGCCCGATATGTACGCGTTTCCCCGACCAAGGTCAGGCCGGTTATCGATCTGATCCGGGGCAAAGGGGTTTCCACATCCCTGGCGATTCTTTCGCAGACACGCAAAGGGTGTACTCCGCTGATCACCAAGGTGCTGAATTCCGCGGTGAGTAATGCTCGACAAAAAGGACTCGACGAGGATCAGCTGGTGATTTCCAAGATCCGCGCTGACCAGGGACCCAGCTGGAAACGGTTCCGTGCCGCCCCTTTTGGACGCGCGACAGGGATCATTAAGCGGACCACACATTTAACGATCGAATTGGATCTGGCTACTAAATAGGAGTTGCATACGTGGGACAGAAAGTTCATCCATATATTCTACGCGTAGGAATCAATAAAGACTGGCGCAGTGTCTGGTATGCCGACCCCAAAGATTACGCCAAAAATATTCATCAGGATTATAAGATCCGGCAGTATATCCGCAAAAATTATGGTCATGCCGCGGTTTCTTATATTAATATTGAGCGCATGGGGGATCAGATCAAGATTAAGATCGCTTCAGCCCGTCCTGGTGTGATTATCGGACGCCGGGGAGCGGATATTGACCGTCTGAGATCTCAATTAGGCAAGATCACGACGCGTGATCTTTCTATTGATATTATCGAGATCAAAAATCCGGCCCTGGACGCTCAGCTGGTGGCCCAGAATGTCGCGTTCCAGCTGGAAAAGCGGGTTTCCTTCCGCCGCGCGGTTAAGAGAGCGATTGATCAGTCTATACAGTCCGGGGTCAAGGGGATTAAAATAGCCGTGGCTGGACGTTTGGGCGGTGCTGAAATCGCCCGCCGTGAAAGTTATCATGAAGGCGCTTTGCCTCTGCAGACGTTGCGGGCGGATGTGGATTACGGGTTTACTGAAGCCCGTACGACGTACGGCGTGATCGGCGTCAAGGCCTGGATCTATCACGGAGAAGTGATTCCTAAAAAGAAGAAGCAGCCGCAGTCGCAGAAGAGCAAAGCGTAAGACTCGAGGAGAGATATTATGTTGTTAATGCCTAGAAAAGTCAAATTTCGCAAGGCCCAAAAGGGAAAGAACCGCGGGATTGCCACACGCGGCAGTAAACTGACCTTTGGAGAATACGGTCTCAAGGCTCTGGAGAACGGGATGATGAGCTCCAACCATATGGAGGCTTCTCGTCTGACAGTTGCACGCAAGATGAAAGGTGCTGGAAAATTGTGGATCAAGGTCTTTCCGCGCAAACCGATCACCAAAAAGCCTGCCGAAACACGCATGGGTAAGGGAAAGGGTGATCTGTCGCATTGGGTTTGCCCGGTCAAACGGGGAAAGATCGTCTTAGAACTCGGAGGGATTCCGGAAGATTTTGCTAAATTGATTTTCCGCCTGGTCGCATTCAAACTGCCTTTTAAAACAAGGTTTGTCACGCGGGAAACGCAATAATACACGAGGAAAGATGATGAAGATGCAGGAACTGACAGCATTAAGTACGGATGATTTGATTCAGAAAGAAAAGGGTCTGAAAAAAGAGCTTTTCGATTTGAATTATCAGCGCAAGATCGGGCGGGTGGAAAAGCCGGCTTTGTTCAAAAAACTGCGCAAGGATATAGCACGCATATTAACGATCCTGAATGAGAGAGCGAAAAAAGATGTCAAATCGTGAAAATCTACGCAGAACGCTGACCGGGACCGTTGTCTCTGACAAAATGAGCAAGACCCGCGTGGTGCAGGTACTCAATATTTCCAAACATGAGAAGTATCATAAAACGGTGCGCAGCGCGAAAAAATTTAAAGCCCATGATGAGGAAAATAAAACCCGCGTGGGTGACCGGGTAAAAATTATGGAAACCCGCCGCCTGTCCAAAGACAAGCGCTGGGTGATCATGGACGTGGTGAACCAATCATAAGGCGGGACAGCATGCTGTATATGAAATCATTATTAAATGTGGCTGATAATTCTGGTGTCCGCAAGGCGTCGGTGATCGGTGTCCTGAATAGTAAAGGGCGCAAATGGGCCCAGGTCGGTGATGTTGTCCGCGCTAACGTCAAAGAGGCCGCGCCGGACTCTCCGATTAAAAAAGGAACACTAATCAAGGGTGTTGTGGTCCGTCAGATATTTCCGATCAAGCGGGCAGATGGAACAGCGGTGCGGTTTGACAGCAACGCGATCGTGGTCATTGATGATAACGGCAATCCCCGCGGCACCCGCGTTTTCGGGCCGGTGGCCAGGGAATTGAGAAACTTGGATTACATGAAAATTATTTCATTAGCCCCTGAGGTTGTTTAAGATGTTACGGATCAAAAAAAATGATAAAGTGAAGATCATCGCCGGAAAAGATAAAGGAAAGACCGGTACGGTGCTGAAAGTTTTTCCCGCAGAAGACCGTGTTCTGGTTGAGAAAATCAACATGGCCAAGAAATCCCGCCGGCGCACCCAGCAGGATCAGGAAGGCGGTTTTGTTGAGCTGGAGATGCCGATGCATATTTCTAATGTGATGCTGATTGATAAAAAGAGCGGCACCCCGACACGTGCCGGCACCAAGATTTTAAAAGACGGCTCCAAAGTGAGAGTCAGTAAAAAAAGCGGTGAGGTTCTTTAATGGAAAAAGCAGTCGATAAAAAACCGATTCCCCGGATGCAGGAAAAATATTTCCAGGAGGTCGTCCCCTCTCTGCAGGAAAAGTTTAAGATCACAAATCCGATGGCTGTACCGCGGCTTAAGAAGATCGTCGTGAATATGGGGGTGGGGGAAGCGATACAGGATATTAAGCTGCTGGAATCGGCGAGCAGCGACATGGAAAAGATCACGGGTCAAAAACCGTCTGTGCGCCGGTCCCGCGTGGCGATTTCGAATTTCAAACTCCGCAAGGGGCTGCCGGTTGGGTGCAAAGTGACCCTGCGGCGCGCTAAGATGTACGAATTTCTGGACCGTTTTATCAATGTCTGTCTGCCGCGTATCCGCGACTTTCGCGGGGTATCGCGCAAAGCCTTCGACCGTTTCGGCAATTATTCCATCGGGATATCGGACCAGGCCATCTTTCCGGAGATCGAAAGCGGGCAGATCCAGCGGGCGCAGGGTATGGATATCACGTTTGTATTTAACCGGGGTCCGAAAGAGTCTACGATGGAACTGCTGAGCCAGTTCGGGATGCCGTTCCGTAAAGAGCAAAAGAAGGAAGAGTAGCTTCTATGGCACGTAAAGCAATGATCAATAAAGCGAATAAAACACCGAAATTTTCCGTGCGGCAGCATAACCGCTGTCAGCTGTGCGGCCGCCCTAAGGGGTACCTGCGCCGCTTCGGATTATGCCGGATCTGTTTCCGTGAACTGGCGTGGAAGGGTGAGATCCCCGGAGTGAAAAAGGCCAGCTGGTAAAAACGTTAAGTAAGAGGACAAACGATGTCATTAAATGATCCCATTGCGAATATGCTGACAAATATCCGTAACGCCCAGCAGGTCCGAAAGGAGACTGTGGACATTCCGGCTTCCAAATCGGTCGGGCGTATTCTGGAAATTTTTAAGGCGGACGGATATGTTGAAGATTTCCGCCTCCTGAAAAACAATGTTCAGGGAACATACCGGGTGTATTTAAAATACAACGGCAAAAATCCGGCGATCATCGGTTTGAAACGGATTTCCAAACCCGGGCTGAGGGTGTATGCTTCCGGGAAAAAAGTTCCCCGCGTTCTCAATGGACTGGGAACCGCGGTCATTTCAACTTCAAAAGGCGTTCTTGCCGACCGTGATGCTCGAAAGATGCGGACCGGCGGTGAGGTTGTCTGTCATATTTGGTAAGGAAAAGAGATTATGTCAAGAATAGGAAAAATTCCGGTCGGTATCCCCAAGGACGTTAAGGTGACGATTGCCAACTCCATGGTCAAGGCTGAAGGGCCTAAAGGCACGTTGGAATTGTCTGTGCCGCACGGCATTGAGGTGAAGCAGGACGAGAATTCTCTGGTCATTTCACGTCTTTCGGATGCCAAGCAGAACCGGGCTAATCATGGCACGGTCCGCGCGAATCTGCAGAATATTTTGAAAGGTATTACCGAGGGGCATAAAAAGAATTTGGAGATCCAGGGTGTGGGATACCGCGCTCAGCTTCAGGGGAAGAAGGTGGTGTTTAACTTGGGGTTAAGTCATCCGGTTGAGTTTGATGTCCCGGAAAACGTGCAGGTAGCTGTCCCCAGCCAGACCGAGATATCGATCGAAGGGATCGACAAGGCATCCGTCGGGCAGGTTGCGGCTAAGATCCGTGATATTAAGCCGCCCGAGCCGTATAAAGGGAAAGGCATCCGTTATGCCGGCGAAACAGTGAAGAGAAAACAAGGGAAATCTGTTACAAAGTAAGTGAATCCAATATGCGTATTCGAAAAAAACAAAATATTCGTGAGATCAACCGTATTTCCAAGCACCGCCGCATTCGTAAACGCTTATCCGGTACTCCGGATGTCCCACGGCTGTGCGTGCATCGCAGTCTGAAGAATTTCTCGGCGCAAGTTATCGATGACACGAGCAGTAAGGTGTTATTTGGGATGACGACACTGAATAAAGATGTTGCGTCTCAAATTGATAGCAAAGGCGGAAATATTTCTGCGGCAGCAGCTTTGGGCAAGGCCTTTGCTGAGGCCGCAAAAGCTAAGGGAGTGACCAAGGTCTGTTTTGACCGGGGCGGGTATCTATACCACGGCCGCGTGAAGGCCTTTGCGGATGCCGCCCGGGAAAACGGCTTGGATTTTTAATAGTCATTTTGGAGAGAATGTTATGGATGAGGAAAACAAGAAAACCGAACAGGAACAGAAGCCGGTAGAAAAGCAGGCGGATCAGCCGAAAAATGAATCCCCTGCGGACGCTAAGCCTGCTGAAGAGAAGGCAGCAAAAAAAGCCCCGGCTCAGGCGGAGAAGAAAGATCCCGAAAAGGCGTCTTCTGAAAGTCCCAGCGCTAAGCCGCAGGCAGGCAGAAATGACCGGTCTTCGTCAGCTCAGCAACGTTCCCGCAGAGGGGGACCGCGCAGAAAAGGGCCGGATTCCCGCAAGAAGCCGCCTGTTGATCCGGATTTCATTGAGAAGGTTTTATCGATCAAACGTGTCTCCAAGGTGACTAAGGGAGGGAAAAAACTTTCCTTCAGCGCTTTGGTCGTGGTGGGTGATACCAAGGGCAATGTCGGCTACGGGCATCAGAAGGCCGGCGAGGTTGCTACGGCGATCCGTAAATCGATGGCCGCTGCCAAGAAGCAAATGGTGAAGGTGACCATGAAAGGCACGACGATTCCTCATCAGATCGTGGGCGAATGGGGCGGTGCAGAGGTCCTGCTGAAGCCGGCAGCCGAAGGAACCGGGGTTATTGCCTCGGGGCCGGTCCGCGCGATCTGCGACGGAGCCGGGATTCATAATATCCTGACGAAATGTCACCGTTCGAACAATCCGATTAATGTTGTGAAAGCGACCCTGAACGGGCTCACGCGGCTCAAGAGTCCGCAAAAAACCGAAGTGAGTTAATATTATGCAGGTGCATGAATTAAAGCCCTCCAGAGGGGCACGCAAAAAGAAGCATCAAGTCGGACGCGGCCGCGGGAGCGGAAGCGGTAAGACATCAGGCCGCGGGCACAAGGGACAGAATGCCCGTGCCGGACGGGGTATTATGCGCGGTTCTGAAGGCGGACAGATGGCGCTGATCCGGCGTCTTCCCAAGGTTGGGTTCCGCAGTCACCGTCCGATCCTGTATCAGGTTGTTCAGGTCGGAGCTCTTGACCGTTTTGAAAACGGCGCGGTTGTCGACGGTGCGGTCTTAAAAGAAGCGGGTATGATCCGCAACGCGTTCAAGCCGTTCAAGATCCTGGGGAATGGTGAGATCAGCAAGCCGCTGACGGTTAAGGCCACGCAGTTTTCCAAGACCGCCGAAGAGAAGATCACGAAGGCCGGCGGCAAGGTTGAGTTATTTGATAAAAAGGCCCTGCAGGAGCTTAAGGCCCGCGCAGCACAGGAAAAGTAAATCCTATTATGCTTTCGGCATTCGCGAATTCTTTTAAGATCCCCGAACTCAAACGCAAGATCCTCTTCACATTAGGGATCATTGCGGTTTACCGGGTGGGATGTTTTATCCCGACGCCGGGCGTGAACGGGGCGATCCTGACGCAGTATTTCAGCAAGATGAATTCTGCGGCCGGGGGTACGATCTTTGGCATGATGAATATGTTTTCCGGAGGGGCGATCCAGAAGATGACCGTCTTCGCTCTCGGGATTATGCCGTATATCTCCAGTTCGATTATCATGCAGCTGCTGACGGCGGTGATCCCCGCTTTGGAAAAGCTTTCGAAAGAGGGGCAGGCTGGATATCATAAGATCAATCAGTATACGCGCTACGGGACGCTGGCGTTGGCGCTGGTCCAGTCGTTTTTTATTGCGCTCTGGCTTGAACAGCAGGGTGTTGACGGAATGTCGGTAGTTAATTCGCCTGGCTGGGGATTTCGTCTGACCACGGTTTTGACATTGTCTTCGGGGACCGTTCTTTTGATGTGGCTTGGCGAGCAGATTCAGGAACGCGGCATCGGTAATGGGATATCCCTGATCATTACCGCAGGGATTTTATCCTCTGCTCCGGCAGCGGCTCAGATGCTGGTCCGCCTGATGTCGGCCCAGACGGTCGGCGCGGCGCAGCTGCAGCCTTTGACCCTGGTGATCATGATCTGTTTTTTGATCGGCGTTATTATTGCCATTACCTTGATCACTCAGGCGCAACGCAAGATCCCTGTGCAATACGCGCGGCGGGTTGTGGGGCGCAAGGTCTACGGAGGGCAAAGCACATATATTCCTCTGAAGGTGGACACGTCCGGGGTTATCGCGATCATTTTCGCACAGTCGATTCTGCTGTTTCCGGCTACGCTGGCCAGTTTTATTCCCTCACAGGGATTTCAGACCTTTGCGGCGCATATCAGCCGGGGCTCGTGGATTTATTATTCGATTTATTCGCTGCTGATCATTTTCTTCTGCTATTTTTATACTGCGATCGTTTTTAATCCGGTCGAGGTCGCAAATAATATGAAGAAGCATGGCGGATTTATCCCGGGTGTCCGGCCGGGAAGTCAGACCGCGGAATATTTGGATTTTGTTTTAACCCGTATCACGCTGGCCGGCGCGGTCTTTATCTGTGTGATCGCGGTTATGCCGGATGCGATCATGGCGTCATTTAATGTGCCGTATCTGGTCGCTTCGTTTTTCGGCGGGACGGGTGTGCTGATCACAGTTGGAGTGATGCTCGACACCATGAAGCAGATTGAGTCGCATTTGGTTATGCGGCATTATGAGGGATTTATGAAATCCGGACAACTGAGAGGACGGCGATGAGACTGGTTTTATTAGGACCGCCCGGCGCGGGTAAGGGAACGCTGGCGGCGTTGATCAAAAAAGAATTTGGTGTGAACCATTTATCGACCGGTGATCTGCTGCGTGCTGAAATGAAGAATGAAACGCCTATCGGACAGGAGATGAAACAATATGTGGAAAGCGGAGAGCTGGTTCCGGATGAGGTTGTGACCCGCATGATCGCTGAAAAACTGAAAACGATCAAACTCGAAGATGGTGTCCTGTTTGATGGATATCCCCGTACGGGAAAGCAGGCTGCTGATCTGGACCGTATTTTAAATGATCTGAACGCCCCGCTGGACTCTGCGGTGTTTATGGAGATCGGCCTGCCGGTGATCATTCAGCGGCTGACCGGACGCAGGATCTGCCGCCAATGCGGTGCGGTTTATCACGTAGAAAATATGCCGCCGGAAAAAGAGGGTGTCTGTGATGTCTGCGGCGGAGAATTGTACCAGCGTCCGGATGATAATGAAGAGACGATCCGCAAACGCATGGATGTATATATGAGCAGTACGGAGCCGGTGATCGCCTTTTATGAGGAACAGGGCAAGCTGATCCGGGTAAACGCCGAACAGGATGCCGGGGCGGTCGCAGCGGATCTCCAAGAAAAGCTGAAAGCCGATGCCTAGTAAGATCCCGATCAAAGCTCCGGATGACCTCAAGATTATGAGAGAGGGTGCCGGAATTTTGTCCCGGGTGGTTAAGCGGGTTGCCGCGCTGGTCCGCCCCGATCAGACGACGGCAGCAATCGATCTTTTGACAGAGCAGTTGATTGAAGAACAGCACTGCCGCCCGGCCTTTAAAGGATACCGGGGTTTTCCGGCCGCGGCGTGTGTGTCTTTGAATCATGAAGTTGTTCACGGGATTCCCGGCGAGACACGGCTTAAGACGGGGGATATCGTCAGTATTGATGTCGGCCTGATCCACAAGGGATTTTACGCGGATATGGCAGTAACGGTTGCTGTGGGAGAGATCACAGACGACCGGCGCAGGTTGATGGATGTGACCCGCACGGCATTGTACGAGGGGATTGCACAGGCTCGTCCGGGACAGCATGTTTCGGATATTTCTCACGCTGTTCAGCAGTATGCCGAGGCCAACGGGATGAGCGTGGTACGTGATTTTGTCGGACACGGGATCGGGCGCATGCTTCACGAAGAACCCGAGATCCCTAATTATGGTCCGCGGGGACAGGGCGCAGTTCTGCAGGAGGGAATGGTATTCTGCATTGAGCCCATGGTTAATCTGGGGACGGACCGGACCGAGATCCTGTCTGATGGCTGGACAGTGGAGACGGCTGATAAGAAACCGTCAGCTCATTTTGAACATATGGTCGCGGTAACAGAGAACGGACCTGATATTTTAACGGAGTGATATGGTCAAAGAAGATCTGATTGATGTTGAAGGAGAGGTCATCGAATCGCTGCCCAGCGCGCGCTTTAAGGTGCGCCTGGATAACGGTCACGAGGTCATGGCCCATATTTCCGGTAAGATGCGTAAATATTTTATCCGCATTCTTCCCGGTGACCGTGTGAAAGTGCAATTGTCGCCCTATGATCTGACAAAAGGGCGGATAACGTATAGGGATAAAAAATGAAAGTCAAATCATCTGTAAAACGTGTCTGCAACAAATGCAAGATCGTGCGCCGTAAGAATGTGGTGCGCGTGATCTGTGAGAATCCCAAGCATAAACAGCGACAGGGATAATGATTTTATTAATTGTTTAACAAGAGGTTGAACTCATGCCAAGGATTTTAGGTGTCGATATTCCACGCGAAAAACGGATTGATGCCGCTCTGCCGTATCTCTACGGCGTGGGGCGGGTCAACGCCCAGAAGATCTTGACCGAGGCCAATATTGAGCCTGGTAAGAGGGCGAAAGATCTTTCTGATGAAGAGATCGCGCGGATAACGGCTGTCATACAGAATAATTATATTGTCGAAGGGGATCTGCGCCGTGAGGTGTCCCAGAATATCAAGCGCATGATGGATATCGGGAATTATCGCGGTCTGCGTCACCGCCGGGGACTGCCTGCCCGGGGACAACGGACCAAGACCAATTCCCGCACGCGCAAAGGGCGTAAATCTGTATCGAGCAAACTGATTAAGAAAAAGGGTAAATAAGGGATTCCTATATGGCTAAAGTCAAACCGAAAAAACGTGTTTCTGCGGGTAGAGAGAGAAAGGCCAAGAAGAAATCGCTGAAGGGGATCACTTCAGGGGATGTGCATATCAAGGCCACGTTCAATAACACATTGATCTCGATCTGCGATAAACAGGGTAATGTGATCGTCTGGTCGAGTCCCGGAGCGGTGGGGTTTAACGGCTCACGGAAATCGACGCCGTTTGCCGCTCAGGTGGCTGCCAGTACAGCAGCCCGGCAGGCTAAGGATTACGGCCTGCAGACGGTCGATGTTTATGTCAGAGGCCCGGGGTCAGGCCGTGAATCGGCTATCCGCGCTATTCAGGCGGGCGGGCTGAATGTGATGTCGATCCGTGATGTTACGCCGGTTCCGCATAACGGCTGCCGTCCGCGGAAAAAACGGAGAGTTTAATTTTTATTCGCTGCAGGAGGAAGGATTTTCATGGCACGATATACAGGACCAAAATGGCGTTTGTCCCGCCGGGAAGGCGTTGAACTTTTCTCTTCTAAGAGAAACGCGCTGGAACGCAGAGACTACGCTCCGGGGCAGCACGGCAACCGCCGGACAAAGATGTCGAACTTCGGCATCCAGCTCCGAGAAAAGCAGAAAGTCAAACGGCTGTACGGTGTTTTGGAACGCCAGTTCCGCCGTTATTATCAGCAGGCGACCAGCTCGAAGGGGATCACCGGCAGCAGGCTGCTGCAGATCCTGGAACAGCGTTTGGATAATGTGATCTACCGTCTGGGTTTTGCCACCACACGTCCGCAGGCGCGTCAGATCGTCAACCACGGTTTGATCTGTGTGAACGGCCGCCGGGTGGATATTCCGTCCTATTCTGTCAAAGAGGGGGACGAGATCACACTGAAAGACAAAGATCATGTCCGTAAGTATATCAAAACCAATATTGAGCAGAACGCTCAGTATCAGGGCCGCGAGAATCCGGCCTGGGTAACTGTCGACGAAGAGAACCTCAAAGGCAAGGTCGACCGTCTGCCGGAACGTGAAGATATCACGTTCCCGATCAATGAACAGCTTATCATCGAGTTGTATTCGAAATAATCATTTCTTTGCCTATTTAAATACAATCAGGAGGAAATCATGGGGATTAAGTGGCGCGATTTTCAAATGCCCAAACGGCTGGAATGCGATGAATCCACATATACGAATTATTACGGGAAATTTCTCGCGGAGCCGTTTGAACGGGGATACGGGGTAACGCTGGGGAATTCTCTGCGCCGGATCCTTTTGTCCTCGATCGAAGGCGCTGCTGTGACGTCGGTGCGTGTGGATGGTGTTCAGCATGAGTTCTCCACGCTGGAGGGTGTGCTGGAGCCGATGACCGATATCATTCTTAACCTGAAAGGTCTGGTGCTGCGTTCGTATTCCAAGGTCGCCAAGACGGTCTATATTAAAGTGGACAGCAAGGGCGATGTAACGGCGCGCGATATTATCTGCGATGAAACGATCGAGATCATTAATCCCGATCATCATATCGCTACATTGACCCAGGATGTTCCTTTTAATGTCGAAATGGAAGTGTCGCGCGGACGGGGATATGTTCCGGCTGAACTGAACAAGAAGGGCGACAGTCCGGTGGGCACGATCGCGATCGATTCGATCCTGACACCGATCATGAAGGTCAATTATTTTGTGGAAGATACCCGTGTGGGACAGAAGACCGACTATGACCGGCTGGTCCTGGAGATCTGGACGAACGGGGCGATCGAGCCGAAAGAAGCTCTGCTTTACGGCGCGAATATTATGCAGCGTCACCTGGACGTGTTTGTTTCTTACGGACAGCTTCCTGAGGAAGAGGAGGAGGAAGAAGAGATCTCCGCCGAGGAAGAGGCCATGTATGAAAAGCTTCGTCTGCCGATTTCGGAACTTGAGCTATCGGTGCGCAGTGCTAACTGTCTGAAAGAGGCGAACATCAAGACGATCGCTGATCTGGTGAAATACCAGGAGTCGGAACTGCTGAATTTTCGTAATTTTGGGAAGAAATCACTGACCGAGATCGAGGATCTGCTGAAAAGTCTGAATCTTTCTCTGGGCATGAAGATCGATCCCAAGAAACTGAAACGGACGGAATAAGGTTTTTATCAATTTATTATAGATTAAAGGTGTGCCATTATGAGACATGCTATTGCAGGAAACCGGTTGAACCGCAGGCC
Organism: uncultured Planctomycetales bacterium; assembly: GCA_964595465.1. GTDB lineage: Bacteria > Omnitrophota > Gorgyraeia > Zapsychrales > JANLHA01 > JAKLFA01. Next base: position 34,705 of record CAZQQI010000001.1, on the reverse strand, counting down.
CAGCTGGCGTAAAGCCACGGTGCGTGATATTGCCAAGTCTGTTTTGATCCATCAGCGGATCCGCACGACGTCCGCTAAGGCTAAAGAGGCCCGTAAGATGGTGGACCGGTTGATCACGCTGGGGAAAAAGGGAAGCTTGGTGCATAAGCGCCGTGCTTACGCGATTCTCTGCGATCATAAGCTGGTCAGCACATTGTTTCATTCTATCGCGCCGCGGTTTCAATCCCGTCCGGGGGGATATACCCGTGTTCTGAAACTGGCAACTCCCCGCCGGGGAGATAATGCTGAATTGGTTTTGCTGGAACTGACGGAAAAAGATACCCTGACCCCGGAAAAGTCTAAGAAGAAAGCGGCTTCGAAAACGGCCAAAAAGGCTGCCCCCAAAGACGTCTCGCAGGAAGAGAAGCCTGCTGAAGGGGCCGTTGAGGAAAAAGCAGAGCAGAAAAAGGATTCTAAAGGAAAAGGCCTGAAAGGGATTTTTCGTAAGAAAAAAGGGGACAATAAGAAATAAGGGGCCGTTATGAAGCTTAACCGCCGCATTCAGGAAATACTCCCGTCATCAACTCTGGCGATCACGGCCAGAGCAAAGGAACTCAAGGCCGAAGGGCGCGATGTCGTGAATTTTGCCGGAGGAGAGCCGGATTTTGATACTCCGGAGGCGATCAAACAAGCTGCGGTCCAGGCTATTCAGAACGGCCAGACCAAGTATACTCCCAGTATCGGGACTCTGGAGATCCGCAAAGAGATCTCCCGGAAATTTCAGGATGATAACGGGCTGTCTTATGCGCCCGACCAGATCGCGGTGAATTGCGGGGCCAAGCATTCGGTCTTTGCTGCGGTTCAGGTTTTGGCGGATGAAGGTGATGAGGTGATCATTCCTTCTCCGTACTGGGTCAGTTATCCTGAAATGGTCAAGTTTTCCGGAGCTGTACCCAAGGTGATCCCGACCGGCGCGTCGTCCCATTTTAAAATTACCCCCCAACAGCTTGAGGAGGCTGTCACGGACCGCACTAAGGTCCTGATCCTCAATTCTCCGTCCAACCCGACCGGAATGGTCTACACCCGCGACGAACTGGCCGCGATCGCCGAGGTTTGTGTTAAGCATGATATTTTTGTGATCAGCGACGAGATCTATGAAAAGCTGATTTATGATGGGCTGGAATTCGTCTCGTTCGCGTCTCTCGGTCAAGAGGCTTATGACCGGACGATCACGGTCAACGGTGTGTCCAAGGCCTATGCGATGACCGGCTGGCGGATCGGATACATGGCCGGTCCGAAAGAGGTTATGACGTATGTCAAGCGTCTGCAGGACCATTCTACGTCCAACCCCTGTTCGATCAGTCAGGCTGCGGCGCTCGCTGCTTTGCGGTCTCCGGCGGATGATCTTCAGGCCATGGCTGCGGAGTTTAACGCCCGCCGTGATCTTCTGATGAGCCTGATCGACGAGGTCGATGATCTTTCGTATATTCGTCCGCAGGGTGCTTTCTATCTCTTCTGTGATGTCTCGAAATTGGGCGATTCGTTCAAGACCGCTCAGGCTATTCTGAACGATGTGAACGTGGCCATGATTCCCGGTGAAGGGTTCGGCGCGCCCGGGTATGTCCGGATAAGTTTTGCCACGTCCCAGGAGAGGATCCGCGAAGGGATCCGGCGTATCGCCGGCTGGATCCAGCAGCAGAAGGCCTGACCGGGCCGGCGGCTGAACCGGAATCTTCTTAGACAAACCTGCCTGAAAATGCTAAACTATAAAAAAATTGTCCCTTATGATCCTCAACAAGGAGAGGGCTGTTATGGAATTACGCGATCTCTTGGTTCTGGCGAATGAACGCAATGCCTCGGACCTCCATTTAACATTTGATACCCCGCCGGTCCTGCGGATCAACGGTGAATTGATTATTACGGATTATGAGCCGCTGACCCGTGAGCAGCTGAAAAAGATCATTTACGGGATTTTGACCGACCGGCAGAAGGAAAAGTTTGAGCAGGACCGGGAGCTGGATTTTTCGCTGGCTCTTTCCGGCATGGACCGTTACCGTGTGAATATTCATGTGCAGCGCGGCTCTGTTGAAGCGGCCTTCCGGCGTATCCCGCTGTTTATCCCCAACATGGAGGAACTGGGTCTTCCGCCGGTGATGGCTGATCTGGCCCGCCGCCGCAACGGTTTGGTTCTGGTGACCGGTCCGACGGGGACAGGGAAGACGACGACGTTGGCTTCGATGATCAATTTGATCAATGAAGAGCGCAAGAACCTGATCATCATGATCGAAGATCCGATCGAATATGTTCATTTCAATAAGAAGGCGATCATTAAACAGCGTGAGGTCTTCAGTGATACCAACTCTTTCGCTGAGGCATTGAAGCGCTGTCTGCGTCAGGACCCCGACGTGATCGTTGTGGGGGAGATGCGCGATCTGGAAACGATATCGACGGCGTTGACCGCGGCTGAGACCGGGCATTTGGTTTTGGCGACTCTGCACACGCCTGATGCTCCTCAGACGATTGAACGCATTATTGATGTTTTTCCGCCGCATCAGCAGTCCCAGGTCAAGCTGCAGCTGGCGTCTGCGCTGCAGGGTGTGGCGTCGCAGATCCTTTTGCCGAAGGCTGACGGCTCAGGGCGTATTTTGGGCACGGAGATCATGACTGCCACTCCGGCGATCCGCAATCTGATCCGCGAGCAGGCGATCGAGCAGATCCCGACGGCGATTCAGACCGGCAGCGCTCACGGTATGCACACTATGGATAAATCGCTGCAGTATCTCTACAAGACCGGTACGGTGTCTTATGAAGATGTCCTGCCCCACGTCAAGAATCTGCAAGAATTCAAACAATTAGCTAAAGAATAAGAGAGGGTGCGATGGCACACCGCGTGACACTGGTCCCCGGGGATGGGATCGGGCCTGAGGTGACTGCGGCTATGAGAATGTGTGTCGATGCCGCCGGCGCCGATATTGATTGGGAAGAATGCGACGCCGGAGAAAATCTGCTGGCGGAATACGGCACGCCTGTACCCGGACATGTGCTGGAATCTATTCGCCGGAACCGTGTGGCGATCAAAGGGCCGGTCGCGACACCGGTCGGGAAGGGATTTCGATCGGTAAATGTTTTTTTGAGGCAGCAGCTGGACCTGTATGCCTGTGTGCGTCCGGTTCTGTCCATGCCGGGGGTCCGGAGCATTGCCGGTGATATTGATCTGGTCATTTTTCGTGAGAATACAGAAGACCTGTATGCCGGGATCGAATTTGACGTCGGTGAGGAGAAGACGCTTCGTCTGATCGCTCAGCTGAACGCGCTGTCTGAACGGCAGATCCGTGATGATGCGGCGATCTCGATCAAGCCGATCTCGGTTTCCGGAAGCCGGAGAATCGTTAAGGCTGCGTTCGATTATGCGGTCCGCAACGGCCGGAAGAAAGTGACACTGGTCCACAAGGCAAACATTATGAAGTACAGCGACGGGCTGTTTCTTAGGATCGGACGTGAGGTGGCCCGGGAGTATGCCGGTCGGGTGGAATGTGAAGATGTCATTGTCGACAACATGTGCATGCAGCTGGTACAGCGGCCGCAGGATTATGATGTTCTGGCTCTGTCGAATCTGTACGGGGACATTGTTTCGGATCTTTGCGCTGGTCTGGTCGGCGGGCTGGGGATGGCGCCGGGAGCTAATATTGGTGATCAGGCCGCGTTATTTGAGCCGGTGCACGGTTCAGCTCCGGCTATTGCTGGCCAGAATCTCGCGAATCCTACGGCGACAATTCTTTCGGCGGTGATGATGCTGCGTTATTTGGAAGAAGAAGAGGCGGCGTCCCGCCTGGAGCGGGCTGTGCGCGCGGTGATCGCTGAAGGGGAACAGGTCACGGCTGATCTTAAACCGGAACAGGACCGCGGCGCGGCTGTCGGCACACAGGAAATGGCCCGGGCGGTCTGCCGAAAATTATTGTAATGGAACCCAGCCGGAGATGGGACGCGGCAGCGCGTGATCAGGTCCCCGGCCTTTCTTTTTGAAAAACATGATCATTGTTGATCTGGGAACAATTGGGTATGCCTCAGCGCTGCAATTTCAGTACGAGCAGGTTGAGAAGGTGCGCCAGGGAGAAGGAGAACGGCTTTTGCTCTGTGAGCATCCGGCTGTATTGACCTTAGGCAGAAGCGCGCACAAGGTACACGTTCTCAAGGGTTCGGAGTGGTTGGTAGAGCACCGCATTCGTACTTTAGACGTGGACCGCGGAGGGGACGTGACCCTGCACGCACCGGGTCAGCTGGTCGCTTACCCCATTCTGGATCTCACCCGTCACGGCCGGGATCTTCACCGTTATCTTCATCAATTAGAGCAGGTTGCGATTGATTTTATGGCCCAATTTGATATAGTGGGAGAAAGGATGAGCGGCCGCACAGGGGTGTGGGTCGGGCCGCGGAAATGTGTTTCGATCGGGATCGGGATCAAAAAGTGGATCAGCTTTCACGGTGTAGGGATCAATATTAATACCGATCTGGAGTTGTTCTCTTTGATCAAACCCTGCGGCCTGGATGTGCAGATGACCTCAATGGCCCGGGAAAAGGGTGAGCCGGTCGATATGAACGTAGCCAAAGACCGCCTGGTTCAGACATTCAGAGATGCGTTCCCTGAATAATAGGATTTTATCAGGAGTAGAAAATGAAAAAAGAGATCTGTGTCCCGGAATTGGGCGAAGATATTACCGAAGCGGTGGTTGCCTGCTGGCATGTTCAAGAAGGGGACGCTGTCCGGACCGATGATGATGTTGCCGAGGCGGTCACGGACAAGGCGACCTTTAACATTGCCGCTGGAGAAAACGGCATTTTGAAAAAAATACTGGTGTCCCCGGGCGAAACCGTACAGATCGGCGCACCGATCGCCGAGATTGAAATTAGGAAGGACAGTTCAGAATGACGCCTCATTCGCGGACCAAAAAACGGCGGATCCTGCTGATGTACATTACCCGGGTGTCGGGCCACCGGCAGGCGACCATGGCCATTCAGCGCGCCGTCAAACAGCTTGACCCTAATGCCGAAGCCCCGACGGTCAACGGTTTCGGCTACACCTATCCCCGTTTGGAAAAGGTGGTCAACAGCGCCTACATGGGCGTGATCAAAACCACCCCCAAAGTCTGGGACTACATGTACGACAACCCCAAAATTGTTAAGAAATCTAAACCGATCAAAGATTTTCTGCACAAGACCAGTCATGACAAGATCGACCGCCTGGTAAAAAAATACCGCCCCGACACCATTGTTTGCACACAGGCCTTTCCCTGCGGGATGGTCGCGGCCTACAAACGCGACTGCGGCGCCACATTCAAACTTGTCGGTGTTCTGACAGATTACGCCCCGCATTCCTTCTGGCTGAACGAAGGTGTGGATTATTACGTCGTCCCTTCGAGCGAGGCCAAAGAACGGTTTATGACCAAAGGGATCTCTGAAGACAGCATTAAAGTTTACGGCATTCCGATCCGGTCCAAATTTTCTGTTCAGCTTGACAAAAAACCCATCGCCAAAAAACTGGGCATCGACCCGTCAGTCCCCACCGTCCTGATCATGGGCGGAGGTCAGGGTCTGGGACCGATCCGTGATGTGGTGCGTTCGCTGTTAAAGATCGACAGCCCCTTGCAGATGATCGTGCTGACCGGGGTCAATAAAAAATTGATGAAATGGCTGGGCAAACAGCGCAGCAAAAAACGTAAAAAGTCACATGCCAACAAGACCCTGCTGTTTTACGAATACGCCAATAATGTCGATGAACTGATGGAGATCGCGACCCTGATCGTGACCAAACCCGGGGGCATGACCACCAGCGAATGTCTGTCCAAAGGGCTGCCTATGGTGATCGTCAATCCTCTGCCGGGCCAGGAGATGCGCAATACCGATTTTCTGCTGAAAAAAGGCATCGCCATCCGTATCGATAAAACCAGCGACATCGGCGAGGAGATCGAACTTGTGCTGAAATCACCGGACAAGATCGCGGACATGCGCAAGGCCGCCTACGCCGAAGCGCATCCTCACGGCGCGCTGGATATCGCCAAATTGATCCTGGATGAAAAAGTCGACATTTAATCCGGCTGTTTAACGCACCTGTCAGGCATGGTCAAATATCTGCTTTACAAAATCGGGCAATGGCTGATCAATCTTATCCCGCGGAAAGCCGCGTATTCTCTGGCAGAGTTTTTTGCCGGAATACAGTTCCGGCTCTCCCCGCGTGACCGGCAGGCCGTCCGGAAAAATCTAAGGGCTGTCTGCGGTCCGCACGCGCCTCTTGATGATCTGTCCCGGCAGGTCTTTAAAAATTTCGGAAAATTCCTGGTCGATTTTTTCCGCATCAAACACGATCTTAATGACAGCTTGCTGCAGGACCGGCTGTTTTTAACCGGATTTGAAAAATTAGAAAAGGCGCTTGCCCGCGGACAAGGTGTGATCCTGCTGACCGCCCATCTGGGGAACTGGGAATTAGGCGGTCTGCTCGTGGGACATCTGGGTTATCCGGTTACCGCGATCGCGCTTCCGCACCGGGAACGCAAGGTCAACGAACTGTTCAATCAGCAGCGGCGTCTCAAAGGCATGAACGTGGTCCCGGTCAATTTATCCATCCGCCGCTGCCTGCGCGTGCTGAAAGACAACGGCATCGTGGCCATGCTGGCTGACCGCGATTTTACCGCTACCGGCGAACCGCGGCCGCTTTTCGGGCATCTGACCATGATCCCCAAAGGCGCCGCGCTTTTTGCTTACCGGACCGGCGCGGCAGTCCTGCCTGCTTTTCTTTACCGTAATGACGACGATACGTACCGTCTCCTTATCGGAGATCTGTTTGAACAGCCGGACGGTTATCCCAACGTTGACGAGGGTTCTTTTGTCGAACATTTTTTAGATCAGCAGGCCGCTGTTCTGGAATATTATATCCGTGAAGATCCCGCCCAATGGCTGATCTTCCGCAGGTTCTGGATCGATTCCCGGAAAGGCCCGGAAAAGGTGACTCATACATGAAGTTTTGCGTCGTGATCCCTATCCATAACGAAGCAGAATATATCGCCGGCGTCGTGGCAGCGGTCCGGGAGTACGGAATGGATATCATTGTCGTAGACGACGGATCGACAGATGAATCCGCCCGTTTGGCGGGGGAGGCCGGGGCCCGGGTGCTCAGACGTCCCGCCCGCTCCGGCAAAGGCGCCACCCTGCGGCACGGTTTTGCGCACGCCCTCGCAGAAAACTACGACGGTGTGATCACCATGGACGGTGACGGTCAGCATTTAGCCCAGGATCTGCCGGCGTTCCTGGAAGCCGCCAGAGCGTGTCCCGTCGGGATCATCAGCGGCTCGCGTATGCGTGATGTCCGGGCCATGCCCCTGGTCCGTTTATGGACCAACCGCGTCATGTCTGTTCTGATCTCGCATTTATGCCGTCAGCGCATTCCCGACACCCAGTGCGGATTCCGCTATATTCATTGCGATATCCTGCGCAAGGTCTCTCTGGAAAGCAGTGAATTTCAGATCGAGACCGAGGTCCTGGTCCAGGCGTCGCGTGCCGGCTATCCGATCAGCAGCGTTGATATCAGCACCATTTATGCCGGAGAACACAGTAAGATCAATCCGCTGAGGGATACCCTGAATTTTCTCCGTTATTATCTGCGCGAAATTTTCCGGCGGAACAAACAGAAAGAAAAGGCCTGAATGCCGACGTTCATCACCCTGGAAAACAGGATCTTCCGTTACGCCCTGATCACATCCCTGCTGATTCATGTTTTTCTTTTCATTGTCTTCTTTTTTACCCAGTGGAAAGACCGGGTCCAGGTCAAACACAGCACGACCTCCATTGTTTATCAGTCCTTACCCAATCAGCCGGCACAGACCCCATCGCCTAAGAAGGGTATGCAGCCGGTGGCTAAGCCCAAAGACCCGTATTTCCCCAAGATCACCAGGCCGGAAAGGGCGGAAATGCCGCTGCCCCTTCCCAAGCCCTCGCGCGCCAAAAGCGCCAGCCGTCCTGCCCCCCAAAAGGCCCTGACCCGGATCAAACAGTGGAAAGGCAAACGGGCGATCAAAGTTCCGGTTCTGAAATCAGAAAAAATGGCCTCCGCCGGCTACCTGACCTATCACGAGCAGGTCCGCAACCGGATCAGGAACCGCGCTTATTTTTATGTCGACGATCCGCGTTTCGCCGAAGGAGAAGTTTATCTGGCCTTTGTCCTGGCCGCCGACGGAAGCCTTAAGCAGGTCAAGATCATCGATGACCGCACCCGGGCTAACAGCTACCTGCGCGGGGTGGCTCTGCGCAGCATTAAAGAATCGGCCCCATTCCCGCCGTTCCCGTCGGGTCTGGATTATCCGGAATTATCGTTTAATGTCGTGATCTCCTTCGAGGTCAGCGAATGACAGGTTATATTGACAAGCCGGAACCGGTCTGATAATCTAAATCCGTTGTATCAAAACATATATTAAGAAAGGGGCATTATGTCTGCCGAAAAACATGTCGACGAATCCTGGAAAGAAGCCGCGGCCGAAACCAAGAGTGAAGCCGGCCAGGCCTACCAGAATCAAAAGAATGAAGAGCAGCCCTTCGACTTCCGGGCGTATATCACCAGCCTCACCATGCAGGCCTTAATTTTTCTGGGAGTTATGGGCAACCCCATGGCCGACAATAAAGTCGAAGTCAATTTGGAGCAGGCCCGCCTGCTGATCGACACCCTCGCCATGCTGAAAGAAAAGACGCAGGGCAATCTGACAAAAGAGGAAGAAGACCTCATCAATGCGTCGGTTTACGAGCTGCAGGTTAAATACGTGGATATTGCCCGGGGTGCCGGGCAGGGAGCAGGATCCTCACCAGAGGGAGAACAGCATGCTGGATAAAGAATTGCTCGAGATCCTGGCCTGTCCTTCCTGTCAGGGCAGCCTTCAGGAGCAGGCCGATCATCTGCGGTGCCGGCAATGCGGATTGCGCTACCCCGTGAAGGAAGGTATTCCGGTCCTGCTGGTCGAAGAGGCCGAACAGTCCGAGCAGCCCGGGAGCGACGACACAGCAAAAAAGGAGCAGGCGTGAAACGTATCCTCGTGATCCATGGACCTAATCTCAACCTTTTGGGACAGCGGGAAAAAGGCATTTATGGTGAGATCTCGCTGGAAGATGTCAACGACCAGCTCGTTTCCCTTGCCGAAGACTGCGGTCTCTCTCTGGAGACCTTTCAATCCAACCATGAAGGGGATCTTGTCGATAAGATCGGCCAGGCCCGGTCCGCTGGATTTTCCGCGGTTCTGATCAATCCGGCCGCCTATACCCATACGAGTGTGGCGATCCGCGACGCTGTCGCCGCGGTGGATATTCCGGTCATAGAGGTCCACCTCTCCAACATTTACGCCCGGGAAGAATTCCGGCATACATCTCTGATCGCGCCGGTCGCCGACGGCCAGATCAGCGGCTTCGGGGTCAACAGTTATCTGCTCGGTCTGGAGGCCATCGCCGGCCTGCTGGAAGAAGAATAAGTCACCAGGCCGCCCGTCACCAGGGGCAGACGGAGCTGTCATCAATGAACACAACATATCCGCCGGAAGATATCCGTTATTCCGGCCTTTATTATAGGATGTCCTCACAGGTATGTCATCATATTCCCTGATCACACAATTCCGCCGCCGCATCGCACAGTCCAAACTTGATGCCTATCTGGTGGTCCATCCGCCCGATATCCGCTATTTGACCGGGGTCCCGGCGGAAGACGCCTGGCTGCTGGTTCTGCCCCGCAAAACGTATTATTTAACGGATGCCCGCTATACAGAACACGTCAGAAAGCAGGCGCCGGACGGAGTGGTTGTCAAAGAGATCTGCAAAAGCCTGCCGGCTGAAACAGCGCGCATCCTGGGGAGGTACAGCCGTCTTCGGACCGGTGTGGATGGCCGGCATATCAGTTTGTTGCTCTGGAAGACACTGAAAAAGTATTGTCCCCGCCAGTCCGTTCTGCGTGATGTCTCCGGATGTGTCCAGGATCTGCGCCGGATCAAGACCGAAGCTGAGATCGCGGCGATCCGCGAGAGCATCCGCATCAATCAGGACCTTTTCCGTTATCTCCGGCGCGTGATCCGGCCGGGAAAGACAGAGCAGGAGATCAAAAACCGCATGGCCGATTTTGTCCTTCGCAGAGGTGTCTCCTTCAGTTTTGACCCTATCGTGGCTTCCGGTCCCAATTCCGCTTATCCGCACGCCCGGGTCACCGGCCGCCGCATTCGGGCCGCGGACCCGGTTCTCGTCGATGCCGGCATCGAGAAAAATGGGTATAAGAGCGACTTGACACGCATTTTCCTTTCCGATAAAATACCCCATTCTATTCGTGCGGCATATCGTGCTGTGGCCGAGGCCCAGCAGTGTGCGATCGCGGGTATCGCTGCCGGGCGTCCGGTGGCGGAAGCGGACCAGGCCGCGCGAAAATCCTTGCGGCAAAACAACTTACTGCGCTACTGCGCGCATGCCCTGGGGCACGGTGTGGGTCTGGAGATCCATGAACCCCCGCGTGTCTCTGTTAAGAGCCGGGAGACATTTTCCGCGGGCATGGTGGTGACCGTCGAGCCCGGCATTTATCGTCCCGGGCATTACGGGATACGCGTCGAGGACATGGTCCTGGTAACCGGACAGGGAAGTCAGATCTTAAGCCGGGGTCAGGATCCGGAAGCACCGCAGGTCTTTCGCTGCTGATCGGGATCGGACGAAGGGCTAAGGCCGGCAGAGTCCGCGGGTTCAATGGACAAGACAAAGGGAAGCATCACGTATGACCATCGGGATCAATCAGCTTTCATCGGGCATGGGGTTAATGATTGACGGAGACCTTTATCTGGTCCAGGATTATCATCATGTCAAGCCCGGTAAAGGGACAGCCTTCGCCCGGGTTAAGCTCAAGAACATCAAAAATGACACGGTGGTCGAAAAGACCTTTAAGACCGCGGATAAACTGGAGGATGTTCAGCTGGAAGAGCATGAGCTGGAATTTTTATATCAGGGCGGCGGCGCGTATCATTTTATGAACCATGAGACATTCGAGCAGGTGGAACTCACCCTGGATGAGATCGGTAGCGCCAGGGATTTTTTATTGGAGAATTTGACCGTGACCGGTCTGATGTACGGTCAGCAGGTACTGAAGATCATACTGCCGATCTTCGTCGAAGCTGAGATCACTTACGCTGAACCGGGGCTCAAGGGCGACTCATCCAAGGCCGGGACCAAGCCGGCCCGGATCGCGACAGACGCCACGATCCAGGTTCCTTTGTTCGTCGAGCAGGGGGACAGGATCAAGATTGATACCCGGACGGCAGAATACGTTGAAAGGATCAAAATATGAATTTCAAAGAGATCAAAGAGATCGTCAAGCTGATGAACGATAACGAATTGACCGAGATCGAGGTCGAGCGCGAGGGTTCCAAACTCACTCTCAAAAAAGGCGGGTCTCAGCCCGCGCAGGTCGCAGCGGCGCCTCAACCGGCACCGCAGGCCGCGCCTCAGGCGGCTCCTGCAGTCCAGGTTGAGGGTCCGGTGAAATCCGCTCCTTCCGGGGTGGAGATCACCTCTCCGATGGTGGGGACGTTCTACCGCGCTTCGTCGCCGGAATCGCCCCCCTTCGTCGAGGTCGGACAGAATGTGGATGTCGGCCAGGTGGTCTGCATTGTCGAGGCCATGAAGCTGATGAACGAGATCAAGTCTGATGTCAAGGGCAAGGTCGTTGAGATAACGGCCAATAATGCCGAACCGGTTGAATTCGGTCAGCCGCTGTTTGTCGTTGAACCGGCATAATCCAATCGTTTTTTTCGTTGACCATTTTATAGAAAGACATCCTATGTTTTCAAAAGTTCTTATCGCTAATCGGGGAGAGATCGCCCTGCGGATCATCCGGGCCTGCCGGGAAATGGGTGTTCAGACCGTGGCGGTGTTTTCCGAAGCAGACCGCTATTCTCTGCACGTCCGTTTTGCCGACGAAGCCGTCTGTATCGGTCCGGCCGTCAGCACAGACAGTTACCTGAACATCCCGGCGATCATTTCCGCCGCCGAAGTCACCGACGTCGACGCCATTCACCCGGGGTACGGGTTTTTGGCGGAGAACGCCCATTTCGCCGAGATCTGCGAATCCTGCAATATCCATTTTATCGGTCCGTCTCCTGAAACCATCCGCCTGATGGGGGACAAGGTTCAGGCGCGGGAAACCATGCGTAAGATCGGCGTGCCGCTGACCCCCGGGGGAGAAGGGGTGGTGACCGACCAGAAACAGGCCGTAGAGATCGCCAAAACCATTAAGTATCCTGTCATTATTAAGGCGGCCGCCGGCGGCGGAGGGAAAGGGATGCGCGTGTGTCATAACGATGTCACCCTGACCAGCGCGTTTTCCATGGCCCGTCAGGAAGCCGAGGCCAATTTCGGCAACCCGGATGTCTATATTGAAAAATATATCACAGACCCCCGCCATATCGAATTTCAGATCCTGGCGGATCAATTCGGCAACACGATCCATCTCGGCGAGCGTGACTGCAGTATCCAGCGCCGCCACCAGAAACTGGTCGAAGAATCGCCTTCACCGGCTCTGACCGATGAGCTGCGTCAGGCCATGGGGGACGCAGCGGTCAAGGCCAGCCAATCCGTCGACTATGAAGGCGTGGGCACCATCGAGTTCCTGCTTGACGCGTCGGGAGAATTTTTCTTCATGGAGATGAACACCCGTATCCAGGTCGAACATCCGGTCACGGAAATGGTCACCGGCATAGACCTGGTCAAGGAACAGATCCGCATGGCGGCCGGCGAGAAGCTGACCCTCTCCCAGAAGGATGTCCGTCTGGAAGGGGCGGCGGTTGAATGCCGGATCAATGCTGAAGACCCCAAGAACAACTTTATGCCCTCTCCGGGAAAGATCGAAGAGCTGAACATGCCCGGCGGACGGGGCGTACGGGTCGACACCCATATTTATCCTGGATACACCATCAGTCCGTATTATGATTCCATGGTGGCCAAGCTGATCACCTACGGCAGCGACCGTATAGAAGCCATCCAGATCATGCTGAGGGCCCTGGATGAATTTTATGTCAGCCCGATCAAGACCACCATCGATCTGCATACGGATATCCTGTCCCATCCTGTTTTTATGGACGGGAAGGCGACAACCCATTTTATTGAAAAATACATGAAAAACGAGGCGGAGGCTTAACCATGTCACAGTTCAGTAAAGTCGATCTCGGATCGATCAAGATCCATAAAAAGGTCATAGCGGATATCGCGGCCAATGCCCTGCAGGATATCAAAGGCATTAAGGTAGAGGATAAAAGCGTCCTCTCGCAAGGCCTAAGCCTTTTCGGGATCCGCAAGCATCCCGGCGTTTCGGTCAGTGTGGATGCCAGCAGCCAGGTCGTCGTCGACGTTGCTGTCTGGATCGAATACGGTCTGAGCATTCCTGAGGTAGCGGCCCGCGCCCAGGATGCCGTCCGCGAAGCGATCGAACAGACCGTGGACATTGATCTGAAAGATATCAATATTAATATTCAGGGGATAGAGAGGGGGCAGGAATGAAGATAACCTTACGTTTGGCAGTATTGTTCTATAATGTGGTGGCGCTGTTGTTTGCCTGTCTGATCGGCGCGGTCGCCCTGAATCTGATGACTCCGCAGGAGATTGTCTCGATTTTAGAGGCGCTCAATGCATCCTATGAGGCGCGTATGGTCCTGGCCGGGGTGGCGCTTGGAGTTGTTGCGGTCAGTTATCTGTTTTCCAAAGCGGTCTACAGCTCGGAGGAGAAAGGACGCAATATCGCTTTTGATAATCCTTCCGGCCGGGTCAGCGTTTCGCTTAACGCGATTGAAGATCTGATCCGCCGGGTGGTTTCCCGCCAGCCGGAGGTCAAGGATGTGCGCGCGGCGATCACCGCCGGGAAAAAGGGCCTTGATGTGGCCGCCCGGCTGAGCCTGACCGGAGACGTCAATATTCCCGAAATGACCTCCCGCATTCAGCATATGATCAAGCGCAAGATCCAGGATATTATCGGGATCGAAGAAACCGTTGTGGTGCGCGTTGATATCGCTAAGATCAATCCTTCAGACGGACGAGGCAAACAGTCGAAACAGCCGCCTAAGGCGCAGACGGAAGAACCGAACGTTCCTTTTCAGGGATACCGTGCCTAGCGGGTCCGGCGTACGGGGAACCAGCGCATAAAATCGCAGGGCCACCAAAAGGTGGTCAAACGGGTGAGCCGTGTTTGAATATTCTGCGGACCGGTCATCAGGACCGTTCACGATCAAAGGGAGAGGATCATGAAAAAGATCGGAGTGCTGACAGGAGGGGCGGACTGTCCAGGGTTGAACTCGGTTATCCGTGCTGTGGTGCGCAAGGCCATGATCGAAGGGTTTGTGGTGACCGGGATCAAGAACGGCTGGCAGGGTCTGGTTAATAACGATATGCGCATTCTGGATCCGCGTTCCACATCCGGTATTCTGGACCGCGGCGGGACCATTCTGGGAACCAGCCGCCTGAATCCCCTAAAAGATTCCGCCAAGGTCAAAAAGATCGCTGAGAATTATAAGCGCAGCGGTATTGATGCTCTGATCGCCATCGGTGGAGAAGTGACCCTTAAGATCGCCCTGCAGCTGCATAAAAAAGGTGTGATCAAGGTCGTGGGGGTTCCCAAATCTATCGACAATGCTCTTTCCGGGACAGACTATGCCTTCGGCTTTGAGACCGCGGTCAACATCGCCACCGAATGTATTGACCGTCTGCATACCACGGCGGAAAGCCATCACCGTATTATTGTTATTGAGGTGATGGGACAGCATACCGGCTGGATCGCATTGAAATCCGGTATTGCCGGAGGTGCAGACATGATCCTGGTCCCGGAGATTCAAGCAGACCTGGACAAGGTCTGCACCGAGCTCAAGGCGCGCCATCGCCGGGGAAAAAATTTCAGTATCATCGTGGTTTCCGAGGGCGCCTGGATACGGGGCTATGACGCTCAGAAGATGACACAGCCTCATCACCGTTTCGGCAATGTCGGGGAATACGTCGCTCAGACCATTGAAGATAAAACCGGCTATGAGACCCGGGTCAGTGTGCTGGGACATATTCAGCGGGGCGGGTCTCCCGTAGCGTTTGACCGTGTTCTGGGTACGATGTTCGGTATTCAGGCTGTGGAAATGATCAAAGAGGGCCGGTTCGGCTGCATGGTCAGTATGCGGGATAATAAAATTCAGTGTGTCGATATCGAAAAAGCGGTGGAACAGCATAAGGCGATCGACATGGATCTGTACAACGTCGCTTCTGTCTTTTTTGCCGGTTCATCATAGGAGGACAGCAAATGCCGCGGACAATTGCCGAGATCATGAAACAGGCTCTTGAGGTTCAGCAGAAGGCCCTTGAGCAGAATCAGGAGCCTCTGGCCAGAGTGGTTGAACGGGTTTCTGCCGCTTTTCAGGATGGCAGGACCCTATTCATCTGCGGGAACGGCGGGTCCGCAGCCGACAGCCAGCATATCGCGGCAGAATTTATCGGCCGTTTTCAGCGGGAGCGGCGCGCCCTGCCGGCGGTCGCCCTGACGACAGACAGTTCGATCCTTACCTGCCTGAGTAATGACTACAGTTTTGAGACCGTCTTCAGCCGTCAGGTCGAGGCGCTGGCCCGGCCCGGTGACGTCCTGCTGGGACTATCGACCAGCGGAAATTCTCCTAATGTGGTTAAGGCCTTTGAGGCCGCCCGGCAGAGGGATGTGTACACCATCTCTTTGACCGGTGAAGGCGGAGGGAAGCTCCAGCCCTTGAGTGATATGTGTCTGACTATGCCTTCCAAGGTGACCGCCCGTATTCAGGAGGCCTACATGACCCTCGCCCATATTTTGTGCGAACTGGTGGAAGAGAGAATAGCGGACGGCGGATGATAAATGGCGAATGGCGAATAGTGATTGGTGAATAGTAAATAGAAAAAAGGCGCGAGTGAGGCGTGAAGGGCGCTGGGGAAAAACCAGCCCCAGGGATCACCACGTTGTCAGCACCAAAATTGAATAATACGAGAAAAAACATCCATGACATCCCGGCGAAAGATCGTGACCTGGAATACCCTGAGAAAGAAAGCGGCCGCTTTGCGCCGAGAAGGAAGACCCGTGGCCTTTACCAACGGGTGTTTTGATATTCTGCATTACGGCCATGTCAGTTATTTGGAAAAGGCCGCCCGGGGACGGCGCGCGCTTATCGTCGGGCTCAATAGTGACCGTTCCATCCGCGCGATCAAGGGCCCGGACCGTCCGGTTAATGAAGAGAACGAGAGGGCCGGGGTTCTGGCTGCACTGGCCTGTGTGGATTATGTTGTCATCTTTGATCAGGATACCCCGTACGAACTCATCAAGGCAGTGAGACCCGACCTTTTGATCAAAGGCGCGGACTGGAAAGGCAGGCCGGTTGTGGGAGAAGATATTGTGCGCGCTCACGGAGGACGGGTCGAGCTGGTGGATTATCTTCCCGGGCTTTCGACGACGAACATCATCGCCGCGGTGAGGAAACGATGCGCGCGCTAGAACGCAGACAACTGTACCGATTGCTGGATGCCAATCTTAACCGTGCCCGCGAAGGACTGCGGGTGTGTGAAGATATCTGCCGGTTCATCCTGGACGAGCGGTCCTGGACGAAACGGTGGAAGGCCCTGCGTCATGATCTGACCCGGGCGGCTGCATGTTTGGACCGGCAGGACCTGCTTCAGGCACGCAGTATTCAGACCGATGTGGGAAAGGCCTCGCTGGGCACAGAGCAAAGCCGTAAAGATCCTCATCAGATCATGCTGGTCAATATGCAGAGGGTTAAGGAATCCCTGCGGGTTCTGGAAGAGTTTCTGAAAATTTTTGACAAAAATTCTGCGGAGAATGTGAAAAAGATCCGCTATAAGGTCTATCGGCTGGAACAGTCGTATAGTAAAAAGTTTTCATTTTGATATTAATATATTTTTGATATAATTGAACATCCTGTATGGACAATAAAAGAGCCCGGCTAGCCCGGGCGCGGTTATATATTGTGCTGGACGCCGCTGTTGCAGATTGGGATCGTCTGCTTTCTGTCGCGGATCAGGCTGTCGGCGCCGGGGCGGATATTGTTCAGATCCGGGCGAAAGACGTTTCTGGTGAAGATGTCCTGACGTTCTCTGAAAAAATACTCCCACTGGTCCGGGACAGAGCGTTGTATATTGTGAATGATGATCCTTGTCTTGCCCGTGTCTGCCGTGCCGACGGTGTTCACGTCGGACAGGATGATGCCGGTATCGCGCAGGCCAGGGAGATCATGGGGGACAGCGCGCTGGTCGGTGTCTCCTGTCAGACGATGGACCAGGCCCAAGCCGCTGAAGCCGGCGGGGCGGATTATATCGGTTTCGGGTCGGTCTTCAAGACCTTGACGAAACCCGGGCGGCGTCCTATGGACCTGTCGCTGCTGAATGATGTTTTGGCTGCAGTCCGTATTCCGGTTTTCCCGATCGGCGGTATTACGGAGGAAAATGCGGCATGCCTTCTGCAGGCGGGAGCCCGGCGGGCCGCGGTGACACGGGCGGTCTGTTTGGCTGAAGACGTCCCGGCGGCGGTCAAACAGCTGATAACGATTTTGGATAATACGCAAGCAACAACGTGAGTTCCATTGCCGTGTTTTGAAGAATATAATTTGCGCGAGGGTAATTCAGTGGTAGAATTCCAGCTTCCCAAGCTGGCCACGCGGGTTCGATTCCCGTCCCTCGCTCCAGGTTTTTTTCGGGTGAAGATGTTAGTCAGGGCGGCGGCCGCTGTTTTTTTGGCTGTTCTGGTTTCCGGCTGTATGACCGCAGGGCATCCTCCGGGAGACGGGGGATGGGGCTTCGACCGGAGCGGAGTTTATCATGAGGTGGGCAGCGATCAGACTCTGTGGCGTATCTCCCGGGTTTATGGAGTCCCTTTGGATGAGATCATCCGGGCCAATGCTATTGAAGACGCTTCGCTGATCAAAGAAGGGCAGCGTCTGCTCATCCCGGGGGCAGACGAGGTGATCGAGCTTGACGTGATGCCGCTGGAAGACGGTCCGGGAGCTGGAGAATTTGTCTGGCCGGCCGCGGGGAAGGTGGTGGCGTATTTTGGTCATCCCGCGGATTCGTATCTGAATAAGGGCATACAGATCCGCCTGGAGAAAAGCGCCGCGGTTCAGGCGGCACGTCCCGGTAAGGTCGTTTTCGCGGACCATCTCCCGGGCTATGGATCGACGGTGATCATTGATCATCAGGACGGTCTGTCGTCGGTATACGCCCGTAACGGGGCTTTGCTGAAGAGGGTCGGAGAGCGGGTGCGCAGAGGCGAGCAGATCGGGATCATGCCGGATTCTTCAAACCCGTGTTTGTATTTTGAGATTCGCAAAGACGGCGTAGCTGACAACCCGCTGTTTTATCTTTCGAAATAGATTAAGGTGGTACCATGCCGTGCATTGATCTTGAGAAGTTTTACGGGCGCAAGGATATTTTGGCCCTGCTGAAAAAACGTGTTCTGGATTTTAAAGACGGCTACCGTCAGAACGCCGCGCTTCTCGGTGACCGCTATATCGGAAAAAGCATTATCCTGCGCAAATTTTTATCCACTCTGGATGACCCTTCCATCGTCCCGGTTTATGTTGATCTGGAGCACAAGGACCTGCGTTATTTCTGTCTGAAGATTTCCGGAAGCCTGCTGTATGAATTTTCCCGGCGTCATGACCTGCCTCGCTATGAGGATATCAATCTGCTTATCGAGCAGACCAGAGCGCAACTGCCCGAAACTATTAAGGCCATCCAGAAAATGCAGACTCTTCTGCGTCAGGATAAAGAGTTTGCAGCCTATCAGCTGGCCGTGGCTTTGCCGCAGGTCTTTTCGCGGGAATCCGGCTTAGTCTGTGTCCTGGCCTTTGACGAATTTCATTATCTGGAAGAATGGGATTTCCCGGATGTCTTTCAGGAGCTGGGCAAGCTGATCATGACCCAGCGCCAGTGCTATTATTTATTTGCCAGTTCTCAGATTGAGGCGGCTAAAAAGATCCTGTCGGAGAAGCTGTCCCTGCTGTTCGGGAATTTTGAAACGATTGCGGTCGAGCCTTTTGATACCCGCACCTGCTGCGACTTCATGACCTATCATCTCGGCGGCGTGGAGATAAGCCCGTCTCTCAGGGATTTCTTGATCGATCTGACCGGCGGGCATCCGCTGTATCTGCGGCTGCTCTGCAGCGAAATCCACAGCCTCTGTTCTTCGCTTGATCAGAAAGAGGCCTTTTTGCCGATCCTCAGCCGCGCTGTGGAGAACACGATTTTCGACTCCTGGGGAACACTGAGCCGGCACTTTGATCTGATCCTTGAGCAGACCTGTTCCGGCCGGGGGAATCTGATCAATGCCCGCATTTTGCTGATCCTGAGCCGGGGCCGGCATACGGTCAAGACCCTGGCCGAACTGGCCGGGGTCAAACAGCGGGCCTTGTCTACCCGTCTCAAGAAGATGGCGCAGGCCGGCCTGGTCTCCAAGAACGGCAAGCTTTATTATCTTCCGGACCGGTTGTTCCGCTATTGGCTGAGTTTTGTGTTCAAACGCCGCTTAGTGGCGATCGATCTGTCTCCTGACCGCCGGAGAGAGCAGTTCCGTGAGGAATTTGCCCGTTCGGTCGAAATCTTCCGGCAGAATTCAGACAAAACTGTCTCAGTTCGGATCATGGATCTGATGCAGTGTTTTGAGGATGAGCTGCTGCATATCAACGGCCGGCGTTACCATCTGCCTCTGTTTTCCCGTATTCGTCCGGGCACGCTGGATCGGTCCCAGTGCTGCGGTCTGGATATTATTGAAGCGGATACCGCGGCGGGATCCTGGCTGATCGTTCTCAAGAGGAAAAGGGTCAGTGAACAGGATATATCGGTGATCTCGGGGGCGGTTAAAGAACGGCAGGTGAGGCCTCAGCGCTGTATCCTGGTCTCTTTTGAGCGTCTTGATGAAGAAGCCCGGGTCCGGGCCCTGCAGGAACGTATGTGGATCTGGAATGAAGGAGAATTGAGAACATTGCTTGATGTGTACGATCAGCCGCTGATCGTCGCATAGCTGAAAAAAAGGATCTTATGATACGCATAGCTGTTGTTTCCGACACCCATTCCCGGAAAATTCCCGCCGAGGTGGTTTCTGTTCTTAAAAAGGCCGATATGATCGTACATGCCGGTGATGTCTGTGACGCACAAACACTGAAGGCGTTTGAAAAGATCGGCGAGGTCAAGGCGGTTTGCGGGAATATGGACGAAGGTTCTATACGAAAAAAACTTCCTGAACGCTGTTTTTTGGATATCGGTGAGATCCGCGTCGGCGTGATGCATGGAGAAGGCTCACCGGATATGGTGCTGAAGCGCATCGTCGAAGAATTTGCCGGTGAAGACGTTGACGTGGTGGTCTTCGGCCATTCGCACAAGCCCTGCACCGAACGGGTGGGCGGGATTTTGTATATTAATCCCGGCAGTTTGACCGATGATATTTTTGCCCCGTACCGTTCCTACGCCCTGTTGGAGGTCGAAGGGAAAACTGTCAACGCGCGTATTGTGAGGGTGTCATGATGGACCGAATCTGGGCGCCGTGGCGCACACAATATCTTTCCAAAATGGGCAAGCCGGAAAAAGGATGCCTGTTTTGCCGTCTGAAGCGGTCCCGCAGCGATAAGAAAAACTATGTTTTCGCTCGCCGGGAACATTGTTATGCCGTGCTGAATCTCTATCCTTATAACAACGGCCATGCCTTGATCGTGCCCTATCGCCATACCGGGGATCTCAGGAAGCTGTCCTCGGCCGAGACCGGAGAGATGTTTGCTTTACTCAATGACGTCCAGAACGATCTGGACCGCGTTCTTCATCCCGACGGGTATAATGTCGGAATGAATATGGGCAAGGCGGCCGGGGCCGGTGTGCCGAAACATATCCATATGCATATCGTCCCCCGCTGGGTCGGCGATGTCAATTTTATGCCGTCGGTTGGTTCGACCAAGGTGATCTCCCAATCGCTGGATGATCTGTACCGGGCTCTCACAGAACCAGGGGAGAAGTCCGGCCGCAAGCGGAAGAAAGGATGATCCTGAGGATGCTCAAGACACGTGAACAGATCGAAGAGCAGGAAGTGCGTTTTCTGGCCGCTTATGCCATGAAGAGCTGCGACAGCAGGGGCCGGGCGGTTCCCGAGCCGGTACACGCCTACCGGACCGCGTATCAGCGGGACCGTGACCGTATTGTACATAGTCAGGCCTTCCGCAAACTGGAATACAAGACCCAGGTTTTTGTCATTTTTGAGGGCGATTATTACCGGACCCGTTTGACGCATACTCTGGAGGTCGCCCAGATCGGCCGGACTCTGGGGCGGGTTCTATCGCTTAATGAAGACCTGATCGAAGCGGTCGCTTTGGCCCATGATCTGGGACATCCGCCGTTCGGCCATGCCGGTGAGCAGATCCTGGGGCAGATCATGGAGGATGCGGGGTATTCCGGGTTTAATCATAATCTGCGCAGTTTCGAGATCGTGAACCGCTTTGAGAAACGCTACCCGGATTTTACAGGGCTCAACCTGACCCGGGAAGTTTTGGTGGGTATCCTTAAGCATCAGACCCAGTATGATATTGCCGGCATGGCCGGAGAGTTTGAAGAGGAAGGTCCTACAGTTGAGGCCCAGATCGTGGATTTTGCCGACTCGCTGGCTTATCTCAACCATGATGTGGACGACGGCATGAAGTCCGGATGTATTACCATCGACGATCTTATGGAGAGTGAGCTTTGGCGCCGGGCGGTCAATGCTTTGGGAGAACGCATCAGCCGCGATGACCTGGAGATGCTGCGTTATCAAGTGGTTAAGGCCCTGATCGACATGCAGGTCAAAGATCTGCTGGTTCATACTGACCGTAATCTGCAGGCCTGCGGGTTCCATTCTGCCGAGGATGTTAAGCGGCACAGCGGGGCGGTGGTCTGTTTCAGCCCCGAGATGAAGGCGCTGCGCGATGATCTGCAGGGCCTTCTGCACCGCAAATTGTACAATCACCACCGGGTGGTGCGGATGACATCCAAGGCTAAACGGATTATCCGGGACCTTTTTCAGGTCTATCTGAATGAGCCTCAGCAGCTTCCTCCCGACGTCTACCCCCGGGAAGGCCGCATTTCGGAAGAGGTCAAGTATACGATCATCTGCCATCATATCGCCGGGATGACAGACCGCGCGGCCATGGATGAGCATAAACGGTTTTTTAACGCCTATACGAAGGTGTGATGATGAGAGGGACGGGAAAAGTCAATTCCGCCAAAAAATACCGCTTGGTCCTTTCCGCGGTGCATATGGTCTACCGCCTGGTTAACTCGACATATAATGTGAAAGAGCTTTCTCTGCGTCTGGTCCGCCTGTTATGCCAGTTTATCAACGCGCATTCGGCCTGGGTCTTTATCCTGGATCCGGAGAAGAAACAGGTCGCTATGATCGCCATCTTCAATAATAAGATCAATATTTTTCTCGACAAGAAAAAAGATCTGCAGAAGATCCCGGCCAAAGAGATGCGCGTCACAGAAGGGTATCCTCTGATCGAAAAGCGCATGATCGGCCTGCCCCTGGTCGCCGATGAGATCGTCGGCGCCATTTTTGTCAAGCGTTCTTCGCGGGATGTCCCGTTCACGGATTTCGACCGTGAACTGCTCGCTGTGTTTGCTGAACAAAGCGTGACGGCGATACGGAATCAGCAGTTTAATGAACAGCAGCAGGGGACCATTTTGAGCAGTATCCGTTTCATCGGTCAGCTGCTTCAGCGGAAAAGTCACCGCACGATGAAGCAGACCTCGGCTTATTTCAATGTGGTCAAGGCCCTGGCGGAAAAGATGCGTATGAGTGAGCAGGGGATAGAGAACCTTTATTATGCGAGTATCCTGCATGATGCCGGCGCGCTGGATGTTCCTTATGACATTCTTTCCAAGCGCAGTCAGCTGACGTCGGGAGAATTCAAGGTTATTCGGGATATGCCGACCAAGAGCGCGGATCTGATCCGGCCGGTGGGGTTTCTCAAGCCGGTCCTGCCGATTATCCTTTATCATCACGAAAAATATGACGGCAGCGGTTATCCATCGGGCCTGGTCAAGGAGCAGATCCCGCTGGGAGCCCGGATCATGGGGGTGGTCGATGCCTTTGAGGCTATGATCAGTGAACGGCCCTACCGGAAGCAGCTGAATATTCCCGAAGCCGTGGAAGAAGTGACCCATAACAGCGGGACCCAGTTTGATCCGAAAGTGGTGAAGGCTTTCCGCGAGCTGTACAAGCATAAGCCGTTCCGAAAACAGCTACAGCAATTGCGTCAGAACATTTGACGCTCATGATAAAATATATATATGAACCTGTCTCCCAAGCGTCCATCTCAGTTTGAGTTATTCCCCGGAGCCGTGTCCGGAAAAAAAACCAGCCGTAAAGGCAAGCTGGCAGCCAGTTCATTTCATGTGTCCGTGGAAAATGCCATTATTTGTGTGGTTGCTTTTATTTTGGGAATGGTTGTCGCGTTTTCATTCGGAGTAGAAAAGGGGCGGCGTCTGATTATCAGAGAATATCAATCCGGTCCGGTAAAGACCGCAGTATCGAAAGAGCCGCCGCCTGCTTTGGCACCGACTGCTCCTGCAGCGGCCCGGGCAGAAGATGTTTTAGCGGACGCGCAGCCGCTGGAATTGCAAAAAGCCGCGAAACAGGCCGAAAAACAGCCAAAACCGCCAAAAAGTGAGCCTGAACGCAAGAAAACAGTTGACAAAACCTATACTGTTCAGGTAGCATCTTTCCAACGGCAAAACCGGGCGGATACATTAGTCCGGGATCTGATGGATGACGGCTATGATGCCTTCATCGCCCAAAAGGGTTCGTATTATATTGTCTGCGTGGGCCGGTACGGCAGAAAAGTCGCCGCGTTGGACCTGCAGGAACGATTACGAAAAACATTCCATGATTGTTTAATAAGGAGTTTGTGATTATGTCATTACACCCATCACTCAAAGTCGACACCGCCGGTGCGCAGCAGCGCACTGTTTTGACGAGGATCGAACGCATCAAAGACCTTATGAAAAAAGGCACGTGGCAGGAAGGGCGCGTGACCAAGCTGCCCAAGACCAAGATCGTTAAGGTTAAAGCCAGCCGCAAATCCCCCAAGGAAGAAGAAGGCGAAAAGAAAGCCGAATCCTAACGCCGAAAGAGGCATGCGCAGAACATTCCCCACAATTCTGATCGTGCTGAGCATGGTCGCCGGAAGTATGCCTGCGGAAAAACGGGCTTGTGCTGCGGAAGAGACACGCACCCCGCCATATGTGGCTCAGGTGATCGTCGATTCCGTGAATGTGCGCGCCGGTCAGAACCGCAATTTTGATCGTCTCGGCCAGTTGTCTCTGGGCGACAGAGTTGTTGTCCTCGGCACAAGCTACAGTTGGCAGGAGATCCGGCTCCCAGAGGATTTTTCGGTCTTTGTTTATGGAGAGCTGGTCGAATATTTGCGGGACGGCATCGGCCGGATCAGCGGCAGCCGCGTCAATATCCGCTCACGCCCCGATGGCCGGTCCGCCGTGGTCGGCCAGCTGAGCGAAGGGACTCTGGTCCGGGTCAAGGACCGCGGGGACGACGGATGGTATGAGATCGCCCCTGTCGAAGGCGTGACCGGCTGGATCAAAGATGATTTTCTGGCCTATGCTGATGACACGATCCCGCCTGTCCGCGTTGTCGAACTGCCCACCCGTAATGTTTATGTTTTGCAGCACCAGGAAGAGGAACGCCTCCGGGCAGAGGAGGAACGCCGCCGTGCTGAACGTCAGGCCCGGGAGAGATCGCTCACAGCTGTGGTCTACAGCCTGGGGGAGGATGCCGTGTCTCCCCAGGTGCGTCACTGGGTCAAGGATGAAGACGGTCAGACCTATTTGCTTAAAGGCTACCGTAATGTGCTGGACGGTTATTTAAACCAGAAGGTTCATATCAAAGGTCTGGCCGAAGAAGATGACGGGGCAGCTTATCCAGTCGTTCTGGTGACCAGGATCAAACTCGTTTTATAATTGAGCAGCGGAACACAGCATGCTGGAATTTGTTAAGATCATAGCGATCGTGCTTTTCTCGGTGATCGCGCACGAATGCGCCCACGGCCTGACGGCATTATGGCGGGGCGATACCACTGCGCGTGATGCCGGCCGGCTGACCTTGAACCCGCTTAAACATATTGATCCCGTGGGCACGATCATTGTACCGGTGGTCCTGCGTTTGATGGGGTTTGCGCCTTTGGGGTGGGCCCGCCCGGTGCCGGTTGATTTTTCCCGTCTGAAAGATCCTAAAAGAGATATGCTTTTGGTGGGCGCGTCGGGACCATTGACTAATATTTGTATCGCTTTCCTTTTCAGTCTCATCCTTAAATCTTTTGCCTGGTCCTGGCCGGCGCGCAGTTTTCTGACAACGGCTCTGATCGTCAATCTGGTCCTTGCGGTTTTCAACCTGATCCCGATTCCTCCTCTGGACGGGTCGCGGGTGGTGGCCTCTTTACTGCCGGACGGGTTGATGAGGCAGTATCTGCGTTTTGAACGGTACGGGATCATTGTGGTCCTGGTCCTGCTGAATCTCGGCCTTTTCCGTGTGATCTGGCTGGGCGTGGAAGTGCTCGCGGGGATGATGGGCGTGAAGGTATGATGTGCCAGGGAATAGCGCTGTATTGTTCGGGATGCCGGTGACAATTAACAGAGGGCATATTGTATTATAAAAGACGGCAGAATATGATCACCGTATTGTTGCCACACCTTCCGAATAATACAAACTCAAAGAACAGCAAAATCATCTGACCGGATTAATGTGAGGGAGAAAGATGCGACCGATTAAAATCGAATTTCAGCCGGATCAGCAAAGTTATCCTATTATGATCGGCCACGGCATATTGTCCGAGCTGGCGGCGGAAATTAAAAGACAGAATATCGGGACGGATGCCGTTATCGTGACCAACCCGGTGATACACCAGCATCATGGCGCTGAGCTCTCTTCGGCTCTGCGTGATGCCGGGTTCGGCGTGGGATTTTTGGACGTCCCCAGCGGAGAATCCAGCAAGTCCGCGGAATGTGCATTTGATCTGATCAGGCGTATCGCTGAAGAATATGCGGGGAAAAATGTCTTTATCATCGCCTTTGGCGGAGGCGTGGTCGGAGATCTGGCCGGTTATGTGGCCGCTGCGTACCGCCGCGGGATCCCCTACGTGCAGGTTCCCACAACACTGCTGGCCCAGATTGATTCCGCTATGGGGGGCAAGGTCGCGGTGGACCTTCCTTTCGGGAAAAATCTGGTGGGCGCGTTTTATCATCCGCGTCTGGTCTATACCGATGTGGATCTTCTGCGGACGCTTGACCTGAGGCAGATCCGCAACGGCCTGTCCGAAGCGGTTAAGTACGGTGTCATCTGTGACAAGAATCTGTTTGCCTTTATTGAAGCCAATGCTGACGCCCTGCTAAGGCTTGAACAGAAGCCCCTTACGGAAACCGTCTATCTCTGCAGCCGGATCAAGGCCAGTATTGTCAGCCGTGATGAACGCGAGAGCCAGGGCCTGCGGACGATTTTGAATTTCGGCCATACTATCGGACATGCTGTTGAAGCGTCTTCCGCTTATGAGCCGTATCAGCATGGTGAAGCTGTGGCTCTGGGGATGCGGGCCGCCGCGGAGATATCGCTTTTATGCGGGATGATCCCGGAAGATGACGCCCGCCGGCTGAATGACCTGCTGACACGGCTGGGTCTGCCGGAAAAGATCAAGGGGATGCCGCTGGATACCTTATTGGAGCCGATGCGGCATGACAAAAAATTTCATACCGGCCGCAATCGTTTTGTCTTAATGAACGCTCTCGGCAGTGTTAAGATCGTGGAGGATGTTCCGGAAGAAGCGATCCGGCGGGCGGTCAGCAAATATCTGCAACAGCCGGGCGAAGATGCCGGGACATTATTTTAAGCGGGAAACGTCTTCCTTCGATTGATCCGGGCTTAGGCTGCTCCGGATTCTTGAAATCGATCCCGACACAATATGAACGTAATGATTGTCACCTGTACCCGGACAGTACAGCGCGGTTCGCTATTCCCTATTCTCAATTCGCCATTTGTTTTTTAGCCGCTTATGGCATCACCTTCAGGATCTGGCGCGCGCCGCTGGGGTCTGTTAGAACGACCTGGCCCATAGCGATCGATTCCACTGTCAGACCGCTGACGGTCTGTCCCTGCTCATAAATTTCATTGTTGATCAGGGCGACCTTGCGCCCTTCAATGCGGCTGATGCCGTTGAGTTTGAGGCGGATCGGTTCAGCCTGGTCCTGCGCGGAGGTTATGATCGTGGAAGCTGACGGGCTTTGGTGAGAAACGCCGCGGATATAGATCAGATAGGTTATGGTACCGGCTAGGATCAGGCAGAAGAAGGCTGCCAGGAATATCCGGAAAAGTGTCGGCCGTTTGGGGTTTATTTTGGGGGAGGGGGAAGGTGTTCCGGGCTGTTCGGCGTCCTGTTTTTCCTGAGGGGAAAGGCCGCTGGTCACAGGATTTTCCCGGACGTTTTCTTTGCCAGGGGACATTTTTTGCTGGACTTTTTTCAAGGCGTCGTGGATGGTGCTCATGTCATGTTATCCTTTGGACAGAAATCAATTGCTAGAGTTATGTTAAACGGCAGAGCTTTATTGCTGGACTGCTGAATATTCAGCTGGTTTCTTTCGCGCTTTTGCAGATCATGGCCTGGTCGATGGTGTGTGATCCGTTGACGAAACCCAGCAGCAGGGCCCGGTCGCAGATGATGTTGATTAGGCGCGGCGTGCCGCGCGAAAAATGATATAAGGCGTCTACGGCTTCGGGTGTAAATTCTGCCGGGCGTGATCCGTTTTGGGATTGGGCCGCGATCTTCAGGCGGTGATAAACGTAATCCGTGATCTCTTCTTTTTTCAAGGGCATGATGTGGTAGCGGACAGAGATCCGCTGGTTGATCTGGCGCATATCATCCCGGCGAAGAATATCCAGCAGTTCGGGTTGACCCACCAGGATGATCTGCAATAATTTATGTTTTTGTGTTTCGAGATTGGAGAGCAGGCGGATCTGTTCGAGTTGACGCGGTTTCAGGTCCTGGGCCTCGTCAATGATCAGGACCACATTATTGCCTTCAGCAGACTCTGCCAGCAGGTAATCGTTGAGGGCATGGATCAATTCCAGTTTGTTGCGGAAACAGCCTTCAATGCCCAGGTCTTCCAGGATTATGCGCAAAAGCTGGGCTTCGGAAAAATAGGGATTAAGGATCAAGGCGGTCCGGACGGTTGTATCAACCCGTTCGAGCAGATTGCGGCAGAGAGTGGTTTTGCCGGTTCCGATCTCTCCGGAAATTACCAGAACGCCCTTGCGGTGTTTAATACCGTACATTAAATGGGAGAAGGCCTCTTCGTGGATCGAACTGGGAAAAAAGAAGTCCGGATCTGAAGTGACATTAAACGGAAGTTCTCTGAATCCGTAGAATTCCTGGTACATGGCTGGATTATAACATGTTCCGGTATCATGACAAAGAGAAAAACAGCAGGGTTTCCGCTTTTGCCGCGGGAAAAAAATATTGTTTCACCTTGAATCTATGTTATAATTCTGCAAAGATTTTATGCAGGAAAAGGAGTTGGTTTGGCAGAACAACGCCGGTATAAAAGGGTGCCGTTCCGCCGTCCGGTAAGATTCCGGATGGAGCACGGGAAAATCAACGAGTCCTGCGTAAGCCGTGATCTGAGTGAAGGCGGTCTGCGTATCCGCGCGGAGCATTTCATCCCCTTAAGAGAGCAGATCTTTACGCAGTTCCCGTTGGAAGGCGCCCATCAGGTTCATTTAGAAGGCCAGGTGGTGTGGGCCCGCCGTATTCCGCATAGTGATTCTTATTTGATCGGCGTGGAATTCGGTGAAAAAGATATTAATGCTTGTCCGCGGGACAAGATACAACGCTATATTGTTTAGTTAAACCCCTGAAAGGAGTTGAGTGTGTTATGGCAGACGAGAAGAATGAAGATCTAAAAAAATGCGCATTCTGCAAAAAGACCGCGCATCGCGCCAAGCGCTATTACCGTAACGGCAAATATTACTGCAATCCGAATTGCTGGCGAAAAGCCAGGGAGAAGGCGGCGGAAGAGGCTGCCGAGCAGAAGGAAGAAGCGTCTTCGTAAGAGGATAACGCCTCACCGGCAAGGATCATTCATGAACGATCATAAAAACGAACAGAACGAGCGCCGCCGCTATCCCCGCGTGGACAGCAGTCTCCCGGTTAAGATCTGCACGACGGAATTCGATGCGGTGACCGAAACCCAGAATTTGAGCCGGTCCGGTGTGTACTGCCGGGTCAGCAATTACATTGAACCGATGACCAAACTGGATATTCAGCTGCTGCTGACTATCCGGCGTAAGGATAAAAACCAGACACGCAAGATCTCCTGCGGCGGTGTGGTGGTCAGAACTGAGGCCATCCCGGATTCCGGAGCCTATCATGTCGCGATTTTTTTCTATGACATTCAGGAAAAAGATTCCAGCGTGCTGAAAGAATATGTCCAGAACCGTCTGAATGAAGATTAAGGAGTCTGCAGGTATGGAAAACGTGTTTTCATTTACCCCGCTTCAGCAGGTCGTCATCCTCATGATCAATGTTTGGATGTTCGCGATCTTCCCCATACTGGTTTTAAAAAAGCTGAACTATATCTCGGATTTGCTGGAAGCTCAGTTTGAGGATGAGGAGGGCGATCCGCCGGAGTTTTCCTGATATGCTGTGACGGCAACCTTTCATGAAAAAACGCATTGCCATTTTATATGAAGATGACCAGTTGATCGCTTTTGATAAGCCAACTGGTCTTCTTGTTATACCGGCTCCGGGGAAGAAAAGCCTGACCCTGACCGAACGGGTGAACCGGGATCATGATGACCCGCGTTCCCGCCGTCTTCATCCCTGTCACCGTCTGGACCGCGAAACCAGCGGCGTGATCCTTTATGCCAAAGGGAAACGCAATCAGCAGGTCATGATGGACGCGTTTCGTGAGGGACGTGTCAGCAAGGAATACCGGGCGGTCGTGAAGGGCTGTCCGCGCCGTCTTAAAGGCGAGATCCGAGCCCGGGTCAAGGACGTGTATCAGCGCCGGCGCCGCGGAGCGGGGCGCATGGCCGTGACCCGTTATGAGGTCCTCGATTCCTGCGCGGGATGTTCCCTGGTCCGGGCCGAACCCGTTACCGGACGGACCAACCAGATCCGCATCCATTTTGCCCGCATGGGCCATCCCCTGCTGGGAGAACGGGTCTATGCCTTCCGCCGGTATTTTACGGTGGATATGAAACGTTTGGCTCTGCACGCGCATGTGTTAACATTCCCTTATCCGGGGAAAACGAAGCGGGTCGTGGTCCGGTCGGACCTGCCGGCTGATATGGTTGAATTTTGGGATCAGATCAAGAACAGCTAAGGAGGATGATATGCGCCGTTGGATGCTGATAGTGTTATGCGCGGTCTTGGCCGCGGGGTGTACCAGCACCCGTCTGCCGAATTATGTGCAGGCCGAAAAGCCGTTTACTAAAAGGGTGTACGCGGATTATGAATCCGCGGTGACTGCGGTGAAAATGACCCTGGATGATCTGGGCTGGGAGATTGCCGAGGAGGCCGCTCCCGAGGTGTTTGAGGTCGAAACCGATGTTCAGGATACGGAGCAGATCCTGCTGATTACCGAATTGCGGGCAACACGCATGTTTTTCGCGACCCGTTACGCGCGGATCAATGTCTATGTGCGGTCCAGCGGGGAGATATCAGAGGTCGAACTGCGGTATATGGTGGTCAACAGCATGGCTTTTTGGAAGCCACGCAGTTACGGCAGTCAGAGTCTGGCCGACCGTTTCTTTGAGCTTCTGGGAAAAAATCTTGAAGGCGTTCGATAGCATCCGTGTTTTTTCGGATGTGTTTGTATTGGTCCATGGTGTGTTGATAATGTGGCGATCATATTGTGTTTTTACGGATCGTTCGTTCTGCCCCGGCGAGGCAGAACTCACTCGACGAAAATCCTGCGCTCTCACCACGCTGACGCGTGATGATCCGTGCCCGCTCCGGATTTCCGAAGTCCTTCAAAACACAATATGATCTCTCGTGATTGGCGACACCGCTTCAAACACGCGGTTGGTTTAGAATTTCGCTATTCGTTATTTGCTTTTTAGAGGGGTGCTATGGATACATTTCAACTCGTCAGTCCCTTTGAACCCGTTACCGAACAGCTTCAGGCCGTCGACCGCCTGGCTGCCAATGTGGGCCAGGGTGTGCCGTCTCAGACTCTGCTCGGGGTGACCGGCAGCGGAAAAACGTTTACTCTGGCGAATATGATCGCGCGCGGCGACCGGCCTACACTGGTCATATCGCATAATAAGACTCTCGCTGCGCAGCTTTACAGTGAATTCCGTGAATTTTTTCCGCACAATGCTGTGGAATATTTTGTTTCCTATTATGACTATTATCAGCCTGAGGCCTATATTCCCCAGACCGATGTGTATATTGAGAAAGACGCTTCGATCAATGACCGCCTGGACCGCCTGCGTCTGTCCACGACCACGTCGCTGATGTCCCGGCGGGATGTTCTGGTCGTGGCCAGTGTGTCCTGTATTTACAACCTGGGTTCTCCAGAGGAATATGAACAGCGTCTGGTCTTTCTCGAGGAAGGGCAGGTAATTGAACGCGATGACGTCCTGCGGCAGCTGATCGATATTCAGTATGAACGCAATGACTATGATTTTTCCCGGGGGAAGATCCGGGTGCGCGGTGATGTGCTGGAGGTCTATCCTTCTTATCGACAGGACGCTTTGCGCGTGGAATTTTTCGGCGATGAGATCGAACGCATCAGTCAGATCGATCCGGTCAGCGGTAAGGTGATCGCCCGTATGCCGAAGGCTGCTGTGTACCCGGCCAAACATTTTATCACCACCCAGCCGCGCATTGAAGAAGCCCTGAAAGAGATCGAAGAGGAACTGAACGGCAGGTTAAAAGAATTAAAATCCGCAGGCAAACTGCTGGAAGCCCAGCGTCTGAATTCCCGTACTCGGTTCGATATGGAGATGCTGAAAGAGATGGGCTGTTGTCACGGCATTGAAAATTATTCCCGCGCCCTTTCCGGGCGTCCTCCAGGGAGCCAGCCGGCCTGTTTGCTGGATTATTTCCCGGACGATTTTCTCCTATTGATCGATGAATCCCATGTCACGGTTCCTCAGATCCGCGGGATGTACGAAGGCGATCGTGCCCGCAAAGAGACACTGGTTGAGCATGGTTTCCGACTGCCGTCCTGCCGGGATAACCGCCCTTTGAAATTTACAGAATTTCAGGGAAGGATGCCGCAGACAGTCTTTGTTTCGGCCACGCCGGGGGATTATGAAGTGGCCCGCAGCGGGCCGTATGTCGTCGAACAAATTGTCCGGCCGACCGGGATCATTGATCCGCCGATCCATGTGCGTCCGACCGCCGGACAGGTGGATGATCTCTTAAGAGAATGCCGGGAACGCGCGGGCAGGGATGAGCGGGTTCTGGTCACGACACTGACTAAGCGGATGGCCGAGGACCTGACCGAATATCTGGAGGGGCGTGGTCTGCGCGTCAAATACCTGCATTCGGATATCAAGACCATTGACCGCAGTAAGATCCTGCATGGTCTGCGCGCCCGGGAGTTCGACGTGCTGGTGGGGGTCAACCTTCTGCGGGAAGGGCTGGACTTGCCCGAGGTGACCCTGGTGGCGATCTTTGACGCGGACAAACAGGGTTTTCTGCGTTCGCGCACATCCTTGATCCAGGTGGCGGGCCGGGCCGCCCGCAATATCCGCGGTGAGGTCGTGATGTATGCTGACACAGTCAGCCGGGCCATGCATGAGGCCATTGATGAATGTGACCGCCGCCGTACCATTCAGATCGCGTTCAATCAGAAACACGGCATCACCCCCCGGACCATTGAAAAGGCCCTGAAAGAAGGGATCGAAGGATTGCATCTTGACGAAGACACGGCAGAACATGTGATCATGGATGCCGCGGGACAGGATGAAGAGGAATTCGCCCTGGCCAATTATATCGCTGATCTCGAGCGCGACATGGAACTTGCCGCACGCAATCTGGATTTTGAAAAGGCCGCGCTGATACGCGACCGGATCCAGGAACTTAAAGAGAATAGACAATAGCGTATAGCGAATTGTGATAGATGACCTTGTCACGTATAAAGGACTTCAAGTATGATCATCACCATTGATATCGGAAACACCACTACCGGGCTGGCCGTGTTCGAAGGGGAGAAAATCGTCAAGATTGATTCTGTGAAAACCGGCACGCGAGGGTGTTATGAAAAGCGCTTGATCGGTGCCTTGCGGGGTCTTTCGCGAGATGCGGGGTGCGGGATGCCGGATGCCGGCACTGTGGTCTGCAGTGTGGTCCCCAAGGCCCTTACCATTGCCAAACGGTGTGTAAAGAAAGTTTGCGGACAGAAACCCCTGGTCGTGGGCAAAGATATTCTGGTGCCGATGGATAATCATTATCGTGATCCGTCCCAGGTCGGGCAGGACCGCCTGGTCTGCGCCTATGCGGCCGCACAGCTTTACGGTTATCCGGCGGTGGTGGTGGATCTGGGGACCGCGATCACCTTTGACGTGGTCGGGGCTCGGAAAGGCGGGGGTCCCGGGCGTCCGGAATATCTCGGCGGGATCATTGCCCCGGGTATCCGCTTGTCCGCCGAGACCCTGTTCCAGCAGACCGCCCTGCTGCCTCAGATCACCATTCATAAACCGCGCCAGCTGATCGGCCAGACCACTGAAGAAAGTATTTTAAGCGGCATGTTTTATGGCTACGGAGAGATGATCAAGGGGATCGTTGATCTTTTGTCTAATCAGCTGAGAAGAGAACCGAAGATCATTGTCACCGGCGGATACAGTGAGGTCATGGTCCGCTATATTTCCGGTCATGCTTGCCTCTGTGATTCTGATCTGGTGTTCAAAGGGCTGGCAAGCCTTCTGCAAGATCAGCATAAAAAATCTATTTAAAAAGCTTGGAAAAATCCCAAGATCAGTTCAGTTGTTCCCCGCTCTCTATCCGGCAGCAGACCGCGTAACAGACAGTGTCTTGATCCGGATCCCGGAAGCGGCAGTGCCAGAGGGAGGGATCATTCTCGTCGGGATAGTCTGCCGCCCTTCCGCCTGAACCGTAGCCGTTGGTCCCGCCTCCGGTAGCTTTATATCCGGATGGACATTGCACTGAGACGCTGGTAGAAAAGAGCTGCTCCGGATCTTTGTTTTCCGTTTTTTCGGCAGAGATCCCTTTCCCGGTCCCCGGTGTCTGGCTGACGACCTCACAGCTCAGCTGAATATTCTGAATGACAGCTTGCCGGTTCTCTCCGGCAGGAGATGTTCCCGGATATCTCTCGTACGGGTCATCGGTCGTTCTCCGCGGAGCGGGCTCAGGCGGGTATTGATATTGTTCGGCTATGGGGTCTTCATATTCTCCGTAATCATCATATTGGGCCCGGGCAGGATGATGCAGATCAAAAAAGAGGAAGGAAACAGCGCAGAGGACAATAAACACAAACAATAGCAAAGGGATCTTTTTCATAACGTCTCCTCGTTTTCAGCCTTGACGGATCGCTAAGCCGCAGTGTGATTTCTCGCTCATATTATAGCAAACTCTTCCAACGCGTAAAGGTTTCGATTGGTTATGATCTTTCCAAAAAAATTTTTTCT